>MKJX01000134.1 GCA_001942415.1 Pseudonocardia sp. CNS-139
GTCCACCAGCCTCTTCGACGCCTCCAGCCCGTACCACACGGAGGCGGCGTCCCAGGCCTGGCCGACGTACGACCCCGAGCGCGCGCGGCAGCTCATCGAGGAGTTCCGGGCCGGCGGCGGGAACCCCGACTTCACGCTCAAGACCACGACGCCCGCGTGCCGTTCGCCGAGTTCGTGCAGGCCCAGCTCGCGGCCGTCGGCGTCGACGTCCAGCTCCAGTTCTACGACCTCGCGCAGTACTCCTCGCAGGTCGTGCAGAGCGGCGACTTCGACCTGACCACCACCGTCAGCATGTTCGACGCCCCGTTCCCCGGCGCGTCCCGGCTCGTGCGGACCGGCGGCAACACGAACTACGGCAAGTACTCCAACCCGGAGGTCGACGCGCTGCTCGACACGGCCGCCCGCACCAGCGACGAGGCCGAGCGGACCCGCGCGTACCAGGAGGTGGAGCTGCGGGTGAACCAGGACCTCATCGCCTGCTGGCTCTCCCGCGGCTACCTGGCCACGATCGCCGACCCGTCCGTGAAGGGCATCGACCGGTACGTCTCCCGCGACATGTTCTTCTCCACGGTCTGGCTCGACCAGGCAGCCTGATACACGTCGCAGACCTCCGGTACTCCGCGCACACGTCAGAACATGTGTGCCGGGTACCGGAGGTCTGTGACGTTGGGCCGTCAGTCGGTGCGGTCCGTCACCAGGATCGCCCAGGGGGGCACCTCGTCGCCGTCCTCCATCTGGACCGGGTCGCCGGTGAGGTTGACCAGCACCACGCCGTCGTCGGCGCGGAACGCGAGCAGCGGCACGTTCGGCGAGCGGCCGATCTCGACCTCACCGTCGGCCAACCGCGGCACGAGCCACTGCCAGGCCTCCGTGAGCGGGGTGGGGTGGCCGCCCTCGGGGCGGGTGCTGTCGGTCCACAGCGCCGCGTACTCCAGGCTGTGCGCCTGCGGGCCCCACAGCAGCGCGACCGAGACCTCGGACTCCGCGTACGCGGCCACCGCCGCGAGCGTCGCGACCGCGCTCGCCGGGCTCTCCGGCCCGGCCTCGTCCTCGTGCGACTCGGGGACGTCCGGGTAGAACTCCGCCCACCAGATCGCGAGCGGGCTGCGCTCACGCACCCACGCCGTCAGGTCGGCGAACTTCTGGGCGCCGACGTCCACCCGCTCCGGGCGGGTCTCCTGCCGCGTGCTCGTGCCGCCGTCGACGGCCAGGAAGTCCGCACCGACGTTGTTGGCGAGCCAGTACTCCACGACGTCCAGGGCGCGCTGGTCGGCCACCCCCCA
>MKJX01000135.1 GCA_001942415.1 Pseudonocardia sp. CNS-139
AAGGCCTTGGGCCGGGGGAACCTTGGGGAAAGGGGGGCCTTCCGGGGTTCCGGAACCGGTTCCGGAAGGGGCCGGCCTTCCGGTTGGCCCCGGAAAACCTTGGGGAATTGGCCGGTTGGTTCCTTAACCGGCCGGCCAAGGCCTTGGTTGGCCGGGGCCTTGGGGAACCGGCCTTCCGGCCGGCCGGGGGGCCGGCCAACCGGCCCCCCGCCAACCCCGGGGCCGGAACCCCGGCCAATTCCGGCCGGAATTCCGGCCCCGGCCGGTTAACCCCTTGGGGGGCCAACCGGTTCCGGGGAACCGGCCGGTTTTCCAACCCCGGAACCGGCCCCCGGTTGGAACCGGGGAACCTTTTCCGGCCCCGGAAGGAACCCCTTAACCGGCCCCGGAACCAATTGGAACCCCGGAAGGCCGGCCGGAAAACCTTCCCCAAGGGGTTTTCCGGAAGGCCCCCCTTTTCCAAAACCGGCCCCAACCGGCCGGGGTTAAAACCCCGGAACCGGCCCCGGAACCGGAATTCCTTCCGGAAGGCCTTTTCCTTTTCCTTCCGGTTAAGGCCCCGGGGCCGGGGTTGGAACCGGCCCCGGAACCCCAACCCCAAGGGGTTTTGGTTTTGGAACCGGAAGGCCGGTTGGCCGGCCGGAACCAAGGGGCCCCGGCCGGGGAAGGAATTCCGGCCGGAACCAACCTTCCTTTTCCCGGGGCCAAGGGCCAACCGGCCGGCGGAATTGGTTAAGGGGCCCGGCCTTCCGGAATTGGCCGGCCAACCGGGGCCGGAAAACCGGAAGGTTCCCCGGGGGGTTCCAAGGAAAACCGGGGCCCTTTTCCGGGGAAGGTTCCCCTTTTCCGGCCTTGGCCAACCAACCGGCCCCGGAAGGAAAACCGGCCGGCCTTGGCCGGCCAACCCCGGGGTTGGGGGGGGGCCCCTTTTTGGCCGGCCGGCCCCCGGCCGGTTTTCCCCGGCCGGAACCTTAACCGGAAGGAAAAACCGGCCGGCCGGTTCCCCTTCCCCTTCCGCCAACCCCCCGGCCCCCCGGTTCCCCGGCCAACCCCGGCCGGCCGGCCGGAAATTCCGGCCGGGGTTGGGGAAGGCCGGGGAAAACCGGTTGGTTAACCTTCCGGGGGGGGTTGGCCGGTTGGGGCCCCAATTCCGGAACCGGCCCCGGAAGGCCTTGGCCAACCGGAAGGCCGGTTTTTTCCCCCCGGGGAACCCCTTGGGGCCCCGGAACCAATTCCTTTTCCCCTTGGGGAAAACCCCGGGGTTGGCCCCGGCCGGCGG
>MKJX01000136.1 GCA_001942415.1 Pseudonocardia sp. CNS-139
CGTCGGGGCGTCCGCGGACGGGGCTCTGGCCACCGCGGCGGCCCGGCTGGCGGCCAAGCGCCGCGCGCTGGCGGCGTCCCGCGGGCTGGTGCCCGACATCGCCGGGTCGGGCGCGCACGCGGCCACCGCGGGCCGGCCCGCGACGCTCGCCGCCGCGCTCATCGCCGCCGAGCGGCGCCGCCCCTCCCACCGGGCGGGCGACTGGGCGGACTACGAACGTGCGCAGTACATCCGGGGCGCGCTGCGCACCTAGAGGAACGGTCGGCCGGCTGGCCGGAGGGGGGTCAGTCGGCCGGCCACGCGGTGAAGACGATCGGGCGCACCTCGATCGCGAGCCCGTCCACCGCCGCGTCCGGGATCATCGCGGCCAGCTCCAGCGCCCGTTCGCGGGTGGCGCAGTCGACGATGTAGTAGCCGCCCATGAACTCCTTGGCCTCCAGGAACGGGCCGTCGGTCACAACCGGCACGCCGTCCCGGACCCGCACCACGGCGGAGTCGGCGGGCATTCCCAGCGCGTGCGTCTGGACGATCTCGCCGGAGGCCTTGATGGTGTCCATGAACGCCTCGTGGCCGGTCATGACCGCCTCGCGTTGCTCCTCCGTGAGCGCGTCGAACGCCGCCGGGTTGAGCTGCATGATCAGCATGTACTTCACGGCAGGTCTCCTCTGCTGCGGGTGCCGCCCGTGGGCACCGTCGCGAACCGGTCGTACCCACCGTGCCGATCTCGACGTGCGGCCCGCTCACCCGAGGGTGATGTGGCTCACACGGGGAGGCGGCGGAACACGGCCCGCGGCAGGTGCCGCAGCACGCTCATCACCAGCCGCATCTGGGCCGGTGCCCACACCAGCTCGCGGCGGTTGCGCACGGCGTCCACCGCGATCGCGGCGACGGCCTCGGGCGTGACGGCGAGCGGCGCCGGCGTCAGGCCCTCGGTCATCCGGGACTTCACGAACCCGGGCCGCACCACCGTGACGCCCACCCCGAGCGGGCGCAGCGCCTCGGTGAGCCCCGAGTAGAACGTGTCGAAGCCGGCCTTGGTGGAGCCGTAGACGAAGTTCGAGCGGCGCGCCCGCTCACCGGCCACCGACGACAGCGCGACGATGTGCCCGTGGCCCTGCTCGCGCAGGTTCTCGGCCAGCGCCACCCCGACCGACACCGACGCGGTGTAGTTCACCTGGGCCAGCTCGACGGCCGTGTCGACGTCGGTCCAGGCCTTCTCGTTGTCGCCGAGCAGCCCGAACGCGACGACCGCCACGTCGATGTCGCCG
>MKJX01000137.1 GCA_001942415.1 Pseudonocardia sp. CNS-139
CGTCGTCGTCGGTCTCCAGCTCCGCGGCCCGGGCGAGGTCGCGGGTGCGGATGACCTCGCCGGCCTTGTGCGCGAGAGCGACACCCACCCGGCCCATCTCGGCGAAGTAGGGCGCGACCTCCTCGGGCAGCACCGGCTGGGGGTGCCGGCGGCGGGCCGCCTGGGCGACGTGCAGTGCGAGGTCGCCCATGCGCTCGATGTCGCCGGCGCCGTGGATGGCGGACACCACGATCCGCAGGTCGGTCGCCACCGGCGCCTGCAGCGCGAGGAGCGCGAACGCCTTCTCCTCGGCCGACGCGCGCAGGTCGTCGACGCCGGTGTCGTCGGTGATCACCTCCTCGGCGAGGTGGAGGTCGCACTCCAACAGGGAGCGGGTGGCCTTCTCCATCGCCTCGGCGACGGTGTCGCACATGCCCGCCAGGCTGTCGGCGAGGTCGTCGAGCTGCTCCTGGTAGACGTCACGCATGACAAGAGCCTAGGGCCGCGGAGGTCATTCGGTCGTATCGGACCGTGAACCCACGGTGAATGTCGCCGACCACCTCACAGGGATCTCACGAGCAGGCCGCCGTGGACTCCTCGGCCGCCCGGGTTGTCGTCGTCGCCTGCAGCGCGACGGGCTCGGCCGGGGCGCGCACCTCGTCGTCGAACGAGCGGCCGAGCATGAGCTGCAGCAGCCCGGTGCCGCCCGCCTCCGGGACCGTGGTCGCGGACGGCACCGTCGCCGCCAGCAGCGTCGCGGCGGCCTCCTGGTCGGGGGAGAAGCGGATCACCGTGTCGGCGATGGGCTCGTCCGCGCTGTCCACGTTGCCGACCACGAAGCCGAGCGAGCGCAGCGTCTCGCCGACCTGCGCCGCCACCCCGGACCGGTCCGAGGCGTTGAAGACCTCGACCGTGACGTCCGCGGGCGTCGGCCCGGTGTCCGGCGGCGGCGGGTTCGTCGCGGCCTCGGGCAGCGGGCCGTCGCCGCGGAGGGCGGTGAAGAGGTCGGCGGCGTCGGTGTCGAGCAGCGTGGCGTTGCCGCGGTTGTCCGGTGGGCCCGTCGGCACCGTCGCGAACGTGACGCCGTCCGCGTCGAGCCGGCTCAGCGTGCGTGACAGGGCCAGCATCTCGTCCAGCCCGGCGCCGTCGGTGACGACGGCCTCGCCGAGCGCGGTGCGCAGCGTGCCCAGCCGCGGGACGTCGAGCAGGGCCGTGTCCGACACGGTCTGGCCCAGCACGGCCGCCAGCACCTGCTGCTGCCGTT
>MKJX01000138.1 GCA_001942415.1 Pseudonocardia sp. CNS-139
GCCGGCCGGCGCAGCTCGTCCCAGATCCGGGCCTGCGCGCCGACGTCCACGCCGCGTGTCGGGTGGGAGGCGATCAGCAGCACCGGCTCGCCGGACAGCTCCCGCCCGACGACGAGCTTCTGCTGGTTGCCGCCCGACAGCGCCGCCGCGGGCACGTCCACGCCCGGCGTCCGGACGTCGAACTCCACGACGATCCGCTCGGTGTCGCGGCGCGCGGCGGCCCGGTCGAGCAGGCCGAGCACGCCGCCGCGGGCCACCGGCTTGCGGCTCTGATAGCCCAGGATCCGGTTGGCCCAGAGCGGCTGGGTGGCGAGCAGGCCGTGGCGCGTGCGGTCCTCCGGGACGTAGCCGATGCCGGCCTCGCGCCGCTGCAGCGTGTGCGCGCGGCTGAGGTCCTTCCCGCCGACGGCGACGGTGCCCGCGGTGGCCCGGCGCATGCCCATGATCGTCTCGACCAGCTCGGTCTGCCCGTTGCCCTCGACGCCGGCGATGCCGAGCACCTCGCCCGCGCGTACCACGAGGTCGACGCCCGCGAGCACCGGCCGGCCGCCGCCCTCGGCCGCCAGTTCCAGCCCGGCGACGCGCAGCACCTCGCGCTCGGTCACGGTCGACTCGCGCGTCTCCGGGGAGGGCAGCTCGCTGCCGACCATCATCTCCGCGAGCTGGCGGGTGGTGACCGTGCGCGGGTCGGCCGTGCCGACCGACGTGCCGCGGCGGATCACCGTGATCGCGTCGGCGATCGCCCGCACCTCGTCGAGCTTGTGGGAGATGAAGAGGAACGTGTAGCCCTCGGCGCGCATCCCGCGCAGGGTGTCGAACAGCTCGTCGACCTCCTGCGGGACGAGCACGGCGGTCGGCTCGTCGAGGATCACGGTGCGGCGGCGCGGTAGAGCACCTTGACGATCTCGACGCGCTGGCGGTCGGCCACCCCGAGCCGTTCGAGCAGCACACCCGGCCCGGCGCTCAGCCCGACCGTGCCCGACAGCTCCGCGATGCGCCGCCGGGCCGCCGCGCCGATGCCGAGCTGGGCCTCGGCGCCGAGCAGGATGTTCTCGGCCACCGTGAGGTTGTCGGCCAGCATGAAGTGCTGATGCACCATGCCGATCCCGGCCTTGATCGCGTCGGCCGGCGAGCGGAACCGGACCTCGGCGCCGTCGACGGTGATCGTGCCCTCGTCCGGCTGCTGCATGCCGTAGAGGATCTTCATCAGCGTGGACTTGCCGGCGCGTTCTCCCCGCAGAGC
>MKJX01000139.1 GCA_001942415.1 Pseudonocardia sp. CNS-139
GGAGTTTGATTGGCCTTTCACCCCTACCCACAGCTCATCCCCCAGGTTTTCAACCCTGGTGGGTTCGGGCCTCCACCACGTCTTACCGTAGCTTCACCCTGGCCATGGGTAGATCACTCCGCTTCGGGTCTACACCCCGCGACTACACGCCCTATTCAGACTCGCTTTCGCTACGGCTACCCCACCCGGGTTAACCTCGCCACGAAGCATAACTCGCAGGCTCATTCTTCAAAAGGCACGCCATCACCCCAAAAAGGCTCTGACGGCTTGTAGGCACACGGTTTCAGGTACTATTTCACTCCCCTCCCGGGGTACTTTTCATCTTTCCCTCACGGTACTAGTCCGCTATCGGTCACCAGGAAGTATTTAGGCTTACCGGGTGGTCCCGGCAGATTCACAGCAAATTCCACGAGCTCGCTGCTACTCGGGAACAATCCCCAAACCACGGCCTGTGTTTTTCGCGTACGGGGCTCTCACCCACTACGGCGACCCTTTCCAGAAGTCTTCCACTAACACAAACCCATGACTTCGGCAGCGCGGCAGCACCACCACGAGAAAATCCCACAACACCCCAACCGCAACGCCTGCCGGCTTGACACGACCAAGGTTTAGCCTCATCCGCTTTCGCTCGCCACTACTCACGGAATCACATTTTGTTTTCTCTTCCTGTGGGTACTGAGATGTTTCACTTCCCCACGTTCCCCCCGTACACCTATGAATTCAGTGCACGGTGACACCCCATGACGGGTGCCGGGTTACCCCATTCGGAAACCCTCGGATCACAGCTAGGTTGACAACTCCCCGAGGACTATCGCGGCCTCCCACGTCCTTCATCGGCTCCTGATGCCCAGACATCCACCATGTGCCCTTACATACTTGACCACAACAAGATGCTCGCATCCACTATGCAACACTCAACACACAACCACACCCCAACCGCCACAGCCGCCACCACGCCCACACAGAACGCGTTAGACAACCCCGATCAGGAGCGAGAACCACCCACCAACCAGCAGATGTCTTCTCAGGACCCAACAGTGTGCCAAGCCCAAACACATTTCAGCGGAAAGATCTCAATGTTCCACCCAGCGCGACAACCAAACCAACCCGGCGCCGCTTCATCAAAGAAGGAGAAACCCCACTTCACCAACCACCACCCCAAAAAAAGGCGCGGCCGCTTACTCGAGGGTCCAACCCCACCAACACGGTGAGCTCCTTAGAAA
>MKJX01000140.1 GCA_001942415.1 Pseudonocardia sp. CNS-139
GAAGGCCCGGGCCGGCCCCCGGCCACGGGTCGGAAGGGGCCGGGCGGAAGGGCCGTGGGGAAGGCCGGGGGGACCGGGGTGGGGTGCCCCTTCCCCGGAACCGGGGGGAATTGGGGCCGGGGGGAAGGGGAAGGCCGGGGCCGGGGAACCGGCCCCGGGGGGCCCCGGGGCCGGAAGGGGCCCCGGAAGGGGAATTCCAAGGTTGGCCGGAACCGGGAACCAAGGGGAAAACCAACCGGAAGGAAAACCTTGGCCGGCCCCAACCGGCCAAGGCCGGTTAAGGTTTTTTTTGGAATTCCAACCCCCCGGCCTTAAAAGGTTAAGGCCGGCCTTCCAATTGGTTGGGGGGTTGGAACCTTTTGGTTGGAACCAATTTTCCGGAACCTTGGGGGGTTGGTTCCGGCCTTGGGGCCCCGGGGCGGAACCCCAAGGTTTTCCCCCCGGTTGGGGGGCCCGGAACCGGCCCCGGCCGGGGCCCCGGGGTTGGGGCCGGGGCCGGAACCCCGGTTGGAAGGGGAATTGGCCCCGGCCCCCCCCAAGGCCAAGGGGAATTCCAATTGGTTGGGGAAAACCGGCCGGTTAAGGTTCCGGAATTCCGGCCGGCCAAGGTTTTGGCCCCGGTTCCGGGGCCCCTTTTCCGGCCGGTTGGCCCAAGGGGTTGGTTCCCCAAGGGGCCCCCTTCCCCCGGCCAAGGCCGGAAGGCCCGGCCCGGAACCCTTGGCCTTGGGAATTCCGGACCGGAAAGTTCGGAATTGGAATTCCGGTCCGGTTCCGGTTGGCCCCGGCCCCCCCCAAGGGGCCCCGGCCGGGGCCCCCGGGGGTTGGCCCCCGGTTCCTTCCGGAAAACCGGTTGGTTCCGGGCCCCGGCCGGGGTTGGGGTTGGCCCCGGCCCCGGAAAACCGGGGCCAATTCCTTGGCAATTGGTTGGCGGTTGGTTGGCCGGCCGGTTCCCCAACCCCCCCCCTTCCGGAACCGGACCGGTTCCGGCCGGGGCCCGGTTGGCCCCGGGAACCAAAAGGGGCGGAACCCCAACCCCAACCCCGGTTCCGGCCGGAATTGGGGAACCTTTTCCGGGGCCCCGGCCCAATTCCAACCCCGGTTGGGGAACCGGAAGGTTCCGGAATTCCTTTTCCCCTTCCTTGGCCTTGGCCTTCCCCGGCCCCGGGGCCGGCCGGCCCCTTTCCGTTTGGAGGCCAAGGCCAAGGCCAAGGCC
>MKJX01000141.1 GCA_001942415.1 Pseudonocardia sp. CNS-139
ACACCCGCTTGTCCGCGTGCGTGGGCATGACGTCTTCCTTGAACGCCAGCTTGAGGCCGTCCGCCAAGGACTGGAGCCACCCGCCGGGCCCCGTGCGGTTCGGGCCCGGACGCTGCTGCATCCGGCCCACCACCTTGCGCTCCCAGTTGATCATGAAGAGGGTCAGCACCACGCCGAGGGCGAAGAGCGCCACGACCTTCAACAGGATCAGCCAGATCGGGTCGTCGGCCAGCAGCTGCTGCGTGCGCGTCATGCCCTCCTGGGCCTGCGCGAGCACGATGCCGGTCGTCACGCCGTCACCCCCACCAGATCGCCGTGGCCCGCGCCCAGCACGGAGCGGACCTGGGACTCACCGGATCGCGTCGGCAGCCAGACCACCCCGTCGGGGAGGTCGGCCAGCGCGACCGGCAGCGTGATGGCCCCGCGGGCGGTGCGCACCGTGGCCGGGGCGCCTTCCGCGACACCGAGCCGCTCGGCCGTGGCCGCGTTCAGCAGCACCGTGGCCGGGCGGGCCGTGCCGGCCAGCGCGGGCTCGTCCACCGCGAGCGAGGAGTCGTCCACCAGCTGGCGCCAGGTGGCGAGCACCGCCTGGCCGAAGCCGGGGCGCAGCGGGCCGACGGCGGGCACCGCGGGCGCGGCCGGGGCCGCCGCGGCGCTCGTCCCGATCCGCGCCAGCTCGCCGGCCGCGGCGGCCGGCGTCTGCGTGAAGAGGTCGACGTCCATCTCGACGGCCAGCGTGTCGAGCACCCGGCAGTCCGGGAGCACGCCGCTCGCGTCGAGGGCCGGGCCGAACTCGCGGCGGCGGCCCTCCCAGTTCACGTAGCTGCCCGCCCGCTGCACGTCCGGGGCCACCGGCAGCACCACGTCGGCGAGCTCGGTGACCGCGGAGGTGTGCATCTCCAGGCTGACCAGGAAACCCACCTCGCGCAGCCCGGCGAGCGCGGCCTCCGGGTCGGCCAGGTCGGCCGGGTCCACGCCGCCGACCACCAGCGCGGCCAGCTCGCCGCCGGCGGCGGCCGTGAGGATCTCGTCGGTGTCGCGGCCGGGGATGGCCGACAGCCCGCCGGCCGGCAGGCCCCACGCCGTCTCGATCTCGGCCCGCGCCGCGGAGTCCGCGACCGCACGGTCAGCGGCAGCGCGACGGCGGCGCGCTCGGTGCAGTCCCGCTGGAAGACGCGACGGCGGCGGCCACGTCGAGCTGCTGCCCGGGCGC
>MKJX01000142.1 GCA_001942415.1 Pseudonocardia sp. CNS-139
GCAGCAAAGCCACCCTCACGCAGCCGGACGGCATGAGGGTGGCTTTGCTGCAACCGGGTCGGGCGGGTTCAGCGCGGGGTGTAGCCCACCGCCTCGTGGAGGCGGCTGCGGCGGCGGCCGCTCGCGGGGACCGCGATCTCCGGGCGCACCGGTTGGGGCTCGCCTTCGCCACGATCTTCTCGGCGAAGCCGTAGAGCAGCGGCAGGCGCCGGCCACCGTGGCGCCGGAGCGGTTGATGTGCTCGACGCCGGGGCCGATCAGCTCGGCGTCCTTGTTGATCTTCTGGACGCTCTCGTCGCACGCCTCGAGGTTCGTGGCGACGTTCTGGAGCAGGCTGCCCACCCAGAACAGGTAGATCGCCAGCCCCGCGATGAGCAGCGCGATGACGACGACGGTGAGCACGACGAGCAGGGTCATGACCGGGCACCTCCGTTCGTCGCGGCGGCCGGGGTCGGGATGGACGGCAGCACCCGCCCCAGGAACAGGTGGTGCTGCAGACCCTCGGCGAGCACCCGGTCGACGGCGTCGCCGGTCTGCGGGATGAGGGCGGTGGACGCGGTGTTCTCCGTGATCGTGGCGAGCGTGGCGCGGATCTCGGCCACCCGCCGGTCGATGATCCTCACGAAGTAGACGAGCAGGCTGAGCAGCGCGGCGACGGCGAGCACCACGACGAACCCGGCGATGATCGCGACCCACCAGGCGGTGGCGTCCTGTGGCGACAGCTCCATGGTCACCCTCCCAGCCGGTGCCGGCCGCGGGCCAGGCCCGCGGTGATGACGTCGGCGTGCTCGATGGTGGTGGCGAGCGCGGCGAGCGGGCGGGTGTTGACCTCCGCCTGCCGCAGGCCCGCGTTGATGGCCGGCGCTGCTTCCCGATCCGGTGCGCGAGCACGAGGATCGGGACGACCAGCGCCACGACCACGAGCACCACGAAGATCCCGATCCCGAAGCCGATGTACCAGCCGGTCGCGACATTCATCGGACGGCCTCGCAGAAGTCGCGCACGGGCTCGAGGTTGGCGTTCACCGACGGCAGCACCGTCGGCACGGTGGAGGTGGCGGCCGCGATGGCCGCGACCCCGCCGTCCAGGATGGCCAGCGTCTTCGAGACGTGGCGCAGGTGCAGGATCACGCGGAGCAGGCCCACCCCGTGATCGCGATGATGAGCGCCGCGATGATCAGCGTCGCCCAGGCTTCAGCGGG
>MKJX01000143.1 GCA_001942415.1 Pseudonocardia sp. CNS-139
GAAAAGGAACCCGGCCGGCCGGCCGGTTCCGGCCCTTCCGGGGTTCCGGGGCCCCCGGGGTTAACCTTCCCCTTAACCAATTCCAAGGCCCCAACCCCGGGGCCCGGCCCGGGGGGTTGGCCTTGGCCGGGGGGTTCCGGGGGGGGGCCGGGGGGGCCGGAATTGGGGTTTTCCGGCCAATTCCTTCCGGGGTTCCCCCTTCCCCCCCCCCTTCCGGGGAAAAAACCCCGGCCCCGGCCGGTTGGCCGGCCGGAAGGCCGGGGTTTTCCGGAACCCCTTGGCCCCGGGGCCCCGGGGGGAAAACCGGGGCCTTCCAACCCCGGCCTTGGCCCGGCCTTCCACCGGCCCCGGAATTGGAAGGGGTTGGCCTTGGCCAACCGGCCCCCTTCCGGCCCCGGTTCCCCTTCCGGGGCCGGAAGGGGAATTGGAAGGGGCCCCGGCCCCCCCCAACCGGGGCCGGAAGGAACCCCGGAAGGAATTGGTTTTGGTTCCCCGGGGCCCCCCGGTTCCGGAAAACCGGGGCCCCCCGGTTCCGGACCGGTTCCCCGGGGGGGGTTGGGGCCGGTTTTCCAACCGGCCCCGGAAAACCCCGGCCAACCCCTTTTGGAAGGGGGTTGGAAAAGGGGTTCCGGAACCTTTTCCTTTTCCGGGGGGTTCCGGTTAAGGAAAACCCCAACCAACCCCTTGGGGCCCCGGTTCCGGCCGGGGTTGGAACGGAACCGGTTGGCCGGCCGGGGGGCCGGCCCCTTCCCCCCCCCCAAGGCCTTCCCCGGCCGGAACCGGGGGCCGGTTGGCCTTCCGGGGCCGGCCTTGGCCGGCCCCGGGGGGCCCCTTGGCCGGGGCCTTCCCCGGGGGGAACCGGGGGGCCAAGGCCAACCGGGGCCCCGGAACCTTTTGGAAGGGGAAAACCGGGGCAATTCCTTCCGGGCCCCGGTTCCGGAAGGGGAAAACCCCCCGGAAGGCCAACCCCGGCCGGGGGCCGGCCCCGGGGCCGGCCGGGGGGCCCCCCGGGGGGTTGGTTCCGGAAGGCCGGGGGGCCAAGGAACCCCAAGGCCAAGGCTCCGTCCTGGCTCCGCGGTTCCCCGGCTGGATTCCCGGATGGGAATCGACGGTACTACGTCACTTCCCGGGGTGACGGAAGAAGCCGGTCGGCGAGCGTCGCCCGCAGGCAGAGTTCCC
>MKJX01000144.1 GCA_001942415.1 Pseudonocardia sp. CNS-139
GTCGCGCCGGTCGCGCGGGCCCTGGAGAGCGTCGAGGAGATCATCACGGTCGTCGACCCGGCGAGCCCCGGCGACGGCACCGGCAGCGGCGTCACCTACGACGACCTGCTCGCCCGCGGCAACGACAGGCCGCTGCCGTGGGATGTCGCGACGAGACGAGCTGCATCTCGATCAACTACACGTCCGGCACGACCGGCCGTCCGAAGGGCGTGCAGTACTCGCACCGCGGCGCGTACCTCAACTCCTTCGGCGAGGTCGTGCACTCCGGCCACACGTTCGACAGCGTCTACCTGTGGACGCTGCCGATGTTCCACTGCAACGGCTGGTGCACGCCCTGGGCGCTCACCGCGGTCGGCGGCACCCACGTCTGCCTGCGGGAGGTGCGCGGCGACGCCGTCTGGCGGCTGATCGGCGAGCACCGCGTCACGCACCTCAACGGCGCGCCGACCGTCGTCACGGCGATCCTGCGCGCGCCCGAGGCCCGGCCGCTCGACCGGCCGATCACGATCACGACCGCCGGCGCCCCGCCCACCCCGACCACGATCGCGGCGGCGGAGCGGACCGGCTTCCGGATCGTGCACGTCTACGGGCTGACCGAGACCTACGGGCCGTACTCGGTGAACCAGTTCCAGCGCGACTGGACCGACCTCGACCCGGAGGAGCGCGCGCGGCGCGTGGCCCGCCAGGCGTCGGGATGCTGTGCGCCGACCGGCTGCGCGTGGTCGACGCCGAGATGCGCGACGTCCCGGCCGACGGCACCACGATGGGCGAGGTCGTGATGCGCGGCAACAACGTGATGCTGGGCTACTACGACGACCCCGCCGCGACCGAGACCGCGTTCGCGGGCGGCTGGTTCCACTCCGGCGACCTGGGCGTCATGCACCCCGACGGGTACGTGGAGCTGCGCGACCGCGCCAAGGACGTCGTCGTCTCCGGCGGGGAGAACATCTCGACGATCGAGGTGGAGCAGGCCATCGCCACCCACCCGGCGGTGGTCGAGGTGGCCGTCGTCGGCGTGCCGGACGAGGAGTGGGGCGAGCGGCCGAAGGCGTTCGTCGTGCTCGCGGACGGGCAGCAGGCCACCGAGGCGGAGCTGATCGAACACGTCAAGGGGCGCATCGCGCGGTTCAAGGCGCCCAGGGCCGTCGAGTTCGTGGCGCAGCTGCCGAAGACGTCGACGGGGAAGGTGCAGAAGTTCGAGCTGCGGGAGAAGGAGTGGTCCGGGGAGAGCAGCCGGATCCGCGGATGAACGCGGATCAGTAGAGATCCCGGAACACGTCCTCGGCCGCCCGGAGAACGTTCGGCGCCGATTCGTCGGAACCGTGCCGCTGCATGACGAGTGCGACGAGCTCACCGAAGTCGGTCACGTCGCCGGGCGGCACGAGGAACCAGCGGTGCCGCCCCGGCCGGGCCGGGATCCGCGCCTCAGCCAGAAACTCGTTGACGAGCTCGGAGACCTCGTCGTCCTCCTCCGCGGTGCGCGCCCGGGAGAATCGGACCCGCTCCCCGGTGCCCGGATCGACCCGGGTGACGGTGGTGCGCTCGGACCCGACGGACCCCGACAGCCTGCGCGCGTGGTCCGGCACCGCGGCCCACAGGATGCACAGCTCGTAACCGTTGTCCGGCACTTCGAGCAATGTCCGCGCCTGGTCCGCGTCGTCGAGAACGGGGACGAGATCCCAGGAACGCTCGAGCACCATATCGGAATTCCATTCCATCGGACCCACCGACAACCGGCACCCACCCTACATCAGGGCCGCCTGGTCAGAAATTGAAGGTGCAACGCCGGTCACCGGCGGTGGGACAGAACCACTCCTCACTCCGCACGGGCGCGATCAGCCGGGGTGCGGTCCCACCTGGCCGGAAGACACCAACGATCGATGCGTGGTAGGGCCCCTCGTCGACGAGTGGCGGTGTGTTGATGAGCCGACTGGTGTAGGTGTCGAATGCGGCGTCGACACGCGGTTGGTCGGCGAGGTCGAAGGTCCCGCAGACACTGTCGATCAGGCTGGCGCCGTTGCCGTCGACACACTGGATCTGCACTCGGTCGATGGTGAGGGCCGGACCTGTGTCGTGAATGAACTTGGCGGTGTAGCGCGGCGACCGGCCGTTGAGGTTGACCCTGAGGACCACGTCGAAGGATCCGATGACACCGGAGGCGTCGCCGTAAAGCGCGTTCGCCTTGACCATCGAGATGAAGTCACTGATTCGCGCGAAACAGATGCTGTCGTTCTCGCAGAAGGTGTCGTCGAAGTCGCCCGGGGCGGCCGCTGCCGCTGGAACATCGACGACAACTGGGCGCCGCGAGACGTCCGCAACGCCCAGACCCGCGGTCGACATCGCTCCGACGCAACTCCATGCGTCGGCCAGCCGCGACGTACCGATGCAGGAGGGCGGCCCGAAATCGCCGCCGCCCGCCGTCGCCGAACCCGTCGAGAAATGCGAAACAGCCGCACCCGAGCACAACAGCACGAGTATTAAGGACAGGACGACAACACGCCGCACAGATCCACAACCTTTGCGATGCGGTGGGACGGTAGCCAAGCTAGCGTTCACCAAGATCGTCCGGTCGCGTTTCAGTGAACTCACGTCGCAGGGAAGCGGGCGGGGCTCCTCCGTGGCGTCCGTCCCATCGCGGCCCGACCGCGCCCGGCTGGCCGTTAGCATTACTTATATGACAAGTGCGGGCCGGGCGGCGGTCGGGGCCATCACCACCACCACGGTCTCGGTCACGCCCATCTTCCTCACCGGCGCGCTCGCCGTGCAGATCTCCGACGAGCTGGGCTTCGACCCGTCCGGCCTCGGCGTGATCGTCGCCCTCTACTTCGGGATCAGCGCGCTCACGTCGCTGCCCGCCGGGTGGCTCGTGGAGCGGTTCGGGTCGGCCTCGACGAGCCGGGTCGCGGTGCTCGGCGTCGCGGTCGTGACCAGCTCGATCGCGGCGTTCGCCCACTCGTACGCGGCGCTCGTCGCGATCCTGCTCTGCGGCGCGTGGTGCAACGTCGTCGGCCAGCTCTCGTCCAACCTGACGCTCGCGGAGCACGTCCCGGCCGCCCGGCTGGGGTTCTCGTTCGGGCTCAAGCAGGCCGCGATCCCGGTGGCCACGCTGCTCGCCGGCGCCGCCGTCCCGGCCGTCGCGCTGACGGTCGGCTGGCGCTGGGCGTACGTGATGGTCGCCGCGCTCGCGCTGGGCGCGCTGTTCGTGACGCCGCGGGAGAACGTGGCGCGCAAGCGGTCGGCCGTCCCGGAGGACCGGGCGACGGCCGCGCTCACCGTCATCGGCATCGCAGCGGCCTCGGCGCCGGCCGGCCACGGCGCTCGGCACGTTCCTCGTCGCGTTCGCCGCGGACCGCGGCATCGACCCCGGCCTCGCCGGCCTCACGCTGACGATGGGCAGCGTCGTCGGGCTCACGCTGCGGCTGGTGAACGGCTGGCTGGCGGACCGCAGGTCCGGCGGGCACATCGCGGTCGTCGGCGGGAGCCTCGCGCTCGGCGCGGGCGGCCTGGTGCTGCTGGCCGTGCCCGGCTCCCCCGCGCTCGTGATCGGGACGGTGCTGGCGTTCGGGCTCGGGTGGTCGTGGCCGGGACTGCTGCAGTTCGCCGTGGTGCGGCTCAACCCCTCGCGCCCGCGGCCGCGACCTCCATCGTGCAGGTCGGGGTGTACGGCGGCAGCTTCGTCGGGCCGATCGGGTTCGGCTTCCTCGCCACCCACCACTCGTTCTCGACGGCCTGGCTGGCCGCGGCCGGCTCGATGCTGGGGGCGGGCGTGCTGATGGCCGTCGGGCGGCGGATGCTGATCACGCACCGGGTCCGCGTCGAGGCGGCGGCCGCCGCGCCGGCGACCGCCTGAGCCGGTCCGCCAGCGCGATCGCGTCGTACGGCGCATGCACCTTGGCGTCGTTGTCGAAGTACACGTACACGTCGCGCTCCGCGCTCCAGGTCCACACCTTCGCGGCCCAGCGGTCCAGCGCATCGGGCGAGTAGCCGCTCGCGTACAGCTCGGCGTCGCCGTGCAGCCGGACGTAGGCGAAGTCGGCGGTCGTCTCCTCGACGGACGGCCAGGTGCCGGCCGAGTCCGCGACGACGAGCGCGACGCCGTGCTCCCGCAGCAGCGCGACGGGCTCCGGCCGGACGAAGGACGGGTGCCGGACCTCCAGCGCGTGGCGCAGCGGGCGGTCGGCGTCGGTCTCGGTGAGGGCGCGCCCCGCCAGCCGCTCGTCGTGCCCGGCGGCGAGCTCCGCCGCCGCGGCGGTCGTGCGCGGGAGCCCGGCGAGGAACGCCGCGACGCGCTCGGCGTCGAACGGGAGGCGGGCGGGGAGCTGCCACAGCACCGGCCCCAGCTTGGGCCCGAGCGCGAGCACCCCGGACGCGAAGAAGTTGGCGAGCGGCACCCCGACGTCGCGCAGCTGCTTCATGTGCGTGATGAACCGGCCGCCCTTCACCGCGAACACGAAGTCGTCGGGCGTCTCCGCGGCCCACGCGCGGTAGCTCTCCGGCCGCTGCAACGCGTAGAAGGAGCCGTTGATCTCGACGCTGCCGAGCTGCCGGGAGAGGTACTCCAGCTCCCGGCGCTGGGCGAGGCCGCTCGGGTAGAACGTGCCGCGCCACGGCGGGTAGCGCCACCCGGACGTCCCGACCCGGACCCGTGCCACTCGCGCGAGCTTTCCACCGGGCGGGCAGGATGGCCGCGTGGACGCAGTGATCGTGACGGGCGCGGCCGGCGCGCTCGGCCATGCGGTCGTCGCCGAGTTCCTGGCGGCCGGCCGGCCCGTCGTCGCCCTGGACCGGCCCGGTGACCGGCTCGACGCGCTCGGGAAGCAGGACGGGGTGCACCCCGTCGCCGCGGACCTGTCGGCGCGGGCGGCGGTGCAGGCGGCCTTCGCCGAGGTCGACGCCCTGCCGGTGACGCCGACCGCGCTGGTCGGGCTCGCGGGCGGGTTCGCACCGGCGGCGCTGGCCGATGTGGACGAGGACCACCTCGACGGGCTGTGGCGCTCCAACTTCGGCTCCGCGCTGTGGACGGCGCAGGCCGCGGCGCCGCGGTTCGCCGCCCGCGGCGGCGGGGCGATCGTCACCGTCGGCTCGCGGACGGCCGTGTCGGGCCGCGCGCCGCTCGCGCACGCCACCAGCAAGGCCGCGGTCGTGCGGCTGACCTCGGTGCTCGCGGACGAGCTGCGGGCCGACCACATCCGCGTCAACGCGGTGCTCCCCTCCACGATCGACACCCCGGCCAACCGGAAGTGGATGTCGCCGGAGCAGGCGGCGCGGGCGGTCGCGCCGGCGGCGGTCGCCAAGGTGATCGTCTTTCTGTGCGGGCCCGACGCGGCCCCGATCAGCGGCGCGGCGATCCCGGTGTACGGCGATGCGTGACGTCCACGAGAGCCTGCGCACGGCCGCGGGCGCGTCCTCGACTGGCCCGTCGACCACGCGGCGGCGGTTGTCGTCGGCGCGGACGGGGCGCTGCTCGCGTCGGCCGGCGACGTCGACCGCCCGTTCCCGCTGGCCTCGGTGACCAAGCCGCTCGCGGCGTACGCGGTGCTCATCGCGGTCGAGGAGGGCGCGGTCGACTGGGACACGCCGGCCGGCCCGGAGGGCTCGACCGTGCGGCACCTGCTCGCGCACACGTCCGGCCTCGCGTTCACCGGCGACGCCGTGCAGGCCGCACCCGCACCCGGCGGATCTACTCGAACACCGGCTTCGAGGTGCTGGGCGCCACCGTCGCGGCCGCGACCGGGATGCCGTTCGCGCAGTACCTGGCGGAGTCGGTGCTCACGCCGCTCGGCATGCGCTCCACCCGGCTCGACGGCTCGCCCGCGGCGGGCGGGGTGTCGACGGCCACCGACATGGCCCGGTTCGCCGCCGAGCTGCTGGAGCCGGAGTACATCGACCCCGAGACGCACGCCGAGGCCACCACCGTCGCCTTCCCCGGTCTCGACGGGCTGCTGCCCGGCTACGGCCGGCAGCGGCCGAACGACTGGGGGCTCGGGTTCGAGATCCGCGACGGCAAGTCGCCGCACTGGACCGGCGTGCACAGCTCGCCGCGGACGTACGGGCACTTCGGCCAGTCCGGCACGTTCCTGTGGGTCGACCCGGACGTGCAGGCGGCGTGTGTGGTGCTCACCGACCGCGACTTCGGTCCGTGGGCGATCGAGGCCTGGCCGCCGTTCACCGACGGGGTACTGGCGGCGCTGAGCCGCTGAGCCGGCCCCGTCCACCCCGGGCGTCCCGGGTTCGAGTGGTGCGCGCCGTGCTCGGGCCACAACTCGGCGGTGGTCGCGGCGAGGTCCTGCACGGCGGTCAACGCGGCGCGGACGGCGGTCTCCAGGTTCTCTCCCCTGAGCGCGCGGGTCCTCCCGCGGCGGCCGCAACCTGACGTCCGCGACGTCGGCGCGTCGAGGATTCGTCCCCGGCGGGGGAATCTTCCGGCGGGGTCGCCCGTTGTACAGCGCGTCCGGGCCCGGTGACCTGTGTCCCCGGGTCTCACATGTAAAGAGCCTTCACGGAATACCGGTGCGGCCGGAGCCGTGTTGCGCCAATCGCCGCGAGGCGACCAGCGCCTGGCCCGGACACCCACCGGCCCCGGGGGAACAAACCGGGGTCGTGGCGAGTTGGAAGAGCTGTCCGTGCCGGGCGACACCGTGTCCCCGGGTCCCACCCTTCGCCGCCCCAGTGGTCGCGCCCTGCGCCGTGAGGCGACCGGCGCCCGGTGCGGATGCCTCCAACCCCCCGAGACCCGCCGCGTCCGGCGTTCCCGCCGCCGTGCGACGCGGCTGCCTGGGCGGCGCTGCCCCCGACAGCGCCGCCCACCTCCGTCCTCTCCGAAACTCGGGAACAACCCGCAGGTCGGAGTGGTTCAATCGACTGTCACACCCGAGCCTGAGGACCTGCCATGAAGGGCGACCGCGTAGAGATCGTGATCGATGCCGGCAGCGGCACCACCCGCACCTACAACGTCACGGCCACGCGCGCCGGGCGGCGCGTGAACGTCACGCACGGCCGTGGCGTGATCGAGGTCAGCGAGACCACACGGGGCGGGAGCACGGTGCGTACCGCGCGCTTCCTGTCCAACCGCGTGCTCGCGCTCGTGGAGCACCCGGCCGCCGACGAGCCCGTCGCCGACGAGATCGTCCCCACCCTCCGCTCGGTCTGAGCCCGCACCCCAGGCAGACTCCTTTCCCGATGTCCTCTCCCGCGGTCCGAGCCGCTGACGCGCGCGCCGCGCAGGCAGACCCGTCCGCAGGCGCCGTCCCCTCCCGCGACGGCGACGCGCGGGTCCCGCGCGACGGTGCGTCGCGCGCGCGCGGGAGCTCCGACACCCCGTCCCGCAATGCCGAGGACCGGGACGGGGCAGCCCGCCCGGCGCGGTCCCGCCGACCGCGCCGCCGCGGGCCCCGGCGTCCCGACGCGGCCGCGGAGTCCCCCGGGCCGGTACCGGACGCCGAGATCGACGCGCTCACCGAACGCCTGCCCGCGCTCTCCCTGCTGGACCAGCACCGACTCGGTCGCCGCCTGGACACCGCGAGCCGCACCCGCGACGCGGCCGCACGGGCGAAGGCGGTGGCCGACCTCCGCGCCGCCGTCGAGACCGGCGAGCGGCGGGCCGCGACACGGCAGGCCGCGGTCCCGGCCGTCCGCTACCCGGAGGCGCTGCCCGTCAGCGCCCGGCGCGCGAAATCGCCGACGCCATCCGCGACCACCAGGTCGTGATCGTCGCCGGCGAGACCGGCTCCGGGAAGACCACGCAGATCCCGAAGATCTGCCTGGAGCTGGGCCGCGGCGTGCGCGGCATGATCGGCCACACCCAGCCCCGCCGGGTGGCGGCCCGCACGGTCGCGCCCGCATCGCCGAGGAGCTGGGCGGCGAGCTGGGCGGGGTGGTCGGCTGGAAGGTCCGCTTCACCGACCAGGTGGGCGAGAACACGCTGGTCAAGCTCATGACCGACGGCATCCTGCTGGCCGAGCTGGCCGGCGACAGGATGCTGCGCCAGTACGACACGCTGATCATCGACGAGGCCCACGAGCGCAGCCTCAACATCGACTTCATCCTGGGCTACCTCACGCAGCTGCTCCCCCGCCGCCCGGACCTCAAGGTTGTCATCACCTCGGCGACGATCGACCCCGAGCGGTTCGCGACCACTTCTCGCAGGCCCTGGGCACGAAGGTGCCGATCGTGGAGGTGTCGGGGCGCAGCTACCCCGTCGAGATCCGGTACCGGCCGATCGTCGACCCGGACGACCCCGAGGCCGACCCGGACCGCGACCAGCTCGACGCCATCGGCGACGCCGTCGCGGAGCTGCAGCGCGAGGGGGACGGCGACGTCCTCGTGTTCCTCCCCGGCGAGCGCGAGATCCGCGACACCGCCGACGCCTGGACAGGCGCGACTTCCGCAACACGGAGATCCTGCCGCTCTTCGCCCGGCTGTCCGCGGCCGAGCAGCACCGCGTGTTCGCCCCGCACCCGGGGCGCCGGGTGGTGCTCGCCACCAACGTCGCGGAGACGTCGCTGACGGTCCCGGGCATCCGCTACGTGATCGACACCGGCACCGCGCGCATCTCCCGCTACTCGCGACGGCTGAAGGTGCAGCGGCTGCCGATCGAGAAGGTCTCGCAGGCCAGCGCCAACCAGCGGGCCGGACGCTGCGGCCGCGTCGCCGACGGCATCTGCATCCGGCTCTACGCCGAGGACGACTTCGACGCGCGTCCGGAGTTCACCGAGCCGGAGATCCTGCGCACCAACCTCGCGTCGGTCATCCTCCAGATGATCTCGCTCGACCTGGGCGAGCTCACCGAGTTCCCGTTCGTCGAACGGCCGGACGCGCGTGCGGTCGGCGACGGGCTCGCGCTGCTGCACGAGCTGGGCGCCCTGCAGGATGACCGCACGCTGACGGGCGTCGGGCGGGCGCTCGCCGCGCTGCCCGTCGACCCGCGGCTGGGCCGCATGCTCGTCGAGGCCGACCGCACGGGCTGCCTGCGCGAGGTGCTCGTGATCACGGCCGCGCTGTCCGTGCAGGACCCGCGCGAACGGCCCGCCGAGCAGCGCCAGGCCGCCGACGCGAAACACGCGCGTTTCGCCGGGGAGTGGACGGCCGACGGTGCCACGCTCGACGCGGCCGGGTCCGACTTCCTCGCGTTCCTGAACCTCTGGCGCTACGTCGCCGAGCAGCGCCGGGAGCTGTCGGGCAACCGGTTCCGCCGGCTGCTGCGCGACGAGTTCCTGCACCACCTGCGCGTCCGCGAGTGGCAGGACCTGCACGCCCAGCTCCGCCAGGCCGCCCGCAACGCCGGGATGACGCTCAACCAAGCCGACCCGGACTCCGACCGCGTGCACATCGCGGTGCTCTCCGGGCTGCTCTCCCAGTTCGGGCTCCGCGAGGCCGAGACCAAGGAGTTCCTCGGCGCGCGCGGCGCGAAGTTCATGATCTTCCCCGGGTCGCCGCTGGCGAGGAAGCCGCCGCGCTGGGTGATGGCCGCCGAGCTGGTGGAGACGTCGCGGCTGTTCGCACGCACGGTCGCCCGGATCAAGCCGGAGTGGGTCGAGCCGCTGGCCGGGCACCTGGTCAAACGCAACTACTCCGAGCCGCACTGGTCGCGCAAGCGCGCCGGCGCGGTCGCCACCGAACGCGTCACGCTGCACGGCATCCCGATCGTCGCCGGCCGCACGGTCGACCTCGGCCGCATCGACCCGGAGCTGGCCCGCGAGCTGTTCATCCGGCACGCGCTGGTGGAGGGCGACTGGGACACCCGCCACCGGTTCTTCCACGCCAACCGCGAGCTGCTGGAGGACGTCGCCGAGCTGGAGCACCGGGCCCGCCGGCGCGACCTCGTGGTGGACGCCGAGACGCTCGTCGCGTTCTACGAGGAACGCGTGCCGCAGCACGTCGTGTCCGGGCGGCACTTCGACTCGTGGTGGAAGAAGGAGTCGCGCAGCCACCCCGAGCTGCTCGACTTCACCGAGGAGATGCTGCGCACCGCGCAGGCCGCGGACGTCGACCGCAGCGCCTACCCCGACCACGTCGAGGCCGGCGGGCTCACGCTCCCGCTGTCGTACGCGTTCGAGCCGGGCGCGCACAGCGACGGCGTCACGGTCGACGTGCCGCTCGCCGCGCTCCAGCAGGTGGACCCCACCCCGTTCACGTGGCAGGTGCCGGGGCTGCGGGAGGAGCTGGTCACGGCCCTGATCCGCACCCTGCCCAAGCAGCTGCGGCGGCTCTACTCGCCCGCCCCGGACCACGCCCGTGCGGTGCTCGCCCGGCTGCAGGCGTCCGGCGCCGTCGAACGCGAGCCGCTGCTCGACGCGCTGGAGCGCGAGCTGGGCCGGATGCGCGGCGTCGACATCCCGCGCGACGCGTGGGAGCTGGACCGGCTGCCCGAGCACCTGACCGTCACGTTCCGGGTGCTCGACGAGACGGGCGCGCAGGTCACGACCGGCACCGACCTGGAGGCGCTGCGCCGCGAGCTGGCGCCGAAGGTCCGGGCGGAGCTGGCCGCCGCGGGCGTCGACGTCGAGCGCACCGGGCTGACGTCCTGGACCATCGGCGCGCTCCCCCGCGAGCACCCGATCCGCCGCGGCCGCCACGTCGTCACGGGCTTCCCCGGCCTGGTCGACCGCGGGGCGACCGTGGACGTACGCGTCTTCCCGACCGCCGCCGAACGCGACGCCGCACACCACCGCGGCGTCCGCCGGCTGCTGCTGCTCGGCACCCAGAGCCCGGTGCGGCAGGTGCAGCGCGACCTCGACAACCCCACCAAGCTGGCGCTCTCCCGCAACCCGCACGGCTCGGTCGCCGCGCTGCTCGACGACTGCGTCACCGCGGCCGCCGACGCCTGATCGCCGCGGCCGGCGGTGACGCCTGGGACGAGCGGTCGTACGCACGGCTCGCGCGGCTCTTCGCCGACCGGCTCGCGTCCACCACCGTGCAGGTGCTGCAGGCCGTGCGCGGGGTGCTGACCGTCTGGCACCGGGTGCAGGCGCAGCTCGGCGACCTGCGCGCGCCCGCGCTCGCCGCCGGCAGGGCCGATCTCGCCGCGCAGGTGGACGCGCTGGTCGGGCCCGGTTTCGCGACGGCCGACGGGGCCACCCGGCTGGCCGACGTCGCGCGGTACCTGGAGGCGGCGGAACGGCGCATCGAGAAGCTGCGCGCCGACCCGGCCCGCGACGCGGAGTGGACGGCGCAGGTGCGCGCCGTAGCCGACGAGTACGCCGCCGAGGTGGCGGCACTGCCGCCGGGCGCCGAGCCGGGCCCCGCGCTGCGCGAGATCCGCTGGATGATCGAGGAGCTGCGGGTGGGCCTCTACGCGCACCCGATGCGCACCCGCTACCCGGTGTCCGTGCGGCGCATCCAGAAGGCCATCGACGACCTGCCGTGACCCGCGGTGCGTCCTGTGGAATCGTGCCGACCGTGCCCGACCCGTCCCGGCCCCAGGCCCCCGACGACAGCTACCTGCGCGCGGTCACCGCGGCCACGGCGCAGGCCGTCACGGACGCGGCGCCGCTCGCGTCCGCGCACGCGGGCGCCCCGGCCGGCGTGCGCGACGCCGTCACCGGCGCGGTGGGCGGGTACGCCGCCGACCTGGTCGCGCTGAGCCAGGACCTGCACGCGCACCCGGAGGAGGCGTCGAGGAGCGCCGGTCCGCCCGGGCCGTGGCCGACCTGCTGGAACGCCACGGGCACCACGCCGAGGTGGGCGTCGGCGGGCTGGAGACGGCGCTGGTCGCGACCCGCGGCACGGACGGCCCGCACGTCGCCGTGCTCGCCGAGTACGACGCGCTGCCGGGCATCGGGCACGCCTGCGGGCACAACATCATCTGCGCGACGGGCGTCGGCGGGTTCCTCGCCGCCGCGGCGGTGCAGGAGCAGGTCGGCGGGCGCGTCACGCTTGTCGGCACCCCCGCGGAGGAGGGCGGCGGCGGCAAGGAGACGCTGGCCCGCGCCGGCATCTTCGACGACGTCGACGCGGTGGTGATGCTGCACCCGTTCTCGCACGACGTCGCGATGCACCCGTTCCTCGGCCGCCGCCAGGTCGAGATGGTCTTCCACGGGGTGGCCGCGCACGCGGCCGCGCAGCCGTTCATGGGCCGCAACGCGCTCGACGCGGCGGTCGCCGCGTACCAGGGCGTCGCCGCGCTGCGCCAGCACATGCCGAGCACCGACCGCGTGCACGGCGTCTTCACCGACGGCGGCGCGCGCCCGAACGTGGTGCCGGAGCGGGCGGCGCTGCTCTTCTACTTCCGCTCGTTCGAGCCGGCGACGCTGCGCGACCTCGCGTCCCGGCTGGAGGCGGTGGCGCTCGGCGCGGCCGCGATGCACGGCTGCACGGTGGACCTGCTGTGGGACGAGCTGCCGCCGTACCTGCCGATCCGGTTCAACCACACGCTGGCGGCGCGCTGGGCCGTGAACCAGGAGCCGGCCGGGCGCGGCCGCTGCCGCCGGGGGTGGTGCCGGAGTTCCTGACCGGCTCCACCGACCTCGGCAACCTCAGCTACCGGATGCCCGCCATCCACCCGATGATCGCGGTGTCCGGGCCGACGGTGGCGCTGCACACCGTCGAGTTCGCCGCCGCGTCCTCCTCCGAGGCGGGCGACCGGGCCGTGCGGGACGGGGCGCTCGGGCTCGCGCTCACGGCCGTGGACTACCTCGCCGACGCCGGCCTGCGCACGGCGGTGCACGCCGAGTTCGCCGCGCAGGGCGGCCCGCTCGACGTGGAGCGCTACTTCGGCTGAGCCGCCTGGCGGTTCAGCGGTACGCCGACCGGGCCGTCGGCTCCAGCTCCAGCACCCGGCGCCCGGCTCGACCAGGAGCCGGCCGCGCGCCGCGGCCGCGGCGGCCGCGTCCGGGAAGGCCGCGAACCAGACGGCGGCCGGCTCGTCGCGGATCGGGAGAGCCGGGAAGTCGTTGGGGTACGGCGCGGTGCGCGCGACGACCACGGCCGCGCCGAGCGCGCGTTCGGCGGCCGCCGCATCGGGCTCGGCGCCGGGCCGGATGACCGCCAGCACCCGCGACGGCCCCGGGCTCCCGTCGCCCGCCCCGGCCCGGGTGCCCGCCGGGAAGCCCGCGCCGACGTGCTCGAGGAGCAGCACGTCGTCGAAGTCGAGCATCGTGGCGTTGGCGGCCGGACCGTGCTCCTTCCACACCGGCCCGCCGTAGAAGCCGGCGAGCGCCGCGAACCGGGCCGGCATGTCGGCGAACTCCCGGATCCAGACGAACCGGCGCGGGTCGGCCACGTCGTGGAACGTGCCGACAACCCGCGCACCCAGCTCCTCCTGGGACTCCACGAACTCCCGCTCGAAGACGCAACCAGCTCGTCGCGCCGCCCGGTGTGGAGGGTGTACTGCCGCAGCTCGAAGACCGTCACGCGGCGCAGGTTAGAGGCGGGGTCCGACATTTCCGGCAGCGCCGAGCCCCGGGGACTTGCAGCAAAGCCACCCTGCCGCCGCCAGCCTGCATGAGGGTGGCTTTGCTGCAACCGGGCGGCGGCGGCTCAGGCGGAGACGCGACCTTGCCGACCGCGCCCCGCAGCCCGACGCAGCCCACGCACCCGACGCAGCCCACGCAGTCGATACACCCCACACACGCCACGCAGCGGCGGCAGCCGACGCAGCCCAGGCACGCAATGCACCCGGCCAGGGCGATGCTGAGCAGCGTCAGCACCGAGCCGGCGATCGCGACGCTGCCCGCCGTGGCGACGCTGCCCGCGACCGCGGCGCTCCCGGCCGTCGCGACGCTGCCGGCGACGCCCGCGCTGCCCGCCGTCGCCACGCTCCCGGCGACGGCCACGCTCCCCGCGGTCGCGACGCTGCCCGCGACCGCGATGCTCTCCTCCGTCGCGACGCTCCCGGCCACGGCCCGCTCGACATCGGTCATGCGGCAGACCGTACCGGGGTTCAGGGGACGATCCGGCGCTTCCGGAGGTCGGCGAAGAGACGCAGCAGCATCCCCTCGGTGTCGACGTAGGTGTGGAACCCGAAGCGCCGGGACTTCGAGGTGTCGGCGAACATGTCGTAGTCCCACGAGAACACGAAGTCGCCGAACGCCCACGACGACACCTGCGCGTAAGGGGTGGGCACCAGCCCGTGCCGGGCGACCATCGCGTCCCACACCGGCTCCTTGTCGGCCATCACGTCCGCGAGCGACATCGGCAGCGGCGGCGCGACGTCCAGCCCGAACGCGCCGGCGACGACCGGCCACATGCGGTTCCAGCGAAAGAGGTCGCCGTTGGCGATGTTGAACGCCTGGTTCGCGCAGCGCGGATCGGTCGCCGCCCAGACCGTCGCCTCGGCGAGCAGCCCGGCGTCGGTCAGCTCGAGCAGGGCGTCGTAGGCGCCCGGCCGGCCGGGGAACCGCAGCGGGACGCCCAGCTCCTTGCTGATCGACGCGTACACCGCGAGCACCACGCCGAGGTTCATCGGGTTGCCGAGCCCGAACCCTGCAACGACCGACGGCCGGAGCGCCGACCACGTCCACCCGCCCGCGGCCGCCCGCTCCTCGACGAGCCGCTGCTGGTCGACGTTGAACTCCGGCGGCATGTGCGGCGGGTCGTCCTCCTTCGCGGGCGTGGCGAACGGGCCGAGGTGCGCGCCGTACACCTTGTAGCCCTGCATCAGGCTGACGTGCCGCAGGCCGGGCGCGGCCACCGCGGCGGCGTCGAGCACCGTCCGCAGCATCGTGACGTTCGGCTCGACCAGCTCCGACCAGGTCGGCCGGTCCTGGTAGGCGGCGTAGAAGAGGTGCGTGACGTCCGGGTTCGCCCGTAGTGCGGCGACGACGGAGCCGCGGTCGACGAGGTCGGCCCGGACGTGCCGGACCCGGCCGGGCGGGCCGCCGCGGCGCGAGAGCCCGACGACGTCCCAGTCCGGGAGCGTGGCGAGGTGCTCGGCGAGCGTGCCGCCGATGACGCCCCGCGCGCCGACGACCAGTGCGGTGTTCACGACGCGACCACCTCCGCCCGCGCGGCCGCCCGGCGGCGGTCCAGCGCCACCGACACGAGCGCGACGACCACACCGGCGGCGGCCATCGCGGCGCCGACCGCGTTGGCGGCGGGCAGCCCGAGGCCGGCCCCGATCGCGGCGCCGCCGAGCCACGCGCCGACCGCGTTGCCGAGGTTGAACGCGCCGATGTTCATGGCCGAGGCGAGGGTGCCTGCGCTGCCCGCCGCGTCCATGACCCGGGCCTGCAGCCCGGGGACCGTCGCGAACGCGGCCGCGCCGGCCAGGAACAGCGTGATCGCCGCCGGGACCGGCGAGTGCACCGTGACCACGAACGCCAGCAGGACAACCGCGAGCAGGGCGATCGTGGCGACGACCGTCGGCATCAGCGCCCGGTCGGCGGCCCGGGCCCCCGCGAGGTTGCCCACGACGAGCCCCGCGCCGAAGAGCAGCACCAGGCCGGTCAGCGCGCTCGCCGGGAAGCCGGCGACGTCCGTCATGAGCGGGCGACGTAGGTGAACGAGGCGAACACGCCGCCGAAACCGAGCGCGGTCATCGTCAACGCGAGCCAGACCTGCGGGTTGCGGAACGCGGCCAGCTCGGCGCGCAGGTCGGCGGCGGGGTCGGCCGGCCGGTCCGGGACGAGTGCGACCACCCCGAGCGCGCCGACGACCCCGAGCGCGGCGACCACCCAGAACGTCGCGCGCCAGCCGAACGACTGGCGACGAGGGTGCCGAGCGGCACGCCCAGCACGTTGGCCACCGTCAGCCCGGTGAACATCATCGCGATCGCGGCGGCCCGCCGCCGCGGCGCGACGAGCCCGGCGGCCACCACCGATCCGACGCCGAAGAACGCGCCGTGGCAGAGCGACGCGACGATCCGCCCCGCCATCATCGCGCCGTAGTCGGGGGCGAGCGCCGAGATCACGTTGCCGGCGACGAAGAGCCCGAGCAGCCCCAGCAGTACGGGCTTGCGGCGCAGCGCGGTGACCGACGCGGTGATCAGCGGAGCCCCGACGAACACCCCAGCGCGTAGCCGGAGACGAGCAGGCCGGCCGTGGGGATGCCCACCCCGAAGTCGGCCGCGATCTCGGGCAGCAGGCCCGACGGGACGAACTCGGTGGTCCCGATCGCGAATGCGCTGATGGCGAGGGCCAGCAGAGCGAGCGGCATGACGTGCATCCTCCTGTTGTCAGCGTGCGCCGATAGAACGCGTGAGCAACAGTTGCACACGCGTTCTATCTCCGGCAAGCAGGTATGCTCGCCTGCACGGAGGAGGTGCCGGGTGGGTATCGCGGACGACGCGGTCGAGGTGCGTGCCCAGGGCTGGCGGACGCTCGCCGCGCTGCACGGTCGGCTGGAGGAGGCGCTGGAGAAGGCGCTGCAGGCTGAGTTCGACCTGTCCGTCGTCGAGTACACCGTGCTCGACACGCTGGCCCGCCAGGACGGCTGGCACATGCGCATGCAGCAGCTCGCGCGGGCCGCCGCGCTCTCGCACAGCGCCACCACGCGCCTGGTCACGCGCTTGGAGAACCGCGGCCTGCTCAGCCGCTACCTGTGCGAGGACGACCGCCGCGGCATCTACAGCACGCTCACCGAACGCGGCCGTGAGCTGCTGGAACGCGTCCGGCCGCTGCACGACTCCACGCTCAAGCACACGCTCGACGAGGCGGGCGAGGTGCCCGAGCTGGCCCCGCTGGTCGAGGCACTGGCAGCGCTCCCCCGTCCCTAGGGGCGTCAGCGAGCCAGGCGCTCCTGCTCCGCCCGCACGAGCGCCCCACCCACGATCAGGCGCTGGATCTCGCTGGTGCCCTCGTACAGCCGCAGCAGGCGGACGTCCCGGTAGATGCGCTCCACCGGGATCTCCCGCATGTAGCCGGTGCCGCCGTGGACCTGCACGGCGAGGTCGGCCACCCGGCCGGCCATCTCCGTGCAGAAGAGCTTCGCCACGGACGGCCCGACCCGCCGGTCCTCGCCCGCGACGTAGGCCCTGGCCGTGTCCCGGACCAGCGCCCGCCCGGCCGCCACCCCGGTCTGCTGGTCGGCGAGCATCGCCTGCACCAGCTGGAAACTGCCGACCGGCACGTCGCCCTGGGTGTTGGCCGCCGCGTACGCGACGGACTCGTCGAGCGCCCGCTGCGCGCAGCCCACGGCCAGCGCCGCGATGTGCACCCGGCCGCGGGCCAGCGACGCCATCGCGGCGCGGTAGCCCACCGCCTCCGCGCCGCCGACCAGCGCGTCCGCGCCGACCCGCACGCCGTCGAGCACGACGTCGGCGGTCCACGCGCCCTCCTGGCCCATCTTCGCGTCCTTGGGCCCGACCCGGACGCCGTCCGCCGCGGCCGGGACGAGGAACACGGCGATCCCCGGACCCGCCGGACCGGCCGGCGCGGTGCGGGCGAACACGACGAAGAGGTCGGCGATGGGCGCGTTGGTGATGAACCGCTTCTGCCCGTCGAGCACCCAGCCCTCGCCGTCGCGGACGGCGCGGGTGCGCAGGGCGGCCGGGTTGGAGCCGGCGCCGGGCTCGGTCAGCGCGAACGACGCGACCACGTCCCCGGACGCCATCGCGGCCAGCCACCGCTGCCTCTGCGCGTCGGTGCCGAACCCGACCAGCACCTGGCCGGCGATGCCGTTGTTGGTGCCGAACAGCGAGCGCAGGGCGAGCGTGGTGTAGCCCAGCTCCATCGCCAGCTCGACGTCCTGCGTGAGGTCGAGGCCCAGGCCGCCCCACTCCTGGGGCAGCGCGTAGCCGAACAGGCCCATCTCCGCCGCGGCCGCGCGCAGGTCGTCGGGCACCCGGTCGGCCGCCGCGATCTCGTTCTCCCGCGGCACCACCCGCTTGCGCACGAAGTCGCGGACGAGGGCGCGGATCTCGGCGAAGTCCTCCGGCGGCACCTGGCTCACGCCGCCATCGTGCCGTCAGTCAGAGGCGAACGTGCGCCTCCACGCCTGGTAGCCGCGTCGAGGTCGGTCGCGTTGTGCAGGCCCAGGTCCTGCAGGGACGCCGCGGCGAGGCTGCTCGCGTACCCCTCCGAGCACACGACGATCCAGGTGACGTCGTGGTCGACGGCCTCCGGGATGCGCGCGTCCGACGCGGGGTCGAGCCGCCACTCCAGGTGGTTGCGCTCGATCAGCAGCGCGCCGGGCAGCTCACCCTCCTGCGCGCGCTGCCACGCCGGCCGCGTGTCGACGAGGTGGGCGCGCGGCACGAGCTCGGCGGCCCGGCGCGGGTCGGGGCGGTCCAGCCGGGCCCGCGCGGCGGCCAGCAGGTCGTGCACGTCAGTCATCCGATCCCCTCCGACGAACCGCTCTCGACGAGCACGCTGCGCGTGCGGCGCAACCGCCCGCCGGGCTCCACGGCGTAGTACGACATGGCCGTGAGCGGCGGCGAGTAGGCGTGCACCGAGACGGCCGGCTCGGGCGCCGGGTTGCCGACGTCGTGGACGTGGCCGAGCGGGAAGCCGAGGCCACGGCCGGCCACGACCCGCCGCGAACGCAGGCCGTCGCCGGCCCAGCGCTGCTCGACGAGACTCCCGGAGACGACGGTCAGCGCGCCGAGCGAGCCGGCGTGGTCGTGCAGCTCGGCGGTCTGCTCGGTGGCCCAGCTGATCAGCCAGACGTCGACGTAGTCGTCGCTGCGCAGCAGCCGGTACCAGCGCCGGTCCGGATCGACCTGGACGGGGTGGAGGCCGGCCCGGACCTCGTCGGCGACGCTCGTGGTGAGCGTGGAGAGGTCGGCGAGTGAAAGCGGCGTGGGGGCGTGCAGCAGCACGGAGGTGCTCCAGTGGTGACGGCGGACGAGCGGGCAGGGGCGTCAGCTCGGGCGACAGCACTGGTCGAACGCGTCAGCACGGCGAGTACCCCAGATCTCTCCGAGGTAGTAGGCCGGCGCGCGCACGGCGCCATCTGAGCACACCGTGGGTTCCGAGTTCCACTTCGTCCCACCGGGCGGGAGTTGTTCACCCGTCGGCGACGAAATGTCCGGGCAACCGCCACGGCCCGGAACGACCCCCGCATGGAGCTCACCCGCGCGGGGCCGTCATGATCAGCGCGTCGTCGCCGCCACCCGGAGGAGCCCATGTCCAGCAGGAACCGCGTGCGGACCCGGTCGCCGCTGACGAGGCTCGTCGTCTGGCTGGCCGCCGGCGCCGTGGTCGCCGGCGGGATCTTCGGGATCATCGCGTTGATGTCGTTCTCGCGCACCGACGGCGGCACGACGACGGTGATCCGCAACGGCGGCCCGTTCGACTCGCAGGACATCCGCATGGTGCTGCCGCCGGCGAGCCCGCGGACGTTCACGGGCATGTTCTCCGAGGAGCACCCCTACCCCGCCCAGCAGCGCTTCTACGACATCGTCCCGGCCGGCGACGACACCCCGGGCGTCAACGCCTACCGCACGCCGACCAGCGACGGCGTCGACGTCGGCCTCACCGCGCGGCTCAACTTCCGGCTCAACACCGCCGAGCCCGTGCTGCGCGCGTTCGACGACGCGTACGGCACGCGCACGTTCCAGGTGCCCGGCACCGACGAGCGGCTGGCCGTCTGGGAGGGCGACGCGGGGTTCGGCGCGTTCCTCGACGTGGTGATCAAGCCGGTGCTGGAGGAGACGCTGCGCCAGCAGATGGGCACGGTCGACTGCGCCGAGCTGCAGGCGTCCTGCGCCCTCGTGCAGAACTCGACGCCCGAGCAGCTCCAGGCCGCCGCGACGGCGACCGGCGCCAACAACGCCGAGGTGCTGCAGCGCATCCAGACCAACGTGCAGACCGCGCTCGCCACGAACATCAACCGCGCGCTCGGCGGCGACTACCTGACCAACATCTCGTTCTCGCTCACCGGCGTCGATCTGCCCGGGCAGCTGCGCGAGCGGATCGAGGCCGCGCAGGCCGAGTTCGCCGGGGCGTCCGCCGCGCAGGCCCGCCTCAACCAGGCCCGGCTGGACGCCGACGCCAACGCCGAGCGCCAGCGCGGCTACCTCGCCTGCCCGGTTGTGCGCGCAGATCGACCTGGTGCGGGAGCAGGGCGAGGCGCAGCGCAAGGCCAACGAGGCCCTGCAGGGCTCCGGCGTGACGGTCTACGCGCCGGGCGGCGGCACCGGGATCAACGTCAACGCGCCCGGGAACTGAGCCAGTCCGCCAGGTCGGCGAGCGGGCGCTCGCGCTCGGGCTCGTTGTAGATCTCGTGCCACAGGCCCGGGTAGCGGTGCACCGTCAGGTCGGGTGCGCCGCACGCCGCCTCCAGCGCGCGGAACCCGGCCGGGTCGACGACCTCGTCGTGCTCGCCATACTGCAGCAGCACCGGCACCCGCAGCCCACGCGACCGCTCGACCAGTGGCCCGAACTGCGCGAACAGCGCCGACGACAGCCCCAGCGTCGGGCGCCCGTCGTAGACGAGCGGGTCGCCGCGGTACGCGGCGAAGCGCCCGGGTCCTTGCTGATCTTGGACGCGTCGATGCCGGCCGGGCGCAGCACGGCGCCACCCTGGCCTGCCCGGCTCGCGGTACGTCACGGCGGTGACCCAGCCCAGCAGGCCCGAGCCGCTCGCGCCGCAGCCGGACCGGCCCCAGCCGCCGCGCACGGCGTCCGGGCTGCCGCAGCGGGTGCCGCGGGGGATCTCGCCGGTCTCGCCGCCCACGATGCCGATGCCGGTGGTCAACCGGCCACCGATCGACCCGAGCGGGGAGTCGGCACCCCAGAGCCCGGCAGCTCAGACCCCGGCAGCTCAGAGCCCGGCGACGCAGAACCCGGCCACGCCCCAGCCGGCCGAGGCAGCCGCTCCGGCTGCTCCCGAGGAGCCGGCGGCCCCGCCGGCCGAGACGGCCTCCGTGGACGTCCCGACGGCGGCCGTAGCGGCCGCGGCTCCGGCGGCCGCGCCCGAGCAGGACGAGCCCGTCGCACCGGCACCGGCCGAGCCTGCGCCCGCCGCGGCGGAGCAGCCCGAGCAGCCGGCGGAGCCGGTCGCACCGCCGCAGCCGGCCTTGCCCGAGCAGGTCGTGCCCGAGCCGCCCGTCGTCGAGCAGCCGCAGGTCCGGCCGCCGCTCCCGGCGCCGCGTCCGACCCCGCGGCCGAGCCCGGCACCGGCGCCCGCCGCCGACGGGCTGTTCGCGCCGAGCGTGCCGGCCATCGGTGACCCGCGGCAGGGCGACGGGCTCGACATGGGCGAGACCACGCCGATCTTCGAGGAGATCGCGTCGGCCTGGTTCCGCTCCAACCGGCCGATCCCGGTCGACTGGGAGAGCACCGCGGCCGCCGGTCCGGCCCTGTCCGGTCCGAGCGCGCTGGAAGCGCCCATCGTGCCCGGCCCGGCAGGTCCGCCGAGCCCGGTGGCGCGGCCCGCGGCTCCCACGCCGGAGCCGGCCGTCGCCGCGGCGCCCGCCGCCCCGGCACCGACCGAGCAGGACTTCGCCAGCGCCGCCGACGAGGGTTGGCGGGCCGCGAGCGAGGTGGTCACCGAGCACGCCGACGAGCTCACGTCGGCCGGGCTGCCCAAGCGGCGGCCGCGGGCCCGGCTCGTCCCGGGGAGCGCGGGCTCGGCGGTGCTCGCGGCGCCGGCGACGGCGGCCCGCAGCGCAGAGACGATTCGTGGCCGGCTTGCCAGCTACCAGCAGGGCATCCGGCAAGGTCGCGAGAGCAGGATGCGCGGCGACAACGGAGCGGCCTCCGAGACCAACGGGGGTAGTGGTACGGGGCCCGCGGGGGACGCGGGTGGGAATCACGACGAGGAGTCCTCATGACTGCGCCACAGATCCAGCCCAGCCGGTTCGGGTGGCTGGTCACGAACTTCGCCGAACGCGTGCCCGGCGTCGCCCACGCCATCGTGGTGTCGGCCGACGGCCTGCTGCTCACGGGCTCCGACCGGCTGCCCCGCGACCGGGCCGACCAGCTCGCCGCCGTGGCGTCCGGGCTCGTCAGCCTGACGCAGGGCGCCGCGCGCTGCTTCGACGCCGGCGGCGTCGTGCAGACCGTGGTGGAGATGGACCGCGGCATCGTGCTGCTCATGTCGATCAGCGACGGCTCCTGCCTCGCGGTGCTGGCGTCACCGAGCTGTGACATCGGCCTGATCGGATACGAGATGACGCTGCTGGTCGACCGGGTCGGCCAGCTGCTCACCCCCGAGCTGCGCGCAGAGCTGCAAGGCACCTACGGCATCTGAGCCCGGCGACCCACGCCCGGCCAGCCACACCACCGATCGGCAGAAGGCAGGTGAGTCCGATGTCCTCCGGTCCCGACGACACCCGTCGGCCACCCTCGGAGCCGACTTTCGCCGACATCATGAACGGCTTCAGCTTCGACGCAGGCCGTTCGCCTCGCCGCCGGCGGTGGGGCCGCAGGCGGGGGGCCGACGTCGAGCTGAACGACGACGCGGGCGCCCAGGCCAAGGCCGCCAACGCGGCCACGGCCGGCCCGCCGGCCACCTCGCCGCCGGCCGTGGTGGCCGGACCGCCCACCGCTCCCATCGACATGCGACTCGTCTCCGAGCCGGTTGCCGAGGAGGGCGGTGCGGCGGCCGTCCGGCCGTACGCGTGGACCCGCGGCCGGACGAAACCCGGTCTCGACCTGGCCATCGAGGCGCTCGTCTCGACGAGCCAGCGGGGCCGGGACCAGATGGGTCTGTTGCAGGTCGAGCACCGGGCCGTCGCGGAGCTGTGCGAGCAGCCGCGGTCGGTCGCCGAGGTCGCCGCGCTACTGTCGCTGCCTCTCGGCGTCGCCAGGGTGCTGCTGGGCGACATGGCCGGGCTCGGCTTCGTGACCGTGCACCAGACGGCGGCGAGCAACACCGGCAACACGCCGGACCTCGCCCTGATGGAAAGGGTTCTGAGTGGACTCCGTCGGCTCTAGGCCGCAGGGAATGGCCACGACGGCGACGATCTCGGCCAAGATCGTGGTCGCCGGGGGCTTCGGCGTCGGCAAGACCACGTTCGTCGGATCGGTCTCGGAGATCGTGCCGCTGACCACCGAAGCGGTCATGACGGAGGCCAGCGCCGGCGTCGACGACCTCGCGGCCACCCCGAACAAGGTCACCACCACGGTGGCCATGGACTTCGGCCGCGTCTCGCTCGACTCCGACCTGATCCTCTACCTGTTCGGCACGCCCGGGCAGCACCGCTTCTGGTTCATGTGGGACGACCTGGTGCGTGGCGCGATCGGCGCCGTCGTGCTGGTCGACACGCGGCGGCTGGCCGACTCCTTCGCCGCGATCGACTTCTTCGAGGACCGCGGGCTGCCGTACATCATCGGGCTGAACTGCTTCGACGGGATGCTCCAGCACCGCATCGAGGACGTGCGCGAGGCGATGTCGATCGACCACACGATCCCGATCATCACCTGCGACGCCCGCAACCGCGAGTCCACGAAGCAGGCGCTGATCACGCTGGTCGAGCACGCCATGCACTACCGCATGACCGCCGGGGCCCGCTGACCGCTGCGATCAGCGGCACGAAACGAGAGCAGTGCTCTTGACACTGCCTCGTGAGTGCTGCACGCTGCTCCCGAACGAGAGCACCGCTCTCGGCCGTCCGGGGAGCCGCCATGACCGCCACGATCTCGACCCCGACCCGGCACGCCGTCGCCGCTCCGACGGCCTCGCCGGCGCGGGGTCGTCGTTCTCGCCTACCCGTCGGCCGCCGTGGGTGGACGCCGCCGAGGCGACGGCGGCGGCCGCCTTCGCCTCCCCGGGCTGGCTGGTCGCGCACCTCGCCGCGGTGGCCGGGTTCGTGCTGGTGGGCTTCGGGCTGCTGGGGCTGCGGGACGTACTGGGCGGCCGGCTCGCGGGCGCGCGCTCGGCCTCTGGTGGGCCGGCACGGGCCTGGTGCTGCCGTACTACGGCGCCGAGGTCTTCGCGCTGCACGTGATCGGGCAGCGGGCGTCCGGCCTCGGGGACCCGACGGCGCTGGTCGAGGCGATCCGGATGGGCCCCACGCAGGTCACGGCGTTCGGCCTCGGGCTGGTCGGGCTGGCCGTCGCCGCGGTGCTCGCGGCCGTGGCCGCCGCGCGGTCGGGGCGGATGGCCCGGCTGAGCGGGGTCGTCTTCGCGGCCGGGTTCGTACTCTTCCTGCCGCAGTTCTACGGCGCGCCCGCGCTGCGGATCGCGCACGGCGTGCTCGTCGCCGTCGGGTGCGTGGTGCTGGCCCTGGAGCTCCGGCGGGCCGCGGCCCGCTGAGCTACTGCTCGACCACGGCGATGCTCGTGATGCGGTGCAGCGGCACCCGGCGCACCTCACCCGCGGAGTCGCGGCCCTCGACCACCCCGCCGCCGACGCTCGTGGGGGCCAGCACCTGCTCGCCCGCGACGCCGTGCCCGTCGACGAACCCGATCCAGACGCTGCGGTTCGCGGCGGCCGCCGTGCGCAGCAGGTCGACGGTGGCGCCGTTGGTCGTGGTGGCCGCCGGGGCGCCGCGGCGCACGCCGGCCATGGCGTCGCCGGCCCGCATCCGCGAGACGAGCGCCGCGAGCTGCTCGGCGTCCGGCTCGGGCGGGCCGGTGCGGGTGGCGGAGCGGCGGCGCGGCTCGGTGCGCCGCCCGCGGTCGGACAGGTCGAGGACGGCGCCGCCCGGGTCCTCGGCGGCCGGGCTGAACCCGGCGGCGCGCAGCCCGTCCATCAGCTCGACGAGCGGCAGCGGCGAGACCACCACCGTGGGCGCGATGCGGCGCAGCTCCATGCCCGGCGCGTCGGGGTGCGCGAGCACCTCGGTGATCAGCACCTCGTCGTCGGAACGCAGGAACGACGCGGCCGCCCCGCCACGCAGCCGCCCGTGCCGGCGCGCACGTCGTCGACGAGGTACGCGAGGCCCTGCGGCACCGGGGTGGCCGACCGCTTGGTGAGCAGCTCCTGCAGGTCGGACGCGGACGCCCGGCGTCGAGCGCCCGCCGGATGGTGGCCTCGGTGAACCGGTAGACGGTGGCCCCGCCGGCCGACTCGATCTCGGCCATCAGGTCCAGCTCGCGGGCCAGCTCCGGCTCCAGCGGGCCGGGCGCGACGGCCGTGAGGTCGGCCTGCAGGAGGACGTGGTCCACGGGGGCGGGGAGCGTCTCCCGCAGCGCCGCCGCGAGGGCCGTGCGGTCGCCGCCGAGCAGCGCGCGGCCCGGGCCGCTGAGCGCGTCGAGGGCCACCACGCCGAGCACGGTCGCCTCGGCGAGCACCCACCCGACCACCTCGTCGCGCAGCCGTCCGCCGCGCCGGGGCGCGCGCCAGGCCAGCAGGTCGGCGAACGCGGACGGCGAGCCGGGCGCGGCACCGGGGGCCAGCTCGGCCAGCCCGGCGAGCACCCGGCGCCGGTCTCTCGGGGCCAGCGGACGGCGCACGCCGTCGGACAGGGCCGCGACGGGCTTGCCGGCATCGTCCTTGCGGCCGACCAGGCCGGGCAGCCGGGGCAGGTCGAGCCAGGTGCGCGCGATCAGCGCCCACCGCAGCTCCGGCCCGCCGACGGCCCACACGTCCGCGCCGGTGGTCGGCACCCACTCCGGCGCGACGCCGTCGCTCTCGGCCACGAGGTCCGCCCCGACGGCCAGCTCGACGAAGAGCGCGCCGGTGGCCTCGTCGACGTCCATCTCGCGCGCCGCGCGGCGCAGCTCGCGCACGCCCAGCCCACCCGAGCGCAGCACGGGCGGCGGCGTGTGGCTCCAGTGCGCGACGAGCAGCTCCAGCCGCCGGACGACCTCCAGCGCGGCGCCGCCGGCCGTCCGGTCGACGAGCGTGGCGCCGCGGTCGCGCACCCCGATGTCCGGCGGCGCAACGGCGAGCCGGCCCATCGGGCGGTCCCCGCGCAGGGCCAGGCCGACCTGGCGGGGCAGCTCGACGGTCTCCGGGTCGACGCGCAGCAGCAGCCCGCTCGCGAGCAGCCGGCCCACCGGGCTGTCCGGGTCGCCGCCCGCACGGCTGCGCCCGATCGGCGGCCCGGCGGCCAGCGCGTCCAGCACGCGGCGCTCCTCGGGTGTGACGGCGGCCAGCAGGCCGGGCAGCGCCGACGACCCGGCCGGGCCGGACGACGGCCGCCCCAGCCCGCCGGGGTGGCGCGGGACGACCTCCCGCGCGGCCGGGACGACGGACAGCCCGCCGTCCGGGCCCCACACGATCGCCCGCTCCCGCAGCGCGGCCAGCGCGGCGGTGAGCTCGCCCGCAGGCACGTCCGGGCCGAGCAGGCGGGCCAGCTCGGCGGCGGTGGCCGGCTCCGCGTCGGCGTCGGCGAGGACCAGCGCCTCCAGCACCGCGAGCGTCACGGTGTCCAGCTCGTCGCACGCGCGGTGCACGGAAGCCCGGATGCCGGCCCGGGTGGCGAGCACCGTGACGTCGGCCGGCGGCGGCACGGCCAGGTCGGGACGCAGCCGCAGGAGCGCGGTCAGGGTCCCGTCGTCCTGGGCGCGCAGCCAGTCGACCAGCGAAGTGGGCATTGGTTCTACGGTAGTCGGCCGGTGGCGGCGCCCCCCCCGGCACGGCCGTGCGGGATAATCACCCCGGACCGCCGACACGAGGAGGAGCACCCGTGGCCAACACCCGGCAGGGCCGCATCGACCCCACCTGGCCGCAGCTGCCCGACGGGGAGCACCCGGTCACGGAGCTGGCGACGCCCCACCCAGGGCTCGCTCTCGCCGTTCGGCGACGTGGAGTTCCCGTTGGAGGAGGTGCCGTACGTGCACCCTGTCACGGAGATCAACAAGTAGCCGTCACGGGCCTGCTGCTGGCCGCCGGCGCCGGGCGCCGGATGGGCCGGCCGAAGGCGCTCGTCGAGATCGGTGGCGAGCCGCTCGTCCGGCGCGCGGTACGCGTGCTCGTGGACGGCGGCTGCGCTCCCGTGGTCGTCGTGCTCGGCGCCGCGGCCGAGGAGGCCCGTGCCGCGCTCCCGGACGGCGTGCAGGCCGTCGTGGCGGACGGCTGGGCCGAGGGCATGGGCGCGTCGCTGCGGGCCGGACTGGCCGCGCTGGAGCCGACGGCCGCCGAGGCGGCGCTCGTGCACCTCGTGGACCTGCCGGGAGTGACCGCGGCCGCCGTCGCGCGGCTGGCCGCGCACGCCGCCCCGGACGCGCTGGTCCGCGCCGCGTACGACGGGAGTCCCGCGCATCCGGTGCTCCTCGGCCGGGAGCACTGGGCGGGCGTGCGGGCCGCGGCGACGGGCGACACGGGCGCCGTCGCTACCTGGCCGGCAACCCGGCGCTGCGGCTGGTCGAGTGCGGTGACGTCGCCACACCGGACGACGTCGACACCCCCGAGCAGCTCGCGCAGGTCACCGGGGACGGCTGAGCCTCAGAGGGTGAGGCGCTGGCCCGGGAAGATCACGTTCGGGTTGGCGGCGAGCGCCGGGTTCTTCGCGACCAGGGCCTGCCACCCGCCGGCCACGCCGTGGGCGGCCGCGATCGTGGAGAGCGTGCGCCGCTGCGCACGACGTAGTCGCCGCCGGTGGCCGCGGGCACGGTGGCCGAGACGGTCTGCACCGCCGGGGCGGCGGGCGCGTCGCGCTGGGTGGCGCCCTCACCGCGGGCGCCGGCCTTGCGGGAGCACACGGGCCAGGCGTTCCAGCCCTGCCCGGCGAGCACCCGCTCGGCGACGACGATCTGCTCCGCGCGGCTGGCCTGGTAGGCGACGGGGGCGAACTCGCCGCCGCCGAAGGCGCTCCACGTGCGCGGGGAGAACTGGAGACCACCGTGGTAGCCGTTGCCCGTGTTGATGTCCCAGCGGCCGCCGCTCTCGCACTGGGCGACCCGGTCCCACGTCGCGTCCGAGGCGGCGTGCGCGACCGGCATCGCGATCACGAGCGGGGCGCCGGCCACCGCGCCGGCGATGGCGGTGCGGGCGAGGGCCCGGCCGGTCGTGCTGGGAGCACGGTGACGGCCACGGTAGCGCGCCATGGGGCAACTCCGTGCGCTGCGCTCGGACCCACCGGCGAGCCGGCGGCGCGGCCCGGGGGGAGCCGCGTTCCGTTCCTGTCCCGCGCTTCGTGAGGCGGCGGGGAGCCCGGGACCACCGGACAGGGGAGCGCTGCGGTCCCGGTGCCCGTACCGGACCGGGGTCGTCCGGTTCGGGCCGTCGGCGACGCTACGGCGGCAAGCTCGCAGGTCAAACCCCCCGCTTCGGAGCAGTGACGCCGGGTGGGCTGCGCCGATCGGTGTAATTCGGACACCTCAGCCGCAGGTCAGCGCGTCGTCCGCAGGCAACATCCGAATTACTTCCAGGTTGCTAAGTAGCGACACAGATCACACGCCGATAACGGTTCCACGCCCCCGGAGGCCGGGTCGTAGGGTTCTGGGGTGGAGCTGACCCACGTCGACGCCGCCGGCGCCGCCCGCATGGTGGACGTCACCGGCAAGGAGCCCACCGCGCGCACCGCGGTGGCCACCGGCACGCTGCGCACCACCGCGGAGGTGGTGGACCTGCTGCGCCGGGACGGGCTGCCGAAGGGCGACGCGCTCGCCACCGCCCGCATCGCCGGGATCATGGGCGCCAAACGCACCCCCGACCTCGTCCCGCTCTGCCACCCGATCGCGATCAGCGGTGTGGTGCTGGACCTGGAGCCGGACGGCGCCGAGATCCGCATCCGGGCCACCGTGCGCACCACCGACCGCACGGGTGTGGAGATGGAGGCGCTCACCGCCGTCGCGGTCGCCGGGCTGACGCTGCACGACATGGTCAAGGCCGTCGATCCGGCCGCCGTGCTCGACGGTGTGCGCGTCGAGCGCAAGGAGGGCGGCAAGACCGGCCTGTGGACCCGCCCGGAGCCGGTGAACGCGCCGGCCGACCGGCGGGCCCGGGTCGTCACGGCGTCCAACCGCGCCGCGGCCGGCATCTACCCGGACCGCAGCGGGCCGGTGATCGCCGAGTGGCTGCGCGAGCGCGGCTACGCCACTCCCGACCCCGACGTCGTCCCGGACGGCGAGCCGGTCGGCGAGGCGTTGCGCAAGGCCGTGGCCGACGCCGTGGACGTCGTGATCACCACGGGCGGCACCGGCATCTCGCCGACGGACGCGACGCCCGAGGTCACCCGGGCCGTGCTCGACTACGAGGTGCCCGGGCTGGCCGACGCGATCCGCGCCCACGGGGCGCCGACCGTGCCGGCCGCCGTGCTGTCCCGGGGCGTCACCGGCGTCGCGGGACGCACACTGATCGTGAACCTGCCCGGGTCGACGGGCGGTGTGCGGGACGGGCTGGCGGTGCTCGCCGGAGTGCTCGACCACGCCGTCGACCAGCTCCGAGGAGGCGACCACCGATGACCGAGCAGGTCACCACGCCCGCCACCGGCGCCGCCGTGCTCCGGGCCGCCGTCGGCGAGACGCCGCTCGACGTGGCCGAGCACGCCGCGCTCGTGGACCGGGCCGCCGCCGGCGCCGTCGTGACGTTCGCCGGCGTGGTGCGCGACCACGACGGCGGGCGCGCCGTCAGCGGCCTGGAGTACAGCGCTCACCCCACCGCGGCGAAGGTCGTGGCCGACATCGCCGCGGAGGTCGCCGCCCGGGCGCACGGCGTGCGGGCGATCGCGGTGAGCCACCGGGTGGGGCCGCTCGCGATCGGGGACGTCGCGCTGGCGTGCGCCGTGGCGGCCGACCACCGCCGCGAGGCGTTCGCCACCTGCGCGGAGCTCGTGGACGAGGTGAAGCGGCTGCTGCCCGTCTGGAAGCACCAGCGCTTCACGGACGGGTCGGACGAGTGGGTCGGCTCGGCCTGAGCCATGCGCAGCGAGCGACCGGGCGCGGGGTGTGACGATCGTTCCGCGCCCTGCCTGTGACCCGTCAGCGCAGGTCGAGCTGCTGCCCGACCTTCAGGACGTTCGGGTTGCTCAGGACGTCGCGGTTGCGCTCGAACAGCGCCTGCCAGCCGCCGGGCACGTTCTGGGCCGCGGCGATGCGGCTCAGCGTGTCGCCCGCGGCGACGGTGTAGTCGGCGCCGTTCTTCGTGACGGCGACCGCCGCGACGGCCGGGGCGGGGGTGGCCGCCGCGACGCGGGCGCTGGCCGGCGAGGCGCTGTGGCCGCGCAGACCCATCTTCCGCGAGCAGGACGGCCACGCGTTCCAGCCCTGGGACGCGAGCACGCGCTCCGCGACGGCGATCTGCTGCTCGCGGCTGGCCTGGTGGGGCATCCCCTGGCCGCCGTGGGCGCGCCAGGTACGGGGGTTGAACTGCAGCCCGCCGTAGTAACCGTTACCGGTGTTGATCTTCCAGTTGCCGCCGCTCTCGCACTGGGCCAGCTTGTCCCAGGCCGAATCCGGGGCCGCGTTGGCGGTGCCGGCGACAGCGAAGGTGGCGCCCACCGCAACTGCACCGGCGACCGCCAGACGCAGCAGACCTCGGCCCTTGGGGGAATCCGGTCGAGTCATTTCGGTGTTCTCCAGTTCGCGCCTCCGAGGGGAGAAGCCGCTCGTCAGCGGGCCGGGGATGGCCCGATGAGAGCTCCCTGCCGGGGGGCAGGAGCCGGGGAGCGGCTCCGCCGAATGGCACCCTCGACCCTGTCCCGTTCTCCTGCTAGACGGACCGGAACCGCGGGACAGGGCACAGCGCGACGATTCCGGATGCATTTCGACCGCCCCGGACGGAGCGGTCGGGCAACGACGCTACGTACGTCCCGGAGCCATTCGTCAAACCCCCACAAGTGACCACCGTCACGGTAACGCGGAGGTTAACGCGGGCAATACACCGTCATCGCTGGTCAGCGCACGACGATCACGGGACGATAACCCGCGACGAAATATATTCATTCCGGAAGTGTTCCGGGTTCCACCACACCATCGGTGGCTACAGCGCGTGACGAAGCCGGTGTCCGGGGTCGGCGAGGGCCCGCCGAAGGTGGCTGGCGCCGTCTCGCTGCGTCATGCTGAAAGGGTGACTGCTCGTCCCCCGACCGCCGCCGGGTCCCCCGCCGAGCTGGCAGCGCGCTGCGCACCACCGGCTACCTCGCCGACGACGGCCTGGCCACCGCCGCCTACCTGGCGCTGCGAATGAACCGGCCGCTGTTCTGCGAGGGCGAGCCCGGCACCGGCAAGACCGCACTCGCCCAGGCGCTGGCGCAGGTGCTCGGCGCCGAGCTCATCCGGCTGCAGTGCCACGACGGGATCGACGCCGCGCAGGCGCTCTACGACTGGGACTTCCCCCGGCAGCTCCTGCACCTGCGGGCGCTGGAGGCCGCCGCCGGGGCCACCGGCGAGCAGCTCGACGCCGCCGCCGTCGAGGCGTCCCTCTACGACCGCCGCTTCCTGCTCGCCCGCCCGATCCTGCGGGCGCTGCAGACCAGCCCGAGCGTCCTGCTCATCGACGAGGTCGACCGCGCCGACGACGAGTTCGAGGCGTTCCTCCTGGAGGTGCTCACCGAGCACGCCGTCTCGATCCCCGAGGTCGGCGAGATCCGCGCCGAGACGCCCCCGCTGGTCGTGCTGACGTCCAACCGCACCCGTGAGGTGCACGACGCGCTCAAGCGGCGCTGCCTCTACCTGTGGCTCGACCACCCGGACCTGCAGCGCGAGATCGAGATCCTGCACTCCCGGCTGCCGGGGCTGCCCGACCGGCTCGCCGCGCAGTCGCCGGGGCCGTCCGGCAGCTGCGCCAGGCCGACCTGCTCAAGCCGCCCGGCGTCGCCGAGAGCATCGACTGGGCGCAGGCCCTGCAGCTCGTCGCGCCCGGCACCTCGACGTCGACAGCGCCGCGGCCACGCTCGGCGCGGTGCTCAAGTACCGCGAGGACGCCGACCGCGTCCGCAAGCAGCTCGACACGCTCCTTGCCTCCTGAGGAACCGATGACCCTTCCCGCTCCGGCAGCGCCGCCGGCCGGCGACCCCGTCCCCGGGCTGGTCGGGTTCACCGTCGTGCTGCGCAGCGCCGGGCTCGCGGTCACGACCGACCGGGTGGCCGCGTTCCTGACCGCGCTCGACGCGCTGGACGTCACCAGCCGCACGCAGACGTACTGGGCCGGGCGGCTCACGCTCTGCGCCGACCCGGACGACCTGCCCCGCTACGACCAGGCGTTCGACAGCTGGTTCACGCCCGCCGAGGGCGGCCGCACCCGCATCACCGACGAGCGCAGGCCACCGCCGCCGACGCTCGCCGCGCTCGTGCCGGGAGAGGACGCCGAGGCCGACGACGAGGACGAGGCCGGCCCGCAGATCCAGGCCCGGGCCAGCGCCACGGAGGTGCTGCGGCACCGCGACCTCGCCGAGCTCACCCCGGTCGAGCGCGAGCATCTGCGGCGGCTGCTCGCGCTGCTGCGCCCGGAGCCGCCCGTGCGCCGGTCGCGCCGGCTGCGCCCGTCCCGGCACGGTCCGGCGGACCCGGGCCGCACGCTGCGCGCGGCCCTGCGCAACCAGGGCGAGCTGCGCGAGCTGCGTCGCCGCGACCGCTCCGTCCGGCCGCGCAAGATCGTGCTGCTGGTGGACGTCTCCGGCTCGATGGAGCCCTACGCCGACGCGCTGCTGCGGTTCGCGCACGCCGTCGTGCGGCGCTCGCCGGCGGCCGTCGAGGCGTTCACGCTCGGCACCCGGCTCACCCGCGTCACCCGCGAGCTGCGGATGCGCGACCCCGAACGCGCGCTGGCGGCCGCGGGGAAGGCGATCCCGGACTGGTCGGGCGGCACCCGGCTCGGCGAGGTGCTGCGCGCGTTCGTCGACCGGTGGGGACAGCGCGGCGCGGCCCGCCGGGCGGTGGTCGTGATCTTCTCCGACGGCTGGGAACGCGGCGACACCGACGTGCTGCGCGAGCAGATGGGCCGGTTGAGCCGGCTCGCGCACCGGGTGGTGTGGGTCAACCCGCACGCCGGCAAGGACGGGTACCTGCCGGTGCAGCGGAATAGTCGCCGCGCTGCCCTACTTGGACGATCTGCTCGCCGGTCATAGCCTGGCCACGTTGGAACAACTGCTCAGGGTGGTGCGGCATGCGTGACGTTCTCGGCAAGCTGCGGGACTGGTGGGACAAGGGCGAGACCGCAGCGCTCGCCACCGTCGTCGGCACGTACAGCTCCGCCCCGCGCCAGCCCGCGCGTCCATGCTGGTCGGCCCGGCCGGCGAGGCGGTCGGCAGCGTCTCGGGCGGGTGCGTCGAGGGCGCGGTCTACGAGCTGGGCGAGCAGGTGCTCGCCGAGGGCCGCCCGGTGCTCCAGCGCTACGGCGTGTCCGACGACGACGCGTTCGCCGTCGGCCTGACCTGCGGCGGGATCATCGACATCTTCGTCGAGAAGGTGAGCACGGAGACGTACGAGCAGCTCGGCAGGGTGGCGGACGCCGTGAAGGACGAGTCCCCGGTGGCCGTCGCGACCGTCGTGGTGGGGCCTGCCGAGCGGCTGGGCACGCGGCTGATCATCTGGCCGGACCGGGTGGAGGGCGGCACCGGCTCGGCCCGCCTCGACGACGCCATCCGCGACGACGCCCGCGGCCTGCTCGACTCCGGCCGCAACGCCATGCTCACCTACGGCACCGACGGGCAGCGCCGCGGCGAGGGGCTCTCGGTCTTCGTCGAGTCGTTCGCACCGCCGCCGCGCATGATCGTGTTCGGCGCCATCGACTTCGCGTCCGCCGTGGCCCGGATGGGCAGCTTCCTCGGCTACCGCGTCACGGTCTGCGACGCGCGTCCGGTCTTCGCCACCGCGTCCCGGTTCCCCGGGGCCAACGAGGTGGTCGTCGAGTGGCCGCACCGGTACCTGCAGGCGGAGGCCGACGCCGGGCGCATCGACCGGCGCACGGTGCTGTGCGTGCTCACCCACGACCCGAAGTTCGACGTGCCGCTGCTGGAGGTCGCGCTGCGGCTGCCGGAGGTCGCCTACATCGGCGCCATGGGCTCGCGGCGCACCCACGACGACCGCATCGAGCGGCTGCGCGAGCGCGGCATCACCGACGCGAGATCGACCGGATGTCCAGCCCGATCGGCCTCGACCTCGCGCCCGCACGCCCGAGGAGACGGCCGTGTCGATCGCCGCCGAGATCATCGCGCTGCACTGGGGCGGGGCCGGCAGCCGGCTCGCCGAGCGGGAGGGCCCGATCCACGTCTCGTCGGCCTCGTAGGCGCCTCCCGGACGCCGGACCCGACGCCGTTCCGTAACCCGTTCGCTCTACAGTGCGCCGCCATGCGCTTCTACGCCGAGCGGCCGCTGCGGGCGCTGCTCCAGCTGCTCGCGGACCTGACGGCGATCGCGTGGGTCACGCTCTGCGTGCTGGTCGCGCGGGCGGCCCAGGACGTCGTGCTGCAGCTGCAGACCCCGGCGCGCACGCTGATGGACGCCGGCGAGTCGGTCCGGGCGCCTTCGACAACGCGGCGCGCACCGCAGCGGGCGTCCCGTTCGTCGGGGAGCAGCTCGCCGGGGCGCTCGGCACCGGCACGGACGCGGGCTCGTCGCTGGCGCAGGCCGGGCGCGACCAGATCGAGACGATCGCGGCCGTCGCGCTCGGCACCGCGATCGGGATCGTGCTGGTCGGGGCGCTGCCGGTGGTGCTGGTCTGGCTGCCGCTGCGGTTCCGCTACGCGCGGCTGGCCCGCTCGGCCGTGGCCGTGCGCGCGGTGGACACCGACCTGCTCGCGCTGCGCGCGATGTCCCGGCGCCCGGTGCGCAAGCTGCTGCGCGTCACGCCCGACCCGGCCGCGGCCTGGCGGCGCGGCGACCGCGCGGCGATCCACGGGATGGCGGCACTGGAGCTGCGCAGCCTCGGCCTGCGCGCGCCGAAGACCCCACCCGACCCGGACCCCGCGTAGCGGGGTCCGGTCGGGTGGGGTCGCGCCCTCGCAGCCCCCGGCGTCCCCTCGCAGCCCGTCGAGGTGCTGCGAGAGGGCGCGACGTGCTGCGAGGTCCGGGTACGCCTTAGCCGACGGTGATCGTCTTGTCGTCGACGAGCGGGGGGCGGCCCTCCCCGCCCGACGGGTCGTCCTCCATCACGCGCACCGTGTAGACGCCCGGCTCCAGCGCCACGTCGAACGTGTACGGCGCGAACCGCTGGCCCTCCGCGGTCGACGCGACGCCGGACCGCACGACCGTGCCGTCGCGCAGCACCTCCCACAGCAGCGTCGCCTCGAACACCGCGGCCTCGCCGCTGACCTCGACGTCCCGGCCGACCGTCGTGCCGTGCGCCGGCGCGTCGATCTGCACCAGCGAGCGCAGGTCGTAGGCGTCCCCGCGGGGCACCGGCGACGCCGTGCGGACGCCCCACAGCGCGTCGACCGCGCTGCCGTCCACGAGGATCTGGACGGGGTCGGTGGACTGCAGCGCGCCCTGAACGGTGAACACGAGCTGCTGCACGGCCAGCTCGCCGAGCGCGGGCTCGACCGCGGCCGGCCCGAACCCGGTGAGGTCCACCGTGATGACGTCGCCTTCGTGCTCCACCGGGGCACGCACGGCCACGCCGGGCGGCCACGGGTTGCGGTAGTCCGGGTCGGTGCCCGTCGGGCTCGCGAGCATCTCGCGCACGGCGTCGGTCGGCGGGTCCTCGGACGCGACGCGGTGGAACTCGCGCTGCAGCCGGTACCCGGCCGGCGTCTCGGCCACGTAGTAGACGGGCAGCGCCGTCTCCTCGGTGTCCTCGGCGGGCGCGGACGTCGGCGCCGCGGGGACGGGCGGCTGGGCAGACGATGGCTGGGCAGCCGGTGGCGGGCTCGCGCCGCAGCCCGCCAGCACCCCCGCGAGCAGGACCAGCGCCGCCGCCCGCCGCACGACCATCCCGTCCACCTCCCTGCACCGCCCAGGCTGCCCGGGACCGGCGGGTCGCCCGGGGCGGCGCGCCGGAACCGGGCCCATCATCGTCCGTGCGGGGGCGGGGTGCGACCGACCTCACCGTCCATTCGTTTGTGTGGTGCAAGCATTCGACATATCGTTGTCCTATGCAAACGACCACGGGCGACGCGACGGACCACGCCGTCGACGAGCTCGGCGACGCCGTCGTCGCACTGGTCCGCACCTGGCGCAGCCTGGCCAGGCGGGTCCCCGACGGCACACAGAGCGCGGGGTCCCAGAGCACGCTCGCGGTGCTGGAGATGGCCCGCCTGATCGGCGACGGCGAACGGCGCCTCAGCGAGATCGCGGAGCTGCGCGGCGTCGACCAGTCCGTGGTCAGCAGGCAGATCGGCGAGCTGGAGCAGCGGCACCTCGTGTGCCGCCGGCCCGACCCGTCCGACCGGCGCGCCAGCCTCGTCCGGCTCACCCCCGCCGGCCACGAGGTGCTGGAACGCAGCCGGAAGCTGCGCCAGGACTGGCTGCGCGGCGCGCTCGCCCGCACGCCGGTCGCCGATGTCCGCGCGACCGCCCGGCTCGTCTCCGCGCTCGCGGAGGAGCTGGAGGCCCGGTCCGGTGAGCTGGGCGTGCTCGCCGGACCGCCCTGACCCGGGGCCCACCCCCGCCCCCCGAACGACCCCCGACCCGAAGCCCGCATGTCCACCGCACTTCGTCCGGCGCTGCCCGCAGGCGAGCAGGCGCGCACCCCCCGCGAGGTGCTGACCGCGATGAGCGGCCTGCTCCTCGCGATGTTCGTGTCGATCCTCGCGAACACGATCGTGGCCAACGCGCTCCCGACGATCGTCGGCGACCTGCGCGGCGACCAGACCGGCTACACGTGGGTGGTCACCGCGACCCTGCTCGCCACCACCGCCGTCACCCCGATCTGGGGCAAGCTCGCCGACCTGTTCAGCAAGAAGCTGCTGGTCCAGGCGGCCATCGTGATCTTCCTGATCGGCTCGATCGGCGCCGGCTTCGCGCACAGCATGGAGGTGCTGATCGCGTGGCGGTTCGTGCAGGGCATCGGCGCGGGCGGCCTGCAGGCGCTCACGCAGGTCGTGATCGCCGCCCTCATCTCGCCCCGCGAGCGCGGCCGGTTCGCCGGCTACACCGGGTCGGTGCTCGCCGCCGCGACCGTCTCCGGGCCGCTGATCGGCGGGCTGCTCGTGCACACGCCCGCGCTCGGCTGGCGCTGGTGCTTCTTCGTCGGCGTGCCGGTGGCGCTGCTCGCCCTCGTCGTGCTGCAGCGCACGCTGACCGTCCCGACGCTGCCGCGTGAGGTGCACCTCGACTACTGGGGCGCCACGCTGATCACCGGCGGCGTGTCGGCGCTGCTGGTCTGGGTGTCGCTGGCCGGCGACCAGTTCCCGTGGGTCTCCCCGGTGTCGTTCTCGCTGGTCGGGCTCGGGGTGGCGGCGCTCGTGGCGGCCGTCTTCGTCGAGCGGCGGGTGCCGGAGCCGGTGGTCCCGATGTGGCTGCTGCGCGACCGCACCGTCGTGCTGTCGGTGCTCGGCAGCATCGTCGTGGGCTGCGTGATGTTCGGCGGGTCGGTCTTCCTGGGCCAGTACTTCCAGATCGGCCGCTCCTACGACCCGACGGCCGCGGGCCTGCTGACGCTGCCGCTGATCGGCGGGATGCTGCTCGGCACCACCGGGGGCGGCCAGCTGATCAGCCGCTTCGGGCGCTGGAAGCCGTACCTCGTGGCCGGCGGGATCTTCCTGACCGGCGGCCTCGCGCTCATGTCGACCGTGAACCACACGACGCCGATCCCGCTGGTCGGGGCCTACCTCGTGGTGCTCGGCCTCGGGCTGGGCCTGACGATCCAGAACTTCCTGCTGGCCGTGCAGAACACCGTCGACATCACCGACATCGGCGCCGCCAGCTCGCTCGTCGCGTTCCTGCGGGCGATGGGCGGCACGGTCGGCGTCACCGTGCTCGGCGTGCTGCTGGACAACCGCGTCACCAACGCGCTGGGCAACTCCGACACGGAGCTGTCCGACCTCCCGACGCTCGGCCCGGCCGAGGCGTCCGTGCTGCGCGACGCCTACGGCGACGGGATCGGCACGGTGTTCGGGGTGACCGCGGTGGCCTCCCTGCTGACGCTGGCCGCCGTGCTGCTCATCCGCGAGGTCCCGCTGCGGACGACGGTCGCCCGCACCCCGCCGAAGCCGGCCGTGGAAGCGCCCGCACCGGCCGCCGGCAGCTAGCCGGCGCCCGTCCGAGGGGGCTACTCGGCGTCGCGGTCGGGCGAGGACGCCTGCGCCCAGTACCGGCGCGGGATGCGGCCGGCCAGCCGGGCCGCCCGGCCCGCCTCGACCGCGAGCCGCATGGCGTGCGCCATCCGCTCCGGGTCACCGGCCCGCGTGACCGCCGTGGCCAGCAGCACCGCGGCGCAGCCCAGCTCCATCGCCTGGGCCGCCTCGGACGCCGTGCCGATGCCCGCGTCGAGCACCACCGGCACCCCGGCCTGCGCCACGATCATCTCGATGTTGTGCGGGTTGCGGATGCCCAGCCCGGTGCCGATCGGCGAGCCCAGCGGCATCACGGCGGCGCAGCCGACGCCTCCAGCTTGCGGGCCAGCACCGGGTCGTCGTTGGTGTAGGGCAGCACGGTGAACCCGTCGTCGACGAGCTGCTCGGCCGCGTCCAGCAGCTCGATCGGGTCCGGCAGCAGCGTGCGCTCGTCGGCGACGACCTCCAGCTTGACGAGGTCGGTCTCCAGCGCCTCCCGCGCCAGCCGCGCCGTCAGCACGGCCTCGGCGGCCGTGCGGCAGCCTGCGGTGTTGGGCAGGATCTCGATCCCGCGCCGGCGCAGCAGGTCGAGCACCCCGGTGCCGGTGGTGGCGTCGATCCGCCGCATCGCGACGGTCGTCAGCGCCGTGCCGGACGCCACGAGCGCCCGTTCCAGCACCTCCAGGTTGCCGGCCCCGCCCGTGCCCATGATCAGCCGGGACTCGATCTTGTGGCCGCCGACCACGAGCATCTCGTCGGCTGTTGCGTCCATCTGCGTCACCCTCCCTGCACCGCCGTCAGCACCTCCACGCGCGCGCCCTCGGCGAGCACCGCGTCGGGCCACCCGGCCCGCGGGACGACCTCGCCGTCGACGGCGACCGCCACCCCGGTGCTCGGCGCGCCGAGCACCGCGAGGCGTCGGCGACGCGGGCGCCCTCGGCGAGCTCGCGCCGCTCACCGTTGATCCAGACCTGCACGTGCTACCTCCTGACGAGAGAGAACCGGTCCGGGGCGGCCGCCTGCGCCGGCTCCGGCACCGGGTCGCCGCACAGCAGCGCCAGCACGGCATCGGCGGTGACCGGGGCGAGCAGCATCCCGTTGCGGTGGTGCCCGGTGGCGGCGAAGAGCCCTTCCGGCCCGAGCGCGCCGACGATCGGCAGGTTGTCGGGGCTGCCCGGGCGCAGCCCGGCCGCGCTCTCCACCAGCGCGTACTCCGCCACACCCGGCAGCACCCGCTCGCGTCGCGCAGCAGGTCGCGCACGCCGCCGACCGTCACCTGCGTGTCGAAGCCCAGCTCGGCCTGCGTCGCGCCGAGGACGAGCCCGCCGCCGTCGCGCGGCACGGCGTAGACGGGCCGGCCGTCCACCAGCGCGCGGACGGTGCGTGTGGGCGGCGGGAACGCCCCTGCGCGGTGCGCCAGCCGCAGGATCTCGCCCTTCACCGGGCGCACGAGACCGTCCAGCGCCGGGTGCAGCGACCCCGCCTGCGCACCCGCGCTGACCAGCACGGACTCCGCGGGGAGGTCGCCGTCCTCGGTGCGCACGCCGGTGACGCGGGTGCCGTCGTCGAGCACGGTGCGCACCGCGCGGGCGACGAGCTCGGCACCGGCCCGCTCGGCCGCCGCCCGCAGCGCGGCGAGCAGCATCCGGTTGTCGACGGCGAGGTCGCCGGGCACCGACAGCCCGCCCCGGACGTCCGGCCCGAGCGCGGGTTCGAGGCGGCGCAGCTCGCGTCCGGACAGGCGTTCGACCTCGCGGCCCAGCCGGGCCAGGTAACCCGCGACCGCGTCCAGCTCGGCGCGGTCGCCCGAGCCCGTGGCCGCGACGACCGTGCCCTCGGTGCGCAGGCCCGCCGGCCGGCCGGACGCCGCCTCGACGTCGGCCGCGAACCCCGGCCAGCGGCGCAGCGACTCCTCGCCGAGGCCGAGCAGCTCCTCCTCGCCGGGCCACGCCTCCGTGACGGGGGCGAGCATCCCGCCGGCCACCCACGACGCGCCCGAGGCCGGCGCCGGGTCGAGCACCGTGACCCGGAAGCCGGCGGCCGCCGCGCGCCACGCACAGGACAGGCCGATCACCCCGGCACCGATCACCGTCAGATGTGAGCTCGTCATCTCCCCGCTCCCTGCGCCGGCATGACCCGGATCAGGTTCGACGGTCGGGATCTGGCGGATCCCCTCTCAGCCCCCAGCAGGGGCTCCCGTGCGTCACCTGATGTTCACACTACGCCCCGCGGGCCCGCTCCGCGTAGGGTCGCGGACCGTGACCGACGTCGCGAGGAGGAGCAGTGCCCGGACTTGACGGCGAGGCGATGCGGGCCCGGCTCGCGGACGCCCGCCTCTACCTCTGCACGGACGCCCGGCGGGCCACCGGCGACCTCGCCGAGTTCGCCGACGCGGCGCTCGCCGGCGGCGTCGACGTCGTGCAGCTGCGGGACAAGCTCGACGGCGGCCCGCTGGAGGCGAAGGCCGAGCTCGCGGCGCTGGAGGTGCTGGCGGAAGCGTGCGCGAAGCACGGTGCGCTGCTCGCCGTGAACGACCGCGCCGACGTCGCGCTCGCCGCCGGCGCCGACGTCCTGCACCTGGGCCAGGACGACCTCCCCGTCGCGTGGGCCCGCAAGATCGTCGGGGACGACGTGGTGATCGGGCGCTCGTCGCACAGCGCCGACGAGACCCTGGCGGCGGCCGACGAGCCGGGCGTGGACTACTTCTGCGTCGGCCCGTGCTGGCCGACGCCCACCAAGCCGGGCCGCCCGGCCCCGGGCCTCGACCTGGTCCGGACGGTCGCCGGGCGGGCCCCGGCCCGCCCGTGGTTCGCGATCGGCGGGATCGACCACAGCCGCCTGGACGACGTGCTGGCCGCCGGCGCGCGGCGCATCGTCGTGGTGCGGGCGATCACCCAGGCCGACGACCCGGAGGCGGCCGCCCGCTCCCTGAAGGCGCGCCTGCCGAGCTGACCCGACCCGGTATCACGTCACGGGGTGGGTGGCGGGGCCTCGCGGGGGTCGACCGGGTGGCGCAGCCCGCCGTGGCCCGGCGGGAGGGCGGAGCGGATCGCCGGCCACGAGAGCGCGACGCACGCGCCACCAGCGGCCAGGTGAGCACCGTGCGGGCGATGCCGAGCGCGAGCACCGCCTCGGCCGCGTAGAGCGGCAGGAACACCGCGAGCCGCACCACGTACTGCGCCACCCAGACCCAGCTCGCCCGCTGGTAGCCGCGCATCAGGTCCGGGTCGCGCCGCCAGCGCGTGCCCTGGCGCAGCAGCGTGCCGACGATGATCCCGAGCAGCGGCCAGCGCACCACGATCGAGACGGCCCAGGCCAGCGCGCTCAGCGCGTTGCCGACCGTCTGGACGAGGAAGAAGTCGACGGCCCGGCCGGTGAGCAGCGCGACCAGCGCCGCGACCGTGACGCCGAGCAGCCCGAACACCACCGACCGCGCCCGTTTGCCCTGCACGAGCCGCACGACGCCGACAACCGCGGCGGCCAGCACGGCGGCACCGCCGGCCCACGCCACCGGCCAGGCGAGCGGCACCGCGTCGCGAGCACGAACACCGCGACGAACGCGACCACCGGCACCGTCGCGTCGACGGCACCACCCCGGCCGCCGAGCAGGGTCGCCAGCGTGGGCTCGGCAGCGTCGGCGCGCTCGCCCTGAGGACGGGACATACGGGTAAGGGTGCCCTATCCGAGGGATCGGATCAGAGTGACTGGCGCGAATCACATGCGGTGGGTGATATTGGAGGGATCCTTTCCCGTCGCCGGGATGACGAGGACGTGAACGAGAGGGGTCGCCGCCGTGAGAGACGTGAAGAGCTTCGTGGCGATCGGTGACAGCTTCACCGAGGGCCTGGACGACTGGCGCCCCGACGGCACCCCTCGTGGCTGGGCCGACCGCGTGGCGGAGCAGCTCGGTGCGGGCCACCCGGGCCTGCGCTACGCCAACCTCGCCGTGCGCGGCAAGCTGCTCGACCAGATCGTCGAGGAGCAGCTCCCCGTCGCCGAGCGCCTGCACCCCGACCTCATCGCGTTCTGCGCGGGCGGCAACGACATCCTGCGGCTGGCCTGCGACACCGACGACCTCGCCCGCCGGTTCGACGCCGCGCTGGAGCGCATCACCGCCTCCGGCGCCCACGTGCTGGTGTTCACGGGATTCGACCTCGGCCGCATGCACCCGATCCTGCGCCGCCTGCGCGGCCGCGTGGCCTGCTTCAACGAGCTGATGCGGGCCAGCGCGGAGCGGCACGGCACCACCGTGGTGGACCTCTGGGGCATGACCCCGCTCGCCGACCCGCGCACGTGGGGCCGCGACCGGCTGCACCTCACGGCCGAGGGCCACCGCCGCGTCGCGCTGCGCGTGCTGGAGACGCTCGGCGAGCCCGTCCACGACGACTGGCGCACCCCGCTGCCCGACGCGCAGCGTGTGCCGTGGCGCGACCGGCAGCTGGAGGACCTCGCCTGGGTGCGGGACTACGTCCTGCCCTTCCTCCACAAGCGGCTGCGCGGCCGCCGCCCCGGCGACGGCTACCTGCCCAAGCGCCCCGAGCTGCTCCCCCTGGAGCTGGAGTCCCCGTTCGGCGGCTCCACGATCGGCCACACGGTCAGCCACGGATCGGTGTGAACTCCCGCGAGGCGATGTAGCCGGGCCGCGGCGCCGGTGCGGCGTACGGCTGCCGGAGCGTGTTCTCCACGCTGTTGAACACCACGAAGATGTTCGACCGCGGGTAGGGCGTGATGTTGTGGCCGAGCCGTGCATGCAGTTGGAGTCGAACAGCGTGGCCGAGCCGGCCGCGCCGGTGAACATCGCGATCCCGTGCCGGTCGGCGAGCACCGTGAGGCTGGCCGGGTCGGGCGTGCCGATCTCCTGCTCCCGCAGCGACTCCTTGTAGTGGTCGGCCGGCGTCTCCCCGACGCACGAGACGAACGTGCGGTGCGAGCCCGGCATGATCATCAGGCAGCCGTTGTGCGGGTGGTTCTCGGTGAGCGCGATCGAGATGCTGACGGCCCGCGGCGCCGGCATCCCGTCCTCGGCGTGCCAGGTCTCGAAGTCGGAGTGCCAGTAGAAGCCGCCCCCGCCGAAGCCCGGCTTGTAGTTGATGCGGCTCTGGTGCACGTAGACGTCCGAGCCCAGGATCTGACGGGCCCGGCCGGCCACCCGCTCGTCCGCGACGAGCGCCGCAACGGCCTCGCTGATCCGGTGCACCTCGAAGATCGAGCGCACCTGCCGGGTGGACTTCTCCACGACGGTGCGGTCGTCGGCGAGCACGTGCGGGTCGGCGGCGAGCCGGTCCAGCTCGGTCGCGTAGCCGGCCACCTCGGCCGGCGTGAGCAGCTCCGGCACGGACACGAACCCGTCGCGGTCGTGCGCGGCCAGCTCGTCGGTCGTCAGCGGGCCGGGCGCGTGGTGCCCGCCCCAGACGGTCGGGTCGGTGCGCTCGACCAGCGCGGGCCGGTCCGCGAGCCGGGTGGGGTAGCGGTCGGTGCCGGGTGCCTCGACCACGGTCATCAGGACGCCTCCTTCGTCTCCTCGGTCGGGAGCACGACCAGCGGGTAGACCCCGTTCTCGTCGTGCACCTCGCGCCGGTGACGGGCGGGTTGAACACGCACACCGTGCGCATCCGCGTGCGCGGGCGCAGCTGGTGGCGCTCGTGGCCGTCGAGGACGTACATCGAGCCGGGCCCGAGCCGGTAGGTGACGTCGTTGTCCTTGTCGAGCAGCTCGCCCTCACCCTCGACGACGAACACGGCCTCGACGTGGTTGGCGTACCAGAAGTCGTTCACCGAGCCGGGGTCGAGCACGGTCTCGTGCAGCGAGAACCCGGCGCCGTCGCCCGCCAGCAGCAGCCGCTTGCTGCGCCAGTGCTCGGTCTCGACGTCCCGCTCGGTGCCGGTGATCCCGTCCAGCGTCCGGACGATCACGCCGCCACCCCCTCGGTCACCGCACGCACCGACTCCTCGACCACCGCCAGCCCCTCGTCCAGCTCGGCCTCGGTGATCGTCAGCGGCGGCATGATCTTCATGACCTCGTCGGACGGGCCGGCCGTCTCCATGAGCAGTCCGCGCTCGAACGCCGCCGCGCACGTCTTCGCGGCCAGCTCCGGCTGCGCGAACGAGAGCCCGCGGGCCAGCCCGCGACCCTTCGGCCGCAGCTCGACGCCCCGGGACGCCTCGGCCAGGCCGGTGAGCCTGGCCTCCACGCGCTCGCCCTTCGCGATCGTCGCCTGCTCCAGCCCGTCGTCCGCCCAGTACGTGCGCAGCGCCGCCGTCGCCGTGACGAACGCCGGGTTGTACCCGCGGAACGTGCCGTTGTGCTCGCCGGGGCCCACTGGTCGTACTCGGGCTTCATCAGGGTGAGCGCCATCGGCAGCCCGTAGCCGCTGATCGACTTGGACAGGCAGACGATGTCCGGCTCGATCCCGGCGATCTCGAACGAGAAGAACGGGCCGGTGCGCCCGACGCCCATCTGCACGTCGTCGACGATCAGCAGGATGCCGTGGCCGCGGCAGAGGTCGGCCAGGCCGCGCAGCCACTCCGCGCGCGCCGGGTTGATCCCGCCCTCGCCCTGCACCGTCTCGACGATCACCGCGGCGGGCTGGTTGAGGCTGCTGCCCGAGTCGTCGAGCGCCTTCTCGAACCACAGGAAGTCCGGCACGCTGCCGTCGAAGTAGTTGTCGTAGGGCATCGGCGTGGCGTGCACGAGCGGAATGCCCGCTCCGCCCCGTTTCATGGAGTTCCCGGTGACGGACAGCGCGCCCAGCGTCATCCCGTGGAAGGCGTTGGTGAAGTTGATCACCGCCTCCCGGCCGGTGATCTTGCGGGCCAGCTTGAGCGCGGACTCCACCGTGTTGGCGCCGGTCGGCCCGGGGAACTGGACCTTGTAGTTCAGCCCGCGCGGGCGCAGCACCAGGTCCCGGAACGTCTCCAGGAACTCGGCCTTGGCCACGGTGAACGTGTCGAGGCCGTGCGTGACGCCGTCCCTGGCCAGGTAGTCGAGCAGCGGGCGCTTGAGGGCGTCCGGGTTGTGCCCGTAGTTCAGCGCGCCGGCCCCGGCGAAGAAATCGAGGTACCTCCGCCCGTCGACGTCGGTGAGCCGGGCGCCCTTTGCCGTGTCGAACACGACCGGCCAACCCCGGCAGTAGCTCCGGACCTCGGACTCCAGCTCGTCGAAGACAGTCATGTCAGCCTTCATTCTCTTTCTTTTCCGCTTTTCTGTTGTGCGAGAGGACCGATCCGGAACAGCACCTCCGGCTCGTGGCCGACGCCGAGCAGGTCGGAGCCGAAGAGCTCGCGGCGGACCAGTCCTGCGGCGCGTTCGCGCGCGAACCGGCTGAACAGCGCCTCGGAGGCGCTGTTGCCGGGCGTGACCGTGGCCTCCACGTGGGCGACCCCCGGTACGCGGTCCGCGAGCGCGGCGAGCAGTCCGGCGGCGACGCCGCGGCCGCGGACCGACGCCGAGACGGCCACCTGCCACACCATCAAGGTCGACGGCTCGTCCGGACGGCGGTATCCGGTCACGAACCCCACGACCGCGCCGTCGCGGCGGGCCACCACGGACGTCTCGGCGAAGTCCCGGAACCACAGCAGATACGCGTAGCGGGAGTTCGCGTCGAGCGCCCCGGTGGCGACGGCCAGCCGCCAGCAGGCGACCCCGTCGGCCACGCGCGGTGCCTCGATCGTCACCTGCCCGGGGTTTGATGCGGCCCGGACGGGGGACACGACGGGTGCGGCCATGCCTGAAGAAGTTAACAGTGCTGAAATCGATCCGCTGGAGATCCCATCGCCAGCGCCGACGCGTTCTGTGATCGCTATCACTAAAAGGTTTGAACCACGGAGAACCGGTTACCGCGCCATTCCCGCTGTTCACCCACCGATTCCGAGATCCGGAGTGGGCGTTCCGGCGGGTCCTGCGGGCACAGATCACGATTGCGCAACGTCGGTCACATCGCCCCGTCCGAGAGCACGGGAACGTCCCTACGCTGAGCCGCCGTGGACGGTGCCGCGGCCGGGAGCTACGTCGTCACGGGAGGCGGCCGGGGTGTCGGGCGCGCGGTGGCCGAACGGCTCCTGCGCGACGGCGGTCCGCCGGTTCCTCGCGGCCGGCACCGGCGGGGCGATCGTCAACGTCTCCTCGCACCAGGCCCAGCGGGCCGTGCCCGGCTGCGCCCCGTACGTCATGGCGAAGGCCGCCGTCGAGGGGCTGACCCGAGCACTCGCCGTCGAGTACGGGCCGCACGGGGTGCGCGTCAACGCCGTTGCGCTCGGCACGATCGCCACCGAGCGCTACGCCGATCTGCTCGCCGGGCTCGACCCGGACGGCGCGGCGCACGTCGCCGCGGAGATGGGGCGCATCCACCCGCTGGGCCGGTCCGCACGCGGCGGAGGCCGCGGCCACGATCGCGCACCTGCTCTCGGCCGAAGCCGGGTTCGTCACCGGCGCCACCGTGCCCGTCGACGCGGCCGGTCCGTGCTGGCCCGCGACCCCGAGGCGCACGAGGCTGAGCCCTACCCCGCCGGGTGGCGGCTCGCTTCCGCCTCCAGCCACGGCACGACGGCCCGGACGAGCGCCGGCGTTGGTCATGGGGCGGCCGTTCATGCACGCGACGAGGTGGCCGACACCGAGCAGGGCGTCCCAGGTGCGGGCCCGGTGGAACACGTCGGCGGGAACGGCCCGGCGCACGGTGTCCCAGCCGTGCCAGGCCATCGACGCCACGTCGAGGGCGTGGTCACCGGGCATGGCCAGGTCCCAGTCGAGGATGCCGAGCAGCGTGCCGTCCGCCGACCAGTGGACGTTGGAGCCGCCGAGGTCACCGTGCACCAGTGCATCGGGGACGGGTTCCAGTGCCATGGCGGCGTCGAGGCGGCGAAGGACCTCGCGCCGCCAGCGGGCCGGCAGGCGGGGGACGACGTCGGCGGTGATGATCTCCGACCAGTGGCGGCCCTCCGGGCGGCCGTCGAGCACGGCCGGCAGGTCACCGTCGAGCGGGACGGCGCGGACGGCCGCCAGCACCTCGGCGATCTGGGCGACGGAGCCGACGCCTTCGGGCAGGGCGGCGCCGCCGATCCACGAGACGGCGACCGCGGCACGGTCACCGAACATGGTGACGGGGGTCAACGGCTCCGGAACCCGGAACGGCAGACCGGCGGCGGCCAGCCGGCGCAACACCTCCACCCGCCGGGGCATGGCGGCGGCGGCCAACGCGCGCCTGCTGACCCGCACGGCGGCGACGCCGGGGATCAGCAGCACGCGGTGGACGTTGCCGTCGGCCGCGGGGACCGCCCGGTCGAGGCGGACCCCGGGCAGCAGGGCGGCGGCGATCTCCAGCAGGTCGTCCACGGGATTCCCTCGGCGGATCGGGCGGGGCGATCTCCCGGGGAGACGGGCCTGGGCGACGGGCCCCGGCCCCTCTCCCGTCTGCGCTGGTCACCGGAGAGCCGGAGGTCGGGATCGAACCGACGACCTACCGCTTACAAGGCGGTTGCTCTACCACTGAGCTACACCGGCCGGATCGCGGGCCGAGCATAGCGCGGGAGGCCGTCCGTTCAGGCGGCCGCGGCCGCCGGCCCGTCCTACCCTCAGGCGCGTGCTCCCCCCTCCGACCCCGGCCACCGGCGTGTCCGCGGTGCTTCGGCTGACCCGGCGGCTGCGCGGCCTGCTGCGCCGCGAGGCGAGCGGGCTCCTGCGGGTCGGGCCGCCGACCGTGCAGCAGCTCATGCGCCCGCTCGGGCCGCAGGTGCCGGGCGACGCGCGCGTGCAGCAGGTGCTCGACCTGTGCATGCAGGTCGGAGAGGTGCTGCTGTCCGGCGGCGAGAGCGTCGACGAGGTGACGCGGCAGATGCTGCGGCTGTCGGCGGCGTGCGGGCTGTCGGCCGTGGACGTCGACATCACGTTCAACTCGATCACCATGTGCTGCCACCGCGGGATGGCGGCGGCGCCGGTGACGACGATGCGGCTGGTCCGGTACCGGTCGCTGGACCTCACGCGGCTCGCCGAGGTCGCGGGGATCGTCGACCGGGTCGAGCGCGGTGAGCTGGACCTGGAGAACGCCGCGGCCGCCGTCGCGGAGGCGGTGCGGGCGCCGCACCCGTACCCGCGCTGGGTCGCGACGGCGGGCTGGGCCGGGCTGGCCGGCGCCGTGGCGCTGCTGCTGGGTGGGGCGCCGATCACCGTGCTCGCGGCCTTCGTCGTCACGGCGCTGATCGACCGGACCGGCCGGCTGCTGAACCGGTGGGGCCTGCCGATGTTCTTCCAGCAGGTCGTGGGCGGGATGCTGGCCACGGGGGCGACGCTCGCGATGTTCGCGGGAGGGTGTTCCCGCCGGGCACGATGCCGTCCCTGGTGGTCGCCGCCTGCATCACGGTGCTGCTGTCGGGCCTGTCGGTGGTCGGCACGGTGCAGGACGCCATCTCGGGCTACTACGTCACGGCGGCCGGGCGGGCCGCGGAGATCATGCTGCTCTCGGCCGGGCTGCTCACCGGTGTGGTGCTGGTGCTGCGGATCGGGCTGGAGTTCGGGGTCGCGCTGGAGGTCGCGGACGAGCTGCCGCGCGGGGTGGGCCAGTTCGGCATCGCGCTGGGCGCGGCCGCCGCGGCGGCCGCCGCGTTCTCGCTCGCCGGGTACGCGCGGTGGCGTCCGCTGCTCGCCGCCGGGGTCGCGGGCGCGGCCGGCTGGGGCACGTACGGGCTGCTGACGCAGGTGCTCGGGTTCGGCTCGGTCGCCGCGACGGGCGCCGCCGCCGTTGTCGTCGGGATCGCGACCGGGCTGCTGCGCCGGGGACGCGGGGTCGCCCCGCTCGTGGTGACGCTCGCCGGGATCACCCCGCTGCTGCCCGGCTTCACCGCGTACCGCGGCTTCTTCCAGCTTGCCGTCGAGGGCCTCGCCGAAGGACTGGTGACGGTGACCGTCGCGCTCGGTATCGGGCTCGCGCTCGCCGCCGGGGTGGCGCTGGGCGACTTCGTCGCCCGGCCGCGCCGGGCATCCGTCACATCCTTCGCAGACACCCCGCCGGAGGCCGACCGGCAGTAGGCTGTGGATCAGTCCATGCGTGGCGCGGCGAGCCGCGCAGGATATTGCGCTCTCGGGTTGCCACGCGGCCGGGGGCGCACTGCCAGAGGAGGATCATGCCGTCCGGCAGTCACGCGTCCGACGCCGAGTTCGTGGTGGTGGCCAACCGGCTGCCCGTCGACCTGGAGAAGCTGCCCGACGGCACCGAGCGCTGGAAACGCAGCCCGGGCGGCCTGGTCACCGCGCTGGAACCGATGCTCCGCAACCGCGAGGGCGCCTGGGTCGGCTGGCCCGGCCTCGCCGACGCGGACGTCGAGCCGCTCGTGGAGGACGGGCTGCAGCTCGTGCCGGTGCGGCTCTCGGCCGAGGAGGTCGAGAACTACTACGAGGCTTCTCCAACGGCACACTCTGGCCGCTCTACCACGACGTGGTCGCGCCACCGGCGTTCCACCGGCACTGGTGCAGGCCTACGTCCGGGTGAACCAGCGGTTCGCCGAGGTCGCGCCGGGTCGCCGCGAAGGGCGCCACCGTCTGGATCCAGGACTACCAGCTGCAGCTGATGCCCTCGGCGCTGCGGGCACTGCGCCCGGACCTGCGGATCGGCTTCTTCCTGCACATCCCGTTTCCGCCCACGGAGCTGTTCATGCAGCTCCCGTGGCGCACGCGGATCGTCGAAGGGCTGCTGGGCGCCGACCTGGTCGGCTTCCACACGCCCGGCGGCGCCCGCAACTTCCGCTGGCTCGCCACCCGCATCGCCGGCGCGAGCCCGGGGCTCGGCCGCAACGAGGTCGTGGTGCAGGGCCGCACGGTCAAGCTGGGCGCCTTCCCCATCTCGATCGACTCCGCCGCGCTGGACCGCATGGCCCGCACCCCCGAGACGCACGAACGGGCCAAGCAGATCCGCTCCGACCTCGGCAACCCCAAGCGGGTGGTGCTCGGCGTCGACCGGCTCGACTACACCAAGGGCATCGACGTGCGGCTGCGCGCGTTCGAGGAGCTGCTGCGCGGGGGCCGGGTCTCGGCCGACGACACCGTGATGATCCAGCTCGCGACGCCCGATCGCGAACGCGTCGAGCACTACCAGCGGATGCGCGAGGACATCGAGCGCCGCGGTCGGACCGGATCAACGGCGAGTCGCCCGGGTCGGCCACCCCGCGGTGCACTACCTGCACCAGTCGCTCCCGCGCGACGAGCTGGTCGCGTTCTTCGTCGCGGCGGACGTCATGCTGGTCACGCCCCTGCGCGACGGGATGAACCTCGTCGCCAAGGAGTACGTCGCCTGCCGCTACGACGAGGGCGGCACGCTCGTGCTCTCCGAGTTCGCCGGCGCCGCCTACGAGCTGAAGGACGCGCTGCTGGTGAACCCGCACGACACCGACGGCGTCAAGAACGCCCTCTACGCCGCACTGCGCATCGCCCCGGAGGAGGCGCACCGGCGGATGCGGGCGCTGCGCCGGCAGGTGCTCGGCCACGACGCGACCGCTGGGCGCGCTCCTTCCTGGACGTGCTCGGGCTGCCGCCCGCCGTGGGGGCAGCCCGATGAGCGAACCGCAGCCCGGTCTCGACGAGGCCGTGCGCGCGGTCGCGGGTGTGCCGCGGCTGCTCGTCGCCCTCGACTTCGACGGCGTGCTCGCGCCGATCGTCGACGTGCCCTCGGCCGCCAGGCCGCTGCCCGCAGCGGCGGCCGCGGTCGGCGCGCTCGCGACCCTGCCGGACACCACCGTCGTGCTCGTCTCCGGGCGCGGGCTGGCCGACCTGGCCGCGGTGTCCGGGTTCGGCAGCCCGATCCGGCTGGTGGGCAGCCACGGCAGCGAGTTCGACGACGGCGCCGCCGTGCTCGACGACCGCGGCCGGGCCCGCCTGGATCAGCTCACCGCCGAGCTGGAGGAGCTCGTCGCCGGCCGGCCCGGTGTGAAGCTGGAGCACAAGCCGGTGGGCGTCGCCGTCCACGTGCGGCACGCCGCGCCGGACGTCGCCGAGCGGGTGCTCGCCGAGGTGCGCGACGGCCCGGCGGCCCGTGCGGGGATCGAGGCGACGCCCGGCAAGGCGGTGCTCGACCTCTCCGTCGTGCGGATGGACAAGGGCGCGGCCGTCGACGTGCTGCGCGAGCGGGTCAAGGCGGACGCCGTGTTCTTCGCGGGCGACGACGTCACCGACGAGACGGCGTTCGCGCGGCTGCGGCCGGGCGACGCCGGTGTGAAGGTCGGGCCCGGCGAGACGCTCGCCGCGCACCGCGTCGCCGGCCCGCAGGAGTTCGCCGAGCTGCTGGAACGGCTCCTCGCCGCCCGTACGCGCGCCTGACCGGCTCCCGATCGGCTCTGGGCCGGCAGCGTCGGCCTTGCGTACCTGCGCGTGGATGCGCGCAATCTTGTCGATGTAAAGACCCGCGGTAGGATCGGCCCGTGCCCTACCACCACGCGACCTCCGACGGGCCCTGCTGGACGCCTCGCTGGAGGCCATCGCCGAGCAGGGGCCGGCCGCCGTCAGCCTGCGCGACCTGGCGCGCCGGGCCGGCGTCTCGCACGCGGCCCCGACGCATCACTTCCGCGACAAGGCCGGGCTGCTCACCGCCGTCGCCGCCGAGGGCTGGGGGCTCTTGGCCGACGCGCTCGGCGAGACGGCCGCGCGCGGGTCCGGGTTCGCCGAGATGGGTGTCACCTACGTGCTGTTCGCGACGTCGCACCCGGCGCACTTCGCCGTGATGCGTGCCCCCGGGCTCGTCCGCCGCGACGACCCGGCGTTGCAGGCCGCGCAGGACCGCGCGGGCGAGTTCCTGCGCAGCGGCGCGAAGGAGCGCAGCGGGGACGCGACGTCCGCAGCACGTCGCTCGCCGCGTGGTCGCTCGTGCACGGCCTCGCGACACTGCTGCTCGAAGGCACCGTGACGCCCGACCCCGGCGAGGACGTCGAGTCGCTGGCCCGGTCGATCACCGGCAAGCTGCGACCCTGACCGCACTCACCAGCCGGAGAAGAAACGCTGGTCCACGCGGGGTTTGCCGCTCGTCGAGCCGACCACGAGCTCCGTGGGCAGCGTGACGCGGCGGGGCCGGTTGCGGTCGCCGCGCTCCAGCAGCAGCTCCCCGGCCACCCGCCCCTTCTCCAGCACCGGCTGCCGCACCGTGGTGAGCCCGGCGCGCTCGGCCTCCGGCACCCCGTCGAAGCCGGTGATCGTGAGCTGCTCGGGCACCGCGAGGTCGCGGTCGGCGGCGTGCCGCAGCACCCCGAGCGCCAGGATGTCGGACGTGCACAGCACGGCCGTGAGGTCCGGGTGCGCGGCAAGCAGCTCGGCCGCACCCTCCTGACCTGCGGTGACGCTGTGCTCGAAACGCTCGTGGACGGGCACGTCCGACCAGTCGACGCCCACTTCGGCCAAGCCGTCGCGGATGCCGGCGAGCCGGTCGCGCTGCACCGGGTACGTCGCCCCGGCCTGCCGTTCCGCGGATGCCGGGCCGTCGTTGCGGCCGGCGGCGAGCCGCATGCACAGCACGCCGACGCGCCGGTGGCCCAACGTGGTCAGGTGCCGGGCGAGCGCGAGCATCCCGGCCCGGTCGTCGACGCCGACCCGGTCGACGCCCTCGACGCCCATCGGCTGGTCGCAGACCACGGTGGGGACGGGCCGTTCGAGCACCGCGAGGAAGTGCGGGTCGTCCTCGCGCACGGAGTAGACGACGAACCCGTCGACGCTGGCCCGGTGCACGGCCGTGACATCGACCTGCTCGGGGCTGACCGGGACCAGCAGCAGCCCCTGCCCGGCCTGCTCACAGGCCAGGGCGAGCCCTTCCAGGAACCCGGTGGCGGCCGGGTCGCGGAAGGCGTAGGAGAGGGCCTCGGTGAGCATCAGGCCGACGGCGCCGGCCTTGCGGGTGCGCAGCGAACGGGCCACCGGGTCGGGGCCTGGATAACCGAGCCGCCGCGCGGCCTCCAGCACCCGTGCGCGCAACGGCGCCGAAAGCTGGTCGGGTCGGTTGTACGCGTTGGAGACGGTGGTGCGCGACACACCCAACTCCGCGGCAAGCGAGGCCAGCGTCGCTGGTCGTCGGACGTTGGAAGCCCCGGCCATCGCTGAACCGTAACGGTTCAGACACCCAGCGGGAAGCCGTGAACTCCCCTGGTGAGAGAGCCGACACCCACAGGCTAGAGTGAATCGACAACGGTTATCAGATGCACTCGGAGTCCTCAGGAGAACGTCCCATGTCCCTGCGTCCCCCCGCTGCCGCAATCGCGGCGCTCGCCGTGCTCACGCTCGCCGGCTGCGGTTCGGGTGGCGGTGCCGCCCAGCCCGCCACCCCCGCCGCTGACGCCCCTGTCGAGGTCGTCACCTCGACCAATGTCTACGGCAGCATCGCCGAGGCCGTCGGCGGGGACCGGGTGCACGTCGAGTCGTTGATCGACGACCCCGCGGCCGACCCGCACTCGTACGAGAGCACGCCGGCGGACGCCGCCAGTGTCGCCAACGCGCGGGTGGTCGTCTTCAACGGCGGCGGCTACGACGACTTCATGCCCCGGCTGATCGAGTCCGGCGGCGGGGACCCGACGGTCCTGGATGTGGCGGAAGTCTCCGGCCTCGTTCCGCCGGACGGCGCAACCGAGGAGCACGCGCCCGGGGAGGAGCACCCCTCCGAGGAGGCGGAGCACGAGCACGAGCACGGCGAGTTCAACGAGCACTTCTGGTACAGCCTGCCGACCGTCCAGGCCGTCGCCACGCAGCTGGCCGAGGACCTCGGGGCCGCCGACCCGGCCGGCGCCGCGGAGTTCACCTCCAACGCCGAGGCGTTCAACGCGCGCGTCGCCGAGCTGCTCACGCGCACCGAGGCGATCGGCGCGGCGCACCCCGGCGCGCGGGTGGCCGTCACCGAGCCCGTGGCCGGTTACCTCATCGAGTCGGCCGGGCTCACCGACGCCACACCGCCGGAGTTCAGCGAGGCGATCGAGGAGGACACCGACCCGCCCGCCGCGGTGCTGCAGGAGACGCTCGCCCTGTTCCAGGGAGACCCGGTGAGCGCGCTCGTCCTGAACCAGCAGACCGAGACCCCCACCACCGACCAGGTCCGGGACGCGGCACAGACGGCGGGCGTGCCCGTGGTCGACGTCACCGAGACGCTGCCGGCCGGCACGACGGACTACGTGAGCGTGGATGGGGGGCCAGATCGACGCCCTCGCCGGCGCGCTGAACGGGAGCTGACGCCGGTGGCTGCCCGGCCCGACGCTCCGGACGACGTCGCACGCCTGCCGGTCGGGATGCCTGCGGTCTCGCTGCGCGGAGCCGCGGTGCGCTTCGGCGACCGCACGCTGTGGGAGGGCCTCGACCTCGACGTCGCCCCCGGCGAGTTCGTGGCGGTGCTCGGGCCCAACGGTTCCGGCAAGACGACGCTGGTCCGGGTGCTGCTGGGGCTCGTGCCGCTCTCGGCGGGCGAGGTGCGGATCGGCGGGCGCCGGCGCGCCGCGGCAGCCCCGGCATCGGCTACGTCCCGCAGCAGAAGGCGCTGGACCCGGACCTGCCGCTGCGCGGGCGCGACCTCGTAGGCCTCGGGCTCGACGGGCACCGGATCGGCATCGGGCTGGGGTTCGGCGGCGGGCGGCGGGCCAAGCGGGAGCGCATCGACGCGGCGCTCGCGGCGGTCGGCGGCACCGCGTACGCGGACGCGCCGGTCGGCCGGCTCTCCGGCGGCGAGCAGCAGCGGCTGCGGGTCGCGCAGGCCCTCGTCGGCGGCCCGTCCGTGCTGCTGTGCGACGAGCCGCTGCTCTCGCTGGACCTCTCGCACCAGCAGACCGTCACCCGGCTCATCGACCAGCGCCGCCGCGCGGCCGGCACCGCCGTGCTCTTCGTGACGCACGAGATCAACCCGATCCTCCCGCTCGTCGACCGGGTGCTCTACCTGGTGGGTGGCCGGTTCCGGGTCGGCCCGCCGGAGGAGGTCATGACGTCCGAGGTGCTGTCGGAGCTGTACCGCACGCAGGTCGACGTGGTGCGGGTGCGCGGGCGGCTGGTCGTCGTCGGGGCCGAGGGCTACGGCGACACCTGGCACCAGGAGAGCGCCTGATGGAGGACCTGATCGGGCGGATCTTCACGTTCGAGGGGCTCGGCGCGCTGCTCGGCCTGCCGTTCGTGCTGAACGCGATGCTGGCCTGCGCGGTGCTCGGGCTCGCGGCGGGCGCGCTGGCGCCGCTGATCGCCTCCCGCGGCATGGCGTTCGCCGTGCACGGCACCGCGGAGCTCGCGTTCACCGGCGGCGCCGCGGCGCTGCTGGTCGCACCGGCGTGGAGTACGGCGCCGTCGCCGGGGCGGTGGTCGCGGGGGTGGTGTTCGGCCTGCTCGGGCTGCGGCAGCGCGAGCGCGACTCGGTGATCGGCGTGGTGCTGGCGTTCGGCCTCGGGCTCGGCGTGCTGATGCTCTCGCTCTACTCCGGGCGCGCCTCCAACAAGTTCGGGCTCCTCACCGGCTCGATCGTCTCGGTGGACTCCACCAACCTCCTCGTGCTCGGGGTGGTCGCGCTCCTCGTGCTCGGCACGCTCGCGGTGCTCTACCGCCCGCTGCTCTTCGCCAGCACCGACCCGGACGTCGCGCTGGCCCGCGGGGTGCCGGTGCGGTTCCTGTCGGTGGTGTTCGCGGTGCTGATCGGGCTCACCACGCGCTCGCCGTGCCGATCGTGGGCGCGATCCTCGTGCTGTCGGTGATGATCGCGCCCGGTGCCGCCGCCGCGCGGGTGACGGCGAGCCCGGTGCGCGGCACGCTGCTGGCAGTGCTCTTCGCCGAGATCGCCCTGGTCGGCGGGCTCGTGCTGTCGCTGGCCCCGGGCCTGCCGGTCTCCGGCTACGTCACGGCGATCGCGTTCCTGCTCTACCTGGGCTGCCGGCTGGTCGGGCGGCTGCGCGGGCGCCCGGCGCCGGCCGGCTGATCGCGGCTACCCGCCCCGGCCGGCCTCCGACCCGGCGGGATCGAGAGCCGGCTCCGTCCCGTCGTCGACGAACTCGAGCAGGTCGCCGGGCTGGCAGTCGAGCACCCGGCACATGGCCTCCAGGGTGCTGAACCGCACCGCCTTGGCCCGCCCGTTCTTGAGCACGGCGACGTTGGCCGGGGTGAGCCCGATCCGCTCGGCGAACTCGCCGACGCTCATCTTCCGCTTGGCCAGCTCGACGTCGATGCGCACGACGATCGGCATCAGATCACCGCCTCCATGTCCGTACGCAGCGCCGTGGCCTGCCGCAGCAGCGCCCGCATCACCACCATCAGCAGCCCGACCACGGTGACCCCGACCGTCACGAGGAACAGGGCGAGCGGCACGCCGGGGTCCTCGGCGTTGAGACCGACGTAGAGCAGCACGCCGACCATCGCCAGCCACGCCGCCGCGATCGCCCACACGATGGCGTCGACCCACACCAGCGACTCCTCGCTGAAGATCCGGTCGTTCTTGACCATCGTCAGCAGCATCCAGGTCGACACGATCACCACCTGGACGCAGAGCAGCAGGAAGACCGACGCGCCGGTCAGCGGCCAGCGCAGGTACTCGAACTCCGGCGACTCCCGCGCCATGTGGGCGAACTGGCCCGGCAGGGAGAAGGTCTGGAACACGACCAGGACCCCGAACAGCAACACGAGGAACACGCGGAGAGGGCCTACCGCCCGATGCTCTGGCATATATCGAGTATCGATGTCTACCTATCGATTGTCAATCGACAGGCTGGCGGTCCCGACGTCTCAGCGCGTGCGCTGCCGGCGCCTCCGCGCGACGTCCGCCAGCACGACCCCGGCCGCGACCGACGCGTTCAGCGACTCCACGGCCCCGGCCATCGGGATCGAGACGATGACGTCGCAGGTCTCGCGCACCAGCCGGGACAGGCCCTTGCCCTCCGACCCGACCACCAGCACGAGCGGGTCCTCGGCGAGCTCGAAGTCGTCGAGCGGGACCGCGCCCTCGGTGTCGAGCCCGGCGATCATGAGCCCGGCCGTGGCGTACTCGCGCAGCGTGCGCGTGAGGTTGGTGGCCCGGGCGACCGGCACCCGCGCGGCCGTGCCCGCGGACGTCCGCCAGGCCACGGCCGTCATCCCGGCCGCGCGGCGCTGCGGGACGACCACCCCGTGGCCGCCGAACGCCCCGACCGACCGGACGATCGCGCCGAGGTTGCGCGGGTCGGTCACGCCGTCCAGCGCGACGATCAGCGCGGGCTCCCCGGAGTCGCTCGCCGCCTCCAGCAGCTCGTCCGGGTGCGCGTAGGCGTACGGCGGGACCTGCAGGGCGAGGCCCTGGTGCAGCGCGCCGCCGCCGATGCGGTCCAGGTCGCCGCGCGACACCTCCAGGATCGAGATCCCGGCGTCGGCCGCGAGCTGGACGGCCTCGGCCACCCGCTCGTCGCTCGTGGTGCCGATCGCGACGTGCAGCGCCGTGGCCGGCACCCCGGCCCGCAGGCACTCGACCACGGGGTTGCGGCCGAGCACGGTCTCCGGCCCGTCGCCGTCGGACGGGCGGCGCCGCGCCCCCGCCGGGCCGCCCCGCCCCGTCGGCTTCGCATTGGCCTTGGCGGACTTGCCCGCCGTGGCCCGCTTCGCCGCGGGATGGTTGGGGCGCATCTCGGCGGGCGGCGTGGGGCCCTTGCCGCGCAGGCCGCGGCGGCGCTGGCCGCCCGACCCGACGACCATGCCCTTCTTGGTGCCCTCCTTGCGCATCGCCCCGCGTCGTCTGGAGTTGCCGGCCATTCCGCTACACGTCCTTCAGGGACCAGGTGGGGCCGTCCGGCGAGTCCTCCACGGACACGCCGGCGGCGGTGAGACGGTCGCGCACCTCGTCGGCGGCGGCGAAGTCGCGGCGCGCCCGCGCTTCCTGACGCTGGGCGAGCAGGTCCTCCACGAGCGCGGCGAGCGCGCCGGTGGCCGCGTCGGACGCGCCGCCGACCTCGGCCCAGTGCGGGTCCAGCGGGTCGAGGCCGAGCACGCCGGCCATCGCCCGCACGGAACCGGCGGCCGTGGCGGCGGCCGTGCGGTCGCCGGAGTCGAGCGCGGTGTTGCCCTCCCGGACGGCGCCGTGGATGGCGGCGAGCGCGCCGGGCGTGCCCAGGTCGTCGTCCATCGCGGCCGCGAACGCGGGCGACACCTCACCAGGCTGCGGCACCCCGATCCGCTCGCGCACCCGGTGCACGAACGACTCGACGCGCCGGTAGGCCGCCACCGACTCCTGGAGCGCGGCGTCGGAGTACTCGATCGCCGAGCGGTAGTGCGGGCCGACGAGGTAGTAGCGCAGCTCGACCCCGCGGATCCGGCGCAGCAGCACGTCGATCGCGAGCGTGTTGCCCAGCGACTTCGACATCTTCTCGCCGCCCATGGTGACCCACGCGTTGTGCAGCCAGTAGCGGGCGAACTGGTCGCCGGCCGCGTTGGACTGCGCGCGCTCGTTCTCGTGGTGCGGGAACACCAGGTCGAGCCCGCCGCCGTGGATGTCGAACGCCGGGCCGAGGTAGAACGTGGACATCGCCGAGCACTCCAGGTGCCACCCGGGCCGGCCGCGGCCCCACGGGGTGGCCCAGGACGGCTCGCCGGGCTTGGCGCCCTTCCACAGCGTGAAGTCCAGCGGGTCGCGCTTGGTGCGGCTCTCGCCCTCGCCCTGCGCGACGTCGTCGACCTTCTGGTGCGAGAGCGCGCCGTAGTCCGGGAACGACCGGACGGAGAAGTAGACGTCGCCGCCGGCCGCGTAGGCGTGGCCGCCGTCGACCAGCCGCTCCATCAGCTCGATCATCTGCGGGACGTGGCCCGTGGCCCGCGGCTCGATCGACGCGGGAAGGCAGCCCAGCGCGTCGTAGGCGGCCGAGAACGCCCGCTCGTGGGTGGCCGCCCACTCCCACCACGCGCCCGGCGTCGGCGGCCTTGCGCAGGATCTTGCGTCGATGTCGGTGACGTTGCGCACCAGCGTGACGTCGTAGCCGGAGTGCATGAGCCAGCGGCGCAGCACGTCGTAGTTGAGGCTCGACCGGACGTGGCCGATGTGCGGGAGGCCTTGCACCGTGGCGCCACAGACGTACATCGACGCAGCCCCGGTCCGCAGGGGGACGAAGTCCCGCTGCTCCCTCGTGGCGGTGTCGAAGAGGCGCAAGCTCACCTCCCCAGGGTACGGAGTTGTCGTGACGTTCATCGCGCGGTGTTCCGTTTCGTCCACGACGGGGGCCGCACCGAGCGGAAGGCTGGTCCCATGCCCGACACCGACACCACAGCAACCGAGATCAGCGGCCGGCTCGCGGGGCTGATGCCGCGCCTCGTCGTCGACGGTGCGGACGCCGCGCTGCAGTTCTACGCGACCGCGTTCGGCGCGACCGTGACCGACCGGCACACCGACGACGAGGGCCACGTCGTGCACTCGCTCGTGACCGCCGGACCGGTGACGTTCGCCGTCCGCGACGCGGGGTACGGCGACCCGGCCCCGTCCCGCGAGGGCGTGCCCGTGCTCCTGTCCCTGGACGTGACCGACGCCGACGCCGTGGCGGAGCGGATGCTCGCCGGGGGCGCCGAGGTGATCTACGAGCTGGCCGACCGCGGGTACGGCTACGGCGGCCGCCTGCGCGACCCTTCGGCCACCAGTGGATGATCTCGCAGGTCGGCTAGACGAATCTCTCCGAGCGGCGCCGCCGCGAGCTGCCGACAGGGCTCTGACCGGCCGAGAGTCCTGCGTCAGTACCCTTGCTCGCCGTGGCCGTCGAGTTTCTCCGCACGGTGCTCCTAGGCCGATGACCTGAGTGAGCCATCCGCTCACGGCATATGGCATGCGCCTGCGGATCCTGGATGATGCGGACATGCCTGAGCCCGACGAGGAGTTCGCCGAGTTCGACACGGACGAGGCACCTTCGACGCGATGCTGGCTGCGGCGGAGCCGGCCCGGCTGGTGGGCCCGCACACGCATCGGACCGTCGTCTCGGTCACCGGCATCGACGAGTCGACATTCACGTTCACGCTGCCCGCCGGTCGATCTGTGCGGTCGCAACGTCGACGTCAGCAGCGACACCGTTCGGCGTCCAGCCGCTGACCGTCGAGGTCGATTTCGAGGTCGGTCGCCCAGCCGGCTCGGCCCGAGGGTCCAGCATCGATCACACGCTGGCGATCAACGTCGGACCAGGCCTTCCTCTCACACCCGGCCGCTACGAGTGGCGGCTCCAGGTCGGGGAGGAGCAGCGCGACGAGTGGCGCGCCGCCTTCACCGTCCGCGGTCCGGGCTGAGCCGGGCTAAGCCGGCAGCAGCAGGGCCGTCGCGACCGCGGCGATGCCCTCGCCGCGGCCGGTGAGCCCGAGCCCGTCGGTGGTGGTGCCCGACACCGACACCGGCCCCCCGACGGCCGCCGACAGCACGTCCTGGGCCTCGGCCCGCCGCGTGCCGATCTTGGGGCGGTTGCCGATCACCTGCACCGCCGCGTTGGCGACCACCCAGCCCTCGGCCGTGACGAGCCGGCGCACCTCGCCGAGCAGCGCGACCCCGCTCGCCCCGGCCCACTCGGGCCGGCCCGTGCCGAACACCGCGCCGACGTCGCCGAGCCCGGCCGCCGACAGCAGGGCGTCGCAGAGCGCGTGGGCGGCGACGTCGCCGTCGGAGTGCCCGGCGCAGCCGTCCACGCCCGTCCACAGCAGGCCCGCCACCCAGCACGGGCGGCCCGCCTCGACCGGATGCACATCGGTGCCGACGCCGACCCTCACCCGGACATCGTCCTCGCCGCCAGCTGCCGGGCCAGCTCCAGGTCCCACTCGCCGCGGACGGCGAACGCGGCCGGGTGGCCGGGCACGGTGTGCACCGTGTGCCCGGCCGCCAGCCGCCGCCGGACGTGCTCCAGCGGGTCGGCGGCGGGACCGCCGGTCAGCGCCTCGGCCCTGGCCGCGATCGGGGTCTGCAACACGCGCAGGCCGGCCCGGTCCGGGGTGGCCCGCACGACGCCTGCGGCGTCCACGCGCTTGACCGTGTCGGAGAGCGGCAGCACGGGTACGGACATGCCGTGACCGGCCAGCACCGCGTCGACGACGGCGGTCGCGAGCGCCGCGGGGGCGAGCGGCCGCGCGGCGTCGTGCAGCACGATCACACCCGAATCGGCCCGCTCGGCGCGGAGCGTGTCCGAACCGTCACCCGCGGTGCCGGGAAGTCGTTGGCCGGTGTGTGTCCCGACGGTGACGGGCAGCCCCGCGCACGCGCGTTCCAGCGCGGCGCGACGGGCGCCGTGGTCGTGCAGGTGCACGTGCTCGACGAGGCCGGTGGCGAGCAGCGTGCGCACGGCAAGGACCAGCATCGGGACGCCGCCCACCTCGGTGAGCGCGTCCACCGGCTCGGCCGGCGCGCCGACCAGAACCACCGCCGTGACGTCCATGCGGGGACCGCGTGCGGCGACGGATGCGGCCGTGCTCAGGCGTTGGCCGTGGCCAGCACCTCGTCGAGGAGAACCTCGGCCCGCTCCTCGTCGGTGCCCTCGGCCAGCGCGAGTTCGCTGACGAGAATCTGCCGGGCCTTGGCCAGCATGCGCTTCTCACCCGCGGACAGGCCGCGGTCCTTCTCCCGGCGCCACAGGTCGCGGACGACCTCGGCCACCTTGTTCACGTCGCCCGACGCGAGCTTCTCCAGGTTCGCCTTGTACCGGCGGGACCAGTTGGTCGGCTCCTCGGTGTGCGGGGCGCGGAGCACCTCGAACACCCGGTCCAACCCCTCCTGGCCCACCACGTCGCGGACGCCGACGACCTCGGCGTTCTCAGCGGGAACACGCACCGTGAGATCACCCTGCGCGACCTTGAGGACGAGGTACTTGCGCTCCTCACCCTTGATCATGCGGGTCTCGATGGCCTCGATGAGAGCGGCACCGTGGTGCGGGTAGACGACGGTCTCTCCGACCTTGAAAACCATGTGTCCTCTGCCCCTTTCGCTGTACCCAGGTTAACACGCCCGTACCGGGCACAGCAGCCCGGCCCGGCCTGTCGTCGCAGGTCAGGGGATTGACATCAGGAGGCAAACGTGCAGGCGTTCGTGCACCCGACCCGGTCGGGGGACCGCGACCGGGTCCCCGACCCGTCGCGTTAGGCTTCGGACCGGCCCAACCCACGCGGCCAGCAGCGGGCGCTCCGGCGCCCCGTTCGCCCGCAGCCGCTCCCCGGCGGCCGGGCGAGCTGCCCGGCCAGGAAGGACGTCACGCCCGTGAGCCGCCCCGAGAGCCGCGCCGCCCACCTCCTCGCGCGCACCCGCTCCGCCCGCGCCGCAGCCGCCCTCGGCGTCATGATCGGGGCCGTCGCGCTCGCCGGGTGCGGTGCCGGGCAGGTCGCGCAGACCGCCGAGCAGGTCGCGGCCGTCAACGGCGCCAACGTCACGGCGGGCCACATCGCCCTGCGCAACGCGCAGTTCGAGTTCGACACGGCCGTCACCGACGAGGCCGCGATCTACCCGGCCGGCGCCAGCGCGCCGCTGGAGCTGAGCATCGTCAACACCGCGGGCGAGGCGGACCGGCTGGTCTCCGCGAGCAGCCCGGTCGCGTCGTCCGTGGAGATCGCCGGCGAGACGAACGTGCCCGGCGGCACCGAGCTGACGGTCGAGGGCGTGCCGCTCTCCTTCGCGGTCGCGCCGCCGGCCCCCGAGGCGCCCGCGAGCGCCACCCCGTCCGCGGAGGCGACGCCGACGGCCGAGGCCACCGCGACCGCCACCGAAGTGCGGTCCCCGGCGCGGAGCGCACCGCGAGCATCGTGCTCACCGGGCTGCGCGAGGACCTGACCGTCGGCCCGACCTACCCGGTGGTGCTGACCTTCGAGCGGGCCGGCGACGTGCGCATCGACGTGCCGGTCGCCAACTCCGACAGCCCGCGTCGAGACTCGCACTGACCCGTGCCCACGCGCACCCGCGCGGCGCGCGGCGGCTACCGCTGCGCCGACTGCGGCCACCAGGCCGCGCAGTGGGTCGGGCGCTGCCCGTCCTGCCAGGCGTGGGGCACGTTGGAGGCGGCCGCGCCCGTTGCGGCCCCGGCCCGGCCCAAGGTCGTCGCCGGCGCCCCGAGCGCACCGGCCCGCCGCATCGCGGACGTCGGGCTGGACGCGGCCCGCGCCCGCCCGACCGGGGTCTCGGAGCTGGACCGCGTGCTCGGCGGCGGGCTCGTGCCGGGCGCGTGGTGCTGCTGGCCGGTGAGCCCGGCGTCGGGAAGTCGACGCTGCTGCTCGAGGTCGCGGCCCAGGCCGCACCCCGCGGCCGCGTCCTGTACGTCACCGGCGAGGAGTCGGCCGGGCAGGTGCGGCTGCGCGCCGAGCGCACCGGCGGGGTGCACGACGAGCTGTACCTCGCCGCCGAGTCCGACCTCGGGGCGATCGTCGCGCACGTCGACGACCTGCACCCGGACCTGCTGATCGTCGACTCCGTGCAGACGATGTCCACCGCGGACGTCGACGGCGCGCCCGGCGGCGTCACCCAGACCCGAGCCGTCACGGTCGCGCTCACCGGGCTGGCGAAGGAGCGCGGGCTGCCCGTGCTGCTCGTCGGGCACGTCACCAAGGACGGCGGGATCGCCGGGCCGCGCGTGCTGGAGCACCTGGTCGACGTCGTGCTCGCGTTCGAGGGCGACAAGCACTCCACGCTGCGCATGGTGCGCGGGGTCAAGAACCGCTTCGGCCCGGCCGACGAGGTCGGCTGCTTCGAGCTGCGCGACTCCGGGATCGTCGGGATGCCCGACCCGTCCGGGCTCTTCCTGGCCCGGTTCGGCGGGCCGCCGGTGCCCGGCACGGCCGTCACCGTCGTGATGGACGGGCGCCGTCCGCTTCCCGCCGAGCTGCAGGCCCTCGTCACCGGCAAGGACATCCCGAGCCCGCGGCGGGCCGTCAGCGGGCTGGACAACGCGCGGGTCGCGATGCTGCTCGCCGTACTGGAGAAGCGGGCGGGCGTGCGGCTGCACGACGCCGAGGTCTACGCGGCGACGGTCGGCGGGATGCGGGTGGTCGAGCCGGCCGCCGATCTCGCGCTGGCGCTCGCGGTCACCTCCGCCCGCCGCGACGTCGCCCTTCCGGCGGACGTCGTGGTGCTCGGTGAGATCGGGCTGGCCGGCGAGGTGCGCCGGGTCGCCGGCATCGAACGGCGCTGGCCGAGGCGGCCCGGCTCGGCTTCACCCACGCGCTCGTGCCGCCGGACCCCGGCACGCCGCCGGCCGGCATGCGGCTCACGGAGGTCCGCGACATCGGCGTGGTGCTCGACCGGATCCGCTAGGGCAGGCGCCGGAACGGGATCGGGGCGCTGATCACGTCGTCCACCCGGGTCATCACCTGGTAGGACCCCGCAGGCACGACCGTGCGGTCCGCCGGGCAGCCCGGCTCGGACGTGCGCCCGACCCAGCGCACCGAGAACACGACGGGCTGTCCCGGCTCCAGCGTGCGCCGGTCGGCGCCGGACGCGCGCGAGCAGTCGTTGCTCGACCAGAGCCGCTGCGCCAGATCATCGCTCCACACGACCACCTCCTGCCGCGCGGCGTCGAGGTCGCGCACGCACGGCCGGTCGCCGATGTTGGTCACGACGAGCCGCAGCAGCGCCCGCTCGCCGACGTGGTGCTCGGGGCGCTCGACCTCGGCGCCGACGCCCAGCATCGCGTTGGTGCACGGCACCGGGTCGGCCGGCGGCTCCGATGTGGCCGGGGTGGCCGGCGGCGTGGTCGGGTCCTGGGTGAGCTGCTCGGTGAGGGGCTGCGCCGTCGACGGCTGCGTGGTCGAGGGCTGGGTGGTCGACGCCGGATCGCCGGTCACGGGCGTTCCCGCGGTGGGCGTCGGCAGCTCGAAGACCGGTGGCGGTGCCGGCTCCGCCACCCCCGGCAGCGGCGCCTGCGGACCCGGAAGTGCAGCGGGTCCCGGCGCCTGAGGCGCTGCCGGGGGCCGCGTGACCTCTTGGGGAGCGGACAGCGCGGTGTGGGTGGCCGGGCGGACGGCCGGCTCGGCGCCACGGCCGCCGACGGCCGCCGCGACCGTCCAGACCAGCGCGACGACGACGAGCACCGTGGACGCGATGGCGATCCAGCGCGTCTCCAGTAGACGGACGCGGGCAGCGGACCCACCGGCTCCCACATGTGACGTACGGTATCCGAGCGACTACCACACGTTGCGGACCCTGGTGGCTCGGCGCGTCGCGGCGCGCCGGGATGCACCCTCCCGTAGGTCACCCGGAAGATCACTCCCCGGCCCTGGCACCATCCACAGCCGTGTCACTGGCCGCGCTCGTGCTCGACTGGTTCCCCGCCACGCCCGCGATCTCCCGTGGCGCCGGCCGGGGACCACGGCGTGGGGCGTGCTGGTCAGCGAGTTCATGCTCCAGCAGACGCCCGTGCCGCGCGTCGAGCCGGTGTGGCTCGCGTGGATGCAGCAGTGGCCGCTGCCGTCCGCGCTGGCCGCGGCACGGCGCGCGGACGTGCTGCGGGCCTGGGGCAAGCTCGGCTACCCGCGCCGGGCGCTGCGGCTGCACGCCGCCGCCGAGGTGATCGCGGCCGAGCACGGCGACGTCGTCCCGGCGGACCTCGACGCGCTGGAGGCGCTGCCCGGCGTCGGCTCGTACACGGCGCGCGCGGTCGCCGCGTTCGGCTACGGGCGACGCTGCCCGGTCGTCGACACCAACGTCCGGCGGGTGGTGGCCCGCGCCGTGCACGGCCACGGCGACGCCGGCCCCGCCCGCACGGCCGCCGATCTCGCCGACGTCGACGCGCTGCTGCCGGCCGCGGACCGCCCGGCCGCGGTCGTCTCGGCCGGGCTGATGGAGCTGGGCGCCGTGATCTGCACGGCCCGGACCCCGCGGTGCGGGATCTGCCCGGTGCGCGCCGCGTGCGCGTGGCAGGCGGCCGGCCGCCCGGAGTACACCGGGCCGCGCAAACCCGTGCAGACCTACGCCGGCACCGACCGGCAGGTCCGTGGCCGGTTGCTCGACGTGCTGCGCGGCTCCGACGGACCGGTCGAGCGCGCGGCCCTGGACGCCGCGTGGGGCGACGGCGCCCAGCGCGACCGCTGCCTCGACTCGCTGCTCGTCGACGGGCTCGCCGAGCAGCTCGACGACGGCCGCTTCGCGCTGCCGGCCTGAGGGGGAGGCGTGCCGCAGACCGTTCGCTTCCGGCTCGACGACGCCGCCTGCGCGGAGCTGACCGCGCTGCGGACCCGGCTGGCCGCGCACGGGATCGCCGTGCCGTCCGGGCCGCCGTCCGTCACCGTGGCGGCGGCCGGGAGCATCCCGGCGGCGGCCCGCGACGCCATGCAGGCCGAGCTGCGGCTGCTCGCGCTGCCCTCGATCTGGCTCGCCACCCTCGGCACGGTGGCCGGGCGGCCCGACGAGCTGGTGCTCGCCGCCGTCGTCGACGCCGAGCTGCTCGCGGTGCACGCCGCCGCGCACGACGGGCTGGCCGGGCGAGTGCGCGGGCCCGTCGCCGCCTACCTGCCGGGCACCTGGCTGCCGCACTGCGTGCTCGCCACCGACCGGCCCGCGGAGGCGTTCGCGCTACTGCACCCGGTGACGCCGGTACGGGCCCGCGTGGCCGAGGTCGCGGTCGACGCCTGACTCCTGCGCCTCCCGCAGCATGCGCATGGCCGCCCGACGGCGCTCCCCGGCGAGCCCGTCGATGTACAGCTCGCCGCGCAGGTGGTCGGTCTCGTGCTGCAGGCAGCGGGCCAGCTCGCCGGTGCCCTCGACCGCCACCGGCCTTCCGCGCCGGTCGACGCCCTCCACCCGCGCGAACATCGCCCGCAGCCGCGGCGCGTGCACACCCGGCACGGACAGGCACGCCTCCTCGCCGTCGTACTCGCCGTCGGTCGCGACGAGCCGCGGGTTGACGACGTACCCGAGCCGGCCTTCGAGGTTGTACGAGAACGCGGCGAGCGACACCCCGATCTGGTTGGCCGCCAGGCCCGCCCGCCCGGGCCGCCGGACGCTGTCGAGCAGGTCGTCGACCAGCGCGGACAGCCCCGCGTCGAAGGCCGTGACGGGCGCACACGGGGTGCGCAGCACCGGGTCGCCGACCAACCGCAGCGGCCGCACGCTCACGACCCGCCGCCCGTCGGCGTGGAGAGCTTGCCGAGCTGGTCGAGCACCAGCTCGTGCCACTCCAGCTCGGCACGCAGCCGCAGCCGCGCGTGCTCCAGCACGAGGTCGTCGGCGACGGTCTGGTCCGGCCACGCCCGGTCGCGCAGGTGCTCCAGCCGGGACAGGCGCGCGGTCAGCTCGCGGACCCGGTCGTCGAGATGGCCGCGCAGCTCGTGCTCGTCGAGATCGGTGGCCGTGGCGAGGGCCAGGTCGACGGGATCCGGCGGGAACCGGACCTCCTCCAGCGCCTCCGCCTGCAGGACCCGCAGTTCGCGCCGGCCCTCGTCGTGATCTCGTAGACCGTGCGGGCCGGGAAGTTGGCCGGCCGCTCGGTGCCCGTCGCGCGGACGAGGCTCTCCTCCGCGAGCCGGTGCAGCGCGCCGTAGAGCGAGCCGGGCCGGACGTCCGACCACAGCTCGGCGCGGTCGACCCGGGCGTCGCGGCGGATCTGGTGGCCGTACATCGCGCCGCGCTTCGCGAGCGCGCTCAGCACGAAGAGGCGCGTCGGGTTCACGCGGCCAGACTACTCACATGTGAGTAGTCACGAAAGGCTCGACGGCCGCGCGATACGCGTCCGGGTCCCCCGCGTGCACGAGGTGACCGGTGCCCGGCAGACGGACGTGCCGGGCGTCCCGCATCCGGGCGGCGAGCGCCGCAACCTGCCCGTCCGGCGTGATGCTCTCGGCGGCCTCGACCAGCAGCACCGGGCAGCGCACGGCCATCGCCTCGGACCAGCGGTCGCGCTGCGCCCACTCGCCCGCGATCGCCGTCGTGTGCCCGACCTCGGCGAGCAGGTGGTAGCCGCGTCCCGCTCCTCGACGCACTCCGTCATGTACTCGCCGAACTCCGGCCGCGGCCACCCGAACGCCCGGCGCACGGCCGCCAGCGACGGGAACGGCTGCGGCATCGCCCCGAACCACGCCCCGGCGGCGGCCGCGTCCCGGCCGCGGAAGTCCACGCCCATGTCCTCGACGACCAGCGCCCGCACCAGATCCGGCCGCAGCGCCGCGGCGACCAGACCGTGCAGCCCGCCCATCGAGTGCCCGACCACCACGGCCGGCCCGGTCGCGGCGAGCACCTCCGTCACGTCGGCGGCCATCCGCGCGGTCGTCCACGGGCCCCGCCTGCCGGACCGGCCGTGCCCGCGCGCGTCCAGGCCCAGCACCCGCCCGTGCGCGGCGAGCCACTCCGCCACCGCCCACCACGTGGTGGCCCGGCCCATCAGCCCGTGCAGCAGCAGGATCGGCGTGCCGCTCCCGCCGAACTCGACGACCGCCAGGTCGAGGCCGTCGGACGTTCGCACCGTGCGCCGCACGCTCCCAACGCTACGGCGGGCCCACCGCCGCACGTCCTACGCTGTCCCCATGGCCGTCGTGAAGATCAACGCGATCGAGGTCCCCGAGGGCGCCGGCCCCGAGCTGGAGCGGCGGTTCGCCAACCGCCTGCACGCCGTGGACGGCCAGCCGGGGTTCCTGTCGTTCGAGCTGCTGCGCCCGGTCGCCGGGGAGTCGCGCTACTTCGTCGTGACGCACTGGGCGGACGAGGAGTCCTTCCAGGCGTGGCGCACCGGGCCGGCGATGGAGGCGCACGCCGGCCAGCGCGCCAACCCGGTCGCGTCCGGCGCGTCCCTGCTGGAGTTCGAGGTCGTCCAGAGCACCAAGCGTCCGACTCCTGAGCACCGACCTCAACCGCGCCGCGGAGCTGCTCCGCGGCGCCGGTGCCCTCTTGCTCTGCGCCGGCGCCGGTATGGGTGTCGACTCCGGTCTGCCCGACTTCCGCGGACCCGAGGGCTTCTGGCGCGCGTACCCGCCGTACCGCGCGCTCGGGCTGCGGTTCGAGGAGATCGCCGACCCGGTGCACTTCGCCGCCGACCCCGAGCTCGCCTGGGGTTTCTACGGTCACCGGCTGGCGCTGTACCGCCGCACCACCCCGCACGACGGCTTCGCCGTGCTGCTGTCGTGGGCGGCCCGCCGCCCCACCCGCGTCTTCACGTCCAACGTCGACGGCCAGTTCCAGCGCGCCGGCTTCGCCGAGGACCTGGTGGCCGAGTGCCACGGCTCGGTCCACTACCTGCAGTGCACCTACGACTGCGGCCAGCCGGTGTGGCCGGCCGACGACGTCACGCTCGACGTGGACCCGGCGACGATGCGCGCCCGCGGCCCGCTGCCCGCCTGCCCCGACTGCGGCTCGCTCGCCCGCCCCAACATCCTGATGTTCGGCGACGTCGAGTGGATCGCCGACCGCACGGCCGAGCAGATCCGCGCCCACAAGGGCTGGCTGCGCCAGCTGCGCGCGGACGGCGTGCCGCTCGCGGTGGTGGAGGTCGGGGCGGGCACCGCGCTGCCGACGGTGCGCCGCGAGGCGGAGCTCGCCTCGGCCGCGTCGGGGGCGCTCGTGCGGATCAACGTCCGGGAGCCGGACGTGCGGCACGGGCGCGGGGTGGGGATCGCCGGAACCGCGCTGGACGTGCTCCGGTCGCTCGACGAGCACCTCGGCGCCTGAGGACCTGGAGCCAGACCTCGATCTAGACCTCGTCCTCGTCCGGACAGAGGCGTTCGGGCCGGCCCTCTTCGCCCGGCGGCCGGACGAAGGTCGTGCCCCCGTCGGTCGGCCGCTCGGCCGCGAACCAGGTGACCTTCGACGGAACAACGCGCGAATTCTCGTGACGCGGTTCGTAGGACATCGGCTGCGCACCTCCGTGTGACGGCGTCACACCCGAGGGTAGCTCCGGATGGCAAAAAGTGCGCGCGGTAAAGGCCCGGGTGGTGGGTCACCCCCCGGGCCTTCACGCTGCAACGTTCAGCTGGTGCGCTCGTCCGCTGCAGTGGACTCGCTGTCGCTCCCGGATGCCGGGGGCTTCACGAAAACCGTGCCGCTGTCCGTGGGGCGCTCGACAACAAACCAGTTGTTGCGATGCGCGGGCGCCAGCGGCGCCTTGTCGTGACCGGCGTCCGACGCCATGGCAGTAACCTCTCGATCGACAGCACATTCGGGTTGGAGCGGTTCCAGCCCGGAACAAGAATGACAGCCGAATACCCCGCTGGGTGCGAGACGCGCGCGATTCTATCCATAGATCGAGAAGAGCAGCCGCACGGGTGTCACCTAACCCGAGCGGGTGCCGCTCGGCGACGCAGAGCGACCGCTCGGCGTGACGTCACCTGCTTGTCACATCGACCTCATCAGCGACCCACCAAAGGTCGAAGGTGTCCCGGCGGACCACGAGTGTCCGGCTTCCACAAGGACGCACGAGGAGTCCGCCGTCGCCGGCCGCCCGGATATCAGCCTCGACGTCTTCCGCGACCCAGCCCTCGTCGGGCGGGAATCCGGCGAAGGCGGCAATGAGAAGATGCGCGTCGGCGCCGAGATAGCCACCATGTGAACGAAGCCAGCTGCCGATCTCACCGGCCCGTTCCGCGGCTTTCCGCAAGAGCGAGTCGGAATGCCGGCCGGTATCCTCACCGGAAGCGTCCAACGCGTTGTCGAACGCCGCGAGACACGAGTACGCGTGCCATGCGGCGAACGCCTGCTCCAACGGCCACGGCGGGGCGCCCGGCGGCGCCCAGGACGGCCGGAACGGCGGCGCCTCGGGTGTGCGGGCACCCAGCATCGACCGCGTCATGCCGAAGTCGAAGAACTTCTGGTGGGCGCCCTCGTGGACCAGCGCCTCGGCGACCTCCAGCGGGGTCTCCGGGAGCGGGATGAGGATCATGCCCGGGTACTCGCGGGCCGACGCCGAGCCCAGTCGCTGCGCGGCGCCGACGTCGGCCACCGCGAAGAGCGCGACATGCGGGAGCAGGTCGAGCGCGAGCGCGGGCGCCACCCGGGCCGCCAGCCGCACCCCCTGGACCAGCACGTCGTAGACCTCGGCAAGGCGGGCGTCACCGATGGTCACGAGCGTGAGACCGGCGTTCTCGTCACCGTGACGGGCAAGCTCGTCCGCCACGCGACGCACCACAGCAGCGAGCGACTCGGCCGCACCGGGTGCGGACGCGAGCCGCACCGGATACCCGCCGACCTCGACCCCGAAGCCGGGGGCGACCATCCCGGAGAGCGGGCGAAGAGCGTCGGGCGCGAACCGTTCCCGCCCGGTCAGAAGGGCGCCCAGATGCCCCCGGACCACCGGGTTGTCGAGTACGTCGGCGGTGGGCTCGGGCTGGTCCGCATTGTCGGAGCCGAGCTCGACGACCGCGGCGTACAAAGCGCGACGTTGTTGGACGATCTCGGCCGGACTCCCGATCCGCTCGTGCGCACTCCTGATGTCGTCAGCTGCCAGCTGCACGGTTCGGCCCCATTCCGTCGTGAGCGCGCCACAATAGCGTCACGGTGTGCCCCGGCAGCATCCACGCGTCGACGGGAACCTCCACCTCCTCCGGCACCTCGGCCCACTGCATCCGCACCGGCACCCGCAGTTTTCTGATCGTCGAGCCGAGCACCGTGTAAACGAGCTTCTGGTGCGGCAGCGCCAGATCCCGGACGTCGAACGTCACGCTCCGTACGTAACACGGGTGCGGCGGCGTCCAGTTGAGGTAACCGCGGTTCTCCGTGTGGTGGACGGTTTTCATCACCAGGCGTTCGATCGACGCGACGACGTGGTCCGGATCGGCGAGGTCGTGCAGATCGAACTCGACGATGTGGAGGCTCTGCCGGTCGACTCCGTCGGGCAGCCGGACGTACCGGTCGAACTGCCGGAGCGCGACCTGCTCGCTGTCCAGCCGGCGCGGCGGCACGTGGTGCACGTTGCCGAGCTCGTCGGTGTAGCTGACCCCCACTTCCAGCGTGGCGCGCAGCGTGGGCACGAAATCCTCGAGATGTTCCTCCTGCACGAGCCACGACTCGAACAGCGGGTAGATGCGCTCGCTCGACACGAGGTTCGCGATCTCGGGGTCGGACGTCGCGAAGAGCACCAGTTTGTGGTTGTCCCGGACGCCGGTGAAGTCGTGTGACCATGTCGATTCGTTGCCACACATAAACTCGTCGATGGACCAGAGCCGGAAATGCGCGCTCGTGCCGCGGCTCACCGCGGTGTCGCGGCCGGAAGGGTCGTTTCCGCCGCCCCCGAGCACACCGATCAGCACGTCGTCATGACCCACGGCGTCGCCGTAGACGCGCGGCAGGACGGCGCGCAGCACCGAGCGGGGCGGCATCGCCCGGACGATCGCGGGCCCGGCGATCTCGATCAGCGCACGGCGCAGCGGATCGGCGGCCCGCCGCCAGAGGACCAGGCCGGCCGCCGCGGCGAGCAGCAGCGGCCCGGTCCACTGGGCGAGCACGTACAGCGCGCGCAGCCACGCGGAGGGCTGTTCGGGGCCCAGTACGGCGGACACCACGAGCAGCACGGCAGCAACCAGCGCCAGGACAACCGCCATCCACCCACCCATCGCCGAGCACCCCCGGCGATATCATCGCTACCCGAAAGGGTGGTGCGCTACCCAGAGGAGTCGCGCGAGTGCCATTCGGGTTCGGCGTCGGGTGCGCTCTGCGTGGTGTCGAGCGGCTCCTCGGGGATCTCCGGTAGGGCGTCGTAGAGCCGCTGCAGGTGGCTGTTCATGGCGGCGCGCGCGCCGCCGGGGTCGTCGTTGCGCAGGTAGCGGACGACCTTGCCGTGCTCGCGGGCCGAGCGCAGCGCGACCCCGGGCACCTCGAAGCTCTGGTGCCGCCACTCGCGCAGCTCGACGACGATCCGCTGGTACGTCTCGATCAGCAGCTCGTTGCGGCTCGCCCGGACGATCGCCTCGTGGAACGCCTCGTCCGTGCTCAGCAGCTCGTCGGGGTCGTCACCGGCCTCCTGGTGCTGCTGGTTGAGCTTCCAGATGTCCTCGACCTCGCCGTCCTCCGCGCGGACCGCGGCCAGGCTCGCGGCGAGCCCTTCGAGCCCGATGCGCAGCTCGAAGAGGTCGCTGATGCGGTAGCGGCCGTCCAGCAGCGCCGCCGCGGGCTGCGCGTCCGGGGGAGGGACGCGGCGCACGTACCAGCCGAGCCCGCGCTTCACCTCGAGCACGCGCTGCGCCTCCAGGCGCTGCAGCGCCGTACGCACCGAGCTGCGCGCCACCCGCATGTTGCGGGCGAGCTCCGACTCGTTCGGGAGCCGGCCGCCCGGCTTGTAGGTGCCGGCCTCGACCAGCTCGAGGATCTTGTCGGAGATGACCTCCGGCAACGGACGCCCCGCGTCGAGCCTCAGCTCGAACTGACGGGCCCTCTCGGTGTCCATGACTCCCTCTCGTTCCGCAGCCCGACGGGCGGTGCAGCCGGTGTCCTGACGCTCCTCGGGGAACGGGCCGGTCAGGGAGGCTGCTTGACGTTACCCCGCGGTCTGGACGTCTGTCCACCCCTGTTAAGACATCAGTTGTCGGACTACTGATACCAGTTGACAGACGTCTGTCGTCCGCTGACTATAGGTGTACCGCTCGGCCACGTCCGGAAGGGGGCAACATGTCGGCATCGTTCATCGCGATCGCCGTCCTCGCCGCAGTTCTGATCATCAACTGGCGCCTCGTTCTGATCGTCCTGTCCGCCTGCCTCATCGCCCTGGTCGTGATGGGGATCGGCGTGGCCGACGGCGAAGCGTCAGCGCAACGGAGCGAGCCGCTCCCCACCTCGGCGCCCGCCGAGCCGGGGCAGCCGCTCCCCGCGGAGGTCGCGCCGGCGACCAGGTGAGGACGGCACGGAAGAAGGGCCGGGTGCAGAGGCACCCGGCCCTTCTGCATCCGGCAGTCGGACGTCCGGTCGCCAGACCGGGCTGTCCGGCGTCGGAGCGCCGACAACAGCAAACGCCCGCCCGATCGGGAGCGATCGGGCGGGCCGTCGTGCTGTGGTTACTGCCGGCTCACTCCTCGCCGGACTGCGCCATGTCGACCGGCGGGGCATCCGGAACCGTGACGGGCTTGGGCTCGCCGCGGAACGTGAACTTCGCCTTGTCGTCGACCCGGCCCTCGGGAGCGTTGGGGTCGAAGCCATCGACGTCGACGACGACGATTTGCCCCGGCTCCACCTCGCCGAAGAGGATCTTCTCCGACAGCTGGTCCTCGATCTCGCGCTGGATGGTGCGGCGCAGCGGCCGCGCGCCCAGCACGGGGTCGAACCCGCGCCGCGCGAGCAGCGACTTCGCCGCCGGAGTGAGCTCGATGGCCATGTCCTTGTTGGCCAGCTGCGACTCCACCCGCGTGATCATGAGGTCGACCATCTGGATGATCTGCGGCTCGGTGAGCTGGTGGAAGACGATGATGTCGTCGATGCGGTTGAGGAACTCCGGGCGGAAGTGCTTCTTCAGCTCGTCGTTGACCTTCGTCTTCATGCGCTCGTAGTTCGACTGCTCGTCGTTGCCGGACGAGAAGCCGAGCCCCACGGCCTTGGAGATGTCCTGCGTGCCGAGATTCGACGTGAAGATGATGACGGTGTTCTTGAAGTCCACCGTGCGCCCCTGACCGTCGGTCAGGCGGCCATCCTCGAGAACCTGCAGGAGGGTGTTGTAGACCTCCTGGTGGGCCTTCTCGATCTCGTCGAACAGCACCACCGAGAACGGCTTGCGCCGCACCTTCTCGGTGAGCTGGCCGCCCTCCTCGTAACCCACGTACCCGGGCGGGGCGCCGAAGAGCCGCGAGGCGGTGTAGCGGTCGTGGAACTCACCCATGTCGATCTGGATGAGCGCGTCGTCGTCGCCGAAGAGGAAGTTCGCCAGCGCCTTCGACAGCTCGGTCTTACCGACACCGGACGGGCCGGCGAAGATGAACGAGCCGGACGGGCGCTTCGGGTCCTTCAGGCCGGCGCGCGTGCGGCGAATCGCCTGCGACACCGACTTGACGGCCTCCTCCTGGCCGATGATCCGCTTGTGCAGCTCCTCCTCCATGCGGAGCAGACGCGTGGTCTCCTCCTCGGTGAGCTTGAACACCGGGATACCGGTCCAGTTGGCGAGCACCTCGGCGATCTGCTCGTCGTCGACCTCCGCGACGACGTCCAGGTCGCCCGACTTCCACTGCTTCTCGCGCTCGGTCTTCTGGGCGAGGAGCTGCTTCTCGGAGTCGCGCAGGTGCGCGGCCCGCTCGAAGTCCTGCGCGTCGATCGCCGACTCCTTGTCGCGGCGGACGGCCGCGATCTTCTCGTCGAACTCGCGCAGGTCCGGCGGCGCGGTCATCCGGCGGATCCGCATCCGGGCGCCGGCCTCGTCGATCAGGTCGATCGCCTTGTCCGGGAGGAAGCGGTCGGAGATGTACCGGTCGGCCAGCGTGGCCGCGGCGACGAGCGCCGGGTCGGTGATCGTGACCCGGTGGTGCGCCTCGTAGCGGTCGCGCAGACCCTTGAGGATCTCGATGGTGTGGCCGACGCTCGGCTCGCCCACCTGGATCGGCTGGAAGCGGCGCTCCAGTGCGGGGTCCTTCTCGACGTACTTGCGGTACTCGTCGAGCGTGGTGGCGCCGATCGTCTGCAGCTCGCCACGGGCCAGCATCGGCTTGAGGATGCTGGCGGCGTCGATCGCGCCCTCGGCGGCACCCGCACCGACCAGCGTGTGGAGCTCGTCGATGAACAGGATGATGTCGCCGCGCGTGCGGATCTCCTTGAGCACCTTCTTCAGGCGCTCCTCGAAGTCACCGCGGTAGCGGGAGCCGGCGACCAGGGAGCCGAGGTCGAGCGTGTAAAGCTGCTTGTCCTTGAGCGTCTCGGGCACCTCGCCCTTGACGATGCCCTGGGCCAGGCCCTCGACGACGGCGGTCTTGCCGACGCCGGGCTCGCCGATCAGGACGGGGTTGTTCTTGGTCCTCCGGGAGAGGACCTGCATGACCCGCTCGATCTCCTTCTCCCGGCCGATGACCGGGTCCAGCTTGCCCTCACGGGCCGACTGGGTCAGGTTGCGACCGAACTGGTCGAGGACGAGCGAGGAGGACGGGGTGCCCTCACCACGGCCGCCCGAGCTGCCCTCGGCCGGCTCCTTGCCCTGGTAGCCGGAGAGCAGCTGCAGAACCTGCTGGCGGACCCGGTTGAGGTCTGCACCCAGCTTCACCAGCACCTGCGCCGCGACGCCCTCACCCTCGCGGATGAGGCCGAGCAGGATGTGCTCGGTGCCGATGTAGTTGTGGCCGAGCTGGAGCGCCTCACGCAGCGACAGCTCCAGGACCTTCTTGGCCCGCGGCGTGAACGGGATGTGCCCGCTGGGCGCCTGCTGGCCCTGGCCGATGATCTCCTCGACCTGCTGGCGGACGCCCTCCAGGGCGATGCCGAGGGACTCCAGGGCCTTGGCGGCCACGCCCTCGCCCTCGTGGATGAGGCCAAGGAGGATGTGCTCGGTGCCGATGTAGTTGTGGTTGAGCATCCTGGCTTCTTCCTGCGCCAGGACGACAACCCTTCTCGCTCGGTCGGTGAACCTCTCGAACATTCGTTCTCCTAGCCTGCTGCGCCATGCACCGGCGCGCTGCGCCGGGTACACCCCTCACCACTGTATCGGCTGGGATACGTCCACCGTCGTGGTTGCATGTAGTCGAAACAACGCGGCAACGGGTAGGCGGATTCCCGGTGAACCGCCCGCGTCGGTGTTCGCCCAGGTCAGCGCCTCGGCGCCGACGGCGGGGGACGGACCGGGCGATCCGTTCGACATCGCAAACATCCCTCGCGGGCAGGGTGTCCGCGCGGCCGCGCGCGTCAGCTCGCGGCGGGCTCGGCAGCCGCGCGTTCGGCGGCCCGCTCGGCGGCCTTGTCCGCCTGCCAGCCGTCCTCGTCGCGGCCCCGGCGCCAGTACCCCGAGACGGACAGGTGATCGCGCGGGACGCCGCGCTCGTCGACGAGATGGCGGCGGACCTCCCGCACGAAGCCGGCCTCGCCGTGCACGAACGCCTGCACGCGCCCCGCGGGGAAGGCGAGGTCCCGGACCGCGGCGACGAGCTGGTCGGGCGCGGTGCCGTCGCGGTGCAGCCAGACCGCCCGCAGGTCGCCCGACGTGCGCAGGACCTGCTCCTCGGCGGCGTCGGCGACCTCCAGGACGGCCAGCACCGGCCGCCCGGCCGGCACCCGCTCGCACGCCGCGCCGATCGCCGGGATGGCGCTCTCGTCACCGACCATCAGGTGCCACTCGGCCTCGGGCTCGGGCGCGTAGGCGCCGCCGGGGCCCAGCAGCCGCAGCACGTCACCCGGACGGGCCGCCGCGGCCCACGGGCCGGCGATGCCCTCGTCGCCGTGGTGCACGAAGTCGATCGTGAGCTCGCCTGCCGAATGGTCGAGGGCCCGCACCGTGTACGTGCGCATCGACGGCCACTGCTCCCGGGGCATCGCCGCCCGGATCTGCTCGATGTCGAACGGCTCCGGGTACGCGACACCGGGGCGCGGGAACAGGAGCTTCACGTACCGGTCGGTGTAGGGCGTGTCGGGGAACGCGGCGATGTCGCCACCGCCCGCGACGACCCGGATCATGTGCGGGGTGAGCCGCTCGGTGCGGCGCACCTCCAGAGTGGTCGTCCTCCGTGCCAACGGGGCCTCCTCAGGATAGGTGAGGTCACCCTAACCTCGCGGTCGCGGCCCACGCACCCCTCGGCCGAGCAACGGGGACTAGTTCTCCTGGTGGTACGCGTCCAGCACCTCGGCCGGAATGCGGCCGCGGTCGGAGACCTTCATGCCGCGCTTGCGGGCCCACTCCCGAATCGCCTGGTTCTGTTCCCGGTCGATCACCGGACGGCGCACCGGAGCGGTCGCGGTCGCGGTCCCGCCGCGGCGCCGGCTACCCGACCTGCGGGCCGCCGCGACGTACGATGCGAGCGCGTCCCGCAGCTTCCCGGCATTGCCCTTGGAGAGGTCGATCTCGTAGTTCTTGCCGTCGATACCGAACTCGACCGTCTCGTCGCAGTCTTCCCGTCCAGGTCGTCGATCAGCCGGATCTCACGGATCTGCGCCACCGCCGCAACCCTCCACGTTCTTCGTTCCAGTTGTTGTGCGGCCGCGCCGCCCGATCGGAACCATAGAGCCATTACGGGCCGTTCGTCGAGTCACCCCGCCGATGCCCCGACCCAGTTACCCGGAAGGTGTCGAGGTATACAGAATGACGGCTCCGATTCAGGTGCATGCCGCCCGATGGATACCTGCCGTGACCATTCATCCGGCGCGCCCGGCCGGGCATTCCGGCCGCTCGCCGACCTGTTCGCCAGCGCCCGGAACCGGTGAACCCGCTGATGAGAACGGTGGCGTCGGCCGGAGTTCCGTCACCGAAGTGCCATCGATCACCGGCCGCGCCGCCCGATCCGGTTGTCCCGATTGGTCCTGCGGCAGCGGCCATCCCGGTCCGGATACGTGTTCATATCGTTCCCGTGCGTGACGGCTGCGCACCGTTCGGCGGGACGTCCGCGCCGAACGGCCCTAACCCGGCGGGAGCCGCGGTACCGTGCGTTCTCGTGACGGTGGTCGGATCATGACGGTGTCCCGTGCACGTTCCTTCGGCACCGCGGCGGCGGCATACGCGACACATCGGCCCGGCTATCCGGATACGGCGATCACGTGGGCGTTGGCCCCGGTCGCGACCGGCCGGACCTTCAGATACTGGATCTGGGAGCAGGCACCGGGAAGCTCACCGGCGCACTCCTCCCGCACGGCCGCGTCATCGCGGTGGAACCGGACCCGGCGATGCTCGCCGAGCTGCACAGCCGATTTCCCGGGGCCGAGTCGGCGGAAGGCAGCGCGGAAGCGATCCCGCTGCCCGATTCCTCGGTCGACGCGGTGGTCGCGGGACAGGCGTGGCACTGGTTCGACCCGGAGCTCGCACCCGCCGAGATCGCCCGCGTGCTGCGTCCGGGCGGGGTGGTCGCCGCGCTGTGGAACGGCGACGACACGGACGTCGACTGGGTACGCGGCCTGCACGAGGCGGGCTCATGGAGGCGCGCCGCGCCGGCCGCGCGCGGCCCGGCGCCGGCGTTCCTGCAGCACGCGGCGTTCGGGCCGGCCGAGCACGGCGCGTTCCCGAACCCCGTCCGGACCTCCGCGACCGGGCTCGTCGCCACGCTCGGCACGCACTCGTGGGCGCTCGTCGCCGAGCCCGCCGAGCGGGACGCCGCGCTGGGCCGGGTGCGCGACTACCTGGCCACGCGACCGGAGACCTCGGCGGGCGAGTTCGAGTTCCCGCTGGTCACCGAGGTGATCCGGGCGTTGCGCACATAGGTCAGGCGCAGCCCGTGAAGCGTCAGGTCGGGCACGAACTCGGTGATCGTCTCGGACAGCCCGGACATGAGCGGCGCCAGCCCGCCGGTGCCGACGACGGTCACCGGGCCGGCCTTCGCACCCAGCTCGGCGAGCATGCGCCGGACCAGCCCGTCCACCTGGCCGACGGCGCCGTAGAGCACGCCGGACTGGAGGCTCTCCACGGTGTTCTTGCCGATCACCGAGCGCGGGCGCACCAGCTCGACGGTGCGCAGCGCCGCGGCCCGGGTGGCCAGCGCCTCCATCGAGATGACGATGCCCGGCGCGAGCGCCCCGCCGAGGAACTCGCCCTTCGCGGAGACCACGTCGACGTTGGTGGACGTGCCGAAGTCGACCACCACGCACGCCGTGCCGAAGAGCCGGTGCGCGGCGAGCGTGTTCATGACGCGGTCCGCGCCGACCTCCCGCGGGTTGTCGACGAGCAGCGGCACACCCGTCCGCACGCCCGGCCCGACGACGACGGACGGCTCGCCCCTGCGGTCGATCAGCAGCCGCAGCTCGCGCAGCAGCGTCGGCACGGTCGACAGCGCCGCGACGCCCGTGACCTGCCCCGCGTACGGGCCGAGCAGGCCGGCGAACGCAACCTCCAGCTCGTCGGCCGTCATCCGCGGATCGGTGCGCATCCGCCAGGTACGCACGAGCGGCCGGCCGGTCGGGTCGTCCGTGCCCGGCTCGGGGTAGAGACCCAGCGCGATCTGGGTGTTCCCGACGTCGACGCAGAGGAGCACGGCGCACCTACGCAGCGCCGGACATCAGACCCGAGCCCGCAGGCGCGTGCGCCGGGTCGGAGCCGAGGTCCGCGACGCGGTTCGCCGCGTCGACGAACACGACCCGCGGGGCGTAGGCCCGCAGCTCGGCCTCGTCGAGCTGGGCGTAGGAGATGAGGATGACGAGGTCGCCGGGGTGCACCAGGTGCGCGGCCGCGCCGTTGATGCCGAGCACGCCGCTGCCCCGCTCGCCGGGGATCACGTAGGTCTCCAGCCGGGCGCGTTCGTGATGTCGACGATCGCGACCTGCTCGCCCTCCAGCAGGTCGGCGGCGTCCATGAGGTCGCGGTCGACGGTGACGGAACCGACGTAGTGCAGGTCCGCCTGGGTCACGGTCGCCCGGTGGATCTTGGACTTCATCATCGTGCGCAGCACCGCTACCCCCTCAGAGCCGAACCGGGACGTTGTCGATGAGCCGCGTGCCCCCGAGCCGCGCCGCGGCCAGCAGCCGGGCCCGTCCGGCCTGCGGGTCGGGCCCGAGGTCGGGGTCGGTCAGCTCGACGTACTCGACCTGCAGCGCAGGCTCCCCGGCGAGCACGGCGCGGGCGGCGTCGAGCACCGCCTGCGGCCCGCGCGCGGAGACGGCGGCGCCGGCGGCGAGCGCGCGGTGCAGCGTGGCGGCGCGCGGCCGGTCGTCCGGTGCGAGGTAGACGTTGCGGCTGGACACGGCGAGCCCGTCCGGCTCGCGCACGGTCGGCACCCCGACCACCGCGACCGGGAAGTCGAGGTCGCGCACCATCTTCTTGACCAGGACGAGCTGCTGGTAGTCCTTCTCGCCGAAGAACGCCAGGTCCGGGCCGACGATGTGGAAGAGCTTCGCCACCACCGTCAGCACGCCCGCGAAGTGGCCGGGCCGCACGGCGCCCTCCAGCCGCTCGGCCGTGCGGCCGGGCGCGACCGTGGTGTCGGCGCCCTCCGGGTACATGTCGCCGGCGCCGGGCAGGAACACCAGCTCGGCGCCCTCCTCCCGGCAGGCCTCCAGGTCGGCCTCCAGCGGGCGCGGGTAGCGGTCGAGGTCCTCGCCCGCGCCGAACTGCAGCGGGTTCACGAAGATCGACACGACCGGGACGAACGCGCCGGGCGCGGCGGCGTGCCGGATCAGCTCGCGGTGGCCCTCCGTGCAGCGCGCCCATGGTGGGGACGAGCGCGACCCGGCGGCCGGCGGCGCGCAGCGCGCGCGTCACGGGGGCGATGTCGGCCGGGGCGCGGTGCACGGTCAGCGCGCCGGCGGCGTATCCGCCGCGGGTGCGGGCGGTGGTCATGACGGCTTCTCCTGGAGGGTCGTGAGCACCTCGTCGGCGGCGTGCGCGGGCAGCAGGCCGGCGGCCGACGCGCGGCGGGCGGTCCGGGCCGCGAGCACCCGGTAGGTCTCGGCGAGGTCGGCGCCGGCCTCGCCCAGCACCCGCAGGTGCGTGCGCAGCGTCGCGACGTCCCCGCGGGCGACCGGACCGGTGAGGGCGCGGTCGCCGTGGCGCAGCGCGTTGTCCAGCGCCGCGGACAGCAGCGGCGCGACGAGCCGCTCGCCCTGCTGCACGCCGGCCCGTTCCAGCGTGTCGACGCAGTCGCGCACCAGCGTCACGAGGTGGTTGGCGCCGTGCGCCAGCGCCGCGTGGTAAAGCGGGCGGACGTCCTCGGGCACGCGGACCGGTTCGCCGCCCATCTCGACGACGAGCGCCTCGCCGACGCTCCACGCCGCCTCGTCACCGGGAGCCGCCGTGACGCCGACGCTGCACCCGGCGAGCCGGGCGACGTCCTCGGTGCGGCCGGTGAACGTCATGACGGGGTGCAGCGCGAGCGGGAGCACGCCGATCTCGGCGGCCGGGTCGAGCACCGTGACGCCGTGCGCACCGGACGTGTGCACGACGATCTGGCCGGGCCGGAAGCTGCCGGCCGCGGCGAGCCCGCGGACCAGGCCGGGCAGCACGTCGTCGGGAACGGCGAGGAGCGCGAGGTCGGAACGGGCCACAACCGTGTCGGGCGGTTCGAGCGGGACGCCGGGGAGCAGGCTCTCCGCCCGCCGCAGCGAGTCGCGGGAGACACCGGAGGTGGCGACGACGTGGTGTCCGGCGTTGGCCCACGCGGCGCCCACGACGGCTCCGACCCGCCCCGCCGAGACGACCCCGATCGCAAGCCGGGCAGGCCTGTCGGTCATGACGTTCACTCCTCGCTCGTTCCAGTCCCGGTGGTGCGGGTACCGGACGATGAGCCGCCGCCGGCGCTGGCGACCGAGCACAGGCTAGCTGCGGGTCTCGGGGGCGAGGGAGCGGCCGTGACCGGCTTCACCGACGTGGGGACGCGCCGCACACCACGCACCGCCGGACCCGGCGCGCGCTCGGAACCACGCGCGCACACCCCCCGCCCTCCCAAGGGGGGCGACCCCGGCTCCAGCCTATCGGCGTTCGGGGTAGGGGTGGGGTGGTCGGCGAAAGCTGTGGACAACCGCGCGCGATGTGGACAACTCCGTGCGTAGCGGTAGCTGACCTACGGCCGCGGCGGCCAGCTCTGCGGCGGGGTCCCCGGCCCGAAGCTCGGGGGTGGGCCGGGCGGGGGCGGGGTCCAGCCCTGCGGGCCGTTGTGCCGCCGGATCGCGACGGTGAGCGCCTCCGGGTGGCCGACGGCCCGGGCCCGCGCCTTGCGCACGGCGTCGAGCGCCTCGGCGTGCCAGAACCGGCCGGACTCGTCACCGACCGCACCGCGGGACATGCGGGCCCGCAGGAACGCGAGGTCGGTGATCGCGACCTGGTAGTCCGACACGGCCTTCTCCACGTGCCGGCCCGACGCCCGCCGGACGGCCATGCGCCACCCGCGCCGGCCGGCGAGGCTCGACAGCAGTGGCACCTCGCTCGGCGCGATCCAGCCGGCCCGGGCGAAACCGGGCAGCTGCGCGATGACGACGTTCTGCTCGCGCCGCCGCTGCCACAGGACCACGCCGATGAGCCCCGCGAACACCGGGACCATCACGCACAGGTAGACCAGCGCGAACCCGTCCGTGCCGAACACCACGCTCGACGCGTTCCAGAGCGCGTGCAGCACGACGGCCACCGCGTAGCCGACGGCGACGGCGACCACCCGGCCGGCCACGGTGGGGCTGCGGGACGCGATGCCGACGCCGATCCCGATCATCGCGGTGAAGAGCGGGTGCGCGAACGGCGAGAGGACGCCGCGCAGCACGACGACCACGAACACCCCGGCGGCCTGCCCGATGGAGGCGTTCTGCACGAACGCGGCGCCGAAGTAGATGATGTTCTCGGTGAACGCGAAACCGGCCGCCACGAGCCCGGCGTAGACCACCCCGTCCACCACGCCGTCGAACTCGCGGCGGCGGAACACGAGCAGCCCGACGAGGAACAGGCCCTTCATCGCCTCCTCGACCACCGGCGCCGCGGCGATGGCGCCGACCACCGGCCCGCTGCCCTCCCCGAGGTTCTGCTCGGCGAGCGCCGCCACGCCGCTGTTGATCAGGTAGGCGGCCAGCGCCGCGACGCACGCGCCCCACAGGAACGCGACGAGCAGCGTGCGCGGCGGCTCCGGCTCCCACCGGTCGATCCACAGGAACGCCGCGACCACGGGCCCGACCGGCAGCATCGCGCAGAGCACCCCGACGAGCACGGCGGAGATCCCGAGGTTGCTGCTCACCTGCCCGAGCAGCACCAGCCCGCAGACGCCCAGCGCGACCAGCCCGACGACGGGTACCAGCACGCCCCACCGCTGCCGGCGCTGCGTCGGCAGCGGCACGATCCGGGTGGCCTGCGTCATGGGGCCGCTCATGCCGGGGAGCCTACGGGCGGTGACCTCGACGGCCGCGTCTCACGTCCGGTGTCGCCCGTCCGGGTTGTCCTCGGGCTCGTCCGGGGCGCGGCAGCAGTACTCCAGCCACAGCGCGCCACCGACCAGCCCGAGCGCGCACACGAGCCCGACGCGCCGGAGATCGAGTCGCTCGCGGCGGCCGTCACCTCGCCGGCCCGCGGCACGACGTGCGCGAGGAGCCCGGCCCACACCCCCGCCATGATCGCGCCGGCCAGCGCCGACGCCTTCGCGACGAGCACCGCCCGCGCCGCCACCAGCGGCTGCACCGGCTCGGTGCCGGGACGGCGCCGGATGCGGGCCCGCAGGATGTTGCCCGAGATCGCCTCCGCGATGCCCAGGACGCCGAGCGTGGCCCCGGCGAGCACCGGGAACGGCGGCAGCGCGCCGTACGTGAGCCGGAAGATCAGGTTGGCGAGCACCGCCGTGACCAGCGCGACGGCCAGCAGGTCACGGGGCCGGGTCGGCCGCATCGTCACGGCGCGCTCACGGCCGGGACGCCGGGTGCAGCACGAGGTCGTCGCGCCGGCGCATGCCGGCCTCGGCGTCCGGTCCGAGCGCGGCCAGCACCTCCGCCACCGGGCCGTGTCCGGGCAGCACCGCGGCCGGGTCCACGTCCAGCCACGGGCGCAGCACGGTGGCCCGCTCCGGCGTGCCCGGGTGCGGGAGCAGCAGGTCCGGGTGGTCGCTCGCGACCGGCCCGGCCGGCCCGTCGACCGTGACGACGTCGACGTCGAGAGTGCGCGGGCCCCAGTGCACCTCACGCACGCGCCCGGCCGCCCGTTCCAGCTCCTGGGCCCGCCGCAGCCACGCCCACGGGTCGGTGCCCCCGCCGTCGTCGGCGACGAGCACGGCGTTGAGGAAGTCGGGCTGCTCGACCCCGCCCCACGGCGCCGTCTCGTACACGGGCGACACCGCGACCAGCACGTCCGCCAGCCCGTCGACGGCCGAGCGCAGGTGGGCGAACCGGTCCCCCAGGTTCGACCCGATCGACAGCACGGCCCGCGTCACGCCGGGATGGTCCTTCCGCGTTCCCGCCGGGACCGCCGCGCGACGACCGCGACGTCGGCGAACTCCAACGGGATCGGCGCCTGCGGTTTGTGCAGCACCACCTCGACGGCCTGCACGCGCGCGTCGCCCATGACGTCGTCGGCGACCCGGCCGGCCACGGCCTCGATCAGGTTGCACGGCTCGCCGCCGACGACCCCGGCCACCCGTTGCGCGAGCACCCCGTAGTCGAGGGTGTCGGCGAGGTCGTCGGACCGGGCGGCCGGGGAGAGGTCCATCCACACCGTGACGTCGACGACGAAGTCCTGGCCGTCGCGGCGCTCGTGGTCGAACACGCCGTGGTTGCCGCGGACCTTCAGCCCGCGCAGCTCGATGCGGTCGGTCACCGGCGCTCCCGGCCCGTCGGGACGTCGGCCGGCGCCCACGCCGCCGCGACCCGCACGGCGTCGAGCGTGGAGGCGACGTCGTGCACCCGCACGCCCCACGCCCCGCGGTGCGCGGCCAGCGCGCTGACGGCGGCCGTCGCGACGTCCCGGCCGGCCGTGCGGCGCGGCTCGTCGCCGTCGGCGAGCAGGTCACCGAGGAAGCGCTTGCGCGACGCCCCGACCAGCACCGGGAACCCCAGGCCGACCAGCGCGTCGAGGTGGCGCAGCAGCGCCCAGTTGTGCTCGCCGGTCTTCGCGAAACCCAGCCCGGGGTCGAGCACCAGCGCCGCCGGCTCGACGCCCGCGAGCACGGCCGCGTCGACCCGGGCCACGAGCTCGTCGCGCACTTCCGCCACCACGTCGCGGTAGTCGGCGAGGGCGTTCATCCGGTCGCTGTGGCCGCGCCAGTGCATGAGCACCCACGGCACGTCGAGGGCGGCGACGGCGGCGGCCATCGCGGGGTCCGCCAGCCCGCCCGAGACGTCGTTGACGACCACCGCGCCGGCCCCGACGGCGGCCTCGGCCACCGCGGCCCGCGTGGTGTCGATGCTGACCGGCACGCCCTCGGCCGCGAGCGCCCGGACCACCGGCAGCACCCGCTCCTTCTCGACCTCCGCGTCGACGCGCCCGGCGCCGGGCCGGGTGGACTCGCCGCCGACGTCGACGAGGTCGGCGCCCGCGTCGCGCATCGCGACGCCGTGGGCGACGGCGTGGTCGCGGTCGAGCCAGCGGCCGCCGTCGGAGAACGAGTCGGGCGTGACGTTGAGGATGCCCATCACCGCGCACCGCCCCGGGCGCGGCAGCCCCGCCGCCACGCCGCTCACCCGCTCCGGATCAGCGAGAGCGCCTCGGCCCGCGAGGTGGCCGAGGTCTGGAACAGCCCGCGGACCGCCGAGGTGGTGGTGCGCGAGCCGGGCTTGCGGATGCCGCGCATGCCCATGCAGAGGTGCTCGGCGTCGATCACGACGATGACGCCGCGCGGGTCGAGCTTGCGGACGAGCGCGTCGGCGACCTGCGCGGTGAGCCGTTCCTGCACCTGCGGGCGGCGGGCGTACATGTCCACCAGCCGCGCGATCTTGGACAGACCGGTGACCCGGCCGTCCGGGTTGGGGATGTAGCCGACGTGCGCCATCCCGTGGAACGGGACCAGGTGGTGCTCGCACATCGAGAACATCGGGATGTCCTTGACGAGGATCAGCTCCTGGTGGTGCTCGTCGAACGTGCGCTCCAGCACGGCGTCCGGATCGGTGTAGAGCCCGGCGAAGATCTCCTCGTAGGCGCGGGCGACCCGGCCCGGGGTGTCCCGCAGGCCCTCCCGTTCCGGGTCCTCGCCCAGCGCGATCAGCAGCTCCCGGACGGCCGCCTCGGCCCGGGCGTGGTCGATCGCCGGGTGGCCGTTGGCTACCGGCCACGACGAGGTGGCCGGCCCGGGCGCGGGAGCGCTCAGCGCGACCCGTCCTCGTCGGACGCCGAGCCGTTCTTGCCGGCGGCGCTGCCGTCCCTGCCGTCCTTGCCCACGGGGTCCGTGGCCGTGCCCGAGTCGCCGTTGCCGCCCGGCACCGGGGCCGGGGCCGGCGGCGGCTGGACCCACTGCGGCGCGGGCTGCGGCCGCTGGCTCACCGGCGGCCACGACTGCCCGTGCGGGGTGGTGGCGGGCCGCCAGTCCGGCGGCGCCCCGTAGTTGTCTGCGGGGGCGAGCCGGCCGGCGGGCACCCCAGCCACCTGCGGCGGGACGGGCGCGGGCTGCTGCGGCTGGTAGGGGGCACCGGGGAACGGGCCTGCCGGGTGCTGCCCGGCCGAGTGCTGGCCCGCCGCGTGCTGACCTGCCGGGTGCTGGCCCGCGGGTGAGTGCGGCCCGGGCGCACCCGGGTGAGTGCGGCCCGGGCGCACCCGGGTAGCCGGGGTGGGCAGCGGTCCGCCGTTGGGCCGGGGGTGGGCACGCCGTTGCCG
>MKJX01000145.1 GCA_001942415.1 Pseudonocardia sp. CNS-139
ACGCCTCTGCGAGCTCGTTCAGCTCCGCCACCAGCGCGGCCAGCCGCGCCGGCGCCGGTGTCGCTTCCTCGTCCTCGGGCCGGCTGACGTGGTTGGCGGGGCTGTGCCAGCGGGCGCTCACGGCGCCGTCGCCGTCGCAGTCCTTGCAGGCCCACTCCGGGTCGTCCGGGTCGTCACCGGTCCCGATGCAGGCCGCGCAGTCGGCCGGGTTGGCCAGGCACCCGACGCTCGTGTGGCCCTCGACGTCAATGCCGCGCCAGAGCAGGCCCGCGCCGTCGACGGTCGGCCACAGCTCCAGCCGCTGGTGGCACTCTGTACAGGTGTCGGTCGCGAAGATGATCCTCGGCCGGATGTGCATTCGTGCTCCTGATCGTCGCTGCTGGAAAGGCCGGTAGGGCCTGTTGGCCCGGTCCCCGTAGGGGTGGCGGGGGCGCTTTCTCCCCTGCCGCCGTTACGGCGGTCCAGCACGGCCGCGGAGGCTCGGGGTCAAGGGCGGCCCGCAGGGCCGTCGCGCAGCGATCGCGGAGCCTGCGGAGCGATCCTTGATGCCGAGTGCGGCCGTGCTAAGCCAAGGGCCGACAGGCCCCCGCCGCAGGCGGTCGACCGGTTCGCTCGGCCCGCGCGGCCCTGAGCGCGAACCCGGCCCGCTGCGCACCGCACGACCCCCAGCCGAACCCGGTGGGCATCCGCTCGGACGCCGTTTTCGTCGGTGTGACGTGCGACCCTGGGCGGGTGAGCAGCGACCGCGCCGTGATCCCCGCCTGGGTGGTGCCCGACGTGCTGTCGGTGGCGGACGCCCACCGCATGACGTACCGGATCTTCGGCGACGAGCGGGGTCGCGACCGCACGGCGCGGGTGCGCGCGGGCGGTGCCGCAGCGGCGATCGACTGGGTGACCGGCGGCCAGCCGGCTCCGATCACCGAACGCGTCGAGGTGGACCGGGATATCGCCTGGGCGGAGTGGCGGCTGGCCGGCAGCGTCGAGCTCGACCTGCCGATGGTGTGGGACGGCGTCGAGCCGCGGGAGCCGGTGATCTGGGACCGGACCTGGGCGGTCGGTGCGGGTGCGGCGTTGGGCTGGCTGCTGGGCGCATTCAGCCGGCCGCCGGTGCCGCTGCCCCGCCGGCTCCCGGACGGGTCGGTGCCCTCGGC
>MKJX01000146.1 GCA_001942415.1 Pseudonocardia sp. CNS-139
CAGCAGCCCGCTGCGCTGCGCGACCGGGAGGAAGTCGGTGGGCGGGATCAGCCCGCGCTCCGGGTGCCGCCAGCGCACGAGCGCCTCGGCCGACACGACCGTGCCGTCCGGGCCGACGACCGGCTGGTAGTCCAGCACCAGCCCGTCGGCGGCGATGGCCTCGCGCAGGTCGGCCTCCACCTCCAGCACCATCGTCGCGGAGGTGACGACGCCGTCGGTGGCCATGCCGATACCGCCGCGGGCGTGCCGGCGCTTGGCGTCGTGCATGGCCGCCTCGGCGAAACGCAGCAGGTCGGCGGCCCGCACGTCGCCCGTCGGCGCGGGCGTCGCGAGCCCGACCGACGCCGTCATGAGGACGGGCCGGCCGTGCACGGTGATCGTCGTGCGCAGCAGCTCGGCCACCGTGCGCGCGAGCAGGTCGGGCCCGCCGACCTCGGTGTGGTCGGCGCAGATCACGACGAACTCGTCGGCGCCCAGCCGCGCGGCCGTGCACCCGACCGGCAGCTCCCGCTGCAGCCGCCCGGCCAGCGAGACGAGCACGTCGTCGCCGGCCTCGTGGCCGAGCGAGGAGTTGACGCGGGCGAAGTCGTCGAGGTCGCCGCAGACCACCGCGACCCGGTTCCCGGACGGCCCGGCGAGCAGCCGGTCCACCATCTCCAGGCACGCGGCGCGGTTGGGCAGCCGGGTCAGCTCGTCCACCGTGCCGGCGCTGCGCAGCACCTCCGCGGCCCGGCGGCGGTCGGAGATGTCCGTGCAGACGATCAGCCAGAACCAGCCGCCGTCGTCGGCCGACGTCGCGGAGACCGCCACCTCGCACCAGACGGTCGTGCCGTCGCCGCGGACCAGCGGCACGGCGTCCACCCGGTAGCCGTGCCGGGCGCCCGGGGGCACCGGGCGCAGCCAGCCCGGGAGGCGAGCGGCCCCGCCCAGACCGACGCCGTCGGCGAGCGGGTCGGCGGGCTGCGCCGTCAGCTCCGTCGCCGCCATGCCGCGCAGCCGTTCGAGCGGCACGTCGAGCAGCCGGCCGAGGCCCGCGTTCGCCTCGACCACACGACCCGACGGGTCGAGGAGCGCGACGCCCCCCGGCAGGAGCGCCATGAGGTCGGCGAAGCGCTGGCCGGAACGTTCCACCATGCGTTGTGC
>MKJX01000147.1 GCA_001942415.1 Pseudonocardia sp. CNS-139
GGGGAAGGAAAACCCCCGGAAACGGCCCCTTCCCCGGGGGGGCCGGTTAACCGGAAGGTTCCGGAATTCCTTTTCCCCAAGGGGGGGCCGGGGGGGGTTGGGTTGGAACCGGCCGGGGGGCCGGCTTGGGGTTGGGGTTGGAAGGCCCCTTGGCCTTGGAATTCCAACCCCGTTCCGGTTCCGGGGCCAACCGGTTTTTGGGGTTGGAAGGCCCCTTGGGGTTCCTTGGCCAACCGGGGGGCCAACCGGCCTTCCGGCCCCTTAACCGGCCGGCCTTGGAAGGCCCCGGGGCCCCCCCGGAACCAAGGCCTTTTCCGGGGGGGCCAACCCCGGGGCCCCCCCAATTGGCCTTGGCCTTGGAACCGGGGTTGCCTTGGGCCCCACCGGCCTTGGCCTTGGTTTTCCGGTTGGGGTTGGTTCCGGTTGGGGCCAAGGTTTTCCAATTGGCCCCGGTTTTTCCCCAACCGGCCGGCCTTGGCCTTCCTTAACCCCAAGGGGGGGTTGGCCGGGGCCCCCCGGCCTTCCGGAATTCCCCCCGGGGCCCCAATTGGCCTTCCTTAACCGGAAGGGGCCGGGGCCCCAACCCCCCTTGGGGAACCGGGGAAGGCCCCGGAACCCCAATTGGTTCCCCTTCCGGCCGGGGGGCCGGGGCCGGGGTTGGCCTTCCAATTCCTTCCGGCCCCGGCCCCCGGAAGGAAGGGGTTCCGGCCCCCAACCCCGGGGCCGGTTCCCCAACCTTGGCCCCGGGGGGAACCGGCCCCGGGGGGAAAGGCCCCCAAGGCCCCGGCCTTCCCCAAGGCCAACCCCTTGGCCGGAACCGGCCCCGGTTCCAATTCCTTCCCCTTGGCCTTTTGGCCCCGGAAAACCCCGGCCAACCGGTTAACCTTTTCCGGCCGGAACCCCTTGGCCTTCCGGAACCGGGGCCCTTCCCCAAGGCCAACCCCCCGGCCAAGGGGCCCCGGCCGGCCGGGGGGAAGGGGTTCCCCAACCCCAAGGCCTTCCCCTTGGCCGGTTGGAAGGCCTTGGCCGGCCGGAAGGCCTTGGCCAACCCCGGTTGGCCTTGGCCCCCCCCCCGGGGAAAACCGGCCGGAAAACCGGTTAAGGCCCCGGCCCCGGAAGGCCGGCCGGAAGGC
>MKJX01000148.1 GCA_001942415.1 Pseudonocardia sp. CNS-139
GCCGGGCCCGGATCACCGCACCGAGGCGGCGGCGCAGCTCACGCTCCCCGTCGGCGCCGGCCCGGGCTCCCCGTACCTCGCCGCCACGCTTGGTCGCGTCGCGCTGTGGCGGCACGCCCGCCCCTTTCGAGCCGTCCGGACGATCTGCGAACTCTAACGGAGCAGCGATAACGAACCTTGCAGATCACACTGTCGGGCGACCCTTTCGACACCCGTAACGAGAGGCTCACGCGGATGTAGCCGAGTGTCACGATGTTGATGCTGTCAACACCGTCCCCGGAGGCCGCATGACCACCGTCCCGCTGATCGACCTCACGCCCTGGTACGCGGGCGACGCCGCCGGCCGCGCCGCCGTGGTCGCGGCCGTCGACGAGGCGCTGCGCGAGATCGGGTTCCTGCTGGTCACCGGCCACCGCATCCCGCAGTCGACGCTCGACGGCCTGCGCGCCGCCGGACGCGAGTTCTTCAGCTCCCCCGACGCCGCGAAGCGCCCCTACGCCGCGGCGGTCGGCGCCCGCGGCTGGTCGCCGCCCGGCAACGAGTCGCACGCCGGGGCCAGCGGCGTGCAGGCCCCGCCGGACCTCAAGGAGGTCTACCGGTTCGGCGCGACCGGCGAGCCGGCCGTGCCCGGCCACGACGAGTGGTACGCCGCGAACGTCTGGCCCGCCGAGGTGCCCGAGCTGGAACGGCACGGGCTGGCGTTCGCCGAGGCCGCCCGCGGGCTCGCCGACGACCTGCTGGAGGTCTTCGCGCTCGCCGCCCGCCTGGACCGCGACTTCTTCACCAGCCGGTGCGCCTTCCCGCCGTACTCGGTGGTGCTCAACTGGTACCCGTCACTCGCCGCCCTGGGCGAGCCGGCCGAGGGCCAGTTCCGGATCGGCCAGCACACCGACTTCGGCTCGCTCACGATCCTCGACCGCGAACCCGGCTACGGCGGCCTGCAGGTGCGCACCCTGGACGGCGAGTGGATCGACGCCCCGTACGTCCCCGGCGCGCTCACCATCAACACCGGCGACCTGCTCGCCCGCTGGTCGGGCGACCGCTGGCGCTCCACCATGCACCGCGTGCTCCCACCGGACCCGCGCGACTCCGACGAGGAGCTGATCTCGCTCGTCTT
>MKJX01000149.1 GCA_001942415.1 Pseudonocardia sp. CNS-139
CCCCGGTGGACGGCGTGGTGATCGTGCCCGCGTTCATCGAGCCGGGCCGCGTGACGGTCGGCTCGGTGCACTGGATGCGTACGGACGCGGGCATGATCCCGGTGGCCGAGAGCGAGTTCGCGCGTGACGCGACGTTCGGCTACACCCGCTCCGACCTGCGGGAATGGGTCGAGGAGAAGACGGGCGGGACGGTTGCGAGCAGTACGGTCGCCGCCGTCACGCTGCAGGACCTGCGGGCCGGCGGGCCGGACCGGGTCGCCGCGATCCTGGGCGGGCTCACGGACGCGCGGCCGGTGGTCGTGGATGCCGCCACCGACGACGACCTGCGGGTGCTCGTGCTGGGCCTGCTCGCCGCCGAGGCGGCCGGGAAGCGGTTCCTCTACCGCACCGGACCGTCGTTCGTACGGGCGCGCAGCGGGCAGGCCGCCGCTCCCCCGGTCGACGCGAGCGCGCTGCGGGCCGCCGACGCGACCCGGGCGACGACCGGCCGCGCTCGGCGCACGGGCTGGTCGTCGTGGGCTCGCACGTCGCACTGACCACCCGCCAGCTCGACCGGCTGCGCGCGGCGGGCGGCATCGCGGAGCTGGAGCTGGACGTGCCGACGCTGCTCGACCCGGACCGGGCGGCCGCGCACGTCGCCGACACGGTCGAACGGGCCGTCGCCGGGCTGCGCGACGGCGCCGCCGACCTCGTCGTCACCACCAGCCGCACGCTCGTCACCGGTGCGGACGGCGCGGCGAGCCTCGCGATCGCACGCACGGTCAGCGCGGCGCTGGTCGCGGTCGTGCGCGGGACGGTCGCGCGGGTCCGGCCGGCATTCGTGCTGGGCAAGGGCGGGATCACCTCCTCCGACACCGCGACGGGCGGGCTCGGCGTCACGCGGGCCTGGTCGCGCGGCACGCTGCTGCCCGGCGTCGTCTCCGTGTGGGAACCGGTCGCCGGGCCCGCGCAGGGCGTTCCCTACGTCGTGTTCGCCGGCAACGTCGGCGACGACGACGGCCTGCTCGCGGCGGTGCGGCGACTGCGCACCGTCCCGGTCCCCTGAACGGAAGGCACCCACCATGACCGATCCGTCCCCGCGGGTGGCCGTCATCGGCCTCGGCGCGATGGGGCT
>MKJX01000150.1 GCA_001942415.1 Pseudonocardia sp. CNS-139
GCACACACCTCCGGCACTCCGCACACATGTCCTGACGTGTGTGCGGAGGCCGGGAAGTGTGTGTCGTCGGGGGGGCGGCTCTCACCGACACAATCTGCGGTCAGCGGGGATGCCCATCGACCGTTAGAGGGTGGCCTCCACCTTCAGCTCCGGGTCGGCGCTCTCGTTCAGCGTCAGGTGTTGGATGCGGCCCGCGGCGCGGATGTCGGCCTCGGCCTCCGTCAGGCGGGTGAGCACGGCGCGGGGGGCCGTGACCACCGCCTTGCTCACCTCCGTGCGCATCGAGACCTTGGCCTCCGACTTCGCCCGCCGCACCGCCGTCAGCACGTCGGTGGCGGCGGTCAGGACGGCCGGGTCGCCGTCGGACTCGAGGGCCGCGGGCCAGGGGGCGCGGTGCACCGAGCCCTCCTGCCACCACGACCACACCTCCTCCGTGACGAACGGGAGGAACGGCGCGAAGAGCCGCAGCAGCACCGACAGCGCGGTGGCGAGGGTGGCCCGGGCGGAGCCGGCGTCGCCGTGCTCGCCGTAGGCGCGGGCCTTCACCAGCTCCAGGTAGTCGTCGCAGAAGTGCCAGAAGAACCGCTCGGTCACCTCCAGCGCGCGGGCGTAGTCGTAGTCGTCGAACGCGGCGGTGGCGGCGTCGACGGTGGTGGCCAGCTCCACGAGCAGCGCCCGGTCGAGCGGCGCCGTCACGTCGCCGGGTGCCGCGCCGGTGGAGAGCGCGAACCGGCTCGCGTTGAGGATCTTGATGGCGAGCCGGCGGCCGATCTTCATCTGGCCGGGGTCGAACGCCGTGTCGGTGCCCGGGCGGGCGCCGGCCGCCCAGTACCGCACCGCGTCGGAGCCGTACTCCTCCAGCAGCGCCATCGGCGTGACGACGTTGCCCTTCGACTTGGACATCTTCTTGCGGTCCGGGTCGAGGATCCAGCCGGAGAGCGCCGCGTGCCGCCACGGCAGGACGTCCTGCTCCAGGTGCGAGCGCACGACGGTGGAGAAGAGCCAGGTGCGGATGATGTCGTGCGCCTGCGGGCGCAGGTCCATCGGGAAGACGCGCGTGAAGAGGTCGTCGTCGCGCAGCCAGCGCCCGGCGATCTGCGGGCTG
>MKJX01000151.1 GCA_001942415.1 Pseudonocardia sp. CNS-139
GGGCCTTCCGGTTCCGGCCGGCCTTGGGGGGCCGGTTGGCCGGCCGGAACCGGTTTCGGTTGGCCCCGGTTGGGGTTGGGGGGCCGGGGTTCCGGCCGGGGCCGGCCTTGGGGTTGGGGCCCCCCGGCCGGAACCCCTTCCGGTTGGCCTTCCGGCCCCGGCCGGAAGGCCCCTTGGCCCCCCCGGTTGGCCTTGGCCGGGGAAGGCCCCTTCCGGGGGGCCCCGGCCGGCCGGGGTTGGCCGGCCTTCCGGAACCAATTGGGGTTCCAACCCCTTCCGGGGGGCCCCGGGGGGGGCCTTGGAACCGGGGCCCCGGGGAACCGGCCCCGGAAGGGGAAGGGGGGGGCCCCCCGGGGCCAACCGTTAACCCCCCGGGGGGGGCCCCCCCCTTCCCCCCCCGGGGGGAATTCCGGCCAAGGCCCCCCTTCCGGGGTTCCAAGGCCGGTTGGCCGGGGTTCCGGGGGGTTCCGGTTTTGGAATTCCAATTCCTTCCCCCCGGCCCCAAGGTTGGCCGGCCGGAATTCCCCAAGGCCCCGGGGGGCCAAGGCCCCGGGGCCCCGGAAGGCCGGCCGGAAAACCAAGGGGAACCGGGGTTGGAAAACCAATTCCTTTTTCCGGTTCCGGGGGGAAAAGGCCCCCCAATTGGGGCCCCCCGGGGTTAAGGAATTCCAACCGGCCCCGGGGTTGGTTAAGGAAAAGGTTCCGGACCGGTTTTCGGGGGGTTAAGGAAGGCCTTTTGGCCGGCCTTCCGGAATTGGAAAAGGTTAAGGTTCCGGTTCCGGGGCCCCAAGGCCGGCCCCCCGGCCTTCCCCTTCCCCAAGCCGGCCCCTTTTCCGGCCGGAATTGGTTCCGGAAGGGGAAGGCCTTGGGGTTCCGGTTTTCCAACCGGCCCCGGAAGGCCCCGGCCTTTTGGAAGGGGAATTCCTTCCGGTTCCGGGGCCGGCCTTCCTTGGCCTTTTCCAACCGGAATTGGCCGGGGGGCCGGCCGGCCGGGGGGTTCCGGTTAAGGTTTTCCTTTTGGTTAAGGAACCGGCCGGGGTTGGCCCCCCGGAAAAGGCCCCCAATTCCAAGGGGCCGGGGGGCCGGCCCCCTTTTC
>MKJX01000152.1 GCA_001942415.1 Pseudonocardia sp. CNS-139
GGGGAAAACCAACCCCGGAACCTTTTCCGGTTCCAAAAGGCCAACCTTAACCTTTTCCGGAACCAAAACCGGAACCGGAAGGTTTTCCCCGGAAAACCCCCCCTTGGGGTTCCAAAAAGGGGGAAGGGGCCCCGGCCCCCCCGGCAAAAGGCCGCCGGCCCCTTAACCCCAAGGAATTCCAATTCCAAAAACCGGCCTTCCCCCGGGGTTCCCCGGCCGGGAACCGGAAGGGGGCCGGCCTTGGGGGCGGAAAAGGCCTTGGCGGCCGGCCGGGGAAGGAATTGGGGAAGGCGGGGGGGAAGGAACCCCGGGGCCCCTTGGTTGGAATTCCGGAAGGCCCCCCGGGGGGGGGGGGCCGGAAGCCTTGGGGGTTCCAAGGGGAAAGGTTCCCCGGAACCTTTTGGGGCCCCGGCCGGTTTTGGGGCCCGGCCCCGGCCCAACCGGTTAAGGAAAAGGCCCCCTTGGCCTTCCAACCCCGGGGTTGGCCGGCCTTCCGGTTGGGGAATTGGGGCGGAATTCCGGCCCCGGCCGGGTTCCTTTTGGACCGGTTCCCCGGCCCCCAAGGGGTGGGGTTGGGGGGCCGGGGGTTTTGGGGCCCGGGGGGTTCCGGAAGGGGCCCCGGGGCGGGGCCGGCCGGGGAAAGGAAGGGGTTCCGGGGCCGGTTTTGGAACCGGAAAACCAATTCCGGTTCCGGGGGGGGTTCCGGAACCAATTCCGGCCGGAAAACCGGGGCCAATTGGGGCCCCAACCGGGGGGCCTTAACCCCAACCCCAAAACCCCCCAACCCCGGAAGGGGAAGGCCTTGGTTGGGGAACCGGGGCCGGTTTTCCCCGGCCCGGCCTCCAAGGCCGGCCGGAACCCCGGGGCCCCGGGGCCGGGGGGCCCCGGCCTTGGGGTTCCAACCGGAAGGGGAAAAAACCGGAACCCCGGAATTGGAACCCCGGAATTCCCCCCTTGGCCGGAATTCCAACCGGGGGGCCGGGGGCCTTCCGGTTCCGAACCCCCCCCGGGGCCGGCTTGGGGTTGGAACCCCAAGGCCCCGGCCGGTTCCCCCGGCCCCGGCCCCGCCAAGGGGGCCGGGAAGGG
>MKJX01000153.1 GCA_001942415.1 Pseudonocardia sp. CNS-139
GCCCGAGGTTGCCGCCCTCCCCCACGACCTGCGCGCGCAGCTCGGTGGCGTCGGCGCGCACGGCGTCGTTGGCCTTGTCGCCCGCATCGGCGTGCGACTCGTCCGACGCCTTCACGTAGGTGCCGATGCCGCCGTTCCACAGCAGGTCGGCCGCGCCCGCAGGACCGCGGCGATCAGCTCGGGCGGGCTCAGCGCCGTGACGCCGTCGGCGAGGCCCAGCGCGGCCCGCATCTCCAGCCCCACCGGCACCGACTTGGCGGTCCGCGGCCACACGCCGCCACCTGCGCTGATCGCGGACCGGTCGTAGTCGTCCCACGACGAGCGGGGCAGCGCGAACAGGCGCGTGCGCTCGGCGAACCCGCGCGCCGCGTCGGGCACCGGGTCGACGAACACGTGCCGGTGGTCGAACGCCGCGACCAGCCGGATGTGCGGCGAGAGCAGCATGCCGTTGCCGAACACGTCGCCCGACATGTCGCCGATGCCGACCACCGTGAAGTCCTGGCTCTGGGTGTCGACGCCCAGCTCCCGGAAGTGCCGCTTGACGCTCTCCCACGCGCCGCGCGCGGTGATGCCCATGGCCTTGTGGTCGTAGCCCACCGAGCCGCCGGACGCGAACGCGTCGCCCAGCCAGAACCCGTAGGACGCCGCCACGTCGTTGGCGGTGTCGGAGAACCGCGCCGTGCCCTTGTCCGCCGCGACCACCAGGTACGGGTCGTCGCCGTCGTGGCGCACGACGTCCGGCGGCGGCTCGGTGGCCGACGTGCCGTCCGGCTGCACGACGAGGTTGTCGGTGACGTCGAGCAGCCCCGACACGAACGTGCGGTAGCAGTACTCCACCTCGTCGGGGCCCGGGTCCGGGCGGCGCACGACGAACCCGCCCTTCGCACCCACCGGCACGATCACCGCGTTCTTCACGGCCTGCGCCTTGACCAGGCCGAGGATCTCCGTGCGGTAGTCCTGCGGGCGGTCCGACCAGCGCAGCCCGCCGCGCGCGACCGGCCCGAACCGCAGGTGCACGCCCTCCACCCGGGGCGAGTACACGAAGATCTCGAACCGCGGCCGCGGCGCCGGCATCCCC
>MKJX01000154.1 GCA_001942415.1 Pseudonocardia sp. CNS-139
CCCGCCTGCCGATCTGCTTGCCCCGCTCGACAAGGCGGAACTCGTCGAGGTGCTCCCCGGCACGATGGACGACCCGTGGTCGATACGCCAGTGGCTCTCTGGAGAGTTCCCGCTATCCGAGATCGGCAAGACGCACGATCCGAGCGTGTACTTCAGGCGCACCGACAAGCCAGGGTCGCTCGTCACCAACTACAGGGTCCACGCCGCAGCACTGCACGCTTATCTGAACCTTCGCAACAGCAGCCCCGAGGCTGCTGCGGGCCACCTCGCCACGCTCGCGGGCCTGCGGATCTCCATGCACGAATCGGGATGGCCTCTGCCCCCCATCCCTCAGGACGTGAGTGAGGCGATCAGCCTGCCGCTCGCAGGCTTCGGGTGGCGACAGGAGCCGGACGGAACCCTGACCGAGGGGGCGCCGCCCAGCCTCGACCCGGAGGCCGCTCGACTGTCGATGGAAGCCGGGCCGATCCGACGCCTCAACAAGGGGAAAGACCAGTGAGTGCAGGCGGGCTCTCCAAGCGCTGCGGGTGCAGCGAGGTGGTCGACGGCCGGCGCCACCAGCTCGGCCAGAAGTGCCCGAAGCTGCGCCGAAAGGACGGCTCCTGGAACCCCCGCCACGGGACCTGGATGTTCACCGTGACCGTGATGGGAAGGGGCGGGAAGCCACAGCAGATCCGTCGCGGCGGCTTCGCCTCGTCGAACGATGCGGAAGCGGCCCGAGACGCTGTCCGCGACAAGGCCCGCCGCGGCGTCGTCGTCACGGATCTGACGCTCGGCGACTTCCTGCAGGGCTGGCTGGCCGGCAAGACAGACATCAAGCCGAGCACCCGCAGGAGCTACGAGGCCCACATCCGCAACTACCACGTCCCGCACCTGGGCCACCTCCGCATCGAGGACATCCGGGTGGCGCAGGTCGCGGAGATGCTCGCCGAGGTGCCGGGCACCGACGCCACCCGGCAGCGCGTGCGCGCCACACTGCGCTCGGCCCTGAACGACGCCGCGCGAGAGGGCCTGATCTTCGTCAACCCGGCCGCGCTGGTGAAGCTCCCGGCCGGGAAGCGCCCGAAGGCGCTCG
>MKJX01000155.1 GCA_001942415.1 Pseudonocardia sp. CNS-139
CGCCCTCGTAGACGCCGGCGATCAGGCCGATGGTCGTGCCCATCACGAGCGCGCCACCCAGCCCCTGAACGATCCGGGCGACGATCAGCCACGTCACGCTCGGCGCCAGCGCACACCCCAGCGAAGCAGGGTGAACACCGCGATGCCGACGAGGAACACACCGCGCCGCCCGAGCCGATCCGCCAACGAGCCGGCGCTCAACAGCAACGCCGCGGTGGCCAGCGAGTACCCGTTGACCAGCCACTGCAACGCCGCCAGCGGCGCGGCGAACTCGCCGCCGACCGCCTCCAGCGCGACGTTCACCACCGTGAGATCGAGCACCACCACCATCACCGACAGGCCCGCAACCGTCGTGGTGACCAGCTGCGCACGGCGCCGCCCGGCGGGCACCTCGCCCCCGACACCCATCAGGCGCCCTCCCCCGAAGCCGGTCTCGATGAGCGACTCATATCGACAACGGTTATCATTAAACGTCCGAGGATCGTAACATCGTTCTGTTGTGCCAGCGGTGCCCCGCACCCCGGCGATCGGTGAGGAGGACACGATGGGCGCCACGGTCGTCGCGGGATGCGACCTGCACCCGGCCGCTCGGTCGTGGCCGGACGGCGGGATGCCCCTCGTCCATGGCGGGGCGATCCGGCGGCGGGCCGCACTCCTCGGCCCGGGGCTGCGCGAGCGGGCCGGCGGCGGACTCCGCGATGCGGTCGGCCGTGAGCCCACCGACCCACCGCAGCCGATGGTGCCCGCCCGGCGGGCTGTCGAGTAGGCGCCGCCGATGGCACAGGAGGCGGGCACGTTCGGTTCATGCACGCGCAGGGCCGCAGGTCACAGCTGCGCGAACCTCGTCGAGATCAACTGTGAGCCGGGTCGGCCCACTGGCTATGATCGCGAGGTGGCGATGACGGACTGTTGCGGGCACGACCTGAGCCCGGCCGTGGCGCTGTTCCGGTCGCTCGGCGACCCGGCGCGGCTGGCGATCGTGCGGCGGCTGGCCGAAGGCGAAGCCCGCGTCGTCGACCTGACCCGGCAGCTGGGGCTGGCCCAGTCGACGGTCTCCAAGCACCTGGCCTGCCTGCGGGACTGCCGGCTGATCGACTACCGCACCGAGGGCCGCCAGTCGTTCTACGCACTCACCCGCCCCGAGCTGATCGACCTGCTCCGCAGCGCGGAACTGCTGCTCGCCCGGAGCGGGGACGCGGTGGCGCTCTGCCCGGTCTACGGCGACCCGGCCGATCTCGCGACCGCGCCGGCCACGGTGGCCACGGTGGCGGAGCCCGCGGGAGCATCCTGAGCACCTCGGTGGCGCCGGCGCCCCGCGCTCTTCCCGCCCGTCACGAAGCCGTTCGGTCCGGCACCCCACGGGCCGACGTGACCCCACGGCCCCCGGTGAACCGCCGCCGACGGCGCTGCTCGCCGAGTGCCGGCCACGCGGCGGCGCCACCGGCACCATCGCCGACGTCCACCTGACCGGCCCCGTCGTCGACCGGGCGAGAACGTACCGGCGGTCACACGTTCACGATTCGACATAGGACGCTATCATCGTCCCGTGACGATGCTGGATTGTTGCGGGCGCGATCTGAGCCCGGCGGTTGCCCTGTTCCGGTCGCTCGGCGACCCGGCACGGCTGGCGATCGTGCGACGGCTGGCCGAGGGCGAAGCCCGCGTGGTGGACCTGACCAGGGCACTCGGTCTGGCCCAGTCGACGGTGTCCCAGCACCTGGCCTGCCTGCGGGACTGCCGGCTGATCGACTACCGGACCGAGGGCCGCCAGTCGTTCTACTCGCTGACCCGCCCCGAGCTGATCGACCTGCTCGGCAGCACGGAGGCGCTGCTGGCCGAGACCGGCGACGCCGTTGCGCTCTGCCCGGTCTACGGCGAGCCCGACACCGGACACGACACCCGCGCCGAGGTCCCGGCCGGGGTGACCTCGTGAGCGCCCCGGCTGTCGCGGCGCAGCGGCGGGACGTGCTGCGCCGGCGGATCCGGTGGCTGGTCGCGGCCACGATCACCTACAACGTCATCGAGGCCGTCGTCGCCATCACGGCCGGCACGATCGCGGACTCCACCGCGCTGATCGGGTTCGGACTCGACTCGCTGATCGAGGTCAGCTCCGCCGCCGCGGTCGCCTGGCAGTTCGCCGGACCGGACCCCGAACGCCGGGAGAAGATCGCCCTGCGGGTCATCGCCGGCTCGTTCTTCGCCCTCGCCGCCTACGTCTCCTTCGAGGCCGTCCGCACCCTGATCGGCGCCGACCAGCCCCAGCACTCCCCGGTCGGGATCACCCTCGTCGCGATCAGCGTCGTGGTCATGCCGTTCCTGTCCTGGGCGCAACGGCGCGCCGGCCGCGAGTACGGCTCGAACAGCGCCGTCGCCGACTCCAAGCAGACCCTGCTCTGCACCTACCTGTCCGCGGCCGTGCTCGTCGGCCTCCTGCTCAACTCGATGCTCGGCTGGTGGTGGGCCGACCCGATCGTCGCCCTCGGCCTCGCCGTCGTCGCCGTCCGGGAAGGCCGGGCGGCCCTGCGCGGCGACACCTGCTGCCCACCGGTCCACCTCGACGGTCGCGACGACCGGCACGACGAGACGGACGGGCGGGACGAGGTGGACGCCTGCGGGTGCGCCGCCCACAGCTCCTGCTGCTGCGGGTGATCCTCGGCCAGGAGGGTGCTGAAGAACTCCGCTCGCCACGGCCGGAGTTCTTCAGCGCGCTCCTCAGGTGAGGTGGTCGGAGGCCGCCCGAGGGCAGACGACGCAGACCCCGAAGACGTCGACGCGGTTGCTGACCTCGGAGAAGCCGTGCTCTCGGGCGGTGTCGGCCACCCACTTCTCGACCGGCGCCGCCGCGACCTCCACCGCCCGCCCGCACTGACGGCAGATGAGATGGTGGTGCGGCCCGCTCGAGTGGCAGCGGCGGTACGTCGCCTCGCCGGTCGTGCGTACGACGTCGACGTTGCCCGCCTCGGCGAGCGCCTGCAACGCCCGGTAGACCGTGGTCAGGCTGATCCCGCTACCGGCCGCGCGCAGCTGTGCGTGGATCTGGCCGGCCGACCGGAAGCCGTCCGTCCGCTCGAGCAGCCGCAGGACGGCCCGCCGCTGGCGAGTCGTACGGATCGTCGAGGACGCCCACCTGTCCGTGCCGTTGTTCTCGTCTGCGACCCGACTCACATCGTCCACGCGCCGCGCTCCTATCCGCCGCTCCACCCCGCAGCAAGTCAATGATAACGAGAATCATTATCATGCACGGCCGAGGCGGATGCGCTCGCTGCGGCGAGGCGGCCAGCGTGAGCCGGCAGTCTGCGGTCAGGGTGAGGAGGTCCTCGTCGTGGCTGATCAGGAGCACGACCGCGCCGTCGGCCGCGACCTGCCGGATCTGGTCCGAGATGGACTGCAGGTGGCGTCGGTCGACACCGGAGCTGGGCTCGTCGAAGATCACGACGCGCCGGCCGGCGACGCGGACGGCGGCGATGACGAGGCGCTGCTGCTGGCCTCCGGAGAGGGAGAGCGGGTGCCGCTCTGCGAGGTGGGCGAGGTCGAGGGCGTCGAGCACCGCCGCGGGGTTGGGGGCGTGCGGCGCGCCGGCGCCGGCGAGCTCGATCTCGGCCCGGACGCTGTCGGTGAACAGCTGCCGTTGCACGTCCTGCATGACGATCGCGCTGAGCCGCTGGCGTGCTCGCGGGCTGACGATCCGGCCGTCCAGGCGCACCCGGCCGGAGGAACGCTGCAGGCCGGCGACGATCCGGGCGAGGGTGGACTTGCCGACTCCGTTGACGCCGCGGATCGCGGTGACCGGCCGGCGGCGAACGAGACGCGCTCGAGATCGAGGACGGTGCGCCCGCCGAGCCGGCAGTGGATGCCGGTGAGCTCCAGGCTCCCGCCGTGACCGGGGCGGCCGGGACCGGATCGGCGACGCTCGGACCGGCGGCGGGGAGTGCCGGGAGCTCGGCGGTGCGCAGGTCACCGCGCAGCCCCTCCCGGGCGAGATCGTCCTCCGTGACCCGGCCGAACTCGGCGGCGGACCACTCCCGGTCCACCGTGCCGTCGCGCATGACGACGACCCGGTCGGCCAAGCGGTCGAGGTAGCGCAGCCGGTGCTCGGCGACGACGATCGTGACGCCCCGGGACTTCAGCTCGGTCAGGGTGGCGGTCAGACGCCGGACCGCGTCGGCGGAGAGGTTGGAGCTGGGCTCGTCCAGCAGGAGCACCTGTGGGCCGTGGGCACCGGCGGCGGCGATCGCGACCTGCTGCTGCTGCCCTCCGGAGAGGCGTTGCAGGGGCTGCTGGATCGGCAGCACCGCCGCGAGCCCGGCCACCGTGCCCGCGACCCGCGTGCGGATGTCCTCCCGGGGGAAGCCGAAGTTCTCCATCGCGAAGGCGACCTCCTCGCGGGCGGTCTCGGTGAAGAACTGCCGCCGGGGGTGCTGCAGCACGGTGCCGGTGCGCAGGCCGATCTCGTCCAGCTCGGCGGTGGCGGTCGGCAGGCCGTCGACGACCACCGCGCCGGTGAGGGCGCCCTCCTCGTGGAAGTGGGGGATGAGCCCGTTCATCAGCCGCAGGGCGGTGGACTTGCCCGAGCCGCTCGCGCCGCACAGGACGACGAACTCGCCGGGGGCGACGTGCAGGCCGAGATCCCGCAGGCTCGGCGCGTCGGCGTGCGGGTAGGTCCAGCTGACGTGGTCGAGGCGGATCACAGCAGCGGCGCCGGGAGCAGCACCGCGGCGCCGGCCAGGCCGGCGACCACGAGCGCGAGCACCAGGTCGGGCGGGCCGAAACGCGGCGGGCACAGCGCGGTCGGCCTGCGGTGCGAGCCGAGGCCGCGCAGGATCGCGGACGCGAGAGGTCGTCACCGGCCCGGAGGCTCGCGGCGATCATGGGCACGGCGAAGCGCTCCATGCTGAGCACGGGGTGGCGCAGGAACCCACCGGGCCCGGCGAGCCCGCGCAGCCGCATCGCGTCGAGGACCGCCGCCGCCTCCGTCGCGACGACCGGGAAGAAGCGCAGCATGACCGCCAGCGTCACGGCGACCGGTCGCGGTACCCGGGACGCCCGGAATGCCGCGTTGAGCTGGGTCGGCGAGGTGGTGGCGATCAGGTGCGCGCCGACGCGATCGCGACGACGAACCGGATCAGGTAGGTGCAGGCCAACGAGACGATCGCGGTGAACGCGTTCGCCCACCACAGCGGCAGGAGCCAGCCCAGCATCCACATGGCGGCGGCCACGAGCGGCAGCGTGGCGGCGCGCCGCCACGCTCGCTCCCAGAGAGCGAGGCCGATCGCCAGCAGCAGCGCGGGCGGGACGAGACGCAGCCCGCCGGGGCCCATCACGACCGTGCTGACGAGCACGACCAGCAGGATCTTCGTGCGGGGGTCCAGCCCCGGCCGCGGACCCGCGGCCAGGGCCGTCCCGTCAGGCGAGGCCGGCGCGGACAAAGTGCCTGCGCAGGATCGCCGAACCCAGCAGCCCGCCCAGCAGGCCGGCGAGCAGGACGGCCGCCGCGAGGACGCCGAGCACCGGGGCGGAGAGCAGCCGGTCGGCGGCGTCGACGTACTCGCTGCCCAGCCCGGACCAGCTCGGGCCGGAGAAGTACGACTCGCGGTCGAGGAGCAGCGGCAGGAACGGGGTGAGGTAGCCGAGGGCGAACACCGCGTACGACAGGACCGCGGCCCGCTTCGACCGGTAGCGCCCGGCCCACAGGACCACCTCGGCGGCGACGCCGAGCAGGAGGATCAGCACCGTGCTCAGCACGGTGTTGGCGCTCAGCAGGTAGAACAGCCCGACGACCCCGGCGAACAGGGTGACCATCCCGGCGTGCTTCACCCGGGTCAGGAACAGCATGTACGTGATGCCGTTGACGACGATCGACACCGGGACCATCACGAGCCAGGTCAGCGGGGAGATGATGCCGAGCATGCCGATCGCGTAGCTGACGACGATGAAGACGACGCCGAAGATCGCGACGTTCACCAGGTCACGGGCACTGAACCGGAACGTGGGCGCCGGGCGGGCGAGCCCGTCCGGGGTACCGGTGCTCACGCGAGTCCGGCCTTGGCGAAGTGCTTCCGGAGCAGGAACGCGCCCAGCAGCCCACCGAGCAGCCCGCAGACGAGGGTCGCGGCGTTGTAGGTCCACAGCGCCGGGAGCGACACGGTCCGGTCGAACTCGGCGACGTAGTCCGGGCCCATGGCCTGCATGCCGGGCGAGCTCAGGTAGTCGGCGCGTTCGTCAGCAGCGGGAGCATCGGCCCGACGAACCACAGGGAGAACACCGCGTAGGCCCAGATGGCGGCCCAGCGCGAACGGTAGTGCCCGGCTCGCATGATGACCTCGGCGAGAAGCGCGACGAGCACCGTGAGCAGGATGCTGATCCAGGGGTGGCCCATGACGAGGTAGAGGACACCGACGACCAGGCCGAACAAGGTCACCATGCCCGCGTGCCGCACCCGGGTGAGGAACAGCATGTACGGGATGCCGGCCGCGACGATGCTCAACGGCAGGGTGAGCAGCATCACGAGGGGGCTGATGATGCCGAGCATCGCGATCGCGTAGACGATCACGATGTAGATCACCGCGAAGATCGCCACGTTGAGCAGGTCACGGGCCGTGAACGTGAGCGACGGCGCGCGGCGCGGGGGCGGGGGCCGCCGTCGCGGAGGCCGGCGGCGCCGTGTCGGGCAGCGTCGTGTCGGGCGGGGTCTCGTCGGGCATGGTGGTCCTTCGTCCGGAGGTCTTCGGGGCGGGGTGCCCCGGCGTGGTCAGTCGTGCTGGGCGAGCTGCCAGCCGGCGGCGTCGACGCGTTCCCGCCAGTAGCGTGCGTAGGCGCCGTCGGCGGCGAGGAGCTGCGCGTGCGTGCCGGACTCCTGGATGCCGCCCCGGCCGTCGAGCATGATGATCCGATCCGCTGTCATGATCGTCTGCAGCCGGTGGGCGACCACGATCACGGTGCGGTCGGCCCGGATCGCGTCGAGTGCCTCGCCGATCGCGATCTCGTTGCCGATGTCGAGCGCGGCCGTCGCCTCGTCCAGCAGCACGATCGGGGCGTCCTTCAGCAGGGCGCGGGCGATGGACACCCGCTGGCGCTCCCCGCCGGAGAGGTTCGAGCCGCCCTCGCCGACCAGTGCGTCCCATCCGCCGGGCAGCCGTTCCGCGATCTCGTCGACCCGGGCCCGGCCGGCCGCGGCGACGACGTCGGCCCGGCCGAGGTCGGGGTTCCCGACCCACACGTTGGCGAGGATCGTGTCGTCGAACAGGTAGACGTCCTGGAAGACCGGGGCGACCGCGGCCTCCACGACGCCGGTGCCCAGCTGCGGCACCGGGACTCCGCCGATCGACACGGTCCCCGACTCGGGGTCGTAGAAGCGGGCGATGAGCTTGGTGATCGTCGTCTTGCCGGACCCGGACGGCCCGACGATCGCCGTCATCCGGCCCGACGGCGCAGGAAGGACAGGTCTCGCAGGACCGGCTCGCCGCCGTAGCCGAACGTGACGCCGTCGAACGCGACCGACCAGTCCTTCGGCGCGCCGGGCTCGGCGGGCTCGGGAAGCGGGGCGAGGGCGTACAGCTCGTCGAACTGGTTCAGCGTGGTCTTGGCCACCGCGACGCCGCCGCCGAGCGCCCCGGAGTTGGAGATCGGCTCGGTGAACCGCACGCCGAGCACGAGCAGCGCGATGAGCGTCGCGGGTTCGAGGGATCCGCCGACGGCGAGGTAGGCGCCGAGCACGATGACGACGGTGACGGCGAGCTGGACGACGCCGGCGAACGCGGCGATCCCGGCGCCTCCGGTGATGAGCACGCCGCGGTAGGCACGGTGCTGGCGCTGCAGGGCGTCCTCGACGAGCCGGCCGGCCACCGACCCCTCGCGCGCGGTGCGCAGCGCCGGCTGGGCGCGGGCGAACTCGATCACGCGGTTCGAGGCCTCGGCCACCGCCTCGGCGTGCTCGGCGTCGTCGCGCTCCATCCCCCTGCGCAGCCAGCGGAAGACCAGCCACATCACCGGGACCGTCGCCGTCATCGCGAGCGCGAGGCGCCAGTCGAGGAAGTACATGCCGACCAGGACCGTGCCGGGGGTGAGGAACCCGGTCAGGATGAGCCGCACGATCGAGTACGGGGTCGAGGACACGAACATCGCACCGTGCGTCGCGATCTGGGCCATCTGCCCGGAGCGGTCGGTGCCGAACCACGCGACGGGCAGCTCCACGAGCCGGTCGCCGAGCCTGGTCAGCAGCGAGTCGAGCACGGCCGTGCTGGCCCGCATCCCGATCTGGCTGGCGAACCAGAACGCCACCACGTAGAGCACCCCGACCACCGTGAGCGCGACGAGCCACGACCCGACCACCGCGCTGTCGCCGAGGAACAGCGCGCGCAGCAGCGGCACGAGCATCAGGAAGGCGATCCCCTGGAGCACCGCGGTCGCGACGACGAAGGCCAGCTCCGTGATCAGGAGGCGCCGGGCCCGGGGCGAGGAGTAGTGCAGCAGGCGGCGGATCATCCCTGGACCCTTCCGGGAGGGAGCGGGCATGGTTGGCCTGGTAGTCGGCCCACATCCGGGCGAAGCGCCCGCCCGCGGCGACCAGCTCGGCGTGCGTCCCGCGCTCGACGATCCGGCCGCCGTCGAGGACCAGGATCTGGTCGACGCCGACGACCGTGTGCAGCCGGTGGGCGATCACGAGCACCGTCCGGTCGGCGGCGAGCGCGCTGAGGGCGGCCTGGATCGCCGCCTCGGAGTCCGGGTCGGCGAACGCGGTCGCCTCGTCGAGCACGAGGATCGGCGCGTCCGCGAGCAGGGCCCGCGCGATGGTCACCCGCTGGGCCTCGCCGCCGGACAGGTTGGCGTCCTCCCCGACCACCGCGTCGTAGCCGCGCGGGAAGCGCAGGATCCGCTCGTGGATCTGGGCGGCCCGCGCGGCGCGCTCCACGTCGTCGTCGGTCGCCTCGGGGCGGGTGAGGCGGATGTTGTCGCGCAGGCTTGCCCGCAGCAGCTGCACGTCCTGGAACACGAAGCCGACCTCGCGGTTCAGCTCCCGGGAGGCGATCTCCCGCACGTCCTCGCCGCCGATCGTGACGCGACCGGCCGAGACGTCGTAGAACCGCGGCACGAGCTTGGCCAGCGTCGACTTCCCCGAACCGGACGGGCCGACCAGTGCGGTCACCGCGCCCGGCCGGCACGCCGCGGCGATCTCGTGCAGGACCAGATGCGCGCCGTCGTAGCCGAACGACACCTGCTCGAACCCGACGTCGTGCCCGTCCGGCCGCCGCGGCGATGGCGCCTGCGCGACCGGCGGGAGGGCGAAGAAGCCGGCGAGCGACTCCTGCGCCTTCGTCGCGTGCGGAGGAACTGGGCCGAGGAGCCGAGCTTCATCAGCGGGCCGGTCAGCCCGAGCCCGAGCAGCACGCCCGGCAGCACGTCGATCGGGGCGGCGCCGGCCGTCACGAGCCAGGAGCCGAGGGCGAGCAGGGCGACGAGCACCACCACCGGGGAGGTCACGATCTCGATGATCGTGAACGTGACCGCCGTGTCGCGGGTCCACTGCCCGATGAAGTGGACGTAGCCGGTCATCTCGTCGCGGTAGCGGCGGTGGCTGCGGCCGAGCTGCCCGAAGCGCTTGACCACGGTGATCCCGTGGACGAACTCGACCGTCGCACCCGAGAGCCGCGCCGTCGCCCGGTCGTACTGCTCGAACTTCTCCCCGCCGCCCCTCATCATCACCGCGTACAGCACCACCGTGACCAGGAGCGGGACCAGGGCGGCGAGCGCGAGCTGCCACTGCACGACGAACAGGTAGGCGAGGCTGATCACCGGGACCGCGACGGCGGTGACGACGTCCTGGATCGCGTGCGCGACGAGCTGGTGCAGGGCGATCACGTCGTTCTCGACCATCTTGCGCACCGTCCCCGAGCTGCGCGCGTCGAACCACCCCAACGGCAGCCGCTGCAGGTGCCGGATGATCCGCCGGCGCAGCGACAGCTGGAGCTCGGCATCGGCGAGATGCGCGACCATGCCCGACGCGAACGCGGCCCCGAAGCTCACGAACAGCGCCACGACGGCCACGATCACGATCACCTGGACCCGGCCGGCGTCGACCTCGCCGCCGGACAGCGCCGGCAGCAGCGCCCGGGCCAGCTCCACGATCGCGATGAACGGCACGATGCCGCTCACCGCCCCGACGACGCTGAGCGCGATGATCGTCGCAAGGCTGCCGCGGACCGGGGCGAAGAAGTCCTCGCGCGGCTCCGCCAGTGCCTCGCCGTGCGACATGGCCCCGTCACGCGACACGGCGCCGCCCCCGTCCCGGCCCGGGCGACGACGCGCCTGCCGAGGGACCCGGACGGACCGCGGGCCGGTCGTGGCGCCGGCCGGGGACCTGGCAGGGGGAGCTGTCGCTCATGGGCACCTCGGCGAGACCGTTGTGAGCGCGCCGCGTGTATACGCAGTACGCATGAAGTGAGGCAAACCTCATCCCACGGCGGAGCCGCTGTCAAGAGACTAGATGGTGACGATTGTCAATAAGGCGGCGGCACTGCGGCTGCGGTCCCGCGGCCGACGTTTGCCGCGTCTGATAGGTGAGGCTATCTTCGCGCGTACAACGTAAACACGACGAGGGAGCAGCAGCAGCGTGGTGGACGCCGCCGTCCGCGACGCCGAACGCAACCCCACAACCATCAGAAGGCCGACATGACAACTGCTGCTGGACCGTCCTTCGGCGTGCTCCTGTTCACCCACCGCTTCCCCGGCCAGGACGACGCCCAGGTCCTGCGCACCGCGCTCGCGATCGCCGACCGCGCCGAGGAGCTCGGCTTCGACGACCTGTGGACGACCGAGCACCACTTCATCTCCTACGGCGTGAACCCGTCCGCGCTCACGCTCGCCGCGCACCTGCTGGGACGCACCCGCCGAATGCGCGTCGGCACCGCGGTGACGATCCTCCCGACCCACGCGCCGACGGCCGTCGCCGAGCAGGCGGCGCTCCTCGACCAGCTCTCGGGCGGCCGCTTCGACCTCGGGGTCGGCCGCGGCGGCCCGGTCGTCGACTACGAGGTGCTCGGCCGCTCGCTCGCGCACTGGCGCCAGGGCATGCCCGAGGCCCTCGACCTACTCATGGGCTCCTTCACCGGGCCCGTCTCGGCCGACACGACCTCTACCGCTTCCGGCCCGTCGACCCCGCGCCGCGGCCGCTGACGCGTCCGCACCCGCCCGTGTACGTCGCCGGGTCCTCCGAGCACAACGCCGACCTCGCCGCCCGCCACGGCCTGCCGATGCTGTTCTTCCTCCACCAGGACCCGACGGCGATGACGGCGCTCGTCGAGCGGCACTCCGCCGCAGCCGGCGCACCCGCGCGGTCCTTTCGGCACGGCACCACGCTGCTCGCCCACGTGACCGACACCGCCGAGCAGGCCCGTGACCTCGTCCACGGCACGGTCGCGCCGTTCTTCACCCGCGCCCACGCCGAGTACGTGATGCTCGAGGAGCGCGTCGGCGACCAGCCACCGCCGGACGCGATGGGCGAGCTGTTCCTCGCGACCCAGGCGATCGGCACCGTCGAGCTGTGCGTCGAGCGGATCGCCGCCCGCCTCGCCGTGCCCGGGGTCTCGCGCGTCCTGCTGCACGTCGAGTCCGCCGGAGAACACGACGCCGTCCTCGCCAACCTCGACCGGCTCGCGACCGAGGTGCTCCCGGCCGTACGGGCCGCCCTCGGCGAGCCTGCGTCCACCGGCGTCTGACGGGACGGACCGCGATCCTCCCGTCTCCGGCACGAGCTCCCGGTCGACCGGGTCGCGGCCGAGGAGCGGGACCCGTCGCCGCGGACCCCGGCAGGTGACCTCCTCGCCGCAGCGCTGACGGTGGGTCGGCGAGCGCGTTGCGCACCGGAGCTCGGGCCGGGGCGTCCGGGGCCGCGACCCGGGTGGCGGCCGGGGCTCCCGGTCACCGCGGTGTGCCCCGGCGCCGGCCGCCGCTCCCCACCTCGCGCGGCCCGGCGACCGGAGGCACGTCAGCCGCGCCCGCGGTACCCCGGGCGCGGCGAGCTGCGCACCGCCACTCAGTGCTCGTCGTAGTGACCGTCGTGGCCGGCGTGGCGGTGTCCGTCGTGCACGTAGTCGACGTGGTCGCCGTGGGGCACCGCGACGTGGCCGCAGCCCTCGCCGTGCGCGTGGGTGTGGCCGTCGTGGATGGCGTGTTCGGTCGTGGTCATGGAGCTCCTCCGGTTGCGGGACGGGCTTCGTCGCCCCCTCCGACCGACACGAAAGCATGCGTGAATGCGCATGTCAAAATCCCGCACCGCGAGCCCCGGACGACTTCACCCGGTCCGACCGGCAACGTCCTCACCCGGCTGCACGCTCCCGCCACCCCCAGGGCGGCCGGCGCCCACCCGAATGGCCGCCCCTGCATGCTTTCGGGTCAACGGTCCGTCTCAGACCCTTTCCGCAGGTGGCGACCCGATGGCGGCCGGCTCCTGCTGCATGTGTGCCATCTCACCCGCGGCGCCGGCAGGGCCCGCTCATCGCCGGGCTACCGCCGGGCCACCGCCGGGCTGCGAGCGAAGTCGCGGGTGCTGGGCACGAGCGCGGCGGCGGCCGGGGCGAGGAAGCAGACGACCGCGCACGCGCCGAGCACCGCGGGCGCCCCGAACCCGTCGATGGCCGGCACGATGAGGGCGAGCCCGAGCGGAGCCAGGCCGTAGGACAGCAGGAAGTCCAGCGACGACACCCGGGCCAGCTTGTCGGGCTCGACCTCCCGCTGCGTGGCGGTGAACCACGGCACGTTGAACAGCTCGATGCCCACCCCCGCGGCGACGTAGACGACCACGATGACCGCCCAGTGCACCGGCAGCAGCAGCGCGAGCGGGACGAAGCCGTAACACGCCAGGGCGGCGAGCGCGGTCCAGCCCTGCGCGCGGGGCCGCCACCGGCTGATCAGCACGGCGCCGAGCAGCCCGCCCACGGTGTAGGCGGTCATCGCCGCCGCCAGCACGAGCTCGGTGTCGTAGCGGTCGCGGCTGACCACCGGCAGCACGACCCCGGTCGCGGAGTAGCCGGTGGCGATCACCGCGGTGAGCGCGGCCAGTCCGGCGAGGAACCACGGGTGCCGCCGCGCTTCGCGGGCGCCGTCGGCGAACTCGCGGAGGAGCGACGCGCGTGTCGGGACCGCGGCGGGAGCGGGCCGGCCCGCGGGCGGCACGAGCGCGGCGCACAGCCAGATCACCCCGATGCCCACGAGCAGCGACCGCACGTCCGACACGACGGCCAGCAACGCGGTCAGACCGGGTGCGGTCAGGGTGGCGACCCGCAGGGCGAAGGCGATGGCCGCGTTGGCCGGCTGCCGACGGTCGGCGCGACGACCTCGGCGACCAGCGCCTGGAACGCCGGGCGGCACGCACCCTGCCCGGCACCCATCACCGCCGCGGCCGCCGCGGTCGCGACCACCGACTGGCCGAGGCTGAGCGCAAGGGCCGGTGCGGCCGCCGCCGCGGCCAGACCCGCCCACAGCACCGCCGCCCGACGCGAGTGCCGGTCGGCGAGCACACCGCTGACCGGCACCGCGACGAGGAACCCCACGGTGCGGGCCGCCAGCGCGAACCCGAGCCCCGCGGCGCTCAGCTCGCCGGCCAGCACCGCCAGGCCGAGCACGAACGGCAGGGCCCAGGTGGCCAGCCCGGATGCCGTCGTCGCCAGCCACAGCCTGATGAACCGGGCCTCCCGCAGAATCGATCGCGCCTGGCCCGACTCAGCCGGACCGGACGACGTCGACGACGTGGACACCGACAACTCCCTCGTACCGCGGATGCAAGAACACGCAGTATGCATCCGCCTTACATGTGCAGTTGACCCCCCTCGGGTGCGACGGTTCCACGAATGAGTGAATCGGTATCGCCGTGGGACGTCGCGGCCGGTGCGGCGGGCGCGCGCCGCCACTCCATGCGCGACCAGGGAAGGCCGATCTCCGCCACCGTGGACACCTCGTGCGGCCTGAGATCGTCGATCCGCGGGGCCTCCTGGTGGCGGGCGAAGACCGTGTCGTGGTAGCGGTGCCCGGTGTCGGCGGCGATGAACAGGGTGGTCCTGTCCGGATCTTGTTCCCAGCGGGCGGCCAGGTAGGCGGCTCCGGTGGAGAGTCCGGCGAACACGGCGTGGCGGCGCAGGAGATCCACACTGCCGGCGAGGGCGGCGGTGAAACCGACCCAGTGGATGGTGTCGTACAGGGTGTGGATGACGTTGCCGAAGGGGATCGAGCTGCCGATGCCGGCGATGATGATGTCGGGATCGGCGACCGCCTCGCTGCCGAAGGTCACGCTGCCGAAGGGCTGCACCCCGACGAGGCGGACGCCCGGTGAATATTCCCGCACATAACGGGCCAGCGCGCCGGTCGAGGCCCCGGAACCGACCCCGCCGACGATGGTGAGCGGGTCGGTGTCGATTTCCTGAACAATGCGTTCGGCGACCGCGCGATAACCGAGAAAATGGATGTCGTCATGGTACTGCCGCATCCAGTGGTAGGTGGGATTGTCGCGGAGGATCTCCCGGACCCGGGCCACGCGGCGGTTCTGGTCGAGCTTCAGGCTCGCGCTGGGCGGCATCTGCTCCAGGTGGGCGCCGAGGATCGCGAGCTGGCTGCGCAGAGTCTCGTCGACCGTGGTGGAGCCGACGATGTGACAGCGCATCCCGTAGCGGTGGCTGGCCAGCGCGAGGCCGTAGGCGTAGATGCCGCTGGAGCTGTCGAGCAGGGTGTCGCCGGGCCGTACCACGCCGGTGTCGAGCAGGTGCCGGACAGCGGCGAGCGCGGAGACGACCTTCATGGTCTCGAACCTCAGACAGACGAGTCCGTCGCCCGCGCGCACCAGGTCCGGCCGGCCGATCGCTTCGGCGATGTGCTCGTCCATGCCGTGCCCTCCGCTCTGCGCGTGCCGGTTCCGAACAGCCGGGTGACCGGGATGTCGCTGCGCCTGAGCTCGCGCACGCAGCGCCGGAGCCGGCGGCGAGGTCCGGTGCCGCCGGGTCGAAGAGCAGGCCGGCGACGTTGCGCTGTGCGCCACCTGCACACCGGCGGCGCCGGTCCGCTCGGCGATGGCCTCCAGGTCGTCGAGCTCGCGTTTCGGGAGGACGCGTTGGTTGTGGCGGGCGCTCTCCGTGCTGACCCGGCCGAGGAGTGCCAGGTCGCCCTCGGCGATCGCCCGGCGCAGCGTCGTGCGGAGCCGTTCGAAGGTGTGCACGTCGCTCTGCCCGTCGTGACGTCCGCGGACAGAGCGAGGGTGTCGACCGGCTCCCCGCCGCCGGTGAGGCAGCCGACCACGACGGCCGGTGGCAGCCCGTCGCCGAGGCGTTCGAGGATGCGCCCGTTCTGCTGGGCGAACAGGAACGGCCGGTCGTCGAGCATGAGCGGGTCGCTGGCGTGCTCGGCGCGCACCGCGAGGCGGGCGATCGTGGCCGCCGGCAGCTCCAGGCCGAAGCTGGCGGCCACCGCGCGAACGGTGGCGACGATGTCGCTCGTCGACGAGCCCATGCCGAGCCCGACCGGGACGCCGCCGCACAGCCGCAGGTGCCCGCCGCACGGTGGCCGGCCGGTCAGGCGCGCACACTCGGCGCGGGCGAGGACCGCCGCCCGCAGTGCCTTGGTCGAGCCCTCCGGAGCCACGGTGATCTCCTCGCCCGGGCCGGGGGTGAACTCGGCGCGGGTCACGGGGCCGGCCATCGGCAGGGTGACGAGGCCGCGGCAGGGCCGCCGATGCTCGTCGAGGAAGACGCCCTGCAGGATCTCGCCGTGGTGGCACGAGGCGTAGCCGGTGCCCACGGTCATGCCACTCCCCCCGCGCGGTACCGGAACAGGTCCGTCGGCTCGGCGCTGAACTGGGAGAAGGGGAACGGTTCCGCGCACAGGGCGCTCACCCCGGCCCCCAGGAACGCCCGGGCGACGGCGCTGCCGGTCTGGGCGTAGACGATCAGCGGCACGGCCCGTTCGCCGCAGCGGCGCAGGATCGTGTCGAAGGTGCCGTTGCTCAGGGTCATCCCGGTGGCCACGACGGCGTCCGCGAGGTCGAGCACCTCGGCCATGGACTCCGCCACCGGATCGCCCCACTGGGTGGTGCGGAGGTTGAGGTCGCAGGGCAGGCAGACGGCGCCGCGGTCCCGGATCGCCGCGACCAGCGGGTTGACCACGCCGATCAGAGCGACCTTCGCACCCGGCTCGATGTCCAGCAGCCCGGCGATGGCCGCGTCGCGCGCCCGCGCCCGCACCTCCGGAGGCCCCGGCGGCAGGGACACCGGCTCGCCCGCGGGGTCCTCGCGATGCGGCCGGGCCTGCGCGAGGTAGGCGTCGAGCGCGGCGATCCGCAGCGGGAGCGGGCCCTCCCCCAGCAGCGCGTCGAGCGGACGTCCGGATGCCCCGGCGCAGATGTCGGGCCCGACCTCGCCCGCCTCGAACGCGCAGGCGCCGAACGACCGTCCGCACCGGACCAGCACGTAGCGGTTGAGGTAGGTGGTGCCGCCGCCGGCGAGCCGCGTCCCGTGGTGCACCCAGAACACGCTGGTCGCCACCAGCTCGGCGGGCGGAGTCCCGCGCCGGGCGCCCAGGACGTCGGCGAACAGCTCCTCGACGCTCACGCGACGCTTCCGCGCTGGAAGCGGAACAGGTAGGTCAGCACGCCGTCGTTCCAGTCGTGGCGCATCCGCACCTCGGGGACGAACCCCTGCCGCACGGCGTGGCCGACGATGGCGCGCAGATCGGCCGTGTTGGAGACGATGACGAACACCTCCGCGCCCGGTGCCAGCAGGTCCCGCTCGGCGAGCTGGGTGAAGAACGTCGCGAGCAGCGGCGCTCCGAGGCAGACGTTGCGCACGACGTCGGGATCGTCGCTGACGGTCTGGCTCACCGCGGGAGGGTTGAAGGTGACGACGTCCACCTGCCGCCCGTCGGGGAACCCGTCGAAGACGTCCGCGACGACCGGGACGAACGCGGTGCCCTCCTTCGGGCCCACCAGCCGCTCGTAGTGCCGGGTCGCCGCGGCCACGCTGTCCGGGTGGACGTCGATCGCATAGATCTCCCGGGCTCCCCGCAGACCGGCCACGACGGCCTCGACGCCCAGCCCGACGCCCATGGCCGCGTAGCGGCGGCCCCGGACCTCGATGGCCCCGTCGAGGAGCCGTTGATAGATCATCCGGCTCGTGGCGCCGGGCAGGAAGACGCCGGGCGGCACCTCGAAGCTCCACCCGTTCCACTCACAGCTGCGCCTGCTGTGCAGGTCGGCCTTCGGCCGGTTGAGCGCGATGATCTGCTCGGCGGGCAACGGTGGCGGCAGCTCGTCGAGCAACGCGATGTCCACAGGGGACCCCCTTCGTTGTCGGGCACGACGGATCGAGCACAGGGCTGTGGGCTTCTCGGCGACCGGTGCGGGCAGGCCCACCGAGAGCCTCGGCGGTCAGCGCGTGGCGCACCGCCGCCCGCACCGCGCGCCCGACGATGGCCGGAGCGACACCGGCACGGGCCTCACGGCCGACACGGTCGGGACGTCCTCAGAACCGAGGTCACCCCACCGTCCCCCACGTCGACGTCGCCCGAACCGGCGACGGAGGTGACGTCTCGGCCACGCTCCGTCAGCACTTGACAGCGTAGAGATGGCAACGATTGTCGTCTACTCCGTGCGGCCCAGGCCGGGGAGAGCCGTGCCCCGCTCTCACACCCTTCCTTGCCTGTTCGCCCGGGCCAGCACCCAGATCAGGTACGGGGCCCCGAGCACGGCCGTGAGCACCCCGACGGGGAGCTCGACCGGGGCGAGCGCGCGGCGGGCGGCGAGGTCGGCCAGCGCGAGCAGGGCCGCGCCGACCGCCGCGGCGGTGACCAGGGCGGTGCCCCGGTTCCCGGTGAGCCGCGCGCGATCTGGGGCGCGGCGAGTGCGACGAAGGCGATCGGCCCCGCTGCCGCCGTCGCCGCTCCGGCGAGGGCGACGGCGGTGAGCAACAGGCCGACCCTGGCGCGTTCGGCGCCGGTGCCCAGCGCCGACGCCGTGTCGTCACCGAGCTCCAGCACCCGCAGCGAGGGGGCCAGGGCCAGCACCACGGGCATCAGGGCCGCGACGGCGACGAGGACCGGCGCGGTGTGCCCCCAGGACCGCCCGGCGAGGCTGCCGGTCAACCACACCGACGCCAGCTCGGCGGTGTAGACGTTCGCCACGCTGAGCAGGTAGGACGTCGTCGAGGTGAGCACGGCCGTGACCCCGATCCCGACCAGCACCAGCCGGTAGCCGCTCACCCCGCGGCGCAACGACAGCAGGTAGATCGCCACCGCGGCGAGGATCGCCCCGGCGAGCGCGCCGCCGGCCACCGGCACCGGCCCCGCGCCGACCACGACGACGAGGAACACCGCGACCGCGGCCGCGCCCGCGTTGATCCCCACGACGTCCGGGCTCGCGAGCGGGTTGCGCACCAGGCGCTGCACGATCGCGCCCGAGACGGCGAACGCGGCGCCGACCGCGACCGCGCAGAGCGCCCGCGGCAGTCGCAGCTGCAGCACGACGTAGGCGCTGCGCCGCGTGCTCCCCGCTCCGCCGCCCAGCACGTCCAGCACGTCCGCCAGCGGCATCGGGTAGTCCCCGACGGTGAGCGCGGCCACGACGGCGACGGCCGCCACCGCGAGCGCCCCACAGGTCACCACGACCGCGCGGGGGTGCAGCCGGGCCGAGAACCCACCGACCCGCAGCACCCCGCTCGGCGAGCGGGGCCGCACGGTGCGTCCCGCGGCGGGCTTCACAGCTGCGCCGGGGTGCGCCGGCGGACCAGGGCGATGAACAGCGGCGCGCCCGCGATCGCCGTGACGATCCCGGCCTGCAGCTCCTGGGGACGGGCGACCACGCGGCCGAGCACGTCGGCCGCGAGCAGCACGGCGGCGGCCAGCACCGCCGCGTAGGGCAGCAGCCACCGGTGCACGGGCCCGGTGACGGCCCTGGCCATGTGCGGAGCGGTCAGCCCGACGAATGCGATCGGCCCGGCCAGCGCGACCGCGGTGCCGGTGAGCAGCACGACGGCCACCGCCGCGGTCACCCGCCCGGCGGCCACCCGCTGGCCGAGCGAGCGGGCCAGGTCGTCGCCGAACGCCAGCGCGTCCAGGGTCCGCGCCGACACCGCCGCGAGCACACCCCCGGCGGCCAGCAGCGGCAGGACCGCACCGATCGTCGCCGCGTCGACGGAGGTGAGCGCCCCGACCGACCAGAACCGGTAGACGGTGAAGGAGTTGCGGTCCAGCAACGTCAACGCCGTGGTCAGGCCGCCGAGCAGCGCGGTCACCGCGGCGCCCGCGAGCGCGAGCCGCACCGGGGTGGCGCCGCCCCGCCCGAGGGAGCCGAGCGCATAGGCGCCGGTCCCGGCGACCGCGGCGCCACCGAGGGCGAACCAGACCCAGCCGCCGACCGTCGCCACCCCGAACACGGCGATGCCCACCACCACGGCGAACGCCGCACCCGCGTTGACCCCGAACACCTCCGGTCCCGCGAGCGGGTTGCGGGTCAGGCCCTGCAGCAGCGCACCCGCCGTCCCGAGCGCGCCCCCGCGACGAGCCCGACCAGCGTCCGCGGCACCCGCAGGTACTCCACGATGCGCTGCACGTCGGAGCCGTCGGGCCGCAGCCAGGTGCCGAGCGCCACGTCGATCCCGATCGGTTCGGAACCGAGCAGCACCGACCCCACCGCCATCGCCGCCAGTACGGCGACCGCGCCGGCCAGGCCCGCCGCCCGGTGCCGTCGCAGCAGGCCGGGGCCCGCGCTCAGAACCGCTCCGGGTGCAGCAGCCGGGCCAGGTTCGCGACCGCGTCCGCGTTGCGCACCCCCGGTGTGACCTCGGCGAACGTCACCGCGTAAAGACGCCCGTCGCGCACCGCGGGCACCCCGGCCAGCGCCGGATCGGCGCGCAGCCCGTCGATCACCGGCTGGGCGCCCTCCGGCCCCACATCGCCGCCGCAGCAGGCCGGCACCACGATGACGTCCGGGTTGCGCCGGATCAGCTCCTCGGTGCCGATGCGCGTGAGCCGGCCCGGGACGTCGCCGAACGCCTGGACCCCACCGGCCGCCTCGATGATCGTCGTCGCGACGTCGCCCGTCCCGAACACCCGGATCTCGCCACCGCCCGGCCGGTTGATCATCGCCACCCGCGGCCGGTCCTGGACGCCGGCCAGCCGCTGCCCGGTGTCGGCGACGCCGCCCGCATCCGGCCGACGAGCTCCTGCGCCGCGGCGTCGGCCCCGAGGATCCGGCCGAGGTCGGTCAGGTCGCCGTAGACGCTCTCGAACGAGGCGTCGTTGGCCCCCAGCGAGTCCTGCCCCTCCCCGTCCGCGGTCGGGCAGTACTGGGTGAACAGGTACGAGCCGATCCCGATGCCGGCCAGCTCGGACCGGGTGCCCAGCCCCTCGGCCGTGAACGCGCCGGTGAAGCCGGACACGACGAAGTCCGGATCGAGCCGCAGCACCTCCTCCCGGCCCGGATACTCCTCCGGGAAGTAGGCCGGCTGCTCCCGCTCGGGCCGGAACTGCCCGGCGAACTGCGGCAGCAACGGGTTGTCCAGGTAGGCGGCGCCCACCAGCCGCTCCCCCGCGCCGAGCGCGTAGACGGCCTCGATGCCGTTGTGGAACGCCGCGAAGATCCGTGACGGCGCGGCCACGGCGACCTCCACCCCGCAGTTCTCGACGACACCCGCTCCACCCGCCGCGGGCCCGGCCGCCGGGCCCGCGGCCGGGGAGGTCGAGGCGGCGCACCCGCTCGACAGGCCCGCGACCAGCAGCGCAACCAGCGCACGACGACGCACAGTCATATGTCCATCCGTTCAGATGAGGGGACGTCACGGTAGCCGCAGCCACCGGGCGCCGAGGTCAGCCGTTGACGCCCTCCGCGGCCGGGACCGGGGGTGCCAGCCGGTGGGCGATGCCGTCCAGGGCGAGGTCGAGCTTCTTCGTGTACCAGTCGAACGGGCCCGTGCGGATGGCGTCGTGCATGGCCGCGCGGACGGCCCGCCGTGCGGGCGGGTCGCTCGCGCTCGGCTCCCAGGCATCAGCGAGGGCGTCGAGGGTCGCGGGGGTGCCGGTCAGGCCGTGGATGGTCTCGACGCCGCGGCGGTGGTCGATCGTGAGGTCCATGACGAGGTCGAGGGCGAGCACCGCGTCCGGCGGGGAGAACCCGTGCTCGACCAGGAGCACCGCCATGTCGTCACCGCGCCTCATCATCTCGGCCGGCACGACGAGCCCCGACAGCTCGGTGACGACCCCGGGGTGGCGCGCCAGGACCTGCCACAGCGCGACCGCGTGCGCGCGCAGGACCGGCCGCCAGTGGCCGGTGACCGGCGGCCACACGGTGCCGGCGATGACGTGGTTCCAGGCCAGCGACAGCAGCTCGGCGCGGTTCGGGGTGTACCGGTAGAGCGTCATGGTCGACACGCCCAGCCGGCGGGCCACCGCGGGCACGGTGATGCCGGCGAACCCCTCGGCCAGCACGGCGCGGACGAGGTCGTCCTCGGTGAGCTTGCGCGGCCGGCCGCTGCGCTGCCCGCCGGCGGTCCGGCGGGTGCTCACCCCGGTACCGGCCGGGTACGTGCGGTCATCCGCCTTCCTCCGAGCTCCGCGAGGACAACCATGCCGATCAAGGTACCGACCACCGTATTATGTGGTGCGCCTAACGAAAGTTCCATCGCCCGAGAGGACGGCGGCCATGACGGTCAGACACCGGATCACGCTGGGGCCGGCCCAGGAGACGCTGCTCATCCCGCTGTACGGACGGGCCGTCGAGACCCGCAAGCGCCACCCGATCGCGAGCGACCCGCGCGCCGTGGAGATCGTCGAGGCGATCGACTACGACTTCACCAAGTTCGACGGCGAGCGCAGCCTGCAGGGGTCGGTCCTGCGCGGCATGGTCTTCGACCACTGGGCCGCGGGCTTCCTGCGCGCCAACCCGGGCGGCACCGTGGTCGAGATCGGCGCCGGGCTGAACACCCGGTTCGAGCGGCTCGACAACGGCACCTGCCACTGGGTGGACATCGACCTGCCCGACGCGATGGAGCTGCGCCGGAAGCTGTTCGCACCGACCGACCGCCGGTCGATGATCGCCGCCTCCGTCACCGACGACACGTGGGTGCCGCTGGTGCACGAGCACCCCGCCCCGTACCTCTTCGTGGCCGAAGCCGTGCTGATCTACCTCACCGAGCCGACGCGCGCCGGTCGGTCGGCCGGATCAGCCACGGTTTCCCCGGCACCCGCCTGGCCTTCGACACCTGGGGCGGGTGGTTCCTGCGCAGTCAGCAGCGACGCGGCCGGCGACGGCGCGACCCGCTGAAGAACCTGTCCGCCACCCTCGACTGGGCCTGCGACGACCCCCGCGAGATCGAGTCGTGGGCGCCCGGCGTCACCTTGACCGCCAGCCACACGCTCGCCACGCCGCCGCGCACCGTCCGCACCGCGCTTCCCCCACGCCTGCGGGCACTGCTGCCCGTGATGGGTCTCCTCCCCCAGACGAGGGCCTACCGGCTGAACCTGTTCACCCTGGGTGCACCGAGCACGGGAACGGCGCGGTGAGCGCGCCCCGTCAGAGCTGGGAGGCGATCAGGGCCCGGTAGGCGCCTCCCGCGGCGACCAGCTCCCGGTGCGTGCCGGACTCCACCACCCTGCCCCGCTCCAGCAGCACCACCCGGTCCGCCGAGCGGATCGTGGACAGCCGGTGCGCGATCACCAGGGTCGTGCGTCCGCGCGGGCCTCGTTCATCGCCCGCGCCAGCGCCTGCTCGCTGCCGGCGTCCAGGTTGGACACGGCCTCGTCCATCACCAGGATCGGCGCGTCCTTGAGCAGCGCTCGCGCGATCGCGATGCGCTGGCGCTGGCCGCCGGACAGCCGGGCCCCGAACTCGCCGGCCACCGTGTCGTAGCCCTCGGGCAGGCTCGCGATGAACTCGTGCGCCTGGGCGGTGCGCGCCGCGGCCACCACCTCCTCGTCGGAGCGTCCGGCCGGGCCAGCCGGATGTTCTCGCGCAGCGACCGGTGGAACAGGTAGACGTCCTGGGGGACGTAGGTGAGCAGGTCGCGCAGCTCGCGCTGGGGGAACTCGCGCAGGTCGTGCCCGCCCACCGTGATGGAGCCGCCGGTCACGTCCCAGAGCCGCATCAGCAGGTGCACGCAGGTCGACTTGCCCGCCCCGGAGTGCCCGACCAGAGCGACGGTCTCACCCTCCGCGACCTCGAAGCCGACCCCGTGCAAGGTGTCGGGCAGGGTGGGCCGGTACCGGAAGGTCACGTCCCGGTACTCGATCACCGGCCGGACCGGGCCGGCCGGGCCGGTCTCGACCAGGTCGACGACCGGCGCCGGCGCATCCAGGATCGCCTGCACCCGGTCGGCCGCCGTGGCCACCATGTTCAGGTCGCGCGCCACGTCCGCGACCGCGATCACCGGGGCGAACGTCGTCGCGGACAGCACGACCGCCACCGGGTACAACGCGGGGTCCAGGGCCCCGGCCACCACCAGCGCCGCCGCGACGACCAGCACGACCAGCAGGCCGAGCGCGCTGAACGTGTCGGTGGCCGCCGCCTCCACACCGGCGCGGCGCCCGTGGGCCATGCTCGCCTTCAGCAGCCCGTCCTCCTGCCGGGCCAGCCGAGCCCGCTGGCGGGCCGCCGCGCCGAACGTGAGCACCTCGCGCAGCCCCTGGAAGGTGTCGACGACCTCGGCGTTCACCTGGCCGAGCCGGCCGCGCACCGCGTCGCCCTGCGCGTCGGCCCGCTTGCGGAACCACCACGGCACGCTGGTCAGCGCGACCAGGACCGGCAGCAGCACCAGCGCCAGCACCGGATGCAGGAACGCGAGCGTGCCCAGCGCGGCCACCGGAACCGTCACCGCGACGACCAGCGGGCTCAGGGTGTGCGCGAAGAAGATCTCGGTCTGCTCGACGTCGGCGATCGCGGTCGACCCGAGGTCGCCCGACCGGCGCTCCAGCAGGTACCCCGGCGAGAGACGCTCCAGCGCCGTGTACATCCGCGCCCGCAGGTCGGCGAGCAGCCGGAACGCCGCCATGTGGGACAGGAACGACTCCAGCCACGGGGCCACGACCAGCGGGACGAGCAGCACGCCGAGCACCACCAGCCCGCCGGTGAGCTGCTCGACCGGCGCACCGGTCACCGCCCGGCCGACCAGCCACGCCCCCGTCCCGGCGACGGCCAGCCGGGCCAGCTGATGGGCGATCCCGCTGACCACCGCGGCCAGCGTCAGGCCCCGGTAGGGCCCGATCAGCCCGAGCAGCGGCCGCAGCCGCTGCACGAACGTCGTCTGCCGGGCCGGTTCGCCGCCCTGGTCCGGCTCGGGGCCCTCGAGGGCCGCCTGTTCCACCGCGGTGCTCACGACCGGCCTCCCGTCTGCGCCGCCACCAGATCCGCGTAGATGCCGCCGTCGGCGACGAGCTCGGAGTGCCCACCGACCTGGGCGATCCGCCCGGAGTCGAGGACGACCACCCGGTCCGCGGACCGGACGGTGGACAGGCGGTGGGCGATGACGAAGGTGGTACGTCCGCCGGTGAGCCCGTCGAGGGCGTCCTGGATGCCGGCCTCGCTGGCCGCGTCCACGTTGGACGTCGCCTCGTCGAGCACCAGGATCGGGGCGTCCTTCAACAGCGCCCGGGCGATGGCGATCCGCTGGCGCTGGCCCCCCGACAGCTTGAGACCCCGTTCCCCGACCATGGTGTCGTAGCCGTCGGCCAGGTCCTCGATGAAACCGTGCGCCTGGGCCGCGGTGGTCGCGGCCACGATCTCCGCGTGGGTCGCGTCGGGCCGGGCCAGCAGCAGGTTGTCGCGCACCGTGCCGTGGAACAGGTAGGTGTCCTGGGCGACCACCGCGATCAGCGAGCGCAGGTGGTCGAGCGGGAGATCGGCGATGTCCACGCCGTCGATGCGGACCCGCCCCTGCTCGGCGGCGAAGAAGCGCAGCAGCAGCGACACGACCGTGGTCTTGCCCGCCCCGGACGGCCCGACGAGGGCCACCCGCTCCCCCGGCGCGACGTGCAGGTCCACCGCGTCGAGCGCGGGCGGCCCGTCGTCGCGGTACCGCAGGGTGACGTGGTCGAGGTCGACCGACGGCGGCGGCGCGGCCGGGGCCCGCTCCAGCCGGCGCGTGCCGTCGTCGGTGATGTCCGGGCGGGCGTCGATCAGATCGAAGACGCCTCGCCCGCGGGGCCGGACCGGTAGCTGCCGTGGTAGGCCTTCTCCAGGCTCTGCAGGGGGCGGAAGGCCTCCCCGGCGAGCATGAGGATGGTCAGCAGCTCGATCATGCCGATCTCGCCGTTGGCGAGCCGGACGGCGCCGATCCCGATCGCGAACGCGGTGCCGACGCCGACGACCAGCGCCACCACCCCGATGTAGATGATCACGACGGCGTTGAGCCGGATCGAGTCCCTGGCGAACACGCGGGAGCGGTGCTCCAGCTCGGCGCCCCGGGCCGCGCTGGCGTTGAACGCCTTCAGGGTCGCCATGCCCTGCACGGCGTCGAGGAACTCGGCGTACAGGCCGCGGTAGCCGTCGAACCACGCCGCCATCGGCTCGGCGGTGAAGCGGTCGGCCACCACCGGCAGGACGGGGGCGACGACGGCGCACACCAGCACGACGCAGCCGACCACCGGGTCCAGGACGATCAGGTAGGCGGTGACCCCGAGGGCCCCGATGGCCGTCGCGAAGGCCTGGGGCACGAACTTGGAGATCAGCGGGTCGAGTGTCTCCACCCCGTCGACCACCGTCGACTGCACCGTGCCGGTCCGGGTGCGCTGCAGCCAGCCGGGTCCCAGCTCGAACAGCGCGCTCGTCAGCCGGGCCCGGACCGCCGCCTTGACGCGGCCGGCCAGGGCCATCGCCAGCTCCTCGCGCCACACGGTGAGCAGCACGCGCGCCACCTGCAGCACCAGGATGCCGGCGACCAGCGGCAGCACCGTCGCCAGGGCGCCGCCCTGCAGGATCGAGCCGAGCGTGCGGGCGATGAGCAGGCCCTGCCCCACGTACGTGCCGGTGATCAGGAGCATGAGGACGACCAGGGCGACCAGGCGTAGCCGCGCGCCCGGGGTGAGGGCGATGAGCCGCTCGCTGAGCCTGCGCATCCGCGGGCACCTCCAGGTGGTTCGTGACGAACGGTCGGACTGTCGGAACGGGCTCGGCGCCGCACGACGCTCAGCGCAGCGCCAGGAAGCCCTCGAAGCAGAGGTAGCGCAGGACGGGCACGACGCTACTGAACCCGCACTCCAGCAGCAGGTCGCGGTACTCCCCCGCGGTGAGCGGCTGCATCACCCCGGCCAGGCTGTCGGCCTTGTTGAGGATCTCCTCGGCGGTGAGCCCGTGCTGACGCTTGAAGCGGTGGTGCAGCATGCTGATCAGGTTCTGGGTGCGGGAGTCGGGCGCGAGCACCTTCTCGTAGACGAACATCGCCCCGCCGGGCCGCAGGGCCTGCGCCACCCGCCGCAACGTGCGGATCCGCGGCTCGGGATCGAGGAAGTCGAGGGTGAGGTAGGCGGTCACGAAGTCGCAGGAGCGGTAGTCCATCGCGCTGATGTCGGACTGCACCAGCACGATGTTCTCGACCCCCGCGCAGTGCGCGCGGGCCTGGTCGACCATCTCGCTGACGTGCTCGACCCCGATCCAGGTCGCCGACCGGTTGCGCGGGCTCGCCGTGGCCACCTGGCGTAGCAGCTGCCCGGTGGACGACCCGAGCTCGTAGGCGACCCCGCCGGGACGCACGAAGCAGCTGCTGATCTCGGCCACCAGCTCGTGCCCCGCGTCGTAGAGCGGGACCGAGCGGCGGACGTGGTCGACGAACGTCGGCGCGACGCCCCGGTGGAAACTCCAGGTGCCGTCCTCGGTGACGATGTCGTTGCCGACGGTCCCGTCGGCGGCCGTGTCGGCCGTGGCGTCGACGGCCCCGCCGGCGGGGACGCCGCTGGCCGTCGCTCGGTCGCCGTCGGCGGTTCCGGCCGCGATGCCGTTCTCCGCGAGCGTCGTCGGGTTCATACCGGTCCCTCCGGCAGGGTGTAGACGGAGATGTGCTTGGCGCTGGCCGCGGTGTAGGGCCGCCGGTCCCACCCGCCCCAGCGGGCACTCAGCTCGAGTCCGGCCAGCCGACCCATGAGGTCCATCTCGGGCGGTCCCGCGTAGCGCGAGTCCCACGGGAGGATCTTGACCGGGGCGTCGTGGCGCAGGTACACGTGCGCGGTCTGCAGGCGCTGGGTGATCCGGTCGGCGGCGGTGGAGACGAGCAGCACGACCTCGTCCGCGCTGATCTTCACCGGCCGGCAGATGTCGGCCTCCAGCAGCTGGGGCGAGACGACCTCGACGACGAACGCACCGCCCGGCTCCAGGTGGGCCGCCGCGTTGCGGAAGCAGTCGATCTGCTGTTCCTGGGTGGTCAGGGCGAACAGCGCGTAGCTGGCGAGCAGCACCACGCCGAACCGGCCGGGCACCGTGGTGGTGACGAGGTCGCCCTCGGTCGTGGTGACCCGCTCGCCGCCGGGCTTCTTCCGCAGCCCGGCCAGCATCCAGGGCGAGTTGTCGACGCCGTGCACCGGCAGGCCCAGGTCCGCGAGCGGCACGGCCAGGCGGCCGGTCCCGACTCCCAGCTCCAGGACCGGCCGGCCGGCGGCGAGGTCGGCGACGGTCCGTACGGCGTCGTCGGTGTCGGGCCTGGTCCCATAGTCCTGCTCCCAGAGCGCCGACCACTCCTCCCCGTAGGCCACGCTGTTGATGTCGCTCTTCATGTCGGGCTCGGTATCGGTCATCGGGCTGCTGCTCCTTTCCGAGGTACGGCCGGATCCGGCCGGTCCGAATGCAGGTCGACGTCCTGTGCGTGCAGCGCCCGCCGGCAGTCGTCGCGGCCCTCGGCGACCACTCGCCGCCCCGCGGGCGGCAGCAGGTCGGTGGCCAGCAGCCGGTCGGCGGCGTCCACCACCGTGGTGCCGGCCCGTGTCGCCGGCACCAGCACGGCGGTCAGCGCCAGTGCCTCGTCGGGGCTGCGCTCCGCCCACACCCGGGCCAGCGCGTCGACCCAGCCGTCGGCGGCGTACGCGGCGAGCAGCTCGTCCTGGTCGGGACGCCAGAACCCGCCGAGGACGGCGCGCTGCGTGGCCAGCGAGAGCACCTCGTCGCCGTCGAGGCCGTCCACCGCCCATCCGAGGCCGCGGCCTTGCGACCGGGTCGGGCATCGAGGCCCTCGCCACCCGGGCCCGCCGCCTGCCCACGTCGCTGGGGTCGCGAGCGAGCTCGGCCGCGACCAGCGCGTCGTCGGCGGCCCCGAGTGCGGCCAGCCGGATGACGATCTGCCACCGCAGGTCGACGTCGACCTCCAGGCCGGGCACGGTCGTGGTGCCGTCGAGCAGCGCCCGCGCGAATCCCGGGTCGGGGTCGGTCGCGATGGCGCGGCGGGCCCACACGAGCTGGGCGTCGCCGCCCGGTTCCGCGGCCTGCACGGCGTCGCGGATCGCGCCGGCAAGACGGCGCCGCAGCCTCGCGGACCGGTCGGCCGTGGTGAACTGGTCGAGTGCCTCGCCGGCCTGCAGCAGCACCTTCTGCAACACGGCCACCGTCGTCTCCGCGGGAGCGTGCCGGGCCACCAGCTCGACCCAGTCCCCCGCCGGGAACCTCCCGTCGCGGGTGGCCTCCCACAGCGCCCCCCAGCACAGGCTGCGGGCCAGCGGGTCCGCGACCCGGCCCAGACCACCGCGCAGCTCCGCACCGAACGCGCGTCCAGGCGGATCTTGGTGTAGCGAGGTCGTCGTCGTTGAGCAGCAGCAGGTCCGCGGCCGGGTCACCGCGCAGCTCGGCCACCGGCACCCGGTCGCCGTCGAGGTCGACCACGACCTGCCGGGACCGCCGGATGGCGTGCCCGTCGTCGCGGTAGACCCCGATCGCCACCCGCTGCGCGCGCGTCGACGAGTCCGTGCCCGGTGAGTCGTAGCGCAGGACGACCGACCCGTAGCGGTCGGCGGCATCGACCTCGGTCGTCGCGGAGAGCGTGGGGATTCCCTCGGTGTGCAGCCACTGCGCCGCCCACGCGCGCAGGTCCCGTCCACCGGAGGCGGCTTCGAGGTGGCGGAGGAAGTCGTGCAGGTCGACCGTGCCGAACGCGTGCGCGGCGAGCAGGCTGCGAACCCCCTGCCGGAACGCCCGCGGGCCGACCCAGTGGGACAGCTGCTGAGCACCGACGCCCCCTTGGCGTAGGTGATCCCGTCGAAGTGCGTGAGCAGTCCCGCCGTGTCGACGATGTCCGCCACGATCGGGTGGGTGGTGGGCCGCTGGTCCTCGCGGTAGGCCCAGGTCTTGTAGAGATGGGCGAACTCGATCCATGCCTGGTCGGCGAACCCCGAGGCCTCCGCCAGCGCCGTCGAGGCCATCAGGGTCGCGAAGCCCTCGTTCAGCCACAGGTCGTCCCACCAGCGCGGGGTGGCGAGGTTCCCGAACCACATGTGGGCCATCTCGTGCATGACGATGTTGGCCCGGTACAGCCGCTGGGCCTGGGTGGCCCGGCCGCGGAACAGGTTGTCCTCGTCGATCGTCACGCACCCGACGTTCTCCATCGCGCCATCGCGAACTCGGGCACGAACAGCTGGTGGTAGGCGTCGAACGGGTACGGCCGCCCGAACATGTCGGCGAAGTGGTCCAGCCCCGCCCGGGTGAGCGCGATCATCTCCGCGGCCTGCTCGCCGTCGAGCCGCTCGGCCAGCGACTGCCGGAGGTACAGCCCGAGCGGCAGCGTTCCGTGGCGCTCGCGGATGCGGTGGTAGGGCCCCGCGACGACGGAGGTGACGTACGTCGGGATCGGCGGGGTCGGCGCGAAGCGCCACCGCGGCCCCGGCTCGACGACCTCGGCGTTGCCCACCGCGGTCCAGTCCGGCGGGGTGCGCACCGAGAGCTCGACGCGGGCCTTGAGGTCGGGTTGGTCGAAGCAGGCGAACACCCGGCGCGCGTCGAACGGCTGGAACTGGGTGTACACGTACACCCGCCCGTCGACCGGGTCGACGAAGCGGTGCAGCCCGGTCCCGGTCCGGCTGTACGCGCAGCGCGCGCCGACGACGAGCACGTTGTCCCGGCGCAGCCCGGTGAGCCTGATGCGGCTGCCGTCGTAGCAGTCCGGGCCCAGACGGCTGCCGTTGAGCACCACCGGGCCGACCGCGTGGGCGCGCAGGTCCACGAAGGTCTCCGCACCCTCGTCCCGGCAGGAGAAGTGCAGGGTCGTGCGGCTCGCGAACTCGTCGGCCCCCCGGTCCAGATCCAGCTCGATCTGGTAGCGGACGTCCCGGACGGTGCTCGCCCGTACCCGGGCCTCGGCCCGGGTCAGGACGTCCGCCTGGATCACCCCGACCATGGGCGGGTCCGGCGGTGGAGCGGCGGGTGGGAAAGGCGAGGTGGCGGACACGAACGGGCGCGCGCCCGCCACCTCCGTGAGCGGGAGCCGCATCCGCCCACGTACTGGGCGTGTCCCCGCGTCTTCCGGAACACACGAAGAGGGCGGATCGGGGCGGCGGGCATGCTCACGACGCTAGACGAATATGGAAATCATTGTCAATAGAGCGGTGCGTATATCTCGGGGCCTCCGAGTTCGGATCCGTCTCCTGCCGGTTACGAGCCACCGGGTTTGCGGGCCGTGAAGCACATGACCTCGCACTCGGCCGCCACGTCGCCGCTGTCGAACAGCGGCCCGACGGCCCGGGCCATGTCCTCCCGGAATCCCGCCGCGGCATCCGGACTCAGCTGCCGGAGCGGAATCCGGAGTGGCGTCACCATCGTCAACAGCGCGTCGACGTCGGCGTACTCCACCGCGAGATAGCGGGTCACGGCTTCGACCCGCTCGAATCCCAGCCCGCGCAGGAAGGCCATGACCCGGCTCGTGTCCGCAGGCTCGGCCAGCGGGCCGTACTGGAAGAAGCCGTAGGGCACGACGGCCACCGCCTGCTGGACGTGCGCCAGCTCCGCCGGCAGCTCCGCCGGCTGCCACTTCTTCAGCAGCGCGTTGAGGATCGCGGTCAGCTCGCCGCCGCGCGTGGTCCTGCCCCACATCACGAAGGTCAGGACGCCACCCGGCCGAAGCACGCGCCAGGCCTCCCGCGCACCGACCCCGGGCGGGAAGGACGCGTTCAGCGCGAAATGCGAGAGAACGCAGTCGAACGTCCGATCGGGAAAGTCCAGGTCACCGATGTCCATGACGTCGAAGCTGACGTTCTGCCGGCCGGATCCGCGTGCCTCGTCGCGAGCCCGTTCGATGAGCGACGTCGCATTGTCGACGCCCACGACCCGACCCGAAGGCCCGACCAGCGCGCGGCCTCCAATGCCGTTCCGCCCACGCCCGTTCCCAGGTCGAGCACGCTCGTCCCGGGCCGAATTCCGGCCCCGGCCACAAAGCCACGCTGAATCCCGCGCCACACCCCGTCGCCGTAGGCCCTGGTGTAGCCGTCCCAGGTCATCATGTCGTACCAGGCAGGAGTGACGGTCATCGCCTGCTGGATGTCGAGTACTTCTCTCGCTCGCGTCATTGACTCCATCCCCCGAGGTGGATCAGGCGCCGGCCGCGTCCGTCGCCAGCTGTGCGGTCGGCCGCGCGGAGCGCATCGGCCCCAGGCCGAAGTGGAGCAACCCGGTCTCCGGGTCCGTCCAGGTGGTGAGCGCCACCGCGAAGACGTGCTCCACCAGCGCCGGGGTGAGCACGTCGGCCGGGGGCCCGACCGCCACGACCTCGCCCGCCCTCAGCACGCACACCCGGTCGCAGTAGCGGGCCGCGAGGTTCAGGTCGTGCACCGCCACCAGGGTCGTCAGGCCCAGCTTCCGGATGAGGTCGAGCAGCTCGAACTGGTGGTGCACGTCGAGGTGGTTCGTCGGCTCGTCGAGGACCAGCACCTGGCTGCGCTGGGCGAGCGCCCGCGCGATCAGCACGCGCTGCCGTTCGCCGCCGGACAGTTCCAGGAAGCTGCGGCCGGCGAAGTCGGCCATGTCCACCCGCACCAGGGCGTCCTCGCACAGCTCGCGGTCCTGCGCGTTCTCCCGCTCCAACGGCCGCTTGTGCGGATGGCGGCCCATCGCGACGACATCGGCCACCGTGAGGTCGAACTCGGTCTGCGTCTGCTGGACCACCACCGCGGTGCGGCGGGCGCTCTCCCGGGCCGGGAGCGACCACACGTCGTCCTCGTCCAGGCGAACCACCCCGGCCACCGGGCGCAGACTCCGGTACACGCTGCGCAGCAGCGACGACTTGCCGCTCCCGTTGGGTCCCAGCAGCCCGACCACCTCACCGCCCGCCACGGTGAGGTCGCGCGCGTGACGACGTCGGCATCGCCGAGCCGGACGGTCACCCCGTCGATCGTCACCCTCATCCGGCGATCCGTTCGGCGGAGGTGTCGCGGCCCAGCAGCCAGAGGAAGAACGGCACGCCGACGACCGCGGTGACGATGGTCAGCGGCAGCTCCGTCGGCTCGGCGACGGTGCGCGCGGCCAGGTCGACCAGCACCAGGAAGATCGCGCCCACCAGCGCTGCCGCGGGCATCAGCCTGCGGTGGTCGGCTCCGAGCACCAGCCGCACGGCATGCGGCACGATCAGCCCGACGAACGCGATCGCTCCGCTGACCGCGACCATCGTCCCGACCAGCACCGAGGTGAGCACCAGCATCGCCGCCCGGAACCGGTCGACCCCCAGCCCCAGCGACCGGGCCGACTCGTCGCCGGTCAGCAGCGCGTTGAGCGGCCGGGACTGGGTCAGCAACGCGACCGTGCCGAGCGCGACGACCGCGGTGGGCAGCGGCAGCGCGTCCCATCGTGCCGAACCGAGGCTGCCGAGCAGCCAGAACAGCACGCTCTGCGCGCCGCGGGGGTCCGCGATCAGCAGCAGGTAGCTGTACCCGGCCTGGAAGAGGTAGGCCAGCGCGACGCCCGCCAGCACCATCCGCAGCGGTGTGATCCGGCCGCGGCGCCGGGCGAGCAGGTAGATCGCCAGTGTGGACACCAACGCCCCGCCGAACGCGGCGGCCGGCAGCGACAGCCCGGCCGCCGCCGCCGAACCCAGGACGAGCACGAGGACCGCGCCGAGCGCCGCGCCGGCCGAGACCCCGAGCAGGTAGGGGTCCGCGAGCGGGTTGCGCACGACGGCCTGCATCACGGCGCCGACCACCGCCAGCCCCGCCCCGACGACCACACCGAGCAGGACCCGGGGGAACCGGAACTCCCAGATGATCTGGTCGTCCAGCGGGTCCGGCACCGGCGCGACCAGCTGCGGCAGCAGGTGGCTGCCCACCACCTGCACCGTCGTGGCCGGGTGCACGGCCACCGGGCCCGCGCCGACGGCCAGCAGCACGCAGGCGAGCAAGGTCACCGCGAGGCCGGCGAGCACCAGTGCCTGGCGGGCCCGCCGGGGCGGCCGGACCGTGGTGGCCGGCGCGCCCCGACGGAGCCGCGAGTCGATCGCGTTCACGGGAACGCTGTGGGGTGCAGCTGGCGGGCGATGTCCTCGACGGTCTGCGCGGTGCGCCAGCCCGGGGCCGCGAGCTCGTAGGCGGTCACCACGATCCGCTGGTTCTGGGAGGCGGGCGCTGGGGGAACGTGGGGAACAGGAAGTCGGTGGCGGTGGTCGGGTCCAGGGTGCCGTCCGGCCGCGCGGCGTTGGCGAAGATCCACCAGGCCTGCGGGGCGGTGGCCGCGACCGCCTCCAGGCTGGCCTGGAAGTACAGGCCGCCGTCCGGGAAGAGGTTGCGCCGCCGGCCGCCTCCAGGATCTCGTCGTTGATGCCGATGCCGCCGGACAGGTCGATCGGGCCGGTACCGCCGGCGTACATCACGGTGTCGACCGGCGGCTCGGCCGCGACCCGGCTCCGCACGTCCTCGATCTCGCGCGCATCTGCCGCCACCCGCGCCTGCGCCGCGGTCCTCCACCCCGAAGATGCGTCCGAGGTCCTCGAAGGTGCGGAAGGTGGCCTCCAGGTTCTCGCCCCCGTAGTTGCCGGTCGGGTCCGGGCAGGTGGTCAGGTAGACCTGCACCCCCGCCCGCTCCAGGTCCTCCAGGGTGGCGAGGCCGTCGGCGCCCGCCCCCTCTCCGCCGAGGTCGAAGTCGCCGTAGAGGAACAGGAAGTCCGGCCGCAACGCCAGCAGCTGCTCACGCGGCGGCGGGTAGGCCGTGTCGGACACCACCGGGATGCGCGCGAAGTCCGCCTCCATCTCGGGCAGGATCGGCGGGTCGGGGGCCCACGCACCGGAGTAGCCCGTCCGCCCGATGGCGCGGTCGGCCAGGCCCAGCCCGACGAACATCTCGGCCATCGGGTGGTAGGGCAGCATGACCCGCGAGGGCGGGGCGTCGAAGTGCAGGGACCGCCCGCAGTTCTCCAGGTCCACCGGGGTGTACGAACCCGCCGTGGGTGCGGCGGGCGCGCCGCCCGCGTCCACGGCGGCCGGGGATGCGCACGCGGCGGCGGCCAGAGCCGTGATCGCGATCACGGCCAGCCTCGGGCGTCTCATGTGTCGGTTCTCCGTCTCGTTCAGGTCGATCAGCGCACTGCGAGGAGCACGAACTCCTCCAGGTCCTGCCAGACGGTCGTCACCTCGGCGAAGCCCGCCTCATCGAGCGCGGCGAGGTGGAAGGCACTGCCTACCATCCGCTGCTGCTTGCGGGCCAGCAGGGAGCTGCGCGCCCGCTCGGCGAAGGCGGCGGCCAGCGCCGGGTCCCGGCTCGCGGCCCGCTCGAACGCGTCCCACCACTGGCCCCAGTCCTCGGCGCCGTTGTCCCGCGCGGTCTGCTCACGCCGCTCCCGCACCTGGTCGATCACGGCCTGGGCCCGCACGAGGTGGGTCGCCAGCAGCAACACGTCCCCGCTGACGAAGCAGCCGCCGCGGGGCAGCAGTCTCGCGATCTCGCGGTACACCCGCACCAGGTCCGCGGCCGGCAGGTAGTGCAGCGCGGTGGCCGACACCACCGCGTGGACGGGCCCCGGCGCGGCCTCGCGCACCGCCGCCCGCCAGTCCTCGTCCACCACGTCGGCGCGCAGCCACCGCAGCCGGTCGGTCACGCCGGTCCCCAGCGCATCCGCCGCGCGCCTGCCGAACTCGAGCATGACCGGGTCGGCGTCGAGGGCCACGGCGGTCAGGCTCGGGAGCCTGGCCAGGAGCCGGGTGCTCAGCGCGCCCGGGCCGGCACCCACGTCGACGACCGTGGACCCCTCCGGGACCGCCGCCCCGACCAGGTCGATCATCAACGCGAAGCGCCGCTCCCGGTCGGGGACGTAGAGCTCCTGCTGCGCGTCGTAGCGGCGCAGCCACTCGGCCCAGTCGAGGTCCACCTCCGCCGAGGCGGTCACCGGGGGCTCACAGCGCGTTCGCCGCCGCTTCGATGATCTCCACGTCCCGGGTCAGCAGGATGAGCGTGTCCACCCGCGACTCCTTCCACGCCGCGAGCCGGTCGACGATCGCCGGGAGCGGCCCGAGCAGGGCGGTCTCGTCGAGCAGCGCGACCGGCACCGCGGCCGCGGCGTCCTTCTTGTGCCCCGCGGTGTACAGCTCGCGGATCTTGTGGGCCTCGGCCTCCCAGCCCATCGCGCACGCGCTCTCGAAGTAGGCGTTGACCAGACCTTCGCCCGTCGGCCCGATGTAGGACGCGAGCAGCGGACGCAGCTCGTCGCGGGCCGCCTCGATGTCGTCGTGCCGCTCGACCTCGATGATGTTCGCGATCGGCACCTCCTCGGGTGCGCGACCCGCCTTGGCCAGTCCTTCGTCCAGGTAGCGGTTGGTGGCGTCCTCCCGCTCCGGCGAGTACAGGCCCGGCAGCCACCCGTCGGCGATCTCGCCGGTCAGCCGGATGTTGCGCGGTCCCATCGAGCCGAGGTAGATCGGGATCTGCTTGCGCAACGGCGGGAACAGCGACCTGATCGGGCCCGAGGTGCTGCGGGCGCCCGGACCCCGGTACGGGATCTGGTAGTGGGTGCCTGGTGCTCCAGCCGCGCCTCCCGGGCGACCGCCTTGCGCACGATCTCGACGTACTCCCGGGTCAGTTCCACCGGCTTGCCGTAGGGCACGCCGTGCCAACCCTCGATCACCCACGGCACCGACAGTCCGAGGCCGAGGATGAACCGGCCCTCCGACAGCACGTCGAGCGTGGTCGCGGTCATCGCGGTCAGCGCCGGGCTGCGCGGTCCCATCTGCAGGATCCCGGTGCCGAGCTTGATCTGCGTGGTCTTCGCGGCCAGGTAGCCGAGGACCGAGACGCCGTCGGGCCCGTACTCCTCCAGGCTCCACACCGAGTCGTAGCCGTTGCGGTCGGCTGCCTCGACGGCGGGCAGGACCTCGGTCATGGGCTCGCCCGCGTAGCCGAGGGCCAGTCCGAGTTTCATCGGCACACCTTTCTCATGGGTAGCAGGCAGGGTCAGGCGAACGGCAGCGGTTCCCGGACCAGGTCGCCGGGCTTCGGCGGCTGCGTCAGCCAGCCCCGGGCCACCGGCTCCCGGTACAGCCGGTCGCCGCCGAGCAGCGGGAACGCGGCCGGGGCGTTCTGGTACATGCCGGGCACGACCACCCGGACCACACGCAGACCGGTGCGGGCCACGTCCGCGGTCGTGACGTCGACTGCGCTGGCGCGATGGCCGTGGTCGGCGAGCATCCGGAGGTAGCCGGCGAGCGCATCGCCGGCGGGCGGACCTGGCAGACCGGGCAGCTCGGCGAGCGCGACCGCACCGCCGCGCGGCGCCCGGAGCCGGCGGGCCGGCTCCTCCTGCATCACCGGGTCCAGGTAGAGCTGCAGGTTGAGGTCGAGCACGGTGAGGTCGCGCCAGTCGGCCCGGAAGTCGGCGCGGTAGCCGCGGTCGGCGCGGAACGCCCGGTAGGGATCCTGCCGCAGCCGCCCGGCGCGCACGGCGGACCAGAAGGTGCCGTCCGGCTCGCCCAGCTCGGCCGCGGTGGAGTGGGTGACCAGCGCCTCGGTGAGTGCCTTGGCCGCCGCGGCCGCAGCCGTCGACCGACAGGCCGAGCCGAAGCCGACGACGCCACGGCGCCGGTCCTCGAGGAAGACCCCGACGACCGGCACCGGCAGCGCACAGGGGATGTCCAGGAACGTCGCGGTGAGGTGGGCACACGCCGGGTCGTCCAGCACGCCGCACAGCAGCGGGTCGCCCGTCACGTCGATCCGACGGGCCTCCGCGCCGGTCAGCCACCACAGCGTCACCGCGTCGCGCTCGATGACCTCCTCCAGCGCCGAGCGCTGTGCGGCGGCCGCGTCCGTCCCGGCCGCGATCCCGGCGTACGCCTGGAACACGAGGGGCGGCTCGCCCGTGCGCAGGCCACGCTGTGTGTTCAGGTAGGTGAAGGCGGCCGGCACCATGACCGGGGCCCCGGTGTGCAGGTCGACCCCGCTCGCCCAGGAGACGGGCAGGTCCGCGGTGAAGCGGCGGAACGGGAACCCGCGCGCGGCGTACTGCTCCTCGGAGAACAGCGCGAAGGCCGTCGGGTCCAGCGGTGCCTCGCCCCGCGCGGCCAGCTCGGCCGCCGAACCGTAGAGCAGCCCGTCCGGCACGGCGTTGCCGCAGTACCGCTCGAGCGCCTCGCCGATCGCCGCGGCCCGGGCACGCTGCGGGTCGTCGAGCGCGGCACCCCCGGCGATGGCGTCGCGACCCACGGCGCGAACTCACCGGTCGCCGCGACGTCGGCGGTGTAGTCGACGAACGCGCGCGGGAACCCGGGGGTCGGCGGTTCACGCACGACCGCGGTGATCAGGCCGGTGCGGGCGTCGACGAGAGTCCTCGAGCGGCACCGCCTGCGCGTCGGGGTGGACGTCGGCCGTCGGCAGCGGGAGCACCGGATGGCGGTGCACCGCCAGGGTCGCCGGGTCGAACCGGAGCTGGTGGCCCTCCCCCGGCAGCCGATCGCCGCGCAGCACCGCCAGGACGTCGGTGACCAGCAGGCCCGCGACCGTGGCCAGGGCCCCGGACCCGGGCCAGGACGAGGGCGACGGTCCGACCGCGTCCCGGGTGTCGACGGTGTCCAGGGGGTCCAGGGTGTCCAGGTAGACCCAGAGCGAGCGCAGCTCGTCGGGCGCGCCGGCGGCCGCGAGGATCCGGGCCCGGGTGTCGGTGTAGGACGCGGTGTGCCCGGGACGCCAGCACGGCCCGAGGACGACCTCGGCGCCGTCGAGGTGCGCGCGGTGCCAGGCGAGGACACCTCGCTCCGCACACCGCTGCTGCAACCGGGTCCACCGGGCGTCGGGCAGCCACTCGGCCGTGGAGACGACCACGTCCACGTCCGCGAGGCCGTCCGGGTCCGCCAGGTCGACCCGGCCCCGGTGCACGATCGCGGACACCGGGCCACCGGACGCGGCCTCGATGCGGTCGGCGACGAGATCGGCCAACGGACCGGTGCCGTCGACCCGCACCGTCCAGGTCCGGACCGCACTGTCGGACCGGACGACCGGAGGCTCGGCGTCGCAGAGCAGGCCGCGCTGAGCCAGCCCGCGCAGCAGCGGGCCGAGACCGGCCAGCGACTCGGCCGAGGCGGTGGTGCCCGGCGGGCGGGCGAGGAGCTGCTGCGCCGCGAGGAAGGACCGGCGCGGACCGCGGAGCCTGAGGAACCGGCTGCCCGGCAGCGCGCAACGCCAGATCCCGTCGGATCCCTCGTACAGGTGGTGCCCGGGCTTGAGCCGGGCGTTCGTCCAGGCCGTCTCGCTGTTCGACATCACAGGCATGCGGAGACTCCCGGGAAGGGGGCGGCGCCGGGGCGGCCCGAGACGGCGACTACCTGGACACGATGCGTGAGGGAGCGACGGCCCCCGCCCGCCGGACCGGCCGCGCAGGGTCACGTGCGAACCTGCGCCACCGGACCGCGGAGCCACCGCTCCCTCACCAGTGGTAGGCCGTCAGGGGCTCAACGCCCGTTCACGGCCGCGTGCTCGACCCTGCCTCAGTCTTCCTCGGCCTGGTCGTCGATCCAGCTGAACGGCGCGTCCACGGCCGGCGTGCAGTGGGCCCGCAGCCGGCGCGGGGCGTCCTCGACCTCTTCGTACTCGTAGGTGACGTGCGCCATGGCACCTCCCGTTGAGAGTGGTTGTCATTTTCACTGCGGCTCGGAACCGACCGTAACCAGGACATGATCCGAGAGTCAAGGGCCGACCAGGACGAGGCCGGCCGGTCCCGCGCACGGTCGAGCCCGGGCGGCCGGTTCGGCGGTTCACCGCCCCGGCCGAGCAGGGACATCAGGGCCGACCCGGCGGACGCCGGCCCCAGATGCGGAACTGCGGCGCCGTGTCGGCGGGCGGGAGCTCGGCCCGCTCCCACCGCGTCACCTCGTCCAACGGATCGGCGCGGACGGCGGAGAGGCCGCACCCGCGCAGCAGCGCGACGATCTCGTCGACCCCCCGCCACCGGGCGAAGGACAGCCGCTCGACGAGCCGGCTGTCGTACGGGGAGTCCCCGGTCACGGGGATCTCGGCGTCGAACCAGGCGCCGTCGACGATCATGACCACACCGCCGGGTCGCACGAGTCGCACCCAGGCGGCGACCGCCTGCCGGGCGTCGAGCAGCGTCCACAGCAGGTAGCGGCTGACCACCGCGTCGAAGCTCTCGGGCCCGAAGGCGGGCCGGACGGCATCGCCGGTCTCGAACCGCACCCGCCCGCCCAGGTGGGCGCAGCGGCGCCGTCCCGCCTCCAGCATCCCCTCGGCCAGGTCCGTTGCGGTCACCCGGTACCCGGCGGCGCCGAGGAGGGCGGTCATCTGCCCGGTACCCGCGCCGACCTCCAGGATGTCCGCAGGCGGCGCCGGAAGGACCGCGGTCCAGACCGACGTCCACACCGGGGCCATCGGCCCGACGTGCAGCCGGCTCATCGCGTGCTCGTCGTACTCCCGGACGTGGGCGTTCCAGAAGTTCGTGATCACCAGTTGGGCGGAGTCCGCATCAGGTGGCGGAACGAATGACATGGATCACACCATAGGCGGCTACTTGAGAACGAATTCCATTAAGCCGTACGTTCTCCGGTCATGACGGCGGCCCGCGGCGCGGTGGTCACGAGCGCTGCGCGGCCGCCGGCCGATCCCGACCGGCGACGGCGCGCGGCCGGGTGGACGGTGGCGCTGCTGCTGGGCCTGCTCGCCACGGTGCCGCTGGCCCTGGCGCTGGGGCCGGTCCCCGTGGCGCCGGACGTCGTGGCCGGCGTGCTGGGGCACCACCTCTTCGGCACTCCGGAGACCGCCGGCTGGACCCGTGCCCAGGACACCATCGTCTGGCAGGTCCGCACGCCGCGGGTGGTCCTCGGGGTTGTCGTCGGCGCGGGGCTGGCGGTCAGCGGCGTCGTCCTCCAGGCCCTGGTCCGCAACGTACTGGCCGAGCCCTACCTGCTGGGCATCACGTCGGGTGCATCGACGGGAGCGGCGGCGGCGATCCTGTTCGGGGTCGGCGTGGGGATCGGTGTCGACGTCATCGCGCCCAGCGCGTTCGTCGGTGCCGCACTGGCCAGCGTCGTCGTGTTCACGCTCGCCCGGCGGGGCGGCACGATCACCCCGGTCCGTCTGCTGCTGGCCGGCGTCGCGGTCGGCTACGTCCTGTCCGCGGCCACCAGCCTGCTCATCTTCGGCTCCGGCGCGCCGGATGCCGCGCGCACGGTGCTGTACTGGCTGCTGGGCTCGCTGAGCCTCGGCAACTGGCGCAGCGTGGTGGTCAGCGGCTGTGTCGTCGCCTGCTGCCTCGTGGTGCTGATGACCATGCGCCGCACGCTGGACGCACTGGCGATCGGTGACGACACGTCACGCGACCTCGGGCATTCACCGGACCTGGCGCGCGCCCGGGCGGCCGTCGTCGTCGCGGTCTGCGTGGGGGCCGTGGTCGCCGTCTCGGGCGGCATCGGGTTCGTCGGTCTGGTGGTGCCGCACGTCGCGCGGCTCTGTGTCGGCGCGGTGCACTCCCGGGTCCTGCCGGTCGCGGCGCTGATCGGTGCGCTCTTCCTCGTCTGGGCCGACGTCGTCGCCCGCACCGTCGTCCAACCCGCCGAGCTCCCCCTCGGCATCGTCACCGCCCTGGTCGGGGCGCCGCTGTTGTTCGTCCTGGTCCGCCGACACCACACCTCCGTCTGATCCGAGAGGACACCTCCCGATGCGCCGCCTACCGCGCTCCGCCCCCGGCATCGCCTTGATCGTCGTCGCACTGGTCGCCGGGTGCGGCGGGGCGACCGCGCCCGCGGCAGGTGGCGCGGCGGAGTCCGGCTTCCCGATGACGGTCTCCAGCTGTGGCGAGGAGGTGACGATCGCGCAACAGCCCGAGCGGGTGCTGACGGCCGGGCCCGAGGCGCCGACGCTGCTCGCCGCCGCCGGAGCGGCCGACCGGATCATCGCGCGCTCCAGCGAGCTCGGCTCCCCCCTGGGCGAGTACACCGACCGGCTCTCCGCCGTCGAGCAGATCTCACCGGACGCGGAGATCTCCCGCGAGGCGATCATCAACGCCGATCCCGACCTGGTCATCAGCTACGGGCTCCAGACCCCGGCGGCCGACCTCGCCGCCGCGGGCATCCCCTCGATCGTCCCGACCGGGCTGTGCGACCACGTCGGGGCGAGCGCGGGCTCGCAGCACGTTCGACGAGATCCTCGAGGACATCCGCACCTACGGGCGGATCATGGGGACCGCGGAGCAGGCCGAGGCGGCGGTCGGCGCGCTGCGCGCACGCATCGACACCGTCGTCGCCGCCGACCACGGAGGTCAGCGGAGGGCCGCCACGCTGATCGTCACACCGGGAGCACCGGTCGCGGCCTACGGCAACCAGTCCGCCCAGCACGCGCAGATGGAGGCACTGGGTCTGGTCAACATCTTCGCCGACGAGGAGCACCGCTACTTCGAGACCAGCATCGAGGAGGTGCTCGACCGCGATCCCGAGGTGATCATCCTGCTGGACACCTCGAGCGACGGCTCCGGCGATCCGGCGGCCGACCTCGCGGCGGAGAGCCGGCTGGGCGAGACGACCGCGGTCCGGACCGGCCGGATTCTCGTCGTCCCCTACAGCTTCACCTCGCAGAGCCCGATCGCGATCCAGGGCCTGGAGGATCTCGCCCGGCAGCTGGCGGCGGTCCCTGCGTGATCTCTGCCGACGACGTCCGCTTCGACTACGGCGACGGGCTCGTCCTCGACGGGGTGGCGATCACCGCGCGGCCGGGCTGCGTCCTCGGCCTGGTCGGCCCCAACGGGAGCGGGAAGTCGACCCTGCTGCGCGTCCTCTACGGCGCGCTGCGTGCCCGCGGCGGCGCCGTCCTCATCGACGAGCAGCCCATCGCAGAGCTCAGCACCCGGCAGATCGCGCTGCGGACGTCGGTCGTCGTCCAGGAGGCCCCTCCCGAGATCCCGCTCACCGTGTTCGACCTCGTGCTGCTCGGCCGGTCGATACGCCGGTCGGCGTTCGCGGCCTACCAGCCCGAGGACCGCGCGGCGGCCGAGCGCGCCTGCACCAGGTCGGCGTGGCGACGCTGGCGCACCGGCCGTTCGGGAGGCTGTCGGGGGGCGAGCGCCAACGGGTGCTGATCGCCAGAGCGCTCGTGCAGGAGACCGACCACCTGCTGCTGGACGAGCCGACCAACCACCTCGACGTGCGCTACCAGCACGAGTTGCTCGCGCTCGTCCGGAGCCTGCGGACCACGACCGTCGTCGTCCTGCACGACCTCAACCTCGCCGCCCGCTACTGCGACGAGCTGGTGCTCCTGCACGGCGGCCGGATCGTGACGGCGGGCCCCGTCGCCGAGGTGCTCACCCCGCAGACGCTCGAACCCGTGTACGGGATCGGTGTCGAGCGACTCGAGCACCGCGGGTTCGTCCACCTGGTCTTCGGCCCGGGAGGAAACGGGTGACCGCCGAGGACCCGACCGCCGAGGACTACGCGGCGCTGCTCGCCGTCGGCGCCCACGCGGAAGCCGACCACCGGGCGTTCTGGGAGGCCGCGGCGGACGGCTACCACCGGGCTCGACGCCACGACGACGGCGTGCTGGCCGACGGCGTGGTCGCGCACCTCGTGGCGCGGGGCATCCTCACGGACGCGCGCGTGCTCGACATCGGCGCCGGCACCGGCCGGTACGCGCTGCGGATCGCCCGGCACGCCGGCGGCGTCCACCTCGCCGACGTCTCCGACCGGATGCTGGCGCACGCCCGGGCCGACGCCGAGGCCGCCGGCCTCACCGGCCTCGGCTACACGCGTGTCGACTGGACCACCGCCGACCTCGACGCGCTCGGCTGGCGCGGGGCCTTCGACGTCGTGTTCGCGTCGATGGTCCCGGTGGTCCGCAGCCGAGCGGGCATCGACCGGATGACCGCGGCGTCCCGGGCCTGGTGCGTGGTCAACCGGACGATCCGCAGACACGACACCCTCGCCCGGCACCTCGAACGCGAGCTCGGGCTGCCCGGCCGCTACGACCCGGGCAACGACCGCGCCTACCCGCGGGCCCTGGTCAACTACCTGTGGCTGCAGGGACGCCTCCCGACGGTCGCCTACGTCGAGCACCGGACGACAACCGCCTGCTCCGTCGACGAGGCCGCGCAGCGCTACGCCCGCGCGTTCACCTCCGTCGACGGCGGGCGGGCAGCGCCGGAGCACGGGGACCTCCGCGAGGTCATCCGCCGAGTCGCCACGGGCGACGAGGTGGTCGCCGAGCACCACGAGGTCACCGCGGTGATCAGCTGGCCCGCCCGCGCCGAGCCGCCGTCCTGAGCCGCCGGACCCGTCGTACCGGCCCGGGCCCCTCAGCCGGTGCGCCGCAGCCGCAGGACGTTGTCGTCGCGGGTGCCCGGCGTGCCGTCCGGGGCGGGGACGGACCGGGTGACGATGCGGTCGGTCACGACGGCCCAGTGCCCGACGACCCAGTGCGCCGGGTCGGGGGCCAGTGCGGCGAGCACCTCGGCGGTCGAGGGCAGGTGCACGTCGAAGGGCACGGCATCCGCCCAGGACGGCGGCCCGGCGTGGCCGGCGACGAGGAGCGAGCCCCCCACGGCCACCGCGGACATGGCCCGGCGCAGGATGGCGTCCCGCTGGCCGGCCCGCTCCAGCGGAGAGTGCAGGAACTGCGCGGAGACCAGGTCGAACTCCCCGGCCGGGAAGGACTCGACGAGGTCGTGGCGCTGCCAGTCGACGAGATCGCCGACGCCGCCCGCGCCGCGTGCTCGGCCGCCCGCGCCAGCACGACGCCCGAGACGTCCACCGCCGTCACCCGCCAGCCGCGGGCGGCGAGCCAGACGGCGTCGCCGCCGCCGCCGCAGCCGAGGTCCAGCGCGCGGCCGGGCGGCTCGGCCGCCATCTCCTCGACGAGCAGCGCGCCGGGGGTCGGGCTCCAGTCCGGCGGCAGCACGAGACCGGTGTAGAAGCCGTCCCAGTAGCTCTGTCCGGTGTCGCCCGGCACCGGCACGGGCATCGAGGGGCGCGGGCCTGCGGGCCGCTCGGACGGGGACTCGGTCGAGGAGGACACGCCGGCAACCGTAGGCACCGTCGAGCGGCACGACGAGGTTCCTTGCCGGAACGGCAAACCCGGGCGCGTCCCTGCCTGGCCGCCCGTTTTTGACAACGGTTATCGTTACGACATGGACGCTCCGCCCGTTCCCGTGACCGTGCTCTCCGGCTTCCTCGGCGCCGGCAAGACCACGTTGCTCAACCACGTGCTGGCCAACCGCGAGGGCCGCCGGGTCGCCGTGGTCGTCAACGACATGAGCGAGGTCAACATCGACGCGGCGCTCGTCGCGGGCCAGGGCAGCCTCGACCGCACGCAGGAGCGGCTGGTGGAGCTGAGCAACGGATGCATCTGCTGCACCCTGCGCGAGGACCTGCTCGACACGGTCGGCGAGCTCGCCCGCTCGCAGCGCTTCGACACCATCCTCATCGAGTCCAGCGGGATCTCCGAGCCCATGCCCGTGGCGGCCACGTTCGAGTGGACGTTCGAGGACGGCTCCAGCCTCGCCGACCACGCCCGTCTCGACACCATGGTCAGCGTCGTCGACGCCGCCGGGTTCCTCGCCGAGCTCGTCCGCGGCGACCTGCTTGTCGAGCGCGGCATCGAGGCCACCGCGGACGACGAGCGCAGCATCTCCGACCTCCTGGTCGACCAGGTCGAGTTCGCCGACGTCCTGGTGCTCAACAAGACCGACCTCGTCTCCCCCGCCGGCCTCGGCACGGTCGAGTCCGTCCTGCGCAAGCTCAACCCCACCGCCCGGCTGGTCCACGCCGACCACGGCGCCGTCGCGCTGTCGGAGGTGCTCGACACCGGCCGCTACGACCCCGTTCTCGCCGCGCAGCCCCCGGCTGGCCGCCGAGCTGGCCGGCAGCCACACCCCCGAGACCGAGGAGTACGGCATCTCCTCGGTCGTCTACCGGGCGGAGCGCCCGTTCCACCCCGCGCGCCTGCTCGCCGCTCTGGAGGACTGGACGGGCCTGCTGCGCAGCAAGGGCTTCTGCCGCATCGCCAGCCGGCCCGACGTCCTCGCCGTGTGGTCCCAGGCCGGTCCGAACCTCGTGCTCGAACCCGGCCAGCTGCTCGCACCCGACGAGCCCGCACCCGGCCAGGAACTGGTGTTCATCGGCGTCGGCCTGCATCCTGACGAGCCCCGCCGGCGGCTGGACCCCGCCCTGCTCACCGACACCGAGCTGAGCGCCGGACCGGCCGCGTGGCGGCAGCTGCCCGACCCGCTCCCGCAGTGGGACCTCGACCAGATGCACGACCACGACCCCAGCCACACCGGATCGGTGCACTGACCCCGCCGGAACCCGACCTGGCAGCGAGGGACCATGCCGGACCAGCGACGCGAACCCGACCTGACCCGCGCCGTCCTGCGTGAGCTCGGGCCCCGCCTGCGCGCCGCCCGCCACCGGCGCGACCTCACCCTCGACACGCTCGCCGGGCTCACCGGGATCTCGGCCTCGACGCTGTCCCGGCTCGAGGCGGGCAAACGGGCGCCGAACCTCGAACTGCTGCTGCCCGTCGCCCGGGCGCTGCGGATCAGCCTCGACGACCTCATGATGTGGCGGGCCCCCGACCCCCGGACCCGCACACCCGTCGAACGGGCCGGCCGCCTCACGGTCGAGTACCTCTCCCCGGTCACCGCCCCCGTCCAGACGTTCCGGATGACCCTCGCACCCGGCGGCGAGCCCATCCGGACCCGCAGCCACGCCGGCTACGAGTGGGTGCACGTCCTGCGCGGGCGGGCCCGGGTGGTGCTCGGTGACCGCGAGCTCGTCGCCGAGGCCGGCCAGACCGTCGAGTTCGACGCGCGCACACCCCACGGCGCCGCCGCGCTCGACGGCGAACCGGCCGAGGCCATCTCGATGTTCAACCCCACCGGCGAGCGCATCCGCCTGCCCGGCATCACGGAACCAGGCAGGACATGACCGCCTCGACGTAGCGCCGGAGGCGGTCCGACCCGATGAAGCTCGACGACATCCGGTTCATCGCGTAGCCGATCGTGACACCGGTCTCCGGGCCGGTGATGACGGCCGACCCGCCCCACCCGGTCCAGAAACACGTCCTGCCCGGCGGGATGTAGGGGACCGCCGCCGATCCGGACAGGGCGAACCCGATCCCGAAGCGCAGCGGCACGCCGAGGACGAGATCGACCCCGTCGCTCTGCTCACGGAAGACGAGGTCGACCGTGTCACGGGAGAGGAACCGCCGGCCGTCGACCGTTCCGTCGCAGGCCAGCACGCGCAGGGCGCGGGCGAGCGAGCGGGCGTTGCCGTGACCGTTGCCCGCGCCGAGGTGGGCCTGCCGCCACCGCGGGGTGTTCGCGGTGTCCGCGGGGTGGTTCGAGGTGCGGAACGTCCGGAAGGCGGGGCTCTGCGGGGGCAGCTGCCCCGGATCCGCCCGGACGGCGGGGGCGGGACGACCGGTGACGTCCGCGGCCAGTCGGCACGGCGGGCGCCGAGCTGGATGTCGGCTCCCATCGGCCCGGCGATCTCCTCGTCGACGAACCGGTGCAGCGTCCTCCCGTCGACGCGGCGGACCAGCTCGTCGACGAGCGTGCCGTAGGTGGCGACGTGGTAGCCGGACGCCGTGCCCGGTGCCCACCAGGGGGCCTGCGCGGCGAGCCGCGCCGCGGCCCGCGGATGGTCGTAGAGGTCCTCCAGGGTGAACGGCGGATCCCAGCCCGAGACGCCCGACGTGTGCGACAGGACGTGCCTGACCCGGACGTCCTCCTTGCCGTTCGCCGCGAACTCCGGCCAGTGGTCGGCGACCGGCGCGTCCGGGTCCAGCCGCCCCCGGTCGACGAGGAGCAGCGCGGCCAGCGCGGAGATCGTCTTCGTCGTCGAGAACAGGTTCGTGATGGTGTTCTCCTGCCACGGCGTGGTGCGGTCGGGGTCGCGGAACCCGCCCCACAGGTCCACGACCGTGTCACCGGCGACGTCGACGGCCAGGCTCGCCCCGAGCTCCTCGCCGGAGGCGACCGACTCGCGCAGGGCGTCGCGGACCGGGAGGAAGCGCGGGTCGCAGGTCCCCGAGACGGCCGGGCCCGGAGCATGCCGAGAGTCCATGGGCTTCCTTCCCGTGTTCCTCGTCGTGGCACGCGCCAGAACGCGGGTGAGGCTAACGACGTGGCCCGGCGCCGACGGGATCCTCGTGCCGAATCGGCAACCCGGTCCCGGCCCGCACCGCGGGAGCGCGATGTGGCTCGGTGATCGGCCGGGGCCTTACCCTGGACGCGATGAGCCCTTCGCCCCCCTCCGCGGCGTCGGCCGGGCCGCGACCGAGCCGACGCACCCGCGTCCTCTGCGCAAGGACGCCGCCCACAACCGCGAGCGGATCATCGCGGCCGCACGCGAGTTGTTCGCCGAACGCGGCCTGGACGTCGGCCACAACGAGGTCGCCCGCCGGGCCGGGGTCGGTGTCGGCACGGTGTACCGGCGGTTCCCCGAGATGAGCCTCCTCATCGAGGAGGTCCTCGTCCGGCAGTCCGACGAGGTCGTCACCATCGCGGAGCGCGCCGCCACCCGTGCCGACTCGTGGGCGGGCCTGGTCGAGTTCCTGGAGTCGATGAACACGTACGTCGCCGACAACCGCGGCATGCGTGACGTCATGCTGCGGGCGCGGCCGGGATGCCTTCGGTGAGCAGCACGCGGGCCCGGATGGCGCCTGCGGTGGAGGAGCTGCTGGCCCGCGCCAAGGCCGACGGTCACGTGCGCCCCGACGTCGCCCGCGCCGACCTGGTGCTGATCGACGTGATGGTCGACGCGGTGCGCCGGTACTTCGCCGACGACGGTCCCGAGCAGTGGCGCCGGGCGCTGGGCCTGGCGCTCGACGGGCTGCGGGTGCGCCGCCGCGGGCCGACCCCGCTGCCGGTCGGACCGTTGGCGGCCGAGGCGCTGGACCACGCCATGCGCACCGCCCACACACGCCCCTGACGACTCACCCGCCGACGTCGGCCGGCTCCAGCCGCCATCCGCGCGCCTGCGAGCGCTCGGCCCAGAAGCGGGCGTAGCGCCCGCCCAGGTCGAGCAGCTCGGTGTGGGTGCCCTGCTCCACGACCCGCCCGCGGTCGAGCACGACGATCCGGTCGGCCGAGACCACGGTGCTCAGCCGGTGCGCGATCACGATCACCGTGCGGTTGCGGGCCAACGACCGCAGGGCCTCGCCGACGAGGCTCTCGTTCTCCGGGTCGAGCGCGGCGGTGGCCTCGTCGAGCAGGACGATCGGCGCGTCCTTCAGGATCGCCCGGGCGATCGAGACGCGCTGGCGCTCACCGCCGGACAGCCGGGTCCCGCCCTCGCCGACCGGGGTGTCCCATCCGGCGGGCAGGCGCTCGACGATCTCGTCCACGCGCGCGAGCCGGGCGGCCTCGCGGACCTCGTCGTCGGTGGCGGCCTCGCGGCCGAGCCGGATGTTGTCCGAGATCGTGCCCTCGAAGAGCCAGACGTCCTGGAAGACCACGGCGACGCGGGCCATGAGGTCCTCGGTGGCGATGTCCCGGACGTCGACACCGCCGATGCGCACCGCGCCCCGGCCGGCGTCCCAGAACCGCGCGATCAGCCGGATGACGGTCGTCTTGCCCGAGCCGGAGGCGCCGACCAGCGCGGTGAGCGTGCCGGCGGGGGCGGTCAGGCCGACGTGCTCGAGCACCGGCCGGCCCGGCACGTAGGCGAAGCCGACGTCGTCGAGCTCGACGTCGTTGCCCGCCGGCGTGCGCGGGGCCGCGGGTTCGGGCAGCGGCCGGGCGTGCAGGACCTCCTCGATGCGGTCGAGGGCCTGCCGGGTGCGCTGCAGCGCCGCGCCGAGGCCGGCCGCCTCGGAGAGGGGCTCGACGAACCGCGCCGTCAGCGCGAGCAGGCCGATGAGCGCCCCGGCCGACAGGGTGCCACCGAGCGCCAGGTCGACACCGAGGACCAGCACGACGGTGAACGCGGCCTGGATCGCCAGGCCGAAGCTGATCAGACCGGGCACCCCGCGGACGATGACCTGCCGGGAGCTGTCCCGCTGGGCCGCCAGTGCCTCGTCGAGCAGCCGGGTGCCGTGGTCGCTGCGCCCGAAGGCCCGCAGGACGGGCTGGAGCTGGGCGAACTCGATCACCCGGCCGGCGACGACGCCCTGGGTGCGGCCGTGGATCTCGTCGGCACGGGCGGCGAGGCGGGTGCTCCACCGGTAGACCAGGGCGATCAGCGGCACCGTGACGGTGGTGGCCAGCGCGAGGCGCCAGTCGAAGACGTACATCACCGCGACGACCGTGACCGGGGTGACCACACCCGCGACGACGGGGCGCAGCATGTGCGCGGGCACCGCCATGACCGCCGCGACGTCCTGGCTGACCAGCATGGACAGCCGCCCGACCCGGTCGGCCTCGAACCAGCCCAGCGGCAGGGTCGCCATGTGGTCCCCGATGCGCTGGTGCAGGCTGCGGGAGATCACCGCACCGGTGCCGAGCGTGGCCTTCAGGCTCACGTAGTGCGCGACCACGTGCACGGCGGCGGCCACCAGCAGCGCCCCGATCCAGGGCCAGACCAGGGCGGGCCGCGGACCCAGCAGCGTGTCGAGGGCCGGTACGAGCAGGCCGAAGGTGACGCCCTGGACGACGGCGGCGATGACGATCAGGACCAGGCCCCGCCTGACCACCGGCCGCTCGGCGGGCCGGAGGACGTCGACGAGCTGACGGATCATCCGACGGTTCCCTTCAGATCAGCACCTGCCAGGTCGGTGGCGTGCTGGGCGCGCCACAGCCGCGCGTAGGTCCCGCCGGCGGCCAGCAGGTCGTCGTGGCGACCCCGCTCGACGACGCGGCCGCGGTCGAGGACGACGATCTGGTCGGCGCCCGCGACCGTCGGCAGGCGGTGCGCGATGACCAGCAGCGTGCGCCCGGCGCACAGGCGCGAGAGCGCGGCCTGCACCTGGGCCTCGGACTCGGGGTCGGCGTAGCTCGCGGCCTCGTCGAGCACGACGAGGCGCGCGTCGGCGAGCAGCGCGCGGGCCACCGACACCCGCTGGGCCTCGCCGCCGGAGAACAGGGCGTCCTCGCCGACCACGGAGTCGTAGCCGCGGGGCAGCGCCATGATCCGGTCGTGGATGTGGGCCGCCCGCGCGACCCGCTCCACCTCGGCGGGACCGGCGTCCGGACGGCCCAGGCGGATGTTGTCGGCGACCGTGTCCCGCAGCAGCCGGACGTCCTGCAGCACGAACGACACGCGGCGGTAGAGCTCGGCGGGCACGATCTCGCGCACGTCGACCCCGCCGATCCGGATCGCCCCGGCGTCGACATCGGCGAACCGCGGCAGCAGGGCGGCCAGCGTCGACTTCCCGGCCCCCGACGGGCCGACGAGCGCGGTCACCGTTCCCGGTTCGAGGACCAGGTCGACGTCGTGCAGCACGGGCGTCTCGCCGTCGTAGGAGAACCCGACCCGGTCGAACTCCACCCGGTCACCGTCGGGGCGGCGCGGCCGTGCCGGCACCGGGAGCTCCTCGGCGGCGAGCAGCTCGCGGATCCGGGCCATCGACCGGCGTCCGGCGCGCACCTCGTCCTCGGCGTGGCCGAGGGTGAGCAGCGGGAGGGTCAGCGCCACCCCGACCACCGCGAACGGCACCAGGTCCACCGCGGAGAGCGCGCCGGTCACCACGAACCCGGAGCCGGCGGCCAGGACGACGACCAGCACCGTGACCGGGGACAGCACCAGCTCCGACACCGCGCGCGGCAGCACCAGCCCGCCGACGAACCCGTCGAACGCCGCCGCGTACCGCTCCGCGGCCGCCGCGACCGCCGGTACGCGGCCCGCGCCCGCCCGTAGGTCTTGACCACCGCGATGCCCTGGGCGAACTCCACGGCCGTGCTGTTGATCCGGGCCATCTCGGTCTGGATCCCGGCGAACCGGCGCACGAACACCTCGCCCGTCCACCGGAACAGCACCAGGCCGACGACCAGCGGCGCGAGGGTCACGAGGGTCATCCGCCAGTCGACCGAGAACAGGTAGGCCAGCGACACCGCCGGGACGACCACGGCCGTGGTCAGCTCGAGCACCGAGTGCGCGACGAGGTGGTGCAGCACGGCCACGTCGTCCTGCACGGTCTTCTTGACCACACCCGAGCCGCGCTCGTCGAACCAGCCCAGCGGCACCCGGCCCAGCTTGTCCACCAGCCGACGCCGCAGGTCGAGCTGGAACTCGTTCTCGGCGAGGTGGCTGACGGTGCTGGACACGACGGCCAGGACCAGACGGGCGAGCAGGGCGACCGCGGCCACCCCGACGACGGTCCAGACCCGGGCGGTGTCGATCGGTGGGCCGCCGAGCAGGGCGCGGGCGAGCTCGGCCACGCAGACGAACGGCACGACCCCGGCGGCGGCGGCCAACGCCTGGACGGCGACCGCGACCGCGAGGCGGCCTCGGATCGGGCGGAGCAACCCCGCAGGCGGTGCGGCAGGACCCGGCACTCCCCGCTCCCTTCGGAAGTAGATAATCGTTATCAGGTTAGCTCCGTGGGGAGCGTCGGTGCCAGGTGAGGGATCTTCGGGAGGATCAGGTGGAAGCACGTGCCGGTCAGGGAGACCTGGTGAGCGGATCGAGGTCGGACCGTCGCCACCGGCCCACCCGACGAGTCCTGCCGGGACTCGTCGCGACCGTGCTGGCCGCCGTGAGCCTGACCGCGGCGTGCGCCACCACGCCGGTTCAGGGCCCGGCGTCGAGCGGTCCGCTGCGGGTGGCCACCACACCGTTCACCAGCCTCAGCACGACCGGTGACGCCGGCCAGTACCTGTCGGTGCTCGGCATCGCCGAGACCCTGACCCGGCCCACCGCCGACGGGTTCGGGCTCGACATGGGCATGCTCGCCGCCGCCACCCGGACCTCCCCGACCGTCTGGGACCTGGCGCTGCGCCCGGGGGTCCGGTTCCAGAACGGGGCGGCGGTGGACGCCGCGGCGGTGGTCGCCGCGCTCGGCGCCGACAGCGCGAACGCCTACAGCGCCGACGACGTGAACACCGGCACGCTGGCCGTCACCGGAGCCCTCAGCTTCACCATCACCAGCAGGAACCCCGCCGGGAACATCCCCGCCCAGCTCTCCGACCCGTTCGCCTACCCGATCTTCGACGTGGCCGCCGCGCAGGCCGCCGGCTCGGACCCCGCCGCGCTCGTGGGCCGCGGCATCTACACCGGGCCGTTCGCGCCGGTGGCACTGGACCCGACGGGGCTCGAGGCGACGCCGAACCCGCACTACTGGGACGGCCCGGTCGCGCTGCCGGGGCTCGACGTGCGTTTCGTCCCCGATCCCCAGGCGCGGGTCGCCGCGGTGCAGAACGGGGAGGTCGACATCGCGCTCGACCCGCCCGCCGCCGCGGCCGGCGCGCTGCGCGGGGATCCCCGGGCGGCGTTCGTGACCGGGCCCTTCGCCATCAACGGGGCCTGGGCCGCGATGAACCAGAACCCCGGATCCGTGCTGGCCGACCCCGCGGTGCGCAAGGCGGTGCGCGCGGGCATCGACTACCAGGGGCTGGTCGCGGGCCTGGGGACGCAGACCGTCGCCGCGGCCGGCATGTTCGCCCCCGGCGCCTCCTACGCCGTCGACGACCAGGTCTTCGACCCGGACCGGGCGCGCGCGCTGCTGGACGGCGCCGGCTGGGTGCCCGGTCCGGACGGGATCCGCGGCAAGGCCGGCCGGCGTCTGGCGTTCGACTACCTCTGGTCGCCGAGCCAGGGGCCCGTGCACGGCGACCTCGGGCTGGTACTGCAGCAGCAGCTGCGGGAGATCGGGGTCGACATGCAGGTGCGCCAGGTCGAGTCGACCTTCCAACCACCGGACGCGACGAGCTGGGGGCTCAGCGTCATCGCCTACTACAGCGCCTCCGCCAACCCGCACAGCCAGCTCGCGTTCCTGCTGGAGAGCCCATTCGGCAACATCGGCGGCATCGACGACCCGCTGCTGACCCAGCTGCAGAGCAGCCTGAACGCCGCTCCGCCCGCCGAGCAGGACCCGCTGCTGCGCCGCCTCCAGCAGGTGGTCGCGGACAACGCCTACGGCGTCGTGCTCGCCCACGTCGCGCCGACGTTCGTGGTCTCCCCGGCCTACCGCGACTACCAGCCGCCCGGGCCGCTGCGCTACCTCGGCGCCGCGCTGCGGCCCGCCGCCTGACCCCGGTTCCCCTCCCTTGTCCGGCTCCCCCGCGTCCGCGTCCCCGCGGTCATCGCCCCGGGCCACCCGGAGGCGGGCGCTCACGACCGCCAAGCGGGCCGCGGCGGCGGTGCTCACCATCGTGCTCGCCAGCATGGTCGTGTTCGCCGTCCTGCCGCTGACCGGCGACCCGGTGACCCGCTACCTCCAGGCCCGCCACCAGTACAGCCCCACCGACGCCGAGGTCGCGGCGCTGCGCCACGAGCTGGGGCTGGACCGTCCCCTGGTCGGCCAGTACCTCGGCTGGGCCGGGAACGCCGTGCGCGGCGACTTCGGGCTCTCCTACCAGACCGGGCGGCCGGTCGGGCCCGATCTCTGGGCCCATCTGGCCCCCACCCTGGTGCTGGCCCTGTCGGCGCTGACGATCGCGCTGGTCGTGTCGCTCGCGCTCGGGCTGGCCTGCGCGGCCGCAGCCGGGCGCTGGCCCGACGCCGCGCTGCGGGCCGCCTGCGCGGTCGGGGTGGGGGTGCCCGACTTCGTCGTCGGGCTGGTGCTGCTGCAGGCCGTGGTCATCGGCCTGGGCGTGGGCGGGGTGATCAGCGACGGCGCCCTGGCCCACGTCGGGCTGCCCGCCGTCGCGCTGGCCGTGCTGCCGGCCGCGACGTGGACGCAGCTGCTGCGGGCGGGCCTGCTCGACGCCCTGGGCAGCCGGTTCGCGCTGGTCGCGGCCGCCCGCGGCGCCGGTCGGACGCGCATCCTGCTGCACCACGCCCTGCCCAACGCGTTGCCGCCGTACCTGACCGCGGTCGCCGTGGGAATCGGCTTCATGCTCGGCGGTACCGCCGTGGTCGAGGCCGTGTTCTCCTGGCCCGGGGTCGGGCTGTGGCTGGTGAGCGCGGTCCGCGCCCGCGACGTCCCGCAGATCCAGGCGTTCGCCGTTCTCGCGACGACCACGTTCGTGCTGCTGTCGCTGGCCGCGGATACCCTGATCGCCCGCCTCGACCCCCGCACCCGGGAGGGCACCGGATGATCCCCACCACCGGCACCTCCGTCCCCGGGACCCGGGCACGGCGCCGCCCGCTGCTGCGCCGGCTGGTGGCCGGCCGGGGAGGCCGGGCCGGGCTCGGCCTCGCCGTGCTGGTCGTGGCGGCGGTGCTGGCCGGTCCCGCGATCTGGCGGGCCTCGCCGACCGCCCTCGACCCCGCCGCCGCGCTGCTGCCCCCGGGAGGCGCCCATCCGCTGGGCACCGACCAGTACGGCCGCGACGAGCTGGCCCGCGTGCTGGCCGGCGGCCGGCAGGCCCTGCTGACCATGGCCGCGGTGCTCGGGGTGGCGGTGGGCATCGGCCTGGTCGGCGGAGTCGCCGCCGGCGCCGCGCCGGCCCGGGTGGACGCGGTCATCAGCCGGGTCAACGACGTCGCGCTCGCGTTCCCCGCGCTGGTGGGCGCGCTCGTCGTGCTCGCGGTGCTCGGGCCCGGCCCCGGATCGCTGGTCGCGGCGCTGGCCGTCGGCTTCACCGCGTTCTTCCTCCGCTTCGCCCGCGCGTGCGCGCTCGGCGCCCGCTCGCGCCCCGTGTTCCTGGTCGCCCGGTCGGCCGGCATCCCGTGGTGGCGGGCGGTCGCCGGGCACGTGGCGCCCGAGACGGCCACCCGGCTCGTGGTGCTGGCCGCGCTGAACGCCGGGCACGTGATCACCGCGGCGGCCGGGCTGTCGTTCCTGGGCTTCGGCACCCAGCCCCCGCGCCCGACTGGGGGCCGATGCTCGCCGACGCCCAGCCCTACCTGGTCTCCGCACCCTGGCTGCTGCTCTCCCCCGCGCTCGCCCTGGTCGCGCTGCTGCTCTCGATCAACGTCCTCGGGGTCGCGCTCGACGACCTGCTGCGCAGCGAGGCCGCGCGATGAGCCTCGTCGAGATCGACGATCTCACGGTGACCTACCGCAGCGGGCAGACCGCCCTGCACCGGCTCCGGCTGACCGTCGAACCGGGCGCCACCCTCGCCGTGGTCGGGGAGTCCGGCAGCGGCAAGAGCACGCTCGCGCTGGCCGTGCTCGGGCTGCTGCCCCCCGGCGCGGAGGTCGGCGGGTCCATCCGGCTCGACGGCGAAGAGCTGGTGGGAGCGTCGCCGCGGCGGATCCGGCGACTGCGCGGACGGACCATCGGCTACGTCCCCCAGGACCCCTTCGCCGCCTTCGACCCGATGCGGCCCGTGCGCGACCACCTGGTGCAGGCCTGGCGGGCCACCGGGACCCGCCCCGCCGCGCACGCGGTCGCCGAGGCCCTCACCCAGGTCGGCCTCGAGCCGGCGAGGGCGCGGCAGCGACCCCACCAGTGGTCGGGCGGGATGCTCCAACGCGCGACCATCGCCGCCGCCACCGTCCACGGCCCCCCGCTGACCATCGCGGACGAACCCACCTCCGCGCTGGACACCGACAACCGCGACGCGGTGCTGTCGCTGCTGCGCCGGCGCAGCCATGCGCTGCTGCTCATCTCCCACGACCTGGGCCTGGTCGCCGGCGTCGCCGACCACGTCGCGGTCCTGCGGGCCGGACGGCTGGTCGAGACCGGACCGGCGGGCACGGTCCTCACCGGTCCCCGCCACCCGTTCACCCGGGACCTCGCCGCGGCCGCCGGGCGCTGCGCACGGCCGAGCGATCCGGCGGGCCGGCGATGACCCCGACGTCCGCGGCGGCTCCGGACGGACCGGTCGTGGCCGCCCGCGGACTCGGCGTCGTCTACCAGGGGGTGCCCGCCTGCGCCCACGTGGACCTCGACCTGTCGCCCGGACAGGTCCTCGGGATCAGCGGGCCGTCCGGATCCGGCAAGTCGACGCTGCTGCGCCTGCTCGCCGCCGTGGAAGTGCCCACCAGCGGGGATCTCGACCTCGGCGGGCGCGCCGTGGTGCGCGCCGGCCGTCGCGTCGGGCGGGCGCCGCGGCCCGGGTACGTCATGCCGATCCTCCAGGACGCGGTGGGCAGCCTCGACCCGCGCTGGCCCCTGTGGGCCGGTGTCACCGAGCCGCTGACCGCGCCGCACCGTCGCGAGCCGAACCTGCCCCGCACCCGGCGGGAGCGGCGGGCCCACGCCGCGGCCGCGCTGGCCGAGGTCGGCCTCGACGACCTCGATCCCGACGCCCGCCCCGCCGCGCTCAGCGTGGGCCAGTGCCAGCGCGCCGCCGTCCTGCGGGCGTTGCTGGCCGAGCCCGCCCTCATCACGGCCGACGAACCCACGGCCGCCCTCGACGTCGTCGCCGCCGACCAGGTGCTCACCCTCCTGCGCCGCGCGGCCCGGCGCGGCAGCGCCGTCGTGATCGTCTCGCACGACCGGCGCGCACTGGCCGGCATCGCCGACACCGTCCTGACGATGTCCGCCGGGCGCCTGCATCCGTCCTGAACGCAACGGATCGCGGACGGACGCGGACGCGGCGGCTCAGTGGCCGGCGCCGACCAGCGGGAGGTCACCGACCAGTGCGGCGTCCAGCGGCGCGCGCAACCCGGCGAGCTCCACCAGGCGGATGCCGTCGCCGTCCTCGGCGCGGATCCACGGGTCGTCGCCGTCGACGATCGCGTCCCAGGCAGCCCGGGCGGCGCCGGGCACCCCGACGTGCACCGCCGCGACTCCCGTGGCGCCGTTGGCGTGCACGACCCGGCTCGGCCGGGCCGGCGGGCGGTACGCCGACATCGCGAACGGCAGCCGCGGGTCCGCCGGAGCCATCACCTGCCAGCGCAGCCGGACCCCGTCCGGCGTGCGCCGGCCGATGGACAGGGCCCGGCTGACCGGGACCCCGGCGCTCCTCAGCCGCCGCCGTTCGGCGGCCAGGTTCGCATCGTCGGTCTCCACCGCGAGGTCGACCCAGTGCCGGCCCCGGTCGGCCCAGCGTTCGACGCGTGCCCGGAGCGCGCGGCCCCCGTAGACCTGGGCCGTCCACAGCACGGGCGGGGTCGGCCGCGGCACGACGACCAGTTCGAGGAACGGGCCGGTCTCGAACCAGATCAGCGCGTTCGCGCTGCGCTCCGCCCGCCGGCCGTGGACCACGGTGAACCCGGCCTCGGTGAACCGGGTGACCGCGTCGTGGAGATCGTCCACCCGGTGCAGGAGGTGGCTGCAGCGCATCCCGGACCGCCCTTTCCCCGTGCCCGCCCGCTCGTCCGCGGGCCTTCGCCGTGGATGGCCGGCACCCACGGCCCACATTCTGCGCCCCTTCGGCCACTGCACCGGACGCGCCCTAAGCCCGGCTCGGCATGTCGGCGACCGCGTCGCAGGACGGCGGCGCCGGGCTGCCGCCCGCACGGGGTTGCGGGCACCACGGTTCGGCCGCCAGGACGTGGTCCGGGCGGCGTCGCGGCACACGACCCGTCCGCGCAGGCGCGCCCGGTCCGCGCGGTCGAGCGACCAGGATCCGTCGGGGCCGCGCACCGCGCAGGCGTGCCACGGGGTGGTCCACGCGTCGGCGGCCGCGAGGAGCCGGGTGCCCAGCTTGGCCGAGCCGGCCGGGTGCGGATGGATGGACAGCCGCACGGAGTGCGGGAACCGGTCGGCGACGAGCGCGCTCCAGGCGTTGCTGCGCGCCACCACCCCGTAGGCCCGGTCCCGGGAACGGCGCTGCAGCGCGGCGCGGGAACCGCCGAGGTCGGCGGCGTCCTCGACGAGGAAACGCACGATCCCCAGGTAGAGCGCCCGTTCGGCGGGGTCGGCGCGGCAGCGCGCCCGGATCGCCTCCCGGTCGGGCGCCCAGTGCTCGTCGAGCAGGCCGCGGCGGACGTCGTGCGACCGCCCGGGATACACCTGGGTGAGGTCGAAGGTGTCGAACGCGGTGAGTCCCTCGCGGCGCATCAGGTCGCGCAGCGCCGCGCCGTACTCGTCGACGTGGGCGTCCGGCACCCCGATCAGGTCGCCGAACACGTGCCCGTCGGAGCAGATCAGCACCCGCGCGCCCGGCCCGTGCAGCGCCGCGATCTCCGCGCGCACGTCCTCCAGGAAGCGCAGCGACAGCCGCTCGCCGGCGTCCGGGAGGCGGCCCAGCACCTTCGCCGGGTTCGGCGACTTGCAGGGGAACGCCGGGAGCACGAGCGTGACGGGCCGGCCGGCCCGGACGCAGGCGCCGATCTGGCGCCGTTGCGGGTCGAACGCGGAGCGGTCCGGCGCCGGCTCGTCACGCGGCGCGCGGCGGTGGCGCAGCAGCACGTCCAGCACACGTTCGGTGGTCGCGGCCGGTGGTTCCGGCACCGACTCCTGCGCCGGCACCGGGTTTCGGGCATGCGAGGTCAAGGGTCCTCCGGTCGGGTGAGTCGGTGGCCGGCGCCGGGCCGGCCCCGCGAGGTGGTGAAGGTCAGCCGAGGTCGGCGCGCACCGGCAGGGCCGTGACGCCGCGGCCGAGCACGGCCGGGACCCACGTCAGCTCGCCGGGCTCGACCGCGAGCCGGAGCCCGGGCAGCCGCCGCAGCAGGGTGCCGATCGCGATCTGCAGCTCCGCGCGGGCGAGCGCGGCGCCGGGACAGAAGTGGATGCCGTGCCCGAACGCGAGGTGCGGGTTGGGGCTGCGGTCGAGGTCGAGCCGGTCCGGGTCGGTGAAGCGGCGCGGGTCGCGGTTGGCCGCGCACAGGGAGACGATCACGGAGTCACCGGCCGGGATCGCCCGGCCGTGCAGGTCGCTGTCCTCGCCGAAGAACCGCCAGGTGGTCAGCTCGAAGGCACTGTCGTAGCGGAGCAGCTCCTCCACGGCCCGCGGGACCAGCTCCGGCTCGGCACCCAGCCGGGCCGCCGCCCCGGGGTGGGTGAGCAGCGCGACCAGCGCCGTGCCGATCTGGTTGGTGACCGGCTCCTGGCCCGCGACCAGCAGCTGGAACACCATCGAGTCGAGCTGTGCGGCCGTGAGGGTGCCGTCGTCGTGGGCCCGCACGAGCCGGGTGAGCAGCCCGTCCGCGGGGTCGTCGCGGACCGCGATGACGACCTCGGCGATGTAGGTCTGCAGGCCGTGCAGCAGGGCCTCGTAGCGGGGCCGCCCGGGGTCGGTCGGGCCGACCGGCGCGACGACGCCGCCCCACTCCCGCCGGAACCGCGCGGCGGTCCCCGGCGGCAGGCCGATGGCCGTGGCCAGCGCCGCGAACGGGAACCGGGCCGCGAACCCGGCGATCAGGTCGACCGGGCCGGCACCCGACCGCAGCGCCGCGACGAGGTCGTCCACCAGCGCGTCGGCCAGGTCCTGCAGCCCGGGCCGCAGTGCCTCGACGGCGCGCGGGGCGAACGCGTCGACCACCAGGGCGCGCATGACGGTGTGCACGGGCGGGTCCTGGTGCAGCAGGTGCACCTGGAGCTGGGAGTGCTGCGGCTCCGGCATGATCGAGGCCAGCGCCCGCCAGGTGTCGTTGCCGAGCCGGTGGTCCTTGCCGAGGCGGCGGTCGGTGAGCGCCGAGTGGGCCGCGTCGTAGCCGGTCACCAGCCAGGCGTGGACCCCGCTCGGGAACCGGACGCGGTGCACCGGGCACCGCCGGCGCAGCGCGTCGTAGAGGGGGTAGGGGTCACGCTTGTACGCGGGGCCGACGAGCGGCACGGGCTCGGCGGTGTCCACGCTCGGGCGCTCAGGGGGCGGGATCGTCATCGGTCGTCCCTTCCGGGTGGCGGCGGTGGGTCGCGGTCTGCTCAGAGGCGCAGGTCGGGGCGGTGGTGCTCCAGCCAGAGCGCCAGGTCCACCACGCGCTCCAGCCGCAGCCGGTGCCCCCAGTCGAGCCCCTCGGCCGGGGCGTCCAGCAGCGGGGCGATCCGGGTGACGTCGACGATGTCGGTGACGCGCTCGACGTCCAGGCCGGTGCGGGCGAGCTGCTGGAGCCCGCGGTTGTAGCCGGGGTCGTGGGTGGCCGGGTAGTGGTTCTTCGGCCGGTCGAGCACGGACTGCGGGGCGAGCTTGCCGGCCACCGCGCGCAGCAGGCTCTTCTCCCGGCCGTCGTGGGTGTGCAGGGCCCACGGGATCGAGAACGCGTACTCGACGAGCCGGTGGTCGCAGTAGGGCACCCGGACCTCCAGCCCGTGGGCCATGCTCAGCCGGTCCTTGCGGTGCAGCAGCTGGCGCAGCCAGCGGGTCAGCGACAGGTGCTGCAGCTCCCGGGAGCGGTGCTCGACGGGGGTCTCGCCGTCGAGGTGCGGCACGGCGGCCAGCGCGGACGCGTAGGTGTCGGCGCGGTACTCGGGCATCCGCATCCGGGCCGCGAGGTCGGGGTGCAGCGGGACCGCGGCGTCGTCCCCGGTGACGAGCAGCCACGGGAACGTCGCGGCCTCGCGCGGGCGGGCGGCGTGGAACCAGGGGTAGCCGCCGAAGACCTCGTCGGCGGCCTCGCCGGACAGGGCGACCGTCGAGTGCTCGCGGATCCGGCCGAAGAGCAGGTAGAGGGAGGTGTCCATGTCGCCGACGCCGATCGGCGAGTCCCGGCACGCGACCACCGCGCGGCGGTGCTCCAGGTCGAGCAGGTCGGCCGGGTCGAGCACGGTGACCTCGTGCGCGGTGCCGATGTGCGCGCCCGCCTCGGCGGCGAACGGGGTGTCGTGCCCGGTGCGCAGCACGTCGCCGGTGAACCGCTGCGCCTGGTCCCGGTAGTCGACGGCGTAGGAGCGCAGCACCGCGTCCGGGCCGGAGCGGCGGCGCAGCTCGGCCGCGGCGTGCGCGGTGACCACCGTCGAGTCGAGCCCTCCGGAGAGCAGGCTGCAGATCGGCACGTCCGCCTCCAGCCGCGAGCAGGAGGCCTGCTCCACGAGATGCCGGACCCGTTCCACGGTGGTGTCCGGGTCGTCCTCGTGCGGCGCGACGCCGAGCTGCCAGTACCGGCCGGTGCGCAGCCCGGTCGGGTCCAGGACGAGGTAGCCGCCGGGCTCGATCTCCTCGACCCCCGCCCACACCCCCGGCCAGCCCGAGAACAGCAGCCCGTACGCCTCGCGCAGGCTCGCCAGGTCGACGACCGGGTCGACGCCGGGGTGGGCGAACAGCGCCTTCGGCTCGGACCCGAACGCGACGCCGTGCGGGGTGCGGGCCCAGTACAGGGGCTTGACGCCGAGCCGGTCCCGGCCCAGCAGGAGCCGCCCCGCGGCCTGGTCCCAGACCGCGAAGGCGAACATCCCCTCCAGCCGGCCGAGGCGCCCGTGCCCCACTCCCGGCAGGCCGCGAGCACGACCTCGGTGTCGCTGCGCGTGGCGAAGGCGTGCCCGCGCCCGCGCAGCTCGGCGCGCAGCTCGTGGTGGTTGTAGACCTCGCCGCTGTAGGTCAGCACGGTCTGCGCGCGTCGGGTCCGGCGAGCATCGGCTGCGCCCCGCCGGCGATGTCGATCACCGCGAGCCGGCGGTGGCCGAGCGCCGCGCGGTCGTCGGCCCAGACCCCGCCGGCGTCCGGTCCGCGCAGGACCTGCGTGGCCGTCATCCGTTCGGCGACGGCGCGCAGGTGCGCGCGGCCGGCCGGCGCGAGCTCGACGAGCCCGGCGATTCCGCACATCAGCGGTCCTCCTCTGCAGGCGGGCGCGCCGGGCGGCGCCCGGCGCGGGGGACGAGCAGCACGGCCGCGACGACCGCGGCGGCGGTCACGGCCACGAAGGCGGGCCCGGTGTGCAGGCGCGTGCCGTCGTCGTTCCAGGCGAGCGCGGCGGCGGCCGGGCCGACGGCGAAGCCGAGGCTGCGGGCGGACTGGACCGCCGCCCCGGCGGTCGCGATCCGCTCGCGCGGCGCGGCGGTGACGACGAGCAGCTGGGTGGGGCCGCCGTAGAGGCCGGTCCCGATCCCGGCGACGGCCAGCCGCCACGCGACGTCGAGCGGCTCCCCGCCGGCGCCCGTCGAGGCCAGCAGGCCGAACCCGGTCGCGGCGACCACCGCGCCCGCCACGGCGACCGGACGGGCTCCGAACCGGTCCGCGAGCCGGCCCGCGACCGGGCCCGTCAGCCCCATCATCAGCGGGAACGCCAGCAGCACGAGCCCGGCGGTCGTCGCGTCGACCTGGCCCGGCCGGACTGCGACGAGGTAGCTCGCGGCGGTGAACGCCGCGGCGAGCAGCAGGACCGCGGCGACGGTGGCGCCGGTGCGCGACGCGCGCAGCACGGCGCCGACCACCCGGGTCCCGGGCCGGCGCAGCCACCCCGCGAGCGACCCGGCCGCGAGCGCGCACAGCACCGCGGTGACCGCCGCGGGCAGGCCGTCGAACGGGCCGGTGACCACGACCAGCAGGCCGCCCAGGCCCGCGACGAGCAGGACGCCGTCGACGAGCTCACCGCCGGCCCGCCGGCCGGGTGAGGCGCCCGCCCGGGACCCGCGCATGCCGCAGCAGCAGCCAGCCGGCGAGCACGCAGACCAGCACGACCGGGACGAAGACGGACCGCCACCCGACGAGGTCGATCAAGGGCCCGCCCAGCGCCGGCCCGGCGACGCCGCCGATCGGACCGGCCGTCGCCGGCACGGCCATCGCGCGGCCGCGCCGCTGCGGTGCGACGGCGACCGCGGCGAGCACCGGCATGAGCACCATGACCACCGCGCCGGCGCACCCCTGCAGGAACCGCAGGCCGACCAGCGCCGGCAGGGTGGGCGCGAGCACCGCGAGGACGTTCGCCAGCCCGAACCCGGTGACCCCGAGCAGCACCGCCGGCCGCAGCGGCACGCCGTCCAGCCAGCGCCCGGCCGGGAGCAGGAGGGCCACGGCCGGGACCGCGTAGCCGAGCACCACCCACTGGGCGGCCCGCGGGTCCACCGCGAACGAGCCGGCCACGGCGGGCAGGGCCAGGTTCACGACGTTCATGTCGAGCATCGCCGCGAACGACAGCAGTCCCGCCACAGCCACGGCGGCCCGGTCGTCCCGGGCGCCCACGGGCCCGTGGCCCGGCCCCCGGCCCACGCCCTCCCGATCGGGCATCGCGTCCCCCCGGTTCGCTCGTCCCCGCTACGGCGTCCGTAGGAAAGGTCGATGGTCCGTAACGGCCGGTTCCGGGCAGCCGTGCACGCTCCGTGTCACATGAATCACACGATGGAGTGAACGGCGTCGGGAACCACGCGGCGTTCGACGGCGACCCGTCGTGCAGAAGCAGATCGCCGGTCCGAAGGAGACACGTTGCGACCACACCGTCCGGGTCACGCGGCGGCGCTCGCCGTCCTGGCCGCGCTGGCCCTGCTCACGGGCTGTGGCGGTGGCGCCGCGCCCGCCGGCGTGCCGGCCGCTCCGACCGCGAGCGGCGGCATGGACATGGACATGGGGTCGTCGGCGGGCGGCGGGCACCCCGCGGCGCCGGCGTGCCCGCCGGTCCCCAGCCGGCCGCGCCGCCACAGCGGATCGTCACGATGGACGGCGGCGCGGCCGCGATCCTCACCCGGCTGGGTGTCGGCGACCGCATCGTCGGCACCGCGGCGCCGGACTTCTTCGCCGCCTTCACCGGCGAGGAACGCGCGCAGCTCGACCGGATCCCGGTGATCGACCCGGGCCAGGGCAACGCCGAGGCGGTGATCGCGGCGCGGCCCGACATGGTCGTGGGCATCTCCACCTACAGCTTCGGGGGGTTCGACGGGACCCCCACGGTGGACCGGCTGGCGCAGGCCGGCGCCGCGGCGCTGGTGGCCTGCGAGGGTGCGGGCCCGGGGCCGGTCACCGACCTCTCCGCCACCCTGGGGTTCGTCCGCGAGACGGCCGGCGTCCTCGGCGTCGCGGACCGCGGCGAGCAGCTGGCGCAGCAGATCGAGGCCGAGATCCAGGCGGCCCGGCCGCCCGCCGGGACCCCGCCGGTGCGGGTGCTGGCGCTGTCGTCGGCCCCGGCGGCCGGCCAGCCCCTGATGACCCAGGGCGGCCAGAGCCTCGCCAACGGGATCATCGCGCTGGCCGGCGGCGAGAACGTCGCGCAGGACGCGGCCGGCGACTTCGCGAGCCTCAACGCGGAGCAGGTGGTCGCCCGCGACCCGCAGGCGATCGTGGTGGTCACCGGCTTCTCCCCGCAGAGCGACGCCGAGCTGACCGAGGCGATCCGCGCCAGCCCGGTACTGGCGCCGACCACCGCGGTCCGGGAGAACCGGCTGGTCACCGTGCCGCAGAGCATCCTGCTCTCGCCGAGCGTGCTCAACGGGCGGGCGGTCGCCGAGATCGCCGGCGGGTTGCACACCCCGGCCGGATGACCCGGACCGCACGACACCCGGCGGCGGCTCCGCCGCTCGTCGCGGACGGCGGCGCACCGGCGCGTGGTGGTGCGCCGTCGGGCGGGATGCTCGGCGGCCTCCCGCTCCCGGCGGTGCTGGCCGCCCTCGCCGTCGCGGTGGCGGCCTCCGTCGTCGTGTCGGTCGGCCTCGGCCCGGTGTCGATCCCGCCGCTCACGGTCGCGCGGTCGCTCTGGGCGCACCTGACCGGCGCCGCCGCCCCGGTGGACGCCGCCCAGGACTTCATCGTGTGGCAGCTGCGCACGCCCCGGGTGCTGCTGGGCGTGTTCGTCGGGGCCGGGCTGGCCGTCGCCGGGCTCCTGGTCCAGGCGATGGTCCGCAACCCCGTCGGCGACCCGTACATCCTCGGCCTGTCCTCCGGGGCCTCGGTCGGCGCGGTGCTGGTGATCACGAGCCTCGGGGCCACGGCGGCGGGCCTGTTCACCGGACCCGCCGCCGCGTTCCTCGGCGCCGCGCTCACCGGGCTCCTGGTGTTCGTGCTCTCCCGGGTGCGGGGCCGGCTGCAACCGGCCCGCATGGTGCTCGCCGGGGTCGCGCTCGGGCAGTTGCTCGGCGGCGTCACCTCGTTCCTGCTGCTGCGCACCCGCAACACCGACGCCCAGCAGCAGGTGCTGTTCTGGATGCTCGGGAGCCTGGCCGGCGCCCGGTGGGACCTGATGGGCGTCTGCGCGGTCGTGGTCGTCGTGCTGCTGGTGCCGCTGTGCTGGCAGGCCAACCGGCTGAACCTGCTCGTGCTCGGCGACGACGGCGCGTCCGCGCTGGGCACCGACCCCACCCGGACCCGGGCGTGGCTGTTCGTCGCGGTCGGGCTGCTCACCGGGACCGCGGTGGCGGTGTCGGGCAGCATCGGCTTCGTCGGGCTGGTGGTGCCGAACCTCGCGCGGCTGCTCTTCGGTGCCGACCACCGCCGCACCCTCCCGGTGTGCGCGCTGCTCGGGGCGCTCGTGATCGTCTGGTCGGACGCCGCCGCCCGGCTGGTGCTCGCGCCGTCCGAGCTGCCGATCGGCATCCTGACCGCCGCGATCGGCGTACCGGTCTTCCTGTACGTGCTGCGCCGCAGCGCGACCGGGTCGGTGGGGGTGTGAACGCGACGCTCGTGGTCGACGGCGTGACCGTCGGCTACGGCGGCACACCGGCCGTCGCCGACGCCTCCCTCACCGTCGCGCCCGGCGGGTTCCTGGCGCTGGTCGGGCCCAACGGGTCCGGCAAGTCCACGCTGCTCAAGACGCTCTTCCGGGCGCTCAGACCCGAACGCGGCCACCTCGTCCTCGGCGAGGACGACCTCTGGACGATCCCCCACCGGGAGAACGCACGCGCGGTCGGCGTGCTCGCCCAGCACGCCTCCGACGGGTTCGACTTCACCGCCCACGAGGCGGTGATGCTCGGCCGGTCGCCCCACCTTGGCACGTTCGGCCGTCCCGGTGCCGGCGACGGCGCCGTCGTCCGGCGGGCGCTGGAGCGCACCGGCTGCACGGGCTTCGCGCACCGGCCGCTCTCCCAGCTCTCAGGCGGGGAGCGGCAGCGGGTGCTCCTGGCCCGCGCGCTGGCCCAGGAGCCCCGGGTGCTCGTCCTCGACGAGCCGACCAACCATCTCGACCCGCACCACCAGCTCGCGACGCTGCGGCTGGCCCGCTCGCTCGGGATCACGGTGCTGGCCGCGTTGCACTCGCTCGACCTGGCCGCCCAGTACGCCGACCGGATCGCCGTGCTCTCGGCCGGGAGGGTCGTCGCCGCGGGGGCGCCCCTCGACGTCCTGACGCGAGAGGTGCTCGTCACCCACTTCCGGGTGGACGGCAGCGTGATCACCGACCCGGTGACCGGACAGCCCCGGGTGCTGCTGCGGGAGCTGGACGCCTGACGGGCCCGCGACGCGCGCGCAGGTCCGGCGGGCGACCAGCACGTGGTCGGTGCCGGACTGCCACACGGGGGCGACGGCGGTGAACCCGGCGCGGCGCAGGAGCCCGTCGTGGTCGGCGAGCGTGAGCCCGTTGCCGTAGCCGTGCCGCAGGCCGCGTTCCGCACGCGCCGACCACCACGCGCCAACGCCGGCTCGGCCGCCACGGCCTCCCACCAGGCCCGCCACTCCTCGTTGCCGGTCACGCCGGCCCGGGCGGCCCGGCCGTGCTCGACGGCCCTGGCCATGTCGGCGATCGCGGGGTCGGCGGGTGGCAGGTGGTCACCGTTGACGAGGACCCCACCGGGGCGCAGGAGCGCGGCCGCCTCGCCGTAGAAGCGGGCCAGCGGTTCCGGCTCGATCCAGTGCAGGGCCGTCGTCGACACCACCGCGTCCAGCGTCTCGACCTCCCCGAGCACGGCCGCCCAGCCCGGGCGGGTCACGTCGGCCTCGGCGAACCGGACCGTGTCGCCGTACCGGGCCCGGCCGAGCGCGAGCAGGAGCGGGTCGAGGTCGACGCCGACCAGCGTGCGCCCGGGAGGCGGTGGGCCAGCCGCGCCGAGAGGGACCCGGGCCCGCAGCCGACGTCGAGGACCACCGGGTCGCCGGCCGGCCCGAGGGCGTGCGCGACGACGTCGCCGATCACGGCGAAGCGCTCCTCGCGGTCGGCGATGTAGCGGGTCTGCTGGGCGTCCCAGCGGTCGATCCACGCCGCCGCGACGTCGCCGGGCACGGCGGGGTCGCCGGACCGACCGTGTCCTGGGTCATGTGCGCTCGCTCTCCTCGGGTCGTGGTGCGGCCGCTGCCGGCCGGGTGGACAACAGGCCGCGCCGCTGCATCATCGCCGTGCCGGCGGCACCGGCGAGCCCGACGGCCAGCAGGCAGGCCGGCGCGGCGGCGCCCGGCAGCGGCCCGTCCGCCCCGACCAGGGCGCCGGCCAGCGCCGAGACCCCGGCCGCGACGATCGCCGACACCAGGTAGAAGAAGCCGTAGTAGGTGCCCGCGAGGCGCGCGCCACCCAGCACCGCCAGCAGCTGCATCACGAACGGGTTGGCCATCGCCATGCCGACGGTGAACACGACCGTGCCGGCCAGCGCGGGCAGCGCCGCCAGCGGTCGCAGCTGCTCTGCCGTGGACAGCAGTGGCGCGGCGACGGCGAGCGGCGCGAACCCGGCGCCCATCAGCGCCAGGCCCGCGGCGACCGACGTCCCGGGCGCGAAGCGGCGCGCGCACCACGCGGTGATCCGCACCTGCAGCGCGATCCCCACCAGCGTCGACACCACGAACACCGCGCCGACGGCCGCCGGGGTGCCGCTCACCCGCTGCGCCTCCAGCGGCAGCACCAGGTAGAGCTGGTTGTAGAGCGCGAAGTAGGCCGACCCGCACACGGTGAAGGCGAGGAACCGGCGGTTGCGGGCGACCCCCAGCCAGCTGCCCAGCACGCCGTCGGGGTGGGCGTCGACGGCGCGACCCGGCAGCACCAGCACCTGCGCGACGGTGAGCAGCAGGAACGTCGCGCACGCCACGGCCGCGACCAGCCGGAAGTCGACACCCAGCAGCGCCGCCCCGAGCAGCGGCCCGACCAGCGCCCCGGCGTGGGCGGCGACGTTGAACACCGCGAAGGCGCCGGCGAGGTCGGACGGCGCCTCACGGGACAGGTAGGCACGCACGGCCGGGTTGAACAGCGCGCCCGCGACGCCGGTGAGCACCGCCGCGGCGACGATCCCGGCGGGTGAGGTCACGACCGCGAACAAGCCGAACGCGACCACCCGCAGGCCGCAGCCGAGGATGATCACCGGCCGGTGCCCGAGCCGGTCGGCCGCGCTGCCCCCGACGAGGAACAGGCCCTGCTGGGCCAGCACCCGCACCCCGAGCACGGCACCGACCACCGCCGTGGCGTAGCCGAGGTCGTCGACGAGGTAGGTGGCCAGGAACGGCACCACCATGTAGAAGCCGACGTTGACCCCGAACTGGTTGACCACCAGCAGCCGCGCGGCCGGCGACAGCTCCCGGAACCGGCGCGGAACGCGGGTCGGTCCGGCGGCGCGCTCACGCGACCGTGACGTCCATCGGCAGCTCGAAGTGGACCGTGGCGAACCGGGGGTCGCCGTCCCGTCCGCGGTCGTCGCGGATCTCGACCACGGGCAGCGAGCGCCAGAACGGCTCGGCGGCCGGCACCCGGGTGTTGGTGTGCAGGTAGATCACCCGGTAGCCGCCGTCGGCGCGCACGAACTCCTGGCAGGCGGCCACGAGCCGGCGGGCGAGCCCGGCCCGGCGGTGCGCCGGCAGCGTCGCCACCCGCAGCAGGTGGGCGACCGCCTGCCGGTCGGCGTAGCGGCGGCCCAGCTCCGCGGGGTGCGGCGGCACGTTCGGGCGGCGACCCGGATCGCCGCGGTCGACACGACGGGCGCGTCCGGGCCGGTCGTGTCGAGCGCGACGAACATCGCCTGGCGCGGGTTGTCGACGTAGGTCTCGACGATGCGGTCCAGGTCCCAGTGCCACTGCGGCTGGTAGCCGTAGCCCTGGTCCACCTCGGCCGAGCGCAGCACGACCTCGCGGGCGCCGCGAGGTCCTCGGCGGTCACCGCACGGCGGACGGCGTACCGGGCCGCGTGTGCGGCGGGTTGCGTCGTGGGCTGTGCCACGGTGGGCTCCTCTCGGGTCGGGTCGGGTCGGGTCAGGGTCGGGTCAGCCGGCGACGGCGGCCAGCGGGTCGACGGGGTGGGCGGCGAGCAGCGCCCGGGTGCGCGGGTGCGCGGCGTCGGCCCGCAGCCGTTCGACCGGCAGGTCCTCCACCACCCGGCCGCCCTCCAGCACGGCGATCCGGTCGCAGAGCCGTTCGAGCACGTGCAGGTCGTGGGACACCACGAGCGCGGTGGTGGCGTGCTCGTCGCCCGTCGACCGGCCGACGACCCGGGACAGCAGCCGGATCACCTCGGCCTGCAGCGTCACGTCGAGCGCGGAGGCGGGCTCGTCGGCGACGAGCACCCGGGGCCGGACGGCCAGCGCGCGGGCGATCGCGACCCGCTGGCACTGCCCGGTGGACAGCTCGTTGGGGCGCCGGCCGGCCAGGTCGGCGAGCCCGACCGCGCCGAGCAGCTCCAGGGCCCGGGCCCGGCGGGAGGCGCGGGTGCCGATGCGGTGGAAGTCGAGCGGGTCGGCGACCAGCTGCGCCGCCGTGCGCCAGGGGTTGAGCGAGGCCCGTGGGTCCTGCGGGACCAGCTGTACCCGCCGGCGCACCGCCTGCCACCCGGCGGCGGCCGGGTCCAGCCCCGCCAGGTGCAGCTCGCCGGCGTCGGGCCGTTCCAGGCCGAGCAGGCACCGCAGCAGGGTGGTCTTGCCCGCGCCGCTGCGTCCCACGACCCCGAGGACCTCGCCCTCGGCGACCTGGAGGTCGAGCCCGTCGAGGACGGGCCCGCCCGGTCCCGGGTAGCGCTTCACGAGGCCGCGAAGGGCGACCGCGGGCGCGGCCGGGTCGGCCCGGACCCCGGCGGAACGCCGCGGGAGCGCCCACGGCACGTCACGGACCAGCGCTCGGGTGGCCTCGTGGGCGGGATCGCCGAGCACCTGTGCGGGCGGGCCGTGCTCGACCAGCCGGCCGCGTTCGAGGACGGCCACCCGGTCCGCCAGCGCCGCCGCGACGCCGACGTCGTGGGTGACGAGCACGACCGCCGTCCCGGCCGCCACGCGTTCGCGCAGCCGGTTCACCAGCTCGTCGCGGGTGGGGCCGTCGAGCGCGGTCGTCGGCTCGTCGGCGAGCAGCACCCGCGGGCCGCCGGCCACCGCCAGCGCGAACCCGACCCGCTGGGCCATGCCACCGGACAGCTCGAACGCGCGCCGGGCCGCCACCGGGCCGGGGTCGGCGAACCCGCTCTCCACGAGCAGCGGCGGGACCCGGCCGGGGTCACCGCTCGCCTCGGTGACCAGCGACCCGACCCGCCGCGGCGTGAGCGCGAGCGCGGGGTCCTGGAAGACCATCCCGATCTCCCGGCCGCGCACGCCTCGCCACGCCGCGTGCCCGGTCAGGTCCACCGGACCGTCCGCGGTCCGCAGCTGCATCCGGTCGGCCCGGACCCGTCCCGGTGCCGGGACCAGGCCCAGCAGGGCGCGCAGCAGCGTGGACTTGCCCGAGCCGCTGCCGCCGAGCACCACGAGCGCCTCCCCCGCGCGCACCTCGAGGTCGACCCCGTCCAGCACCCGCTGGGCCGGGAAGTCCACGGTGAGGCCCTGCACCTCCAGCACGATCACGGCGCCACCGTCAGCCTCGCCCGGTCCAGCACGTCGCGCAGCCCTTCGCCGACGCAGGTCAGGGCGAACACCGTGACGAGCACCGCGACGCCGGGCCCGAGCACGAGATGCGGGTGCGAGAGCGCCGCGCCGCGGGCGTCGGCGAGCATCGCCCCCCACTCCGCGGCCGGAGGCTGCGCACCCATGCCCAGGAACGACAGCCCGGCCACCACCGCGACGAGCTGGCCGGCCTCGACCGCGGCGAGCACGGCCAGCGGACCGGCCAGCCGCGGGCGCACCTCCCGCAGCATCAGCCGGGCCCGCGAGGCACCCAGCGCCCGGGCCGTGACCGCCGACGGCTCGGCCAGCGCCGTCCGCACGAGCGAGCGGGTCAGCCGGGCGAACGGCGCCCACCAGACCAGCAGGGCGCCGCCGAGCACGGCCGGCAGCGACGGCCCGCGCAGCCCGACGAACGCGAGGATGACGATCACGGCGGGGAACGCGACGACCGCGTCGACCACCCGCCGCGCGAGGCCGTCCAGCCGCGGGCCGGCCATCCCGGTCAGCGCCCCGAGGCCCGCGCCGAGCCCGACCACCGCGGCCATGGTGGCGGCCGTCAGCAGCAGGGTCCGCGCCCGCCGTGCAGCACGCGGGACGCGGTGTCGCGGCCGAATCGGTCGGTGCCCAGCCAGTGCTCGCCGCCCGGCGGGGCCAGGCGCGGCCCGACCCGCTGCGCCGCGGGGTCGAACGGCGCGAGCCACGGCGCCGCCAGCGCCGCGAGCACGACCACCGCGAGCAGCACGCCACCGAGCAGCAGGAGCGAGCGCCCGCGCCCGGACGTCGCCGCACGCGTCCGCACCCGGAGGCCCGACGGGGCCGCAGGCAGCAGCCGCGTCACGCCACGGCCTCCGCGGAGGCGTCGCCGCGCGGGTCGACCAGGCGCGCGCCGAGGTCGACCCCGCGGTTGACCACCACCACGAGCGCGGTCGCGAGCAGCACGTACGCCTGCACGACCGGGTAGTCCTGCGCGGAGATCGCCTCCACCGCGTACAGCCCGACCCCGGGCCAGGTGAACACGGCCTCGGTGATGATCGACCCGGTCACCAGCGAGGCGAACGCGAGCCCGCCCAGGATCAGCACCGGCGCGGTCGCCGGGCGCAGCACGTGCCGCAGCAGCGTCCGGCCCGGCGACGCGCCGCGGGCGAGCGCGGCGACCGCGTAGAGCCGCCCGCGCTCGGCGATCAGCGACGCCCGCAGCACCCGCGACATGGTCGGCATGGCGGCGAGCCCGAGCACCAGCGCCGGCAGCCACAGCCGGTCGACAGTGGCCGGGCCGGCGATCCGGTAGCCGACGGCACCGGTGGCGACCTGCAGGGCGAGCGTGCCGAGCAGGAACGACGGCACGGCCACCGTCGCCAGCGTCACCAGCCGCAGCAGCTGGTCGACCGGCCCGTCCGGGCGGCGGCTCGCCAGCAGCGCGAGCGCCACGGCCAGCACGAGCGCCACCGCGAAACCGGCCGCCCCGAGCGCCAGGCTGGCCGGCAGCCGGTCCAGCATCTCGGTCAGCACCGGCTGCCCGGAGCGGTACGACGTCCCCCAGTCGCCGCCGGCCATGCGCGCCAGCCAGCGCACGTACTGCTCGGGGATCGACCGGTCGAGGCCGAGCTCGGCGAGCCGCTCCGCGCGGATCCGGTCCTCGTCCGCGTGGCTCAGCCCGATCCCGCCCGCCTCGCCGAGCTGCACGTCGACCGGATCGCCCGGGGCGGACCGCACGAGCGCGAACACGATCACCGATGCGGCCAGCAGGAGCCCCGCCGTCACGGCGGTCTCCCGGGCGAGCGCGCTGGTGACGGTGCGGACGGACGGAGGCGACGGGAGCGGTGGCACGGCCGGTTCAGCCGTCCAGCGTGTAGCCGGGCTGCACGAGGTTCTCGTACTGCAGCGGGTGCGCCACGAACCCGTGCACCCGGTCGGCGACGGCCGTGGCCTGCGGCCGCGGGTGCACCGGGATGCCGGGGACGACCTCGGCGTGCAGCGCGTTGAGCTCGAGGACCGCGGCGGCCCGCTCCTGCTCGGTCGGCGCGGTGTTCGCGCGCTCGACCAGGCCCGCGACCTGCGGGATCGCGAACCGCCCGTAGTTGCCCGAGCCGTCGGGCCCCATCTGCACGGCGAACAGGCTCGGGACGTTGCCCAGCGTGGTGAACGCCGCCGTCTGCGCGTCCCAGTCGCCGCGCTCGCGGGCCTGCTGGACCAGCGTGTCGTCCACGTAGGACAGCTCGACGGTCACGCCGAGCGCGTCCCACTGGGCCTGCAGCACCTCACCGGTCGGCCCCTCGCTGCCCCAGGTCTGCAGCCGGAACGCCAGCGGCTGCCCGTCCTTCGCCCGGCGGCCGTCCGGACCGAGCACCCAGCCGGCCTCGTCGAGAAGCCGGGCGGCCAGCGCCGGGTCGTGGCGCACGAAACCCTGCTGGTCGGCCTGCGGGAACGCCGGGTTGGACGCCAGCCAGCTCGCGGCCGGCTCGGTCAGGCCCTCCCCCGCGATCTCGGCGACCTCCTCGCGGTCCACCGCCCAGGCCAGCGCCTGGCGAACCCGCTGGTCGGCCAGTGCCGGGGCGACCGGCGAGGCGGGGTTCAGGTAGACGGTGACCGTGTTCGCCGCCGGGGCGCCGACGAGGTCGAGGCCCTCGGCCGCCCGCAGCTCCGGCACCGCGGAGCCCGGCAGCAGGTCCACGATGTCGGCCTGGCCGGCCGCCGCGATCTGCGCGCGGGCCTCCGGGTCGCCCACCTGCTGCACCGTGATCGTCTCGACCCCCGTCCCGCCGGGGGCGGGGCCCCACCAGTCCGGGTTGCGTTCCAGCGTGAGCTCCCGCTCCGGGGCGAACCCGGTCACCCGGAACGCTCCCGTGAGGTCGGCGTCGTCCGGCCCCGCCGGACCCGTGCGGCCCTGGTAGGCGGCCACGTTGTGGATCTGCAGCTCGTAGTGGGCGAGCGTGTGGTCGAGGAAGGGCGACGGGCCGGCGGTCCGCACCGTCAAGGTCCGCGGGTCGGCCACGGTGACCGTCAGCCCGGCCAGCAGGTTCGCGGCCAGCTCGTTCTCCGCCGCCGTCCGCTCCAACGACGCGCGCACCGCCTCCGCGTCCACCGGTGCGCCGCTGTGGAACCGGACACCGTCGCGCAGGAGCACCGTCCAGGTGTCGGGCGCGGTCTGCTCGATCGACGCGGCCAGCTCGGGCGCGACGGTCCCGTCGGCCTGGATCTTGGCCAGCGACTCGCCGACCCCGTACGAGCGCAGGTAGCTCGTGGTCAGCGACTCCGCCGGATCCAGCGTGGCGTTGATCCGCGCGACCGCGAGCGTCAGCTCGCCGCCGGGCGCAGCACCCCCGGACGCGCCGGACCCGCCCGCCCCGCCGCAGGCGGTGAGGAGCAACAGGCCCGCCACGATCGCCGTCAGTGTGCGGCTCACAGTCACGCTCCGTTCGGCCGATAGCCGCACCACCCGTTCGGGCGCGGTCGCCGACGCAGACTAGGTGACAATGATTGTCGGAATCCAGTCGTACGGCTCACATCGGGCAGCAGCAGCGCGCCGCCTGTTGCCAGGCATGTGCAACACTGCGGGCCGCTGCCGTACACCGGAGGTTCTCCTGGGCCTGCCCGCCACCAGCCACGACGACGGTTACACCGTCACCCGCGGCGCCTTCACCGCCGCCGAGGTCGACGAGCTGCGCACCGCGCTCGAGGCGGCGACGGCCCGCGCGGCCGGCCTGGCGAGCGGGGCGCCCTCCACCCTCACCGACGGCGGCCACGTGATCCAGACCGTGCCCGGCGACCCGCCCACCTCCGTCCACTGGGAGCCCGGCGTCGAGCCGCCCGTCGTGCGCAACCTGCGCCCGGTCGCCCATCTCGACCCGCGGCTGGCCGCCCGCTGGGACGACCCACGGCTGACCGGTCCGGCGGCCGGCCTGCTCGGCGTCCGCGCCGTCGCGCCGCTGACGTCGAAGTCGAGCCTCAAACGCGCCCGGGTCGGGTCGGACTACCTCTGGCACACCGACCACACGTTCCTCGCCCGGTTCCTCGACGACACCGCGGCCGCCCGGGTCGTCACGGCGATGGTGCTGCTCGACGACGCCGACGCGGACAACGGCGCGCTCACCCTCGTGCCCGGTTCCCACCGCGGCACCGGGCGCGCCGACGGCGAGCCGCCCCGCCCCGGCGATGCCGCCCCGGTGCTGCTCGCCGCCCCGGCCGGCACCGTGGTGTGCTTCCCGTCGCGGATGCTGCACCGCTCGGGCGCCAACCGCTCCGCCCGCGACCGCCGCGCCCTGCTCTACCTCTACCAGCCCGCCGGCCGCCCGCCGCTGGACGAGACCCGGCCACTGCCCCGCTGAGCGCCTCCGCCCGCTCGGTCCTGCGCGACCCGGCGTTCTCTGCGGCCCGGCCGCCTGGGCGACGCCGTTCCTGCGCGGCCTCGCCGCGCTGGCCGGCCGCTGGTCGCCGCGGCCGTCGTCGGGGCCGGCCGGGGTGCCTGCCGCCCGGCGTTCCAGGCGCTCACCGCCGAGGTCGCCGCCGCCGACCGCCGCCGGCCGGCCGACGCCGCGCTCACCGTCGCCGTGCGGGTCAGCGTGCTCGTGGCCGGGACCGGGCCGCGCCGGCCGGCCGCGGGGCAGCGGGCCCGGCAGGCACCGCAGCACCGCGCCGGTTCCTGCGGGCGCTCGGCGACGGTCTCGCCGGGACCGGCCGCCATCCCGGGTTCCTCGCCGCCCTCGCCGCCACGACCGGCTGCACCGTGGGACCGGCATCGAGCTGTTCACGTCCCCTGGTTCACCAGGGCCTGCCTCTCCGGTCCGCGCAGCCCGTGAGCCGGCCGGGTCGGATCCGGGCTGTGCCGTGCCGTGCCGTACGACGGTCCCCTCGTCCATGCACGTCACCGTGTCGGCGACGTCCCGGGCGGAGCCCATCTCGTGGGCGTCCACCGGTCGCGGTCAGGCCTCGCGGCGCCGCGCACCGGCGTCCAGGGCGGCGGTGAGGTCCTGCCGCGCACGGGCGACCCGGGAGCGGATCGTCCCGACGGGGCAGTCGCAGACCTCGGCGGCCTCGGCGTAGCTCAGGCCGAGGACCTGGGTGAGCACGAACGCCTCCCGCCGGTCGGCCGGCAGGCCCTCGACCAGCTGCCGGAGCAGCACGTGGTCGTCGGCGGGGCCGTGGGTGCGGCCCGCCGGGCCCAGGCCCTCCGTCGTCGCGACCGGTGTGGTGCGCGGACGGCGGCGGGCCTGGCGGACCGCGTCGGCCGCGACGCGCCGGGCGATCGACAGCAGCCAGGTGCGGGCCGGCGCCTGCGCCGAGAACCCGCCGAGCGCCCGGAACGCCCGCAGGAACGTCTCCTGGGTGAGATCCTCCGCGGTGCCCGGGTCGCCGAGATGCGCCACGAGGCGGTGGACGTCGCGCTGGGTCCCGCGGATGAAGGCGACGAGCGCCTCCCGGTCACCACGACCGGCGGCGAGCGCCCAGGCGGTCAGCTGCTCGTCGTCAGCGCGCTCTACCACGGGTGGACAGTAGAGTGCCGACGCCCGCCGGGACCATGCTCGTTCACGCGGCCTCCGACCCGCAGCGACACGGCCGGCCCTCCTGACAGCCGCACGCGCAGCTCGCCGCACACCCGCACCCGGCCGGGCCGGCGGCCCCCGGCGCACCCTCCGGTACGACGAGGTGGACCCGGGGGCGGCGCAGGCCACCGACCGCCCCGGAGCACGTTCCCGCGCTCCGGTCGATCAGGTCGACGGCCAGCGCGAGCAGTGCCGGGTCGTCCTCCCCGGGCACGGCCCACTGCGGAGCGGCCGACGTCAGATCGGCCAGCTCCGCGAACCGCTGCGCCACGACCCGACACCGGGCACAGCGAGCCAGGTGCCGCTCGGCGGCGGCGATCTCCGGCAGCGCGGCCTCGCGGTCCAGCCTCGCGGAGAGGATCTCACGACAGCGCCGGCAGTCCACCGCGTCATTCTGCAACGACGGACCCGCGTCCGCCGCTCGTCCCCCACGGTCGGCGCCGGAGCCGGGAGCGGGATGTCGTACGGTCGGGCCGAGGAGGCCCATGGTGCACGAGGTCGATCGGGGCGGACGCGCGGCAGGTCCCGCCCCCGGGCGCGGCGGGAGCCGGGGATCGTTGCGGCTCGCCCTGCTCGCGGTCGGTGCGCTCGCGGCGCTGGCGGCACTGGCGGTCGTCGCGAACCTGCAGGACACGGGCATGTACGCCCGGCTCGGGGTGCCGTGGCCGGGATCGGGGTACAGGTCGCGGTCGCGGTCCTGCGGGTGCTCGTGACGGCGACGTCCGCCGTCGCGCTGGGGTCGTTGCTGTACGCCGCGTTCCTGGCGCCGGCCCAGCCCTCCGGCACCGTCGACGTCGACGGCTACCGGGCGATCCGGCGGGCCGGCTGGTCGGCGGCCGCGGCCGGGGTGGGCGGGCTCCTGCTGGCCGCCGCGAACGCCGCGGACCTCTCCGGGGCCTCGGTCGTCGACGTCGTGGGCGGGCCCGACGTGGTGGGCACGTTCGCCCTGCTCGAAGAGCCGATGGGCTGGTTCCTGCTCGGGCTGGGGTCCGGCCTGGTCGCGCTGGGCTGCCTGTGGACGCTCAGCCGGCGGGGGGCCGGGCTGCTGGCCGCGCTGGCCGCGGTGTCGGTCCTGCCGCCGGCGACGGTGGGACAGGCCGCGGTGGGCCACGCGCACGACTGGGCGACCGACGCCGGCGTGCTGCAGGCGCTCGGGCTGGCCGTGTGGCTCGGGGTGCTCGTCGCCCTGGCCGTGCACCGCCGCCACCACGGCACCGTCGAGGGCACCGTCTGGCGGCGCGGCCGGCTGGTGCTCGGGTGCGCCGGGCTCACCTGGGCGGCCTCGACGCTGGTCCTCGCGCTGCTGCTGGCCGTCCCCGGCGGGGTCACCGGCTCCCCGTGGGGCCGGTGGCAGCTGGTGGCGGCGGGGCTGGCCGGTCTCGTCGCGGTGCTCTGGCTGTCCGGCGGGCGGCGCGGCCACCGGCTCGTGCCGACGGCCGTCGTCTCCGGGCTGGTGGTCGTGGCCGCCGGGGCGATGGCGCACACGGTGGCGCCCCGGTTCCTGGTGCGCGCCGACACCGAGGGCGAGGTCCTGATCGGCTACGACCTCCCGGAGCCGTTCACCGCGCTGCGGGCCCTGCTGGACTGGCGGGTGAACGTCCTGTTCGCCGTGCTCGCGGCCGTGGCGGTCCTCGGCTACCTGTACGGCGTGCACGTCCTCCACCGGCGGGGCGACCTCTGGGGCCGGGGGCGCACGTGGGCCTGGGTGCTCGGCTGGCTGGTCGTCGTGCTGTCCACGTCCTCGGGCATCGGGCGGTTCGCGCCCGGGATGTTCAGCGTCCACATGATCAGCCACATGTCGCTGAACATGCTCGGCCCGGTGCTGCTGGCGCTCGGCGGGCCGGTCACGCTCGCGCTGCGCGCGCTGCGCCCGGCCGGGCGCGGCAACCCGCCCGGCCCGCGCGAGTGGGTCGCGGCGGCGCTGGACTCGCCGACGATGCGGCTGCTCACCCACCCGGTGGTCACGCTCGCGCTGTTCGTGGGCTCGTTCTACGTCCTCTACTTCACGCCGCTCTTCGAGGCCGCGCTGCGCTACCACTGGGCGCACCAGCTGATGAACGTCCACTTCCTGGCGGTCGGCTACCTCTTCTTCTGGCCGCTGATCGGCGTCGACCGGGCGCCCGTCCGGCTCCCGCACCTGGGCAGGCTGGCGGTGCTGCTGGCCGCGATGCCGTTCCACGCCTTCTTCGGCATCGCCCTGATGAGCACGAACGAGGTCATCGGCGGCAACTTCTACCGCTCGCTCGCGCTGCCGTGGCTGCCCGACCTGCTCGCCGACCAGCGGGTGGGCGGCGGGATCGCGTGGGCCACCGGCGAGATCCCGGTGCTGGTGGTCGTGGTCGTCCTGCTCGCGCAGTGGGCGCGCGAGGACGAGCGGGAGGCGGAGCGGCACAGCCGCCGCGAGGAGCGCGACGACGACGCCGAGCTGCGCGCCTACAACGAGATGCTCTCCCGGCTGGCGCAGACCCGCCGCTGACCGGCCGGCGGGCTCACCGGCCCACGGTGCGCAGGCGCAGGCTGTTGCTCACCACCAGCAGCGAGGACAGGGCCATCGCCGCGCCCGCGAGGAGCGGGTTGAGCAGCCCGGCGGCGGCGAGCGGGATCGCGGCGACGTTGTAGCCGAACGCCCACCAGAGGTTCCCGCGGATGGTGCCCAGCGTCGCCCGGGCCAGGTCGACGGCCACGACCAGGGCACGCAGGTCGTCGCGCACCAGCACCATGTCCGCGGCCTCGAGGGCGACGTCGGTCCCCGAGCCGACGGCGATGCCGAGGTCGGCGGCGGCCAGCGCGGCCGCGTCGTTCACCCCGTCGCCCACCATCGCGACGACCGCGCCCCGGGCCTGCAGGCCGGTCACGACGTGGACCTTGTCATCGGGCAGGACCCGGGCGTGGACCTCGTCGATCCCGGTGGCGGCGGCCACGGCCCGGGCGGCGGCCTCGCCGTCCCCGGTGAGCAGGACCGGCCGCAGGCCGCGGGCGCGCAGCCCCTCGACGGCGGCCCGCGCACCCTCGGTGACCGGGTCGGCCAGCGCGACCACCCCGGCGACGGCCTGCCCGACCCGCACCGCCACCACGGTCCGGCCGCCCGACTCCCACTCCGCCACCGTCGCGGCGAGGTCCGCGGGCAGCTCGTCCGGCCGCCCGATCGCCACCTCGGTGTCCCCGACCCGGCCGCGGGCGCCGAGCCCCGGCAGCGCCGTGAAGCCGGCGACCTCCGGCAGTGCTCCGAGCAGCCGCTCGGCGTGCTCGGCCACCGCCCGGCCGATCGCGTGCTCGGACGCCTTCTCGACGGCACCCGCGAGCCGCAGCAGGTCCGCCTCGGCGGTCCCGGCCGTGCAGGCGACCCCGGCGACGCGCATCCGGCCCTCGGTGAGGGTGCCGGTCTTGTCCAGCACGACGGTGTCGACCGCCCGGACCGACTCGAGGGCGCGGTGGCCCTTGACGAAGATCCCCAGCTCGGCCCCGCGCCCGGAGGCGACCATCAGCGCGGTCGGCGTGGCGAGCCCCAGCGCGCAGGGACAGGCGATGATCACCACCGCCACCGCGGCGGACACCGCGTCGTGCGCCGCGCCGCCCGCGAGCAGCCAGCCCGCCAGCGTCGCGGCCGCCACCACGAGCACGACCGGCACGAACACCGACGAGATGCGGTCGACGAGCCGCTGGGTCGCGGACTTCTCCGTCTGCGCCCGTTCCACCGCGGCGATCATGCGGCCGAGCCGGGTCTGCGCGCCGACCCGGTCCGCGCGCACCACCAGCCGCCCGCCCGCCACGATCGTGCCGCCGAGCACCGCGTCGCCCGGCGCGACCTCGACCGGGACCGGCTCGCCCGTCATCGCCGCCGTGTCGACGGCCGCCGTGCCCGACTCGACGGTGCCGTCGACCGCGATCCGGCCACCGGGCCGCACGACGAACCGCTCCCCCACGCGCAGCAGCTGCACCGGGATCCGGCGCTCCGCACCGGAGCCGTCGAGCACGCCGACGTCGTCCGGGCGCAGCAGCGCGAGCGACCGCATCACGTCCCCGGCCCGCCGCCGGGCGCGCGCCTCGAAGTAGCGCCCGGCGAGCACGAAGGTGGTGACCCCGGCGGCGACCTCGAGGTACAGCGGCCCGCCCGGGTGCAGCACCGCCTGCCAGCCCGTACCGACCGCGGGCTGCCCGGCCGAGCCGGCCATGCCCACCACCGACCAGGCGCTCGCCACGGTCACCCCGAGCGAGACCAGCGTGTCCATCGACGTGGTGCCGTGGCGCAGGTTGCGGACCGCGGCCCGGTGGAACGGCCACGCCGCCCACCCGACGACGGGCAGCGCCAGCGCAACCACCACCACCTGCCAGTACGGGAACCGCAGCGACGGCACCAGGGACATCGCCAGCGACAGGTCCGCCAGCGGCACGAACAGCACCAGCGCGACCGTCAGGCGGGTCCGCAGCGCCCGCAGGTCGCGGCGGCCCTGCGCCGCGGGCTCCCCGGCGGGATCCGCGACGCGCGCCGCGTAGCCGGCCTTCTCGACCGTCGCCACCAGGAGGGCGTCGTCCACCCCGGCCGGGACGCTGACCAGCGCGCGTTCGGTGGCCAGGTTGACCGCCGCCCGCACGCCGTCGAGCCTGGCGAGCTTGCGCTCCACCCGGCCCACGCACGCCGCGCACGTCATCCCGCCGATCGCCAGCTCGACGGTGCGGGCCGGACCCGCGACCGGTGCCGGGCCGGCGCCCGCCGTGTCCCGGGTCGCGCCCGAGGTCGTGGCCGTCATGGATCTCCCCAGCCGCCCGGTCGCCGCCGCGCACCTCGGGCGGGCCGGACCACCCCGGCACGGTAGCCTCGCCGCCGCCCGACGTTCTACACCGGGTCGAACATCGCGTCGGGCCGGTCACACGATCGGGGCCGGCGGGAACCGGGGGCCGTCCGGCGACGACAGACAGGACGCGATGACGAACACCGGAGAGCTGGCACGCGAGCGACCCCCGACGACGCTGACGACGTGGGCCGCGCTGGCCGGGCGGCTCGTGCTCGGCGGCGTGTGGATCGCGGCGGGCGCGTCGAAGGTCACCGACCTCGACGCGTCGGTCCGCGCCGTGCGGGCCTACCGCCTCCTGCCGGAGACCGCCGCGCAGGTCGTGGGGGCCGGGCTGCCGCTCGTGGAGATCGTGCTCGGCGTGCTGCTCGTGGTGGGGCTCGGCGTTCGGGTCTCGGCCGTCCTCTCGGCCGTGCTGATGGCCGCGTTCGTGGCCGGCATCGCGTCGGCGTGGGCCCGCGGGCTGCGCATCGACTGCGGCTGCTTCGGCTCCGGCGGGGAGCTGGCCGCGGGCGCGGACCCGGCCTACGGCTGGGAGCTCGCCCGCGACGCCGGTCTGCTGGTCGTCGCCCTGTTCCTGGCGGCCCGCCCACCCGGCCGGCTCGCGATCGACGGGCTGCTCGCGGCCCGGAAGGAGACCTCCTGATGCCCTCTGCCAGCGCCAAGCGCCGGAACAGCGCCCGCGGACCCGCGCGGCGGCCGGTCGCGGCGGCTCCCCGTGGCTGATCGGCGCGGTCGCGGTGGTCGTGCTCTTCGCCGGCGCCATCGGCTTCGCCGTGTACCAGGCCCAGCGCTCGGCCGACCAGGTGAACATCCCCGCAGGCGGCTCCGACACCGGGATCACGGTCGGACAGCCCGCCGCGCGGGCCACGGTCGACCTCTACCTCGACTACCAGTGCCCGGTCTGCAAGGCCTACGAGCAACAGGTCGGTCCCGTGCTGGACGGGCTGGTGGCCGCGGGCAAGGCCAAGGTCGTCTACCACCCGGTCGCCTACCTGGACCGCTTCTCCGGCGGCACGCGGTACTCCACCCGCTCCTCGCAGGCCGCGGCCTGCGCGGCCGACGCCGGGGTCCTCCCGGCCTACTCGACGGCCCTGTTCGCCGCCCAGCCGCCCGAGAACGGCTCCGGCCTGCCCGACGACCAGCTCGTGGCGATCGGCCGGCAGGCGGCGCCGGCGACGGGTTCGCCCGGTGCGTGCAGGACGACCGGTACGCCGGCTGGACCGCGGCCGTCACCGACGCGGCCTCCCGCGCAGGCGTCAACGGAACGCCGACGGTGAAGGTGAACGGCGTGGAGATCGAACGCACGCCCGAGGCGCTGACCGCGGCCGTGCAGGCCGCCCAGGGCTGACGCCCGGCTCACGGCCGGTACCGGCCGACGCACCGGTGCTGCCGCCGGTCACGGGCCGTGCCCCGGTCGCCGCCGGGTGCCCACCGATCGCCGCTCGCGGCTAGGCAGGGCGACACGCCCGGCGCCTACGGTGACGCGTCGAACCGGAAGGATCGAGCATGTCCCCTCGTCCCGCACGTCTGCTACTGGCCGCCGTCGCCGCGGCCGCGCTGAGCATGCTGCCGGCCTGCGGCGCACCCGCCGAGGAGCCGGCCGCGCACGACGCCGCCGCGCACGAGCACCAGGCCACGACCAGGGCCACGACCAGGCGCAGACCGAGCAGGGGCAGCAGCCCCACGCGCAGGGCCACCACCACGGCAGCGACAAGGTGCAGCTGTGGGCGACCCAGACCGCCTCGCTCGGGATCGTCACCCTCGACGGTGCCGGCCGGATCCTGTACCGCTCCGACGCCGACGCCAACAACCCGCCGACGTCGCGCTGCACCGGCGAGTGCGCCCAGCGGTGGGTGCCGCTCGCGGTGCCCGAGGGGCAGGAGCCCGAGCTGCTCGGCGTCGACGCCGCGCGCGTCGGCACCGTCCGCCGCGACGACGGCACGCTGCAGCTCACGCTGGCGGGCTGGCCGCTCTACACCGTCGCCGGGGACCAGGGTGCCCACGACGACACCGGCGCCAACGGCGCGGACGGGACCTGGTTCGCGGTGACCCCGACCGGCGAGAAGGCGGCACCCTGACCGGCCGGACACCGGCCGCCGGCACTTTCGCGGTTCGGGCCCGCGGCGCGGCCCCGATCGACATCATCGAAGCACCGCACCATCGAAGCACCGCCGGGCCGGTGCGCCCGGCCCCCGAGGACCGGAGGAACCCATGACCACCGCGCACGCCGAGACCACGACCACGCTCGCGGTCACCGGGATGACCTGCGGCCACTGCGTCCGGCACGTGGAGGGCGCGCTCACGGCGCTCCCCGGCGTCACGGCCGAGGTCGACCTGGACGCGGCGACGGCGACGGTGCGCCACCCGTCCGGGATCGACATGGACGCGGTCCTCGGCGCGATCGAGGAGGCCGGGTACACCGCGGAGCCGGTCCGCGGCTGAGCGCCCGGCGGCGCGCTGCGACGAACGGGCGATCCGCGACGGGCTCCGGAACCGGATCGGGTGGCACGGCGACCTGGAAGGGCGACGGGCTGCGCGCCCTTCCGTCATCCCCCGAGAGGACGTCATGCGGCACATCGCCACCTTCTGCGGCCAGTGCAACTGCGGCTTGCCCCGAGCTGTTCCTCGACGACGACGCGGCGCCGGAGCGCCGGATCGTGATCACCGACGACTTCGGCCAGCGCATCCAGATGAGCGTCGAGCAGCTCGCCGACCTCGTCGCCGACGTGCGCCGCGGCGTTCTCGACGACGTCGTCGGCGGCGGGGCCGGCGCGGCCGCCCGGGTCGCCACCGCGTCCGCATGACGCTGGTCGCGGTCCTCACCGCGGTGTTCGTGCTCACCGGGCTCTACTCGCTGGCCCGGCTGTCCGTGCTGGTCGCGGACCCGGCCGGCGAGGGCGACCGGGCCGCCGAGCTCTCGCACCTCCTGATGAGCATCGCGATGATCGGCATGGCGCTGGGCTGGACCGGCGGGCCGGCCACCCCGAGCGGTGTTCTGCAGATCGCCGTGTTCGGGCTGCTCACCCTGGGGTTCGCCGCGCGGGTCGCCCGACCCGGCGGGCGACCGGGGCCCGGCCGGCTGCACGCCGCCTACCACACCGTCCTGCCGGCGGCGATGGTCTGGATGGTCGCCGCGATGCCGCTGCTGATGGGCGGCGCGGCGGGCGGGTCGGCGCGGCGGCGCACGGCGGTCACGGCGGCGCCGCCGGCGCGCCCGCCATGGCCGGCGCGCCGGAGGCGACGGCGGCGCCGGCGCCGGCCTGGGCGCTCGCGTTCAGCATCGGTGTCGTGGTGCTGCTCGTCGCCGCGGCCGCCGGGTGGGTGGTCGCCGCCGTGCGGACGGCCCCCGTCCGGGAACCGGCCGGGGCCGCGGCCACCCCGCAGGCGGCGACCGCAACCGCCGCCGTGCGGACGGCCGACCCGGGCTCGCGGCCCGACCGGCGGTTCGACCCGCGGCTGGACGCGTGCTGTCACGCGCTGATGAGCCTCGGCATGGCCGGGATGCTCGTCGCCATGCTCTGACTCCCCGCGCCCCACCTGCTCCCCCTGAGCTCCCCTGACGAGTCCGCCGTGCCCGGCGGAGACGGAGGACCACATGTCCGAGATCCTGGACGCGGGACCGTCCCGCGCCTCCGAGCAGCAGCCGCCCCCGACCGCGGATCCCGCCGCCCGGTCGCGCGGCGCGTGGTGGTGGTCGGGCCTGCGGCCGCTCGTGCTGCGCCTGCACTTCTACGTGGGGCTGTTCGTCGGTCCGTTCCTGCTGGTGGCGGCCGTGACCGGGCTCGCGTACACGCTGACGCCGCAGCTGGAGCAGCTCGTGCACCGGGACGTGCTGACGGTGCCGGTGGGCGCCGAACGGCTGCCGCTGGAGCCGCAGGTGGCGGCCGCGGTCGCGGCCGTGCCGGGCGGGACGATCACGGAGATCCGGCCGCCGCGCACCGACGACGGCACCACCCGCGTCACGTTCGACACCCCGGACGTGCGGGCGGACTTCGCGCGCACGGCGTTCGTGGACCCGTACACCGGTGAGGTCCGCGGGGTGCTCGACACGTTCGGCGAGTGGCTGCCGGTGCGCGCGTGGTTCGACGAGCTGCACCGCACGATGCTGCTCGGCG
>MKJX01000156.1 GCA_001942415.1 Pseudonocardia sp. CNS-139
GGGTTGGGGCGGTTTTGGGAATTCCGGGGCCAATTCCCCCGGCCTTCCGGGGCCGGTTGGCCCCGGAATTGGGGAACCGGGGGGAACCGGGCCTTCCAAGGGGTTGGCCGGTTGGTTAACCCCTTGGCCCCCCGGAACCTTTTCCGGAACCGGGCCGGGGCCGGGGAAGGAATTGGTTCCGGTTTTCCGGCCCCGGGGGGAAGGGGTTTTCAATCCGGCGGAACCCCTTGGCCAAGGCCTTGGGGCCCCGGGGCCCCTTGGCCAAGGCCGGCCGGTTTTGGTTAAGGCGGGGCCCCGGCTTGGTCCGGTTCCGGGGCCGGAACCGGAATTCCCCGGGGAAAACCGGTTGGAAGGCCTTCCCCTTCCCCAAGGCCGGTTGGGGCCCCGGGGGGCCCCGGCCTTGGCCCCCCAAGGCCGGCCCCGGCCCCGGGGGGCCCCCCCCAAGGGGTTGGTTAAGGTTCCGGGGGGGGTTTTGGCCGGGGGGTTGGAACCCCGGGGTTAAGGTTCCGGAAAGGCCGGGGTTAAGGAACCCCCCAAGGGGTTGGGGGGTTGGCCGGGGTTGGCCCCGGCCCGGGGGTTGGCCGGGGGCCTTTCCGGGGCCCCAACCGGCGGGGAACCGGGGCCCGGGGGGAAGGGGCCGGGGTTAAGGAAAACCCCAAGGTTCCGGGGTTGGAAGGGGAAGTTCCGGCCGGGGCCCCAAGGCCAAGGGGTTCCGGCCCCGGGGGGAACCCCGGGGCCGGTTCCGGGGGGCCCCGGGGTTTTGGCCGGGGCCGGGGTTAACCAACCCTTCCGGAACCAACCCCCCCCCCCCCCCGGCCGGGGGGAAAAGGCCCCCCGGTTAACCAACCCGGCCCCGGGGCCCCGGCCGGGGCCGGGGCCGGAAGGCCGGCCGGGGTTCCTTCCGGTTCCGGAATTCCGGAAGGCCCCGGAATTGGCCTTGGCCCCGGTTCCGGGGCCGGAATTGGAAGGGGAAAACCAAAAGGCCGGGGGGCCCCTTCCGGTTCCCCTTGGGGTTTTCCGGAAGGCCCCGGAATTCCAAGGCCAAGGGGGGGCCAACCGGTTCCGGGCGCCCCC
>MKJX01000157.1 GCA_001942415.1 Pseudonocardia sp. CNS-139
GCTTTCCCAACCGGGGCCCCCGGCCGGGGAAGGCCGGGGCCTTCCGGCCCCCCCAAGGGGCCCCCCGGCCGGCGGTTAACCCCGGCCTTTTGGCCAAGGAAGGTTGGAACCTTGGAAAAAAGGTTGGGGCCCCCCAATTCCGGCCCCACCAAATTCCAAGGCCGGGGAAGGGGGGTTGGCCGGAAACCGGGGTTGGAAGGCCCCAAGGTTCCTCCCCTTGGGGGGTTAACCGGTTGGGAAGGGGGGTTCCAAGGCCGAATTCCGGCCTTGGGGGCCAAGGGCCCCGGGGCCCCGGGGGTTGGGCCGGGGTTCCCCTTCCGGGGCCCCGTTGGTTAAGGCCCCGGAACCGGTTAACCGGTTGGGGTTGGGGGGGGCCCCCCGGCCGGGGTTGGGGTTGGCCCCCCGGAAGGCCTTGGAAGGGGTTTTGGAATTCCTTGGCCGGCCGGAAGGGGTTCCGGTTCCCCCCAACCGGAAGGCCAAGGGGCCGGAAGGCCAAGGGGTTCCCCCCGGCCAAGGCCCCGGCCCCCCCCTTTTGGAACCGGTTCCTTCCCCGGGGCCAATTGGAAAACCTTGGGGGGTTGGGGCCGGGGGTTCCTTGGCCAAGGCCGGCCGGAAAGGAATTCCGGCCCCAACCGGAAAAGGAACCCGGTTGGTTCCGGCCGGCCAATTCCGGGGGGAAAACCCCGGGGGGTTCCCAACCGGCCGGAAAACCCCCCGGTTAACCGGCCCGGCCCCAAGGCCGGTTCCGGCCCCAAGGCCAACCGGAATTCCGGGGGGAATTCCAAGGCCAACCCCGGCCCCGGGGCCAACCCCGGTTGGAATTCCAAGGCCAACCCCGGAAGGTTTTGGAAGGGGAAAAGGTTAACCCCCGGAACCGGAAGGCCGGGGCCTTGGGGCCTTGGCCCCGGCCCCGGAAAACCAAGGCCAACCGGTTCCGGGGCCGGTTAAGGTTTTCCTTCCCCAACCGGGGTTGGAAGGCCGGTTGGGGGGGGTTTTCCGGCCGGAAAAGGAAAACCGGTTCCCCAACCCCAAGGCCCCCCGGTTGGCCGGCCTTGGCCAACC
>MKJX01000158.1 GCA_001942415.1 Pseudonocardia sp. CNS-139
GCGGCCAGCTCGGCGCGCAGCCGGCGGACCAGTCGTTCACGCTGTTCGTCGTCGGCGTCCGGACCGGGCCGCACCTCGATCAGGACGTCCATCGCCCCCGCCTGCACGTGTGGATGAGTGTCGCTGATCCTTCCGTGATACGCGGCCCGTGACAAGATCGTGTCGATCTTGGCGGGTCCTCTCAGCCGGACCACAGGCGTCGCCTGGAAGGGTCAGGGACGGAGATCCCAAACCGCCCAGACCCGACATGACGAGGTTCGTTTCCCGTGCGTTCTTCCCGTCTCCTCGCCGCCGTCGTGCTCGCCGTGGCGCTGGCCGCCTGCTCCGGCCCGGGGCCGAGCGCGCCGCCACCGGCGCCGCCCGCCCCGGAGGCGCCGCCGGAGCCGATCGAGCTGGCCGGTGAGTGGGACTGGCAGCAGCAGGACGACCGGCTGGAGCTGGGCGTCACGCACACGCAGAGCAGCCTCGACCCCGACGAGCCCGACGAGGCGCGGGACCGCGGCGCCGAGGTGCTCGCCGACAACAGCGGGATCTGGCAGAACCACCACCTCATGGGCTTCGGCACGCTCAACCCGGAGCCCGCACCCGGCCGGTACGACTGGGCCACCCTCGACCAGCGGATGCGGCTCACCGAGGAGACCGGCGCCCGTACGGTGCTGACGCTCTGCTGCGCACCGGACTGGATGAAGGGCGGCGAGCACGGGGAGACCGACTGGACGCGGCTGGAGGAGGACCCGCGCCCGGAGTACTTCGACGACTTCGCCCGCCTGGCCGCCGTCGCCGTGCAGCGCTATCCGCAGATCGAGCGGGTGCTCGTGTGGAACGAGCTGAAGGGCTTCTACAACCACGGCGAGAACCGGTGGGACCACGAGGGCTACACCGAGTTCTACAACCAGGTCTACACGGCGGTGAAGGCCGTGCGCCCGGACGTCCAGATCGGCGGCCCGTACGTCGTGCTGACCAGCCTCGACCCCGGTCGCAGGACTCGTCGAACGTCGGCGGGCCGTGGGGGGTGGCCGACCAGCGCGCCCTGGACGTCGTGGAGTACTGGCTCGCCAACA
>MKJX01000159.1 GCA_001942415.1 Pseudonocardia sp. CNS-139
GTGCCGAGACCGTCGTTGTGCGCGCCGACCACGCACACCCAGCGGTCGCCCAGCAACGGCGTGGAGCGCATCTCGGGGATGCGGAACCGGCTCGTCGGCTGCGAGACCACGCAGTCGACCACCCGGATCGTGTGCACGATGTTGGCCGCCAGCGCCTCCCGGACCAGCACGATGTGCAGCCGCGCGTGCTCGGCTGCCCCGTTCATCAGCCCGGAGAGCTGCTGCCCGATCGTCGCGATCGCGTAGTCCGACATCATGATCCGGAACTCCCGGCGCGACGTCTCCGGTCGAACCCGCCGCCCGTCGCGAGCAGCCGCTCGACGCCCTCGCAGACCGTCTCGACCTGCTCGACCAGCTGGACGGCCAGCGTCGACAGCTCGTAGCGCCCGCCGCGGCGCACCAGCAGGTCGTCGTCGAAGTAGCGGCGCAGCCGGGACAGCGCGGCGCTCGCCGCGGGCTGCGACACGCCGACGCGCTCGGCCGCGCGGGTCACGTTGCGCTCCCTGAGCAGCTCACGCAGCACCACGAGCAGGTTGAGGTCGAGACGGGCCAGACGCGACGTCGCGGTCTTCACACCTGCCATCGAAGACCGGACGCGGCCCGTCCGCCAGCGTCCGCGACGTTTGTCGCGGGCCGCGACGCCCGGAAGTCGATCATCAGCGAGCGTGATAGGGCGGCAGCAACAATCGTAGTTTCCGGCCTGCGGAACGGTTGGTTAACGTGATTCGCGACCGCTCGTGTGCATTTCAAATGGGAGAAGGTCGGACGATGCTGTCCCAACAGGACAACGAGATCCTCACCCGGGTCGGCCCGGGTACCCCGATGGGCGAGGTGCTGCGCCGGTACTGGACGCCCGCCCTCCTGTCGAGCGAGCTGCCGACGCCGGGCGGCGACCCGGTCCGCGTGCGGCTGCTCAGCGAGGACCTCGTCGCGTTCCGCGATCTCAACGGCCGCGTCGGCCTGATCCAGGAGAACTGCCCGCACCGCGGCGCGTCGCTCTACTTCGGCCGCAACGAGGGCGGCCCCGACGGCACCTGCGGGCTGCGCTGCCCGT
>MKJX01000160.1 GCA_001942415.1 Pseudonocardia sp. CNS-139
AGGCGGGTGGTCTGGCGGATGCGGTAGTGCAGCACCGCCGCCGGGGCGGACGCGTCCTGCAGGGAGCGGCCCTGCAGGGCCCGGTCGAGGACGGTGGCGGGGTCGTGCCCGGCGACCTCGGCCTGCCGAAGGAGCCGGTCGAGCATCCCGGCGGCCGGGTCGGCGGCGATCGCGACCCGCTGCTCGTCGCTGATCACCCCGGCCGCCGCAGCCCGGTCCAGTAGCGCGGCGGTGCGCCCGGCGGTGACCTGCGCGGCCTCCGACGCGAGTCGCTCCAGCAGTGTCCCCATGGAGCGGGCCTGCTCGGCCTGCTCCTCGGCCGCCGTGAGCGCGGACTGGTCCTCGCGCTCCCGTTCCAACACCCCGGCGAGCACGGCGCGCGGGGCGCGTCGGGGCACGTCCTGCGCCGTCCCGTCCGGGTCCTCGGTCCCGGTGGGCTGGGTGATCACGTAGGCGGTGTTCGATTCACGGCCGCGGGTCATCGCCACGTACAGGCCCGCCGCGTCGGCGCCCGGGCCGGTGACGGCGTGCGCGGTGTCCACGGTGCGGCCCTGCGCCGCGTGCACGGTCGAGGCGTAGGCGAGCACCAGGTGCTCCCGCACGTACGCCTGTGGCAGCACGACGCGGGTGCCGGTGCGGGTGTGCTCGACCTCCAGCCCACCAGCGTCGCCGGTGCCGTCCCCGGTCCCGTCGTCGTTCGCGCGGGGACCGAGGATGCGGTAGGTCTCACGGTTGATGGGCGGCGCGGTGTTGCCCTGCCAGCCGCGCAGGTCCCACGCGTTGTGCCGGGCCTGCACCAGGTCCCCGGTGCCGGCCTGGTTGCCGTCCCGGCCCAGCCGCACAGCGTTCTCGTCCGAGACCCGGCCCAGCCGCAGCAGCTCGGTACGCAGCTGCGCGGACACGCGGGCGGCTGCTCGTTGGTGCCCACCACCAGGAGGGACTCCTTGCCCTGCACGGTGTCGGCCAGCCAGCGGCGCGCCGCGGCGTCGGCGGCTTGTTCGGGGGTGCCGGCGTCGACGATGCGGCCCTCCCGGTCGTAGCGCTCCAGCGCCG
>MKJX01000161.1 GCA_001942415.1 Pseudonocardia sp. CNS-139
GGGGCGACCGCTCGTACTGGGACGGGCAGGGCCGCCGCATTCTGGCCGCGCACCTGCACGCCGCCGCCCTGGGCGGGAAGACGATGCACGACGTCCTGGGTTGGATCGCGGACCCGGAGGGTGCGGGGCGGGAGCTGCGGCAGCTGCTGCGCGACAGCCCGCAGCCGGCGTTCGCGAAGGACGCGCACCACTTCTCCACGATGAACGACCGCACCCGCTCCTCGATCAGCTCGACGATCATGCCCGCGCTCGGGTGGCTGTCCTCGCCGGACGCGGTCGCCGCCACCCAGCCCGCGGACACTGGTGCGGGCACGGGCCGGGCGTTCGATGTGGCCGACTTGCTGCGGTCGCGGGGCACGGTGTACCTGCTCGGCCGGAACGAGGCGCACACCGCGCCGTTGATGGCCGCGCTGGTCGGCTACATCGCCCGGGAGGCCCGCCGGATCGCCTCGGCGCAGCCGGGTGGGCGGATCGACCCGGCGCTGGGGCTGTACCTGGATGAGGCGGGCCGGGCGGCGCCGGTGCCGCTGGACGACTGGACCGGCGACGCCGGCGGGTCGGGGATCACCATCGTCTCGGCGTTCCAGTCCCGCGCGGACCTGGTCGACGGTGGGGGCCGACCGGGGCGGCGAAGATCCTCAACAACTCCGGCGCGGTGATGTTGTTCGGTGGCACGAAGGATCCGGGCGACCTGCAGGTGTGGTCCGAGTTGGCCGGGGACCGGGACGAGGTCATCGTCACCCACGGCCGCGACGGCCGGCTGGCGTCGCGCTCGGTGCGGGCGGCGCGGGTGCTGACCCCGGCGCAGCTGTCCAACCTGCAGCCCGGCCGGGCGGTGGTGTTCCGGCGCGGCATGGCCCCGGTGATCGGGCGCCCGCAGATGGCGTGGGAGCGCGCCGACGTCCGGGCAGCGAAGAGCGCGGCCGCCCGGGCTGAGACCGTGCTCGTCGAGGCCCCGCCGGTCGAAGCGGTGCCGGCCGAGGCCACGCCGGACGCGCGGCCGAGCCTGTCGAGCAGACCCCGGACGCTGCGCTCGGTCTGCC
>MKJX01000162.1 GCA_001942415.1 Pseudonocardia sp. CNS-139
GGAAAAAAAAAAAAAAAAAGCTTTTTTTTTTTTTTTTTCCGGGGGCCCCTTTGAAAAAAAAAAAAAAAAACCCCCCGAAAAAAAAAAAAAAAAAGCGTTTTTTGGCGGGGGCCCCCGCGGGGGTTTGGGGGGAAAAAAAAAAAAAAAAACCCCCAAAAAAAAAAAAAAAAAAAACCCTTTTAAAAAAAAAAAAAAAAAAAGGGGGGGAAAAAAGGGGGGTTTGGGGGAAAAAAAAAAAAAAAAAAGTTTTAAAAAAAAAAAAAAAAAAGGAAAATTTTGGGGAAAAAAAAAAAAAAAAAACCAAAAAAAAAAAAAAAAAAAGGAAAATTTCCCTTTCCTTTCCCCCGGAAATTTTCCCCCCCCCAAAACCCCTTCCGGGGCCGGAAGGCCTTCCGGGGCCAACCCCTTCCCCGGAACCGGAAGGGGTTCCCCTTCCGGCCCCCCGGAACCTTCCTTGGAACCGGTTCCCCGGCCTTCCCCCCCCGGGGCCGGGCCGGGCCCGGGGGCCCCCGGGGCCCCGGAACCAACCGGGGGCCAACCGGAACCCCCCCTTGGGGCCCCGGGCCAACCGGCCGGCCAAAAGGAAAACCGGAACCGGGGCCAACCCCGGGGGGCCAAGGGGCCGGCCTTGGCCGGCCAAGGCCGGTTCCCCGGGGCCAACCGGTTGGGGCCGGGGTTGGTTGGGGAAGGGGTTTTTTTTCCCCCCGGGGGGCCAACCTTGGGGAAGGTTGGCCTTGGGGGTTTTCCAATTCCCCCCGGCCGGTTTTCCCCCCGGGGGGAACCCCGGGGCCAAGGGCCCCTTAACCAAGGCCTTAACCCCAAGGCCTTCCGGAACCGGAAGGAACCGGGGTTCCAAAAGGGGCCGGCCTGGCCGGCCGGCCGGGGCCCCGGGGAATTTTCCGGAAGGGGTTCCGGTTGGGGTTCCGGAAGGCCCGGCCGGGGCCGGAACCGGAAGGGCCGGGGCCGGGGCCCCGGGGTTGGGCCCGGGAAAACCGGCCGGAAGGGGCCCCGGAAGGCCCGGAAGGCCCCGGGGAACC
>MKJX01000163.1 GCA_001942415.1 Pseudonocardia sp. CNS-139
CGTAGTGTTCGGCGCCCGTCCACATCCGCCAGAGCAGGATCGCGAGGGCCGTGCCGGCGAACGCCACCGCCAGCCCGCCCGCGCCGAAAGGCCAGGCCAGCCAGACCATCGCCTGGCCGCCGACCAGCAGCACCACCAGCGGGACCCGGATCCCCGCCCCGCGCCGGAGGGCCCCCGCCAGCTCCCACGTGGCCACGAACGTGGACACGCGAGCACGCCGATGAAGAAGAACCGCTCCACCAGCAGCGACGACAGGATCACGGCGCCCATGACGGCGCCGACCGAGATCGCGGCGACCAGGTCGCGCCCGGCCCGCGACTGCCGAGGTGCCGGTTGCACCATCGCCGTGACGTGCGGAGAGGAGGAGGTGGCCACCGGGTTCAGACTTCGAGGAGTTCGGCTTCCTTGTGTTTCACCAGGTCGTCGATCTGGTGAACGTAGCGGTCGGTGGCGCCCTGGAGCTCCTTCTCGGCGCGCCCGACCTCGTCCTCGCCCGCCTCGCCGTCGCGGACGATGCGGTGCAGCTCGTCCATGGCCTTGCGGCGGATGCTGCGGATGGTGACGCGGGCGTCCTCGCCCTTGCCCCGCGCGACCTTGACCATCTCGCGGCGACGCTCCTCCGACAGCTGCGGGATCAGCACCCGGATGATCTGGCCGTCGTTGCTCGGGTTGAGGCCCAGGTCGGAGTCCCGGATGGCCTTCTCCAGAGCCCTCAGCTGGCTGGCGTCGTAGGGCTTGATGACGGCCATCCGCGCCTCGGGGACGTTGACCGAGGCGAGCTGGTTGAGGGGCGTCATCGCGCCGTAGTAGTCGACGACGACCCGCGAGAACATGTTGGGCGTGGCGCGGCCGGTGCGGACGGTGGCGAGATCGTCCTTCGCGACGGCGACGGCCTTCTCCATCTTCTCCTCGGCGTCGAAGAGCGTCTCGTCGATCACGCGTTGTCCCTTCGTACGTGCCGGCCCCGTCAGTCCAGTCCGGGGTGCTGACGAGAGTGCCGATCCTCTCACCCCGCACGGCTCGCGCGATGTTGC
>MKJX01000164.1 GCA_001942415.1 Pseudonocardia sp. CNS-139
CGCGTCGGGCCGGGCGACCGTCCGGGCGTCACGACGGGCCCGGTCGCGACCGTGGCCCAGCACGCCCGGCTCACGCGCCTGAAGGAGTCGGCGGCGGCGGCCGGTGCGCGCGTGGTCGCCGAGGCCGGGCACCTCGACGGCCGCGACCCGGACGGCTGGTGGGTCACCCCCACCCTGTTCGCGGACGTGCCGGCCGGGCACGCGCTGGTCGACGGCGAGGTCTTCGGGCCGTACCTGTCGGTCGTGCCGGTCGGGTCGGTCGACGAGGCACTGGCGGCCGTCAACGCGTCGGCGCACGGGCTCGTCACGGCCGTCCACACCCGGGACCTGGGCGTCGCGCACCGCTTCGCCCGGGCCGCGACCTGCGGGATCGTCAAGATCAACGACCGGACCACCGGCAACGGCGTCGCCCCGCCGTTCGGCGGCTGGAAGGCGAGCAGTGGCGGCGCGTTCCCCGAGGGCGGGCGGCAGGCGCTCGACTTCGTCACCGACACCAAGACCGTCTACCTGAGCTACGGAGAGGCCTGATGCAGACGATCCACCGCCTGACCCTCGAGGACGCCCTCGTGCTCCTGCGCGCCGCCGAGGAGGAGGCCACCCGGATCGGTGTGAAGGAGACGATCTGCGTCGCCGACGACGGCGCCCACCCCATCGCGCTGCACCGGATGACCGGCGCCCGGCTCACCGGCGTGGAGATCGCGATCGCCAAGGCGTTCACCGCGGCCGGGCACCAGCGCGCGACGCACCTGTTCAACGAACCCCCCGCCGGCCCCGCCCTGCCCGGCAACGAGGCGTTCGGCATCCAGCAGATGCACCCGGGCCGGTTCGCCGTGTTCGTGGGCGGGTTTCCGCTGGTCCACGACGGGCAGGTGGTCGGGGCCGTGGGCGTCAGCGGGGGGAACGGGGAGCAGGACAAGGCGGTGGGAGCCGCGGCGTGAAGGCGTTCGAGGAGTTGGTGGGGGCGTAGGCCCGGATTGCAGCAAAGCCACCCTCATGCCGCGTGGCTGCGTGAGGGTGGCTTTGCTGCAA
>MKJX01000165.1 GCA_001942415.1 Pseudonocardia sp. CNS-139
GGGGAACCTTTTCCAAGGCCGGCCGGAATTGGCCCCCCGGGGCCCCCCGGGGAACCGGTCCGGTTGGGGTTGGAACCGGCCCCGGAAGGCCGGCCCCCCCGGCCCCGGAAAACCGGCCCCGGCCGGCCCCCCAAGGTTGGCCCCGGCCGGCCCCGGAACCGGCCCCGGGGAAGGAATTCCTTCCGGTTCCCCTTCCGGGGCCCCTTGGGGAAAACCGGTTGGGGTTGGAACCGGCCCCGGAAAAGGTTTCCTTTTGGTTGGCCCCTTGGGGAACCAAGGCCTTCCGGTTGGGGAAGGGGAATTGGTTCCCCGGAAGGGGCCCCGGGGCCGGTTGGAATTCCGGGGGTTAACCGGAACCCCCCGGAAGGGGAAAACCAACCCCGGGGCCAAGGCCCCCCGGCCCTTGGAACCCCTTGGCCCCCCGGGGCCCCGGCCCCAACCGGAATTCCCCCCGGTTAACCGGCCGGAAGGCCGGCCGGGGTTGGTTTTGGCCCCGGGGTTGGAATTCCTTGGCCCCGGGGTTAAGGGTTGGCCCCGGGGAACCTTCCCCAAGGCCTTTGGGGCCGGGGGCCGGCCGGAAGGCCGGCCCCCCCGGCCCCGGAAGGGGGGAAGGAATTGGCCTTCCAATTCCGGTTGGTTAAGGCCTTGGAAGGAAGGTTGGCCCCCCAATTGGGGTTGGCCAATTGGAAGGAACCCCGCCCCCCGGGGCCTTCCGGCCCCAAGGAAAACCTTCCAATTCCGGGCCTTAACCCCGGCCCCAAGGAAAAGGAAGGGGAAGGAAAAGGGGCCTTGGTTAAAACCCCGGTTAAGGCCTTCCGGCCGGGGCCCCAAGGGGAACCGGTTCCGGCCCCGGCCCCGGAATTTTGGCCCCGGAAGGAAAACCAACCCCGGCCCCCGGAAGGCCCCCCAAAATTTTCCCCAAGGGGGAAAACCAAGGCCCCGGGGGGAAAAAACCAACCCCCCGGGGGCCAAAACCCCCCGGAACCGGAATTCCAAGGCCAAGGC
>MKJX01000166.1 GCA_001942415.1 Pseudonocardia sp. CNS-139
AGCTCACACGGTTCAGTCGACCTGCGGCACGAAGCCGTATGACGACAGCCGGCGCCGCGCGGTCTCGCGCTCGAACTCCCGGAACAACGGGCCGAACCGGCTCTGCAGCACGAGCGCCTCAACCGTCAGATCCAGTCGGCGCCGCTCCCACAGCTCGGTGAAGCCGTGGCTCACCGCTCCGGCGGCGAGGAACTGCCGTGCGGTGGCGACGCCTCCGTGCTCGCTGAGCAGGCTCAGGAAACGGGTGGCCTTGTACCCGGCTTCGTCCAACGCGCGCTGGTAGAGCCGTCGCATCTCCACGTCGAACTCGGCTGCCAGGTCCGACGTCGGCTCGCGATCCGATGCCGGATCGTCCGGGACGGCCGCCGTCGCCAGGACGTAGTAGGTGCCACGGCCACGGCCGTTGCGCTCCAGCAGGCCTTCGTGGACCAGTGCTGACAGGACTTCGACGGCCTGGCCTGAGGTGACGTTCAACAACCTGCGCACTGCCTCGTTGGAGAGCGGCCGGTGCCGCGCCGCGCGAAGGACCTGCATCCGCTGGTCCGGCCCGAGCACGAACCTGCGCGGCCCCTTCGGCTCCGACTCGCTCTCGGTCCATTCCGGCAGGACGTAGCGCGTCCCTCGACCCATCCCGGTCCGTCGCAGAAGGCCGTCCTCGACCATCGACTGCAGGAACGCTCGGGCCTCCGCAGTGCTGACGACGAGGGTCTCAACGACCCACGTGGTCGTCAGCGGCTGTCGCGCAGCCCCGCGGAGCAGCAGCTCTCGGTCCTCCGGATCGATGCCGGCCGACGCGGGTTCGGCGACCGGGTGCTGAACCTGCGCGACAGGGGGCGCCTCGCTGCGACGTTCGTCGATGACCACAACAGGCTGGGGCGGGCGCACCGGCTCGGGCGGCAGAGCGGGATCCGGCGCGAGATCCGGCCTGGGATCCGGTCGGGCCGCAGGCTCCGCACGGCCTGCCTCCTGGTGCTCGTCGGTTTCCGGGATCTCCCCGCCTCCGGGACCTTGACGGCGGACGGCGCATCCACGCCCATGTCCGCCACGGGCGTTGCGGCTGCGGGTGGTGGCGACAGCGGCACCCAGGCGCCGTCGACGACCTCACCAAGTGGACCGATCCCCAGCCGGTCGACGGTGGCCCACACCGGCGCCAGCGCCGCCTCGCGGTCGAGGTAGTAGACCGACTCCCTGATCCGCTCGAGGTCCAGCCGCAGCGCTTCAGTTCCTGCTCGCGGTCGAGATCGGCGGCGCGCTGCTCCGGCGTGACGTGGAACGCGTCGCCATCGCATTCCACGGCAAGCTTGCCAGCGGCCCCGGTCACGACGAGATCGATACGCCGTCGGTTGCTCTCGACCTGCGGCGTCACGTGGTACCCGCGGGCGACGAGGTCCAGGAAGACCCGCTGTTCGAACAGCGAGTCGAAGCGCGGGTGCCGCCGGTCCGGGTCGACGTCCGTGAGCACCTGTTCGAGCACCGACGTGCCCTCCGACACCACATACGTGAGCAGCGAGTGCCTCAGGTCCCGCTGACTCAGCTGGTCCGGGCTGACCGAGTGGAACAGCCACATCTGATCTTGGGCCCGAGACGCCGCCACGTTGTAGCTCTGCTCGAAGTTCCGGCCGGTCAGGGCTCGTAGCGGCGAGTTGGGCGCCGCCACCATCGACAGCCAGACGACGTGCCGCTCGTCGCCTTGGAAGTCGGGTGGCGTACCGACCCGGAGACGCCGCTCCCGCCAGTCCGAGTCGCTCACCCGCTTCTTCAGCTCGTGGTCGATCAGGTCGACCTGCGGCTGGCCCTGCAGCACGACAACCCCGAACGTGGCGCCGTCGTAGGCCGGATCCGACAGGCACGCCACGACGGACTCGGCGATCGCCTCGGCTTCGACCCGGTTGACGTAGGAGCTCCGGGTCGGCTCCGTCTCCGCGCCTCGGACGTAGGTGGCGCGAAGCGGCGGCAAACGATCGGCGCCGAACTGCCGTAGCGGCACGAGCGGCGCGTCCCGGTAGAACATGTTCGACGACCACGTGATGATCTCCGGCATACACCGGAAGTGCTCCCGCAACCGCACGACCTGCCCGAACTTCGTGCGCAGCATCGAGAAGATGCTGTCTCGCGGGGTGAAGACACTGCGCAGGTACGACGGGACGTCGTGCAGCTCCGCGTCCAGTCGGTCGAACACGGGTTGGAGTGCACCACTCGCCACCTCGGACGGCGTGCACTGCTTGTCGTCGCCCACCACGATCACCCGCGGCGCCAGCCAGAGCAGGAACGAGCTGGTCAGATCGGCCTGGCTGGCCTCGTCGACGATCACCACGTCGAACGTGCCGGGCTGCGGCGGGACCGAGGCGAGCACCTGCTGGATCGGCATCACCCAAGCCGGCACAGCAGACTGGGCAACGGCCATCGCGCCCCGCGCGTCCCGTCGGAACCGTTCGGCATATTTGCCGGTGCCTCGGCCCACGTTCGTCATCGCGTTGCGATAGATCTGCAGCGCCTGCACCTGCTCGGCATCCATGCGGGCGAGCGACGACCGCCAGGCACGCTCTGCCGCCAGTTGCGCGGTGAGCGCGCTGACGTCGGCGACCGTGGCGCTCAGCTCGCCTTCGAGCCGCCGTTCTCTGCCCGGGGTCGTCTGCTCGGCGATCCACGACGCCGCGCACGCCCGCGCCCACGCCTCGGGCCAGTGCTCCAGCCGAACCACCCACTCGCGGCGCCCAGGAGTAGCGATGGCCTCGTCGGCGAGTGCGGCCGCTGGCGTTCGTAGGCGTCCGAGCAGCTCGTCCGAGCGGAGCTGATCGGCCTGCTGACGACGGGCACGATCGAGCCCGCCGATCGCGTGTTCGTAGCCTTCGACCCGGTGGTTGCGCATGGCGTCGACGAGGGCGAGCGTCTCCGGGGCACGGTCGGCCGGCCCCGAACCGGCCCACACAGCCGCGGCGGCCTCGTCGATCTCGGCTTGCGCTATCGCGGCCGAACGCGCCCGTGTGACGCTCCACGCCACCGCGGCAACCCGATCCAGCGCAGCCACGCTAAGCAATGCGGGACGGCTCTGAGGCGGAAGCGGAGCGAGCAGCTGATGGAGCTCAGCAGCCGTCGCGAGCAGCCGATCGACCGCCGCGCAGGCGCGCTGAAGCCCGAGCAGCGCCTCTATCATCACGGGCCGGTCCACGGTGACGTCGACGCCCATGCGCAGCGGATGGAATGCCGTGTTGATGCGGTTGGCGATTTCGAGGACCCGAAGGTGCCGGGCCGCTGCGTCGGCGGCGCGGGCGGTGACCGGCACAGTCCCGTTGACGAGCACCGCGTCGCCGAGCCGTTCCGCGTTCTTCTGCTCGGTGCTCTTCAGGACCCTGCGCAGCGTCCCGCCCTGGGAGAGACGAGCGGCGAGCGCTTCGAACACGACCGCCGCATCCGCCGGATCAACCGACGACGCGACCTGGACCCGCGCGAGATCCGCTAGCCGGTCGTGCTCTTGAGCAGTCGTCACAAGCGGGAGCTGGCCCACCGCCAGGCGCCATGGATGTGCACCGTTGCCCGACAGCAACATGTCCGACGTCCCGAGTGCCCACTGCATGAGCGCGGGCAACCGCCGGAGCTCTTCCGTGGCTTCCACGACCACTGCGCACACCGGGTCGAGTCGACGCAGCGCTTCCGGCGGAAGCTGCTCCAGCACTGCGACGAGCGAGCCGTCGGCACCCGCACGGACCTCATCGCCGTGCGCCACGGTGGCGACGAGCGTCTCGAACCGGTCAGCGGCCATGAGCTGATCGGCCTCGGGCAGGCGCTGGGATCGTCGAGCGCGGCGTTCTGGACAGTCCTCCTGCAGGAGGACGAGCAGGTCCCTGAACTCGGGAGCGGAGAGCGGGAGGTCGCCGCGTGCGTAGCCGGAGACCCAACCGTCGCGCTCTCCGGTCTCCGCGATCCTCCGAGCGATCTGGGCGAGCGTGCCCCGGTAGCCGGCAGCGATCTCCGGGTGCTCGTACGTCTCGGACTCGCGTAGCGCGCGGATCTCTTCGAGCAGGGTCGCTCGGCGACGCCGCGCCTCGGCCCGACGTGCCGTGAGGTCGGCGATCATGCGATCGCTGCGGTCGGGGTCGAACTCGGTCCAGCGCGCAGCCATCGTCGCGACGCTCTTCGCCAGGTCGGACTTCCCCTTGGGTGAGGCATCGGTGATCGAGACGCACAGTTCCTGCATTCCGGGCGGCAGCTTGTCGCGCAACACCCGCAGCGCCTGGGCTTTCTCCGCAGTGACCAGCACCCGCTGGCCGCGGGCGAGCAGTGCGCTGACGAGGTTGGCAATCGTATGCGTCTTGCCGGTGCCCGGCGGGCCTTCGACGACACGCCCGTGTCGGAACCGAGCCGCGCAATGATGCGCGCCTGCTCCTCGTTGGCCGGCAGCGGGAAGAGCGGGTCGTCGGCGAGCTCGCCGGGAGCGAGGGCACCGCAGCTCTCCAGCCACTCGACACGCTCGGGGACGTCGACCGTGTGGATGAGCTGCGCGAGCCCAGCGGGAGCGGACGCTCCTCGTCGCTCACGTCCTTGATGATCGTGTCGTAGTAGTTGCGAATCGCGTAGGCGCCTCGTCGGCGAGCCACGATCGCCGGCGCGACGACGAGCTGGGCCCGCTGCCCGGCCGGTCGCGTCCACGTGTCCTCGACGTCGCACTCGATCCGCAGCGCCCGAGGCGCCCACTCCTTCAGGAACGTGACGATGCCCGCCGACAGCGGGCTCTCGGTCAGTTCGAGCAACCGCTCCCGCAGGACGACCGATCCGGAGGAGTCGAACATGTCGAGTCCGGAGAGGATCTCGTCGTCCTCAAGCCGAATGCCCTCGTCCTCGGCGAGCACGCAGACCATCTCGCCGGTCTCGGCGTTCTGCTCGACCCGGACCGGCTGGGTGACCAGGTGGACACGGAGGTCCCCGGACTCGGCCGGGCCAGGGATGTGAAGCAGCCCGGACGAGAGCACGAGCTCGATCGACTCGGGCCGATCCGCGGCGAGCCGGCTGAGGTCGAACAGCGTCTCGAAGACCCGTTGCCGTGGCCGCCGCGCTTGCTCCCGCACCGCCCACGGCCGCCACACCTCGTGCATCCACGAGTCGAACGCCGACCGGACCTCCGGAGCTTCGTGGAGTGCCACGTCTCGGCCGTGGAGCGGGCCGCGCGGTCGCAGCGTCGGCTCACGCACATCGTCGGAAGCGAGGGCGGGGGCCAGCCATTCACGGAGGAGACGCGGCGCCTCCGGCTCGGCCTCACGAGGAACCCGGGTCGCCCGCAGGAGTTCGTCGCCGGGCCCGTCGGGGACCTGGACAGCGCAGTGATCCTGTACATCGTCGAGCCACAGCACGCTGTCATAGCGCGACGTGTGCCGGATCGGACTGTTCTTCGTGACCGCCAACCGTCGGAGGACGCCCATCAGCCGCCTGACCCGGTCGCGGATGAGCGGGTCACGATCCGCCTGCATCGAGTTGCCCCCTGGACACGCATCAGCACGATCGTCCGCTGGTTCGGGTGTTCGAGGCCGGCTCCCCCGCGGCGCCTCTCCTGAACCTGCTCGCCATCCACACCGCTGTGGGCCACTCATACGTTACGACCGCGATCCGCTTCTCCTGCACTCGGAGTGCAGGAGATCAACCATTCAGAGCATTGCGGATGCCGATACACGGCTCGACAGCAACATGTCGCTCCGTCTCGACACGTCAGCATGAAACACGGCGGTGGACCGCAACGATGTCCGCGATGAGACTCAGCCGGGTGCAGCGAATCTGCTGAACGTCACGGCCGCGAGACCGCCACCGAGCTGACGGAGGAGCCGTTCGATGTGCGCGGAAGCCGCCTTCCGACGAGACCTGTCCGGCTTCGCGGTACCTCACCGTGTAGCGCGAGTTGCTCCGCGGAGCACGTGACGATGGGCGAGCTCGACCTACGGACTATCGACCGGCTGGCGACCCTCATCTGCAGCCATGGCGAGCGGTTCGAACGGAGTGTCCGTGAACTTCGGCGTTTTCTCGAAGGCGCCGGATGGACGGTCGACTATCCGGGCGGTGCCCGCATCCCGTGGCTGGTCGAGACCATCCGAGCGCACAACCATGATCGCGAGGCGATCGAGGCTCTGCTCCGGCGTATGATCGACCCGCGCGAGTATGACGGCGGCCTGAGTGATGCACAGGAGTTCGTCGACCGACTCAACCCGGTCCTCACGACCGACGGCCTCGAAGTCGGCCATCGAGGAGCCCGGCCGTTCGTACGAAGACTGGACGACAACAACGACGTGCCGCTCGAGGACGTCGCTGGACGACTGGCCGATCCTGCGCTGCGCGACCAGGTCCGGAACCTGGTACGCAACCCGGCGATGGCACAGATTCTCATCGCACGACTCGACGAGGTGGAGGCGAGCCGGAGAGCAGGGGCATACCTGCTCGCGGTGATCGGCACGGGATCCTTCGTCGAAGGACTGCTCCACGACATCTTGGTCTCGCGAACACAGACCACGAGGAAGGAAGAACGAGCGCCACTCGCCGACCTGCTCGCCCGGGCGCACGCGCTCGGTTGGATTCAGCACGACGCCCTGAAGTTCAACGGCTACGTGCGTGAATACCGCAACTTCGTCCATCCTCGCCAGCAGCTTGAGAGCGGTCTCTTCCCGGACAACGACACCGTCCTGCTCTGCTGGCAACCGGTGCTCGCCATCATCAACGACCTGAGAGAACTGCTGCCGCAGACATGACCGAGCCGCTTTGGAAGCCCGTCGAGGCCGAGCCGACCCAGATCCCGCCTGAGCCGCCGGGGGCGCACCGGTATAACCGCCGCGTGACGGAACCCCTCCGCGTGGTCCTCCCCCTCGACGCCGCCGCGAGCCACACCCGCACGACAACCCCTGGGAGATGGTCGCCCGCGGCGACGCGGTCACCGTCCACGCCCTGGACGCCCCGACGTCCGGACGGTCGACGTGGCGCCTGCCCTTCGGCCCGACGAGCACGCTGAGCCGGCACCTCCAGCAGGTCGCGCCGCTGCTCGGCGGGCGGGGAGCGAGTGGGTTCCGCGTCGAGTTCCCGCCCGGCTTCGACGTCGGGAACCTGGTGCCGGCCGCCGGCGGCGGCTTCCGCGGGCTCGTCGCCGCGGGAAAGGGCGCGAGCCGCATCGGTGGTCACGTGCGGCTCCTGCCGGCCGGTGCGGCGTCGGCGATGCTCGGGCCCGCGCTCGGGCTGATGGCGATCACGGTCATCACCGAGATGGCGGCCGCGGCCGAGCAGGAGCGGAAGCTGAAGGCGATCCTCGGCACCGTCGAGCGGATCGACGCGCGGCTGCGCCTGGAGACCGACGCCCGGCTGCGCACCGCGGAGCAGGCGATCCGGCAGCGCACTCGGCGCTGCTCGACCGCGCGGCGATCCCCGAGAGCATCGGGCTCGGCGCGGCCATGAGCCACGTGCAGGACATCCGCAACATGTCCGCCGCCCTCATCGACGGCTGGGAGCGGGTCGCGGCCAAGCACGGCGACCCCGGCGTGCCCGGCAGCTCGCTGCGCAAGGACCTCGGGGACGTCGGCCGGATCGGCTGGGACGGGTTCGCCGATGCCGTCCGCACCGCCCACCTCGCGACGCACCTCGACAGCCGACGGCTCGTGCTCGTGGCGGCCGAGGCGCAGTTCCGCAACCCCGGCGCGCCGCTGGAGCACCTGCGTCAGGCAGTCGAGGCCGACATGGCGGAACGGGCGCAGGACCTGCGGCGGCTGCGCACGGTGCTCGGGCGGCTGGCCGGCACTCCGCTCACACTGTCGGCGTGGGACTCGGGTGTGCTCCCGCACCTGATCACCGACAAGGCCACCGAGAACGCGCGCACGCAGGCGCTGTTCGGAGGCCTGGCCACGGCGTCGGACGGCGTGAGCGAACCCGCGTGGGCGTCGGCAGGGTTCGACGCGGAGCTGACCCCGAGCGGTGACGTCCGGATCCTCGAACCCGTCGGCGCCGGGTAGCAGCCGACGGGTTCACGCACGTGAACAGGACCACCCTTCCTCGACAGCGAGGGAAGGCTTACTTAAGTTCCCTCCATGCTCTCGACCGTGATCGACGCCGACACCACCCGCCGCGAGTTCCTCGCGCTCCTCGGCGCCGCCGGCCTGCTCACCGCCTGTGCCGCGGAACCCGCGGCCCCGGCCGGGCCCACCACCCGCACCGTGCAGCACCCGCTCGGCACGGCCGAGGTGCCGGTGACGCGCGCGGGTGGTCGCGCTCGACCGGCGCGCCGCGCTCCCCCACCTGCTCGCCCTGGGTGTCACGCCGGTCGGCGCGCTCACGTACGAGAGCATCATCGGCACGCCGTTCCCGCCGGTCGTGGCCGACCGGGCGCGGGACGTGACCGTGCTCCCGACCGGCGGCGGGGCGGACGACCCGAACCTGGAGGCCGTGGCGGCGCTGCGGCCCGACCTGATCATCGGCTGGACCGACGGCATCGAGGAGCAGTACACGGCGCTGTCCGGGATCGCGCCGACCGTGGCCGTCGACGTCGACTTCACCGACGCGGCGGTCAGCCTCCGCGCGATCGCGGCCGCGGTGGGCCGGGACGCGGAGGCCGATCGCGTGATCACCGCCTTCGAGGAGCGGCGGAAGGCGCGGCTCGCCGAGATCGGCGCCATCGGGGACGTGTCGGTCGTGCTGAGCATCGGCAGCGGCCAGTTCCGGCTCTACCAGCCGGCCGGGTCGGCCGTCGCGCGCTGGCTCGCCGAGGCCGGCGGCCGGATCGTGCCGGGCATCGAGGGCACGGACGGCGAGGCTTACGAGGACGAGCTGGTGACGGTCAGCCCGGAGAACCTCGGGCAGGTCACCGGGGCGACGCTGATCGTCATGGAGAACACCGGCCCCGCCGGGGAGGCCGCGGTCGCCGAGCTGGAGAGCTCGCCGCTCTGGCCGACGCTGCCCGCGGTGCGCGCGGGCCGGGTGCTGCGGATCAACTCGCAGGAGTCGGTGGGCTCGTACGGCTTCCAGGGCTACGACTCCGTGCTGGACGCGCTCGTCGGCCAGTGGACGGCGCTGCCGCGGTAGCCGTCAGCCCGCCTCGTACGGGTGCACGCTGATGACCGTCCCGTCCGGGCGGGCCGACAGGTACCCGCTCTCGCCGTAGTCCGAGTTGGTCATGTAGATCGACACCTGCGGCCCGCCGCCGGTGTCGCGGACGAGGATGTAGCGGCTCGTCGGGTCCTCGACGTGCAGCGTCTCCGGCGCGCCCGCGAAGAGCCCCAGGATCGCGGTCACGTCGATCAGCGCGAGGTCGACGAGCGGCTCGTCGGGGTCGCGGCCGCCCGCGCTCGTCGGGTCGTCGAAGCCGCCCTTGTAGTAGTAGCTCTGCGCGCGGGCGGGGGCGCCGGGGGCGGGCATCTCGACCACCGCGTAGTCCGGGTAGATCGTCGCGTCGCCGACGCGGGTCGTCCCGAGCTGGGTGCGCACGGCGTCGAGGAACGTCCGCAACCCCTCCGGGGTGTGGAGCGCGACCGGGCCCACGACTACCGGCGCGACGTCGCCGCCGCCGGCCGGCGCGGTGCCGGCCACAGCCGGCTCCGGCGCCGGCGCGGTCAGCCGGCCGATCCCGAACGCGGCGCCGACCAGCACCAACGCGACGACGACCACCACGCCCACCGTGCTGCGGGGACGGACCGGCGGGCGTTCGCGCAGCTCCGGCATGGGCTGCTGGAGCTGGAGGTCGGATGCGAGGGCGTGCAGCTCGCCGAGGGTCTTCGCGGCCATGGCGGCCGCGGTGCGGACCCGGTGCTCCTCGCCGTCGAGCTGGCCGTCGGCGTAGGCGGCGTCGAGGGCCGCGCACAGCTCGCTCCGGTCGAGGTCACGCGCCCTCGTCCTGGGCGACCGGGCGGGCGGCACCGCGGGATCGTAGCGGGTCGCTACCCGGCGAAGCGCTTCTGCAGCGCCGCGATCCCGCCCGCGTAGACCCCGCCGGAGAACGTCTTGAGCAGCGACTCCTCCGCCTCGGCGTCGGCGTCGAGCTCCGCCCACCACTCGACGAACGCGTGGCCGGTGTCGGTCACCGGCGCGACCCGCATGGTCGAGACGTAGCGCCGCATCCCGAACGGGCTCTCGACGATCTCGTACGAGTAGGTGCGGGCGGCGTCGTCGAGGCTGACCAGCCGCTCGACGACGGTCCCGCCGCCGCCGTCGGTGAGGCTGCGGACGGCGCCGACCTCGCGCCCGACGCGCCGGAGAGGAGGGTGCTGGCGGTGGCACCGGGGTGCCAGCCGGGGAAGTCGGCGAAGTCGCGGACGACCGACCACACCTCGTCGGCGGAGGCGGGCACGACACCACTGGCGTACGGACGCGGCATGCGGTGATCCTCGCCCACGGGCAGGTGGTCGCGACACCACATCCGTGCAGCGAAGCCTGTTCGCGCGCGCGGCGCGACTCGCGTGCCCTCAGAGCGCGACTCGCGCGCACTTTTCCAGCGACTCGCGGGTCGTTTGCGCGAGTCGGGGCCTGGCGGCGCGCGAGTCGGGGCCTGGGTGCGCGCGCGTGGCGCGGCGGCGCGGGCACGCCGGGCATGATGGACGGCGTGACGACATCCGCTACCCGCTCCGGGCTCGACCTGCGCTGGGTCGACGCCGCCGTCCGACCCCAGGACGACCTCTTCGGGCACGTGAACGGGCTGTGGCTGCGTTCCCACGTCATCCCCGACGACCGTGCGCAGGACGGCGCGTTCCGCGCGCTGCGCGACCGGGCCGAGGAGGACGTGCGGGCGATCGTCGAGGGCGCGGCCGGCGAGCCGGGCACGGACGAGCGGAAGATCGCCGACCTCTACGCGTCGTTCATGGACGTCGAGGCGATCGAGGCGGCGGGCGTCACGCCGCTCAAGCCGCTGCTGGACGAGGTGTACGCCGCGGCCGACAAGGCGGAGCTGGCGCGGGTGCTGGGCGCGCGGCAGCGGGAGCGGCTGGCGTCGCTCTTCGGCGCGTCCGTCAGCACCGACTCGAAGGACTCGTCGCGCTACCTCGTGCACCTGTCGCAGTCCGGGCTCGGGCTGCCGGACGAGTCGTACTACCGCGAGGACGCCTACGCCGAGATCCGCACGGCCTACGTCGCCCACCTGACGCGGCTGGCGGAGCTGGCCGGGCTCGACGGCCCGGCGGCGGTCGCGGAGACGGTGATGGACCTGGAGACGGCGCTCGCGGCCGTCTCGTGGGACCGCGTGACCAACCGGGACGCCGGCAAGACCTACACGCTGATGACGCTGGCCGCGCTGGAGGCCAACGCGCCGGAGTTCGGGTGGGCGCAATGGCTCGCGGCCGTCGAGGGCCCGGACGGGGCGTTCGACGAGGTCGTGGTGCGCCAGCCGACCTTCGTGATCGAGGCGGCGCGGCTGTGGGCGCAGCGCCCGCTGGAACAGTGGCAGGCGTGGCTGGCGATCCGGACGGCGTCGGCGTGCGCCGAGTACCTGAACGACGCGGTCGTGCAGGAGGACTTCGCGTTCTACGGCCGCACCCTCACCGGCACGCCCGAGCTGCGGGAACGGTGGAAGCGCGGGGTCGGGGCGGTCGAGGGCGCGCTCGGCGAGGCAGTGGGGCGACTCTACGTCGAGCGGCACTTCCCGGCCGCGGCCAAGGAGCGCATGGTCACGCTCGTCGCGAACCTGGTCGAGGCGTACCGGCGGAGCATCTCGACGCTCGACTGGATGAGCCCGGCCACGCGGGAGCGGGCGCTGGTGAAGCTGGAGCGGTTCACGCCGAAGATCGGCTACCCGGACGTCTGGAAGGACTACTCCGCGCTGGAGGTCGTGCCCGGCGACCTGCTCGGGAGCGTCCGGCGGGCCCGCGCGTGGGGCACCGACTACCAGCTCGCGAAGATCGGCAAGCCGGTCGACCGGGACGAGTGGCTGATGACGCCGCAGACCGTCAACGCCTACTACCACCCGCGGATGAACGAGATCGTCTTCCCGGCCGCGATCCTGCAGCCGCCGTTCTTCGACCCGGAGGCCGACGACGCGGCGAACTACGGCGGGATCGGCGCCGTCATCGGGCACGAGATCGGGCACGGCTTCGACGACCAGGGCTCGAAGTACGACGGCGACGGCAACATGACCGACTGGTGGGAGCCGGCCGACCGCACCGAGTTCGAGCGGCGCGCGCAGATGCTGGTCGCGCAGTACGGCGCGCTGTCGCCGGCCGGGCTGGACGGCGACCACAAGGTCAACGGCGCGCTGACGGTCGGGGAGAACATCGGCGACCTCGGCGGCCTGACGATCGCGATCAAGGCGTACGGGATCGCGCTGGCCGGGGCGGAGGCGCCGGTCGTCGACGGGTTCACCGGGCTGCAGCGTGTGCTGATCGGCTGGGCGCAGGTGTGGCGGGCGGTCACCCGGGAGGCGGAGGCGGTGCGGCGGCTCGCCGTCGACGTGCACTCGCCGCCGGACCTGCGGTGCAACGCCGTCGTCACCAACCTCGACTCCTTCCACGACGCATTCGGTGTCGCGGAGGGGGACGCGTTGTACACACCACCTGACGAGCGCGTGCGGATCTGGTGATGCGGGAGCCGGTGAGAGAGCGGCGCGCCGCGGCTCTCCTCCGGCGACGGTGGTGGCCCGCGGCGTTCGCCCTGGCCGCACTCGTCGTCTGGGGCGGGCTGGCGACCATGGTGGTCGCGCCGCCGCTCGGGGGCCACCGGGAGCTGTCCGGACGGGAGTGGCAGCGGCTCGCGGCCGACCCGGAAGGACACGCCGGGGAGCAGGTGATCGTGTACGGCGTGGTGACGCGTCCCGGGGAGGGGACGCGCCGCGACGTCGTCGGGGCGGCCGTGGACGGGCTCGACCGGGCCGACCCGGCCGACTACCCGACCGCGGCCGAGCTGACCGGCGCCGACCCGGCGCTGGTCGCGGGCGACATGTTCCGGGCCGAGGTGACGGTGACCGGCGCCGCCGGGGAGGCGGTCGCGCTGCTGGTCAACCGGCTCCGGCCACTGGGTTAGGAGAAGCACGATCGGCGAGACCTGGACCAGCGCGCAGTGCGCCGACGCCTGGGGCGTGAAGCCGCAGACCTGGCTCGGCTACGTCTCCCGCGGGCAGGCCCCGAAACCGCTGCCGGACGCCGACGAGCACGGCCGCCGGCGCTGGGCCGCCGACGAGGTGCGCGCGTTCCCGCGGCCCGGCGCCGGGCACGCCCGGTCCGCGGCGGGGCCCGCGGCCGAGGCGCTGCTCGCGGAGATGCGCGCGACGGCGGCCCGGATCGAGGAGCTGCGCGGCCGGCAGCGGGAGCTGCTGGCCGCCGGCAAGGAACGGGGCCTGGAGCTGCGCGCCATGGCGAAGGCCCTGGACATCTCGCGACAAACCGCGTATTCGTGGCTGGTGGGCCGCGCCGACCCGGACTGATCCAGGTTGCTTATCACGGCATAGTCAACATTGTTTTGACCATCGGCCCGTCCGATCGCGACAGTTCTTCCATGACGACGGACGTCACCGACCTCGCGGCGGTCCGGGTGGAGCGCGTTCGGGAGATCGCGTCCGCCCGCGCCCACCTGCGCGGCCCACTCATCGTGATCCTCCACGCGCTGCAGGAGGAGCTCGGCCACGTCGACCAGGCCGACGTTCCGGTCCTCGCGGACGTGCTGAACCTGTCGGTCGCCGAGGTGCACGGCGTCGTCACGTTCTACCGCGACTTCCGGCGCGCGCCCGCCGGCCGCGTCACGGTGCGGCTGTGCCAGGCGGAGGCCTGCCAGGCCGTCGGCGCGAGGAGCTGGGCGAGCACGCGAGGCACCGCCTCGCGTCGGGTTCGGCGAGACCACGCCCGACGGCGCCGTCACGCTCGACGAGGTCTTCTGCCTCGGCAACTGCGCGCTCGGCCCGGCCGCCCAGGTCGGCGGCCGGCTGCACGGCCGCGTGAGCCCCGCCCGCCTCGACGCGCTCCTCGGCGAGGTGACCGCATGACGCGGGTCTTCGTCCCCCGCGACGCCGCCGCCCTCTCCGTCGGCGCGGACGCCGTCGCCGAGCGCGTCGCCGCCGCGGCGGCCGCCGCCGGACGCGAGGTGGAGATCGTCCGCAACGGCTCGCGCGGCATGCTGTGGCTGGAGCCGCTGGTCGAGGTCGAGACGCCGGCCGGGCGCGTCGGGTACGGCCCGGTCAACCCCGAGGACGTCGACGGCCTGGTGGCCGCCGGCATGCTCGACGGCGGCGGCGAGAGCCTGGGGGTTGTCGAGGACCTGCCGTGGATGCGCGCCCAGCAGCGCGTGACGTTCGCCCGGGTCGGCGTGGTCGACCCGCGGTCGGTCGACGACTACGAGGCCCACGGCGGCTACGCCGGGCTGCGCGCGGCGCTGGCGAGGACGCCGGCCGAGGTGGTCGAGGAGGTCGTCGACTCCGGCCTGCGCGGCCGCGGCGGCGCCGGCTTCCCCACCGGCATCAAGTGGCGCACGGTGCTCGGCGCGCAGTCCGACCTCAAGTTCGTCTGCTGCAACGCCGACGAGGCGACTCCGGCACGTTCGCCGACCGGATGCTCATGGAGGGTGACCCGTTCACGCTGGTCGAGGGCATGACGATCGCGGCGTACGCGGTCGGTGCCACCGAGGGCTACGTGTACGTGCGCTCGGAGTACCCGGAGGCCGTCGAGGCGCTGAACGCGGCCATCGACGCGGCCCGCGAGCGCGGCCTGCTCGGCACCGACATCCTCGGCTCCGGACTGGCCTTCGACCTCTTCGTGCGGGTGGGCGCGGGCGCCTACATCTGCGGCGAGGAGACCTCCATGCTGGAGAGCCTGGAGGGCAAGCGCGGCACGGTCCGCGCGAAGCCGCCGATCCCGGCGCTGGAGGGACTCTTCGGCCGCCCGACGGTGGTCAACAACGTGCTGTCGCTCGCGTCCGTGCCGGCGATCCTCGCCGACGGCGCGGCGGCGTACGCGGCGCTGGGCGTCGGCCGCTCCCGCGGCACGAGCGTGTTCCAGCTGGGCGGCAACATCGCGCGCGGCGGCATCGTCGAGACGCCCTTCGGCGTGACGCTCGGCGAGCTGGTGAACGACCTGGGCGGCGGCACGGCGTCCGGCCGCCCGGTGCGCGCGATGCAGGTCGGCGGGCCGCTCGGGGCGTACGTCCCGGCGGAGCAGTTCCACCTGCCGATGGACTACGAGGCGTTCGCCGCAGCCGGCGCGATGCTCGGCCACGGCGGCATCGTCGTCTTCGACGACTCGGTGGACATGGCCGCGATGGCCCGGTTCGCCTTCACGTTCTGCGCGGAGGAGTCGTGCGGCAAGTGCACGCCCTGCCGCGTCGGCGCCGTGCGCGGCGTCGAGACGATCGACCGCATCCGCTCGGGTCAGGAGCGCGAGAAGAACCTCGTGCTCCTCGAGGACCTGTGCGAGCTCATGACCGACGGGTCGCTCTGCGCCATGGGCGGGCTCACCCCCATGCCCGTGCGCAGCGCGGTCCGGCACTTCGGCGAGGACTTCGGCGTCCCGGCGACCACCACCGCTACAACCGACGGGGGCCCGTCATGACCCTGCTCAAGGAACCCGACTTCGGCACGCCCGCCCGCGAGGGCGCGGCCACCGTCGAGCTGACCATCGACGGCGTCGCCGTGACCGTGCCTCCGGGGACGTCGGTGATGCGCGCGGCGAAGCACGCCGGGCTGGACATCCCCAAGCTCTGCGCCACCGACAGCCTGGAGGCGTTCGGGTCCTGCCGGCTGTGCGTCGTCGAGATCGACGGCGCCCGCGGCACCCCGGCCTCCTGCACCACGCCGGTCGCGCCGGGCATGGTCGTGCGCACCCAGACCGAGAAGCTGGGCAAGCTGCGCCGCGGGGTCATGGAGCTCTACATCTCCGACCACCCGCTCGACTGCCTCACCTGCTCGGCCAACGGGGACTGCGAGCTGCAGGACATGGCCGGCGTCACCGGGCTGCGCGAGGTGCGCTACGGCTCGGGCGTCGAGGCCGGCGCCAACCACATGGACGCCCCGAAGGACACGTCGAACCCGTACTTCGACTTCGACGCCTCCAAGTGCATCGTCTGCTCCCGCTGCGTGCGGGCCTGCGACGAGGTGCAGGGCACGCTCGCGCTGACGATCGACGGGCGCGGGTTCGGCTCGAAGGTCTCCGCGGGCGGCACCACGTTCATGGAGTCCGACTGCGTCTCCTGTGGCGCGTGCGTGCAGGCCTGCCCCACGGCCACGCTGCAGGAGAAGTCGGTCGTCGAGCTGGGCATGCCCACCCGCAGCGTCGTCACGACCTGCGCGTACTGCGGCGTCGGCTGCTCGTTCAAGGCGGAGCTGCGCGGCGACGAGCTGGTCCGGATGGTCCCGTTCAAGGACGGCGGCGCCAACGAGGGCCACTCGTGCGTCAAGGGCCGGTTCGCGTTCGGCTACGCCAGCCACCCGGACCGCGTGCTCAACCCGATGGTGCGCGACTCGATCGCCGACGAGTGGCGGGAGGTCTCCTGGGAGGAGGCCATCGGCTTCACCGCGCGGCGGCTGCGCGAGATCCAGGCGGAGCACGGCGCCGGCTCGATCGGTGCGATCACCTCGTCGCGGACGACGAACGAGGAGGTCTACGTCGTCCAGAAGATGGTGCGCGCGGTCTTCGGCAACAACAACGTCGACACCTGCGCCCGGGTCTGCCACTCCCCCACCGGTTACGGGCTCAAGCAGACGTTCGGCACCTCGGCGGGCACGCAGGACTTCAAGTCCGTCGCGAAGTCCGACGTCATCCTGCTGATCGGCGCCAACCCGACCGACGGCCACCCGGTGTTCGCGTCGCGGATGAAGAAGCGGCTGCGCCAGGGCGCCAAGCTGATCGTGATCGACCCGCGGCGCATCGACCTCGTGCGCACCCCGCACATCGAGGCCCAGCACCACCTGCAGCTCAACCCCGGCACGAACGTGGCCGTCGTCAACGCGCTGGCGCACGTGATCGTCACCGAGGGCCTGGTCGACCGCGAGTTCGTGGCCGAGCGCTGCGAGAACGTCGAGGAGTGGGAGGCGTTCATCGCGGCTCCCGAGCACAGCCCGGAGGCCGTCGCCGACATCACCGGCGTGCCGGCCGAGGAGCTGCGGGCCGCCGCCCGGCTCTACGCCACCGGCGGCAACGGCGCGATCTACTACGGGCTGGGCGTCACCGAGCACAGCCAGGGCTCCACGATGGTCATGGGCATGGCGAACCTGGCCATGGCCACCGGCAACATCGGCCGCGACGGTGTGGGCGTCAACCCGCTGCGCGGGCAGAACAACGTGCAGGGCTCGTGCGACATGGGCTCGTTCCCGCACGAGCTGCCCGGCTACCGGCACGTCTCGGACGAGACCGCGCGTGCCGTCTACGAGGGCCTGTGGGGCGCGTCGCTGCAGGAGGACCCGGGCCTGCGCATCCCGAACATGTTCGACGCCGCGGTCGAGGGGTCGTTCCGGGCGCTGTTCGTGCAGGGCGAGGACATCGCCCAGTCCGACCCGAACACCCAGCACGTGCACGCCGCGCTCGCTGCGCTCGACCTGCTCGTCGTGCAGGATCTGTTCATCAACGAGACCGCGAAGCTCGCCCACGTGCTGCTGCCCGGCACGTCCTTCCTGGAGAAGGACGGCACGTTCACCAACGCCGAGCGGCGGATCAACCGCGTCCGGCCGGTGATGGCACCCAAGACCGGCAAGCAGGAGTGGGAGATCATCTGCGAGATCTCGCAGGCGATGGGCTACCCGATGCACTACGACTCGTCCTCGCAGATCATGGACGAGATCGCGATGACCACGCCGACGTTCAACGGCGTCTCGTTCGCGCACCTGGACAGGGTCGGCAGCGTGCAGTGGCCGTGCAACGACGCGGCCCCCAACGGCACGCCGATCATGCACCAGGACGGGTTCGTGCGCGGCAAGGGCCACTTCGTCGAGACGACCTACGTGCCCACGCGCGAGCGCAGCACCCGCAAGTTCCCGCTGATCCTGACGACGGGGCGCATCCTGTCGCAGTACAACGTGGGCGCCCAGACCCGCCGCACGGCCAACGTCGCGTGGCACCCGGAGGACCTGCTGGAGCTGCACCCGCACGACGCCGAGGTCCGCGGCATCAACGACGGCGACATGGTCGCGCTGTCCAGCCGCGTCGGGCGCACCACGCTGCGCGCCCTGGTCTCGGAGCGGATGCCGGTCGGGGTCTGCTACACCACGTTCCACCACCCGGTGACCGGGGCGAACGTCATCACGACGGACAACTCCGACTGGGCGACCAACTGCCCGGAGTACAAGGTCACGGCGGTGCAGGTGGCGCTCACCCAGGAGCAGGCCGAGGTCCGCGACGAGCTGGCGAAGCGTCCGGTCGCGGCGGCAGGAGACTGAAAGAGGGTCGATGAGCACGACGACGGTTCCGTCCCACGTCAGGCTGGCGAACGACATCGCGGTGCAGTTCCACCACCACAACCGGGAACAGGCCGCGGCGGAGATCGCCGTGCACATGCGCAGCTTCTGGGAGCCGCGCATGCTGACCGCGCTGCTCGCCCACGTCGACGCGGGCGGGGAGGGGCTCGACGAGCTGGCCGTCAGGGCGGCCGAGCTGCTGCGGAACCGATGACCGAGACCGTGCCGGCCGCGGTCGCGGCGCCCACCACCACGGTCTCGTGGGACGGTGCCCGCGAGCACGCGCACGCGATCGCGGCACCGCTCCCGCCCCGGGCGGTACCGCTCGCGGCCGCGGCGCACGGTGCTCGCGGCACCGCTGGTGGCGCCGTGCGCGGTACCGCCCGTGGACCGGTCGGCCATGGACGCTACGCCGTGCGCGGCCGCGGCCCGTGGACCGTGGTCGGGGCGGTGCTGGCGAACAGCCCGCCGGCGCGCCGCTGCGGCCCGGCCAGGCGTGCGCGATCGTCACCGGCGCGGCCGTCCCGCTCGGGACGGACGCCGTGCTGCCGACGAGGACGCCGTCAACACGGCGGGCACGCTGACCGGCGCCGTCGAGCGCGGCCGGAACGTCCGGCGGGCCGGTGAGGAGTGCGCGGCGGGCACGGAGTTGCTGCCGGCCGGGGCGGTCGTGCGGCCCGCGGTGCTCGGGCTCGCGGCCACGATCGGCCGGGACAGCCTGCTCGTGCACCCGCGGCCGCGGGTGACCGCGCTGGTCACGGGCGACGAGCTGGTGGACCACGGCCCGCCCGGCCCCGGCCGGGTGCGGGACGCGATCGGGCCGATGCTGCCCGGCCTCGTCGAGCGGGCCGGGGGTGTGTTCGCCCCGGCCGTGCGGCTGCCGGACACCCGCGGCGCGCTGGTCACGGCGCTCGCCACCACCGACGCGACCTGCTGCTGGTCTCCGGGTCGTCGGCGGCCGGGCCCGCCGACCACCTGCGCGCCGCGCTCGCCGAGCTCGACGCCGACCTCGTCGTGGACGGGGTGGCGTGCCGCCCGGGCCACCCGCAGACGCTCTCCCGGCTCCCCGACGGGCGGCTGGTCGTGGGCCTGCCCGGCAACCCGCTCGCGGCGCTGGTGGCGTTCCTGACCCTCGGCACGGCGGCGCTGGCCCGGCTGCGGGCCGAGCCGCTGCCCGTGCTGCTGGCCGCGCCCGTCCCGGGCGGGCTGGCCCGGCACCCGACGCACACCCGGCTCGTGCCGGTGGGCGTGGGACCGGCGGGCATCGAACCGGTCGGGCACGGCGGCTCGGCGATGCTGCGCGGGGCCGCGGTGGCCGACGCGTTCGCGGTGGTGGACCCCGGGCCCGCGGCGGCGATCGCCGCGCGGCTGCTTCCCCTCGATCCTGGAGCGCGACCATGGGGCGTCTGATCGCTCGCCGACCGGTGCTGCGGGTCTCCCCCGACGGGCAGGCCCGCCGGCCCGACCAGCTCGCCGTCGAGGAGCCGCTGGAACTGCGCGTCTCCGGCAAGGCGCTGGCCGTCACGATGCGCACGCCGGGCCACGACGTGGAGCTGGCCCACGGGTTCCTGCTGACGGAGGGCGTGATCGGCGGCGTCGCGACGTGCGCGACGCGCGCTACTGCGATTCCGTGGACGGCGAGGGCCGCAACACCTACAACGTGCTGGACGTCGGTCTCGCGGACGGCGTGCCGGAGCCCGAGACGGGCGTCGAGCGCAACTTCTACACGACGTCGTCCTGCGGGGTGTGCGGCAAGGCGTCGCTGGACGCCGTGCGGCTGCGCACCCGGTTCTCGCCCGCGGGCGACCCGATGCGGATCCCGGCGCCGCTCCTGGCCGGCCTGCCGGACGCGCTGCGGCGCCGCCAGCAGGTGTTCGACCGCACGGGCGGGCTGCACGCGGCCGGGCTCTTCGCGGCCGACGGCACCCTGCTCGTCGTCCGCGAGGACGTCGGGCGGCACAACGCCGTGGACAAGACGCTCGGCTGGGCGCTGCTGCAGGGCCGCGTCCCGGCGCTGGGCAGCGTGCTCGTGGTGAGCGGGCGGGCGTCGTTCGAGCTGGTGCAGAAGGCCGTGATGGCCGGGGTACCGATGCTCGCCGCGGTGTCCGCGCCGTCGTCGCTGGCCGTGGAGCTGGCCGACGAGAGCGGGCTGACGCTCGCCGGGTTCGTCCGCGGCGGCTCGATGAACGTCTACACGCACCCGGAGCGCATCCTCACCGGCTGATCGCCGCGCACCGAGCGCCCGCTTGCCATATACCCCCCGGCGGTGTAGACCTCTTTTCGCGAACCATACCCCCCTATCGTATGGTGGGTTGGGAACGAGAGGAGTGCGGGCATGAGAACGCCGGTCAGGCTGTCGGCGTTCGCCGCCGTGCTCGCTCTGGTGCTGGCCGGCGCGTGGGCCGTGGGCGCCGCGCTCGGACCGGTCGAGACCACCTCCGCCGCGGCCCCCGCGGCACCGGCCGGGCACGGGCACGCCGCCGGAGCCGCGCAGGCCGGGGAGCACGCCGAGGCGGAGCTGCCGGGCGGGCTCGCGTCCAGCCACGACGGCTACACGCTGGCGCCCAGCGCCTCGACGCTGGCCGTCGGCACCCCGCAGCAGTTCGCCTTCCGGGTCACCGGCCCGGACGGGCGCCCGTCACCGCGTTCGACGTCGAGCACGACAAGCGCATGCACCCGGCGTCGTGCGCCGCGACGCCACCGGCTTCCAGCACGTGCACCCCGAGATGCGCCCGACGGCACGTGGTCGGTGCCGCTGACGCTGCCGGCCGGCGGCTCCTACCGGGCGTTCGCCGACTTCGTCCCCACCGGCGGCGAGGGCGTCACGCTCGGCGTCGACCTCGCCGCGCCCGGCGCGTTCGAGCCGGTCGCGCCGCACCCGTCGCGCGTCGCCGAGGTGGACGGCTACCGCGTGGAGCTGACCGGCGAGCTGGTGCCGGGACAGGCGTCGCCCGTGACGCTGACCGTGAGCCGGGACGGGCGGCCCGTCACCGACCTGCAGCCCTATCTCGCCGCGTACGGGCACCTGGTGGCCCTGCGCGACGGCGACCTCGCCTACCTGCACGTCCACCCCGAGGGCGCCCCCGGCGACGGGCGCACGGCGGCCGGACCGCGGATCCCGTTCGTCGCCGAGGTGCCCAGCGCGGGGCTGTACCGGCTCTTTCTCGATTTCCGCCACGGCGGCACCGTCCGCACGGCAGAGTTCACCGTGCCGACCGGCACCCACCAGCTCGGCGCCGACGGCCACGGGCACTGACCGAGGAGAGGAACGACGCGATGAGCACCGCGGTCCGCACCGTCGGGGTCACCGACATCGAGCTGGCGATCGGCGGGATGACCTGCGCGTCCTGCGCCAACCGGATCGAGCGGCGCCTCAACAAGCTGGACGGCGTCACGGCCACGGTCAACTACGCCACCGAGAAGGCACGCGTGCACGCCCCGGCCGGGGTCGACCCGGCCGCGCTGGTCGCGGCCGTCGAGGCCGCCGGCTACACGGCCGAGCTGCCCCGGCGGCGGGCGAGGACGAGCCGGACGACGAGCGGCCCGACCCCGACCGGCCGCTGCGCGAGCGGCTCGTCACGAGCGCGCTGCTGTCGGCACCGGTGATCGTGCTGTCGATGGCGCCCGCGCTGCAGTTCACGTACTGGCAGTGGATCACGCTGGTACTGGCCGCCCCGGTCGTCACGTGGGCGGCGTGGCCGTTCCACCGTGCGGCGTGGGTGAACCTGCGCCACGGCGGCGCGACGATGGACACGCTCATCTCGCTCGGCGTGGTCGCGGCGTTCCTGTGGTCGCTCTACGCGCTGCTCTTCGGCGCCGCGGGCGTGCCCGGCATGGTGCACCCCTTCGAGCTGACGTTCCGCGCGGGCGACGGCACCGCGAACCTCTACCTGGAGGTCGCGGCCGGCGTCACCACGTTCATCCTGGCCGGGCGGTACTTCGAGGCCCGGGCCAAGCGGCAGGCCGGGTCGGCGCTGCGCGCGCTGCTGGAGCTGGGCGCCAAGGACGTCGCGGTGCTGCGCGGCGGCGTGGAGACCCGGATCCCGACCGCCCAGCTCGCCGTGGGCGACCGGTTCGTGGTGCGGCCCGGCGAGAAGATCGCGACGGACGGCGTGGTCGAGGAGGGCGCGTCGGCCGTCGACGCCTCGATGCTCACCGGCGAGTCCGTGCCGGTCGAGGTGCGCGCGGGCGACACCGTGACCGGCGCGACCGTCAACGCGGGCGGGCGGCTGGTCGTGCGCGCCACGCGGGTCGGCGCCGACACCCAGCTCGCGCAGATGACCCGGCTGGTGGAGGAGGCGCAGAACGGGAAGGCGCAGGTCCAGCGGCTGGCCGACCGGATCTCCGGGGTGTTCGTGCCGATCGTGATCGCGCTGGCCGTGGCCACGCTCGGGTTCTGGCTGGGCACCGGCGCGGGCCCGGCCGCGGCGTTCACGGCCGCGGTCGCCGTGCTGATCATCGCGTGCCCGTGCGCGCTCGGCCTCGCGACGCCCACGGCGCTGCTCGTCGGCACCGGCCGCGGCGCCCAGCTCGGCATCCTGATCAAGGGCCCGGAGGTGCTGGAGTCCACCCGGCGGGTCGACACGGTCGTGCTGGACAAGACCGGCACGGTCACGACCGGCCGGATGAGCCTGGTGGCCGTGCACCCCGCTCCCGGCGTCAGCGAGCACGAGGTGCTGCGGCTGGCCGGGGCGCTGGAGGACGCGTCCGAGCACCCTGTCGCGCAGGCGTCGCGGCGGCGGCCCGCGAGCGGCTGGGCACCCTCCCGGCCGTCGCGGAGTTCGCCAACGTCGAGGGGCTCGGCGTGCAGGGCGTGGTGGACGGGCACGCGATGCTCGCCGGGCGGCCGGCGCTGCTGGCGCGGTGGAGCGTCGCGCTGGGGCCGGAGCTGGCCGCGGCGCAGGCGGCCGCGGAGGAGCAGGGCCGGACGGCCGTGGCGCTGGCGTGGGACGGCGCGGCGCGGGCCGTGCTGGTCGTCGCCGACACGGTGAAGCCGACCTCGGCCGAGGCGATCCGCCGGCTGCGCGGCCTCGGGCTCACGCCCGTGCTGCTCACCGGCGACAACGAGCGCTCGGCCCGGGCCGTGGCCGCCGAGGTGGGCATCGACGAGGTGATCGCCGAGGTGCTCCCGGCCGACAAGGTCGACGCCGTCAAGAGGCTGCAGGAGCGGGGCAGGGTCGTCGCGATGGTCGGCGACGGCGTCAACGACGCCGCGGCGCTCGCCCAGGCCGACCTGGGCCTCGCCATGGGCACCGGCACGGACGTGGCGATCGAGGCCGCCGACGTCACGCTGGTGCGCGGCGACCTGCTCGCCGTGCCCGACGCGATCCGGCTCGCGCGGCGCACCCTCGGGACGATCAGGGGCAACCTGTTCTGGGCGTTCGGCTACAACGTGGCCGCGCTCCCGATCGCGGCCGCCGGGCTGCTCAACCCGATGATCGCCGGCGCCGCGATGGCGGCCAGCTCGGCGTTCGTGGTGGGCAACAGCCTGCGGCTGCGCGGCTTCCGCGCCGGTTGATCACCGAAACCGGGACATGAGCTGCAGATATGCAGCTCATGTCCCATTTCCGATGATCTCGCAGACGAAGCCCCACGGGCGGTCCCGCACCCGGGTCATCACCAGCATCACGCGCCGCGAACCGGTGAGCTTGAGCCGCCTGTGGAGCGCGTCGACGTCGCCGGCCAGGCCGCGGCGGCGGATGTCGACGGCGCCGACGTCCAGGCGCGCAGCCGCTGCGGCAGCCGTCTCTGGTCCCACGGCGCCGAGTCGAGCACCCGCATCGTGCGGGCGAACGGGGTGACCACCGGTTCGTCGGCGGACAGGAACGCGATGCGCTCGTCGATCTTCCAGGCACCGATCCGGCGGGCCAGCTCCTCGACGGCGCCGGCCCGCGTCACGGCCGGGTCGGGGTCGAGCAGGTAGCCACCGGGGTCGCGGACCGGCACCGGCTCGCCGTCCGCGGGGACGAGCGTGTCGCCCGCCGGGAGCAGGGTGGCCCGGGCCGGCGCGCCCGCCAGCGCCGGCGACCACAGCACGGCCTCCCGCAGCTCGCGCCCGACCGACACGAACTCCGCCTCCCACCCGGCCGGCACCAGCTCGTGCGGCACGCCCGGGGCGGCCTTCACGCCCACCGCGGGCACCCGCTGCGCCAGGGCGACGCACCAGTCGAGCGGCGGCTCGCTCTGCCCCACCCGCATGCGGCCCCGGGCCGAGCGCCGCGCCGGGTCGACGAACGCGGCGTCGACGCCGCGCAGGCCGGCGGCCCGCACGTCGTCCTCGACGGGCGTCACCGCGTCCCCGACGCCGTACGCGTGCGCGTTGCGGGCGGCCATCCAGAGGTGCACGGGTCGCGGTCCACGGCCACGACGGCGCTCCCGGCGGCCAGGGCCAGCAGGTCGCCGCCGATCCCGCAGCACAGGTCCGCCACCGTGGCGGCACCGGCGTAGCGCCGGGCGGTGTGCCGGGCGACGACCTCGGCCGAGGACTGCTCCAGCCCGTCGCGGGTGAAGAACATGTCCCCGGCGCGCGTGAACTTGGCCGCCGCCCGGGCCCGCAGCTCCTGCTGCCGACGGCGTCGGCCACGAGCCGCGCCGGGTACCGCGCGCGCAGCTCGGTGCCGATCCGCAGCGCCTCCGGCCCGGTGACGTCCCGGCCGCGCAGCGCGTCCAGCAGGTCGGAGCCGGGCGGTTCGAGCAGGTCCCGCAGCCGGTCGAGCTGCTCCGCGGGACCCGTCACCGGGCGACCCTACCCAGGACCTACCAGCCCGCGACCGACCCCGCGTCCACCGGCAGCGTCACGCCCGTGACGAAGCTGGCGTCGTCGGAGAGCAGCCACACGACCGCCGCCGCGACCTCCTCGGCCTCGCCGATCCGCTGCAGCGCCTGCGGCCGCATGATCTCCTTGAGCCGCTCGGGCGTGGCGTTCTTCGCGAACCCCGTCATGATCGTGCCGGGGGCGACCGCGTTGACCCGGATCAGGTCCTCCGCGTACTCGACGGCCGCGTTCTTCGTCAGCCCGACGAGCCCGTGCTTGGCCGCGGTGTACGGGGTGAGCCGCTTGACCCCGCGCAGGCCGCGTTGGACGCCGTGTTGACGATCGAGCCGCCGCCGTTCTTGAGCATCTGCCGGATCTGGTGCTTCATCCCGAGGAACACCCCGCGCAGGTTGATCGCGATGACCCGGTCGAAGTCCTCGTCCTCGATGTCGGCCAGCAGCTTCCCGCCACCGCCGATCCCGGCGTTGTTGTGCGCGAAGTCCAGCTTGCCCCACCGCTCGACCACCCCGGCGACGAGCGCCACGTGGTCCTCGGGCCGCGCGACGTCGCAGACCTGGAACTCGGCCTCGCCGCCCGTCGCCTTCACCAGCCGGACGGTCTCCTCGCCGCCCTCGCGCGCGGACTCCAGGTCCGACACGAGCACCCGCGCGCCCTCCTGGCCGGCGCGGACCGCGGTGGCCCGGCCGATCCCGCTCGCGCGCCCGTGACCAGCCCGGCCTTGCCCTCCATCGAACCCATCGGCCGCCTCCCGACGTCGTCGTCGCCTGCCATCGTCGCGCGGCGGCGTCCCGGGAAGCCGGGCCAGCGCGCACGATTGCTTGGTCATCCGTGCACGAGCTGTGCCCACACGGGCTCGGCGAGGGTCCCGGCATCCATCCCAGCGGCCACGAAGTCGGAGCCCGGGTCGGCCGTGTACACCACCCGCCCGTCCCACGGGACGTCCAGCGCGAGCCGCCACGCGTGCAGGTAGGTGCGCGGGCTGCCGGCGTGGCCGCTCGTGGCCGCGAAGAGCGGGTCGCCGAGGATCGGGGCGCCGGTCCACGCCAGGTGCACGCGGATCTGGTGGCGCCGCCCGGACTCCGGGTTGGCCAGCAGCAGCGTCCGGTCGCCGTGCTCGTACAGCCGGTACACGTGCGTCACCGACGGGTAGACGGGCTTGCCGCCCGCCGAGCCCGCGCCGTCGGCGAGCCGGTAGGTCGCGGACGGCGCGTCGAAGCCGATCGCCTCGCGCGGGCCTGCGACCCGCACCGTGCCCTTGCGGCCCGTGGTGAGCGGGAGATCCACGGTGAACCGCTGCGGCAGCCCCGTCGCGCGCACCACCGCCAGATACGCCTTGGTCACGGTGCGCGCAGCGAACTGCCTGGTCAGCGGCCCGTGCGCGGGCGTCTGACGGGCCAGGAGCACCACCCGGAGGTCACCTTGTCGATCCGGTGCACCGGCATCAGCCGTTCGCCCTCGGCCCGGGCCAGCTCGACGACGTCGGTGTCGTGCCGCTCGCCCGTGACGGACAGGCCCGGCGGCTTGTCGAGCACCACCACGTCGTCGTTGGCGAAGAGCGTGCGGGTGCGCAGCAGCTCGGGCCAGGTCCAGGCCGGCGCGGTGGTCGTCATCGGGAGAAGTGTGTCACCGGCCGCGGCTGGCGCTCGCCGTCGAGCACCACGTCGACCATCTCGTCGTAGAACGCGACGAGCCCTGCGATCGGCTGCATCGCGAGCGTCGGGAAGGAGTACGACCACGCCAGGTCCGGATGCAGCGTGCCGCCGGTGCGCACCGACCAGTACGCGCTGGTCCGGCCCTTGTACGGGCACGCGGTGACGGTGTCGCTCGGCACCAGGTGGTCGAAGTCCACGGAGGTGCGGTCGAAGTAGTAGCGGGTGGGCAGGCCGGTCTCGAACACCATCACCGGCGCGTCCGACTCCGCGAGCACCACCCCGTCCAGCTCGACGCGGACGCGCCGGGTGGAGCGCACCGCGTCGACGCGCGCGTACGGGTTGCGCGGGTGGACGAAGACCTCCTCGTCCTCCTCGTACCAGGCGTCCAGCGCTGCCCAGTCGAAGCGCACGGTGCCGGCCAGGCCGTCGACCGAGCCCTCGCCGTGGACGCGCGCGGCGCCCGGGCGGACCGTCTCGCCGACGCGCAGCCCGTGGCGCCGCGCCGGGCCGAACCGCAGGTGCAGCTCCCGCTCCTCGTCGACGAGCACGCCGGGCACGACGTCGGCGAGCGGCACGTAGTACTGCGGGTAGGGCGGCCACTCCCAGACGTAGAGCGCGCGGGTGGTGTCGAGCACGACCTGCCCGCCCAGCACCGCGCGGATGCGCCGGGGCACCGGCTCGATCCGGCCGGGAGCCGCGGCGGACTCGGGGTAGTTGCGGAGGTCCGGCGCACCGCTCATGCGGTCAACGCTAGTCCCGCCAGCGGGCCTCAGGCGTGCGGTAGCGGTGCCCGGTCGGAGCCGGGGGATACCCGACCGGACACCGCAGCTCGCGCGGCGCGGAAGCGCCCGTAGGCCGGCACCAGCTCGCGGGCGCTGCCGCCGGAGTACTGGTAGAGCGCGATGCTCGTGGCGAGGTGGCCGAACCGCTCCTGCAGCTTCACGCCGATCTCGTCCGGCTCGCCGACCACGGCGAACGCGTCGAGCACGGTGTCGTCGACGAGCGCGGGCATCTCGTCCCAGCGGCCCTGCGCGGCCAGCTGCTGCATCTCGTCGCGCACGGCGCCGAGGCCCTCGCCCTCCAGGATGCCCGTGTAGGTCGGGATCGCGGCGTACTTGGCGATCTGCTCGCGCGCGAACTGCGCGGACGCGGCGAACTCCTCCTCGGTGGCGCCGCTGACCACGATCGGCGTCACGTGCAGCAGGAACCCGTCCATCGTCCTCCCGGCCGCCTCGCGGCCGCGGCGCAGCAGCGGCAGCGCGGTCGACTCCAGGTAGCGGCGCGTCGCGATCGTGTGCGCGAGGTAGCCGTCGGCCACCTCGCCGGCGACCTCCGTCATCAGCTCGCCGACGCCGGCCAGCATGATCGGCGGGTTGCCGTACGGGTTGGGGCCGGGGTCGAAGAACGCGTCCATCAGCGTGTGCCGGTAGAACTCGCCGCGGAACCGCAGCCGCTCCCCCGTCCCGAACGCGTGCCAGATCGCCCGCACGGCCAGCACGAACTCCCGCATCCGGCCGCCGGGCTGGACCACGGCATCCCGAACCGGCGGGTGATGTGCGTCTTCATCTGCGAGCCCAGCCCCAGCCCGAACCGGCCCCCGGAGAGCAGCTGCAGGTCGTTGGCCGCGACGGCGACCGTCATCGGGTTGCGCGCGAACGCGACGGCGAGCCCGGTGTTGACGCGGACCCGGCCCGTCCGGGCGGCGGCGACGGCCAGCCCGACGAACGGGTCGTGCTTGGTCTCGGCCATCCACAGCGAGTCGAGGCCCAGCTCCTCCACCTCGGACGCCACCGCGGCCAGCCGGGTCGGGGAGATGGCGACCGTGTGGTAGCCGAGCCCGATGTCGCCCGTGGTGCCGCCGGTGGCGGTGAGGGGAGCCGTCGCCGTCATGGCACCGATGACAACACGGGCGGAACGGGCGAAACCATGTCACCAATGGGCCATGACCGCTTCGATCGCGGATCCACCGCTCTTCCAGCCGCTTCTGCGAGCGTCAGCACGATCGGACGAGGAGGAGCGGCCATGACCGAGGCCCTGAGTACGCCCGTCACCGCGCCTGCGGTGCGCCGGCACCTGCGCGAGGTGCCGCTGCCCAGCGACGACGCACCCACCACGCGCTCGCGCACCGCCGAGCTGCACGAGGTGCGCAGCGCCGCGCGGTCCGGGCCGGGGGCGCGGGCCACCGAGGCGCAGCACGCCCGCGGCAAGCTGACCGTCCACGAGCGCATCGAGGAGCTGCTCGACCCGGGCTCGTTCGTCGAGCTCGAAGGCTGCGCCGGCACCGGGCCTCCGGGTTCGGGATGGAGGCCAAGCGCCCGCACGGCGACGGCATCGTCACCGGCTGGGGCACGATCGACGGCCGGCGGGTCTTCGTGCACGCGAGCGACTTCCGGGTGTTCGGCGGCTCGCTCGGCGAGGCGCACGCCGCGAAGATCCACAAGATCCTCGACCTGGCCGAGGCCTCCGGCGCGCCGGTGATCAGCCTCAACGACGGCGCCGGCGCCCGCATCCAGGAGGGCGTGACCGGCCTGGCCGGCTACGGCGGCATCTTCCAGCGCAACGTGCGCGCGTCCGGCGTGATCCCGCAGATCAGCGTGATGCTCGGGCCCTGCGCGGGCGGCGCGGTGTACTCCCCCGCGCTCACCGACTTCGTGTTCATGGTGCGCGGCACCGCCCAGATGTTCCTGACCGGCCCCGACGTGGTGCAGGCCGTCACCGGCGAGCAGGTCACGCACGAGGAGCTGGGCGGCGCGGACGTGCACTCGCGCGGCTCCGGCGTCGCCACCTTCGTGCACGACGACGAGCGCGCCTGCCTCGCCGACGTGCGCCACCTCGTGTCGCTGCTCCCGTCCAACAACCAGGAGCTGCCGCCCGCCGTCACCTCGTTCGACCCGGCCGACCGGGTCTGCGAGGCGCTGCTCGACCTCGTCCCGGCCGACCCGGCCCGCCCCTACGACATGCGCCGGGTGGTCGAGGAGATCGTCGACGACGGCGAGTTCATGGAGCTGCACGAGCACTGGGCGCAGAACATCGTCACTGCGTTCGCCCGCATCGACGGGCGTGTCGTCGGGATCATCGCGAACCAGCCGATGGTGCTGGCCGGCGTGCTCGACATCGACGCCTCCGAGAAGGCCGCGCGGTTCGTCCAGACCTGCGACGCGTTCAACATCCCGCTGGTCACGCTGGTGGACGTGCCCGGGTTCCTGCCGGGCACCGAGCAGGAGCACCGCGGCGCGATCCGGCACGGCGCGAAGCTGCTCTACGCGTACTGCGCGGCGACCGTGCCGCGGCTGCAGGTGATCCTGCGCAAGGCGTACGGCGGGTCGTACATCGTGATGGACTCCCGTTCGATCGGCGCCGACCTGTCGTTCGCGTGGCCGATCAACGAGATCGCGGTGATGGGCGCCGAGGGCGCGGCCAACGTCATCTTCCGGAAGGCGATCAACGCCTCCGACGACCCGGCGCGCACCCGGTCCGAGAAGATCGCCGAGTACCGCGACCAGCTCATGCACCCGTACTACGCGGCCGAGCGCGGCCTCGTGGACGACGTGATCGACCCGCGCGAGACCCGCGCCCTGCTGGCCGACGCGCTGCGCTCGCTGCAGGCCAAGCAGTCGTCGCTGGCCTACCGCAAGCACGGAAACCCGCCGGTGTGATGGACGAGGACGAGGCCGACAACGTGGTGGTGCTCCGCGGCGCCCCCGACGACGCCGAGCTCGCGGCGCTGCTGGCGGTGCTGGCAGCGCTGCGGGCGGCCCAGCAGCCCCCGGCGGAGGACTGGCTCCCGCCGCCCGCACCGCTGTGGACCCGCCCGCCCCGCTACCGCCCCGCGGGCGCGTGGACGGGCCGGTAGGACCCGGGCCTGGATTGCAGCAAAGCCACCCTCACGCAGCCGGACGGCATGAGGGTGGCTTTGCTGCAACCAACCGGGGGTCGCGCGTCAGACCGCCGCGGCGACCGCGATGCGGCGGCCCGTCAGGACCTCCTGCTGCACCCGCTGCAGCTCGGGGGAGGGCTCCAGGCCCAGCTCCCGGTCCAGCAGCCCGCGGACGGCGCCGTAGGCGCGCAGGGCGTCACTGCGGCGGCCGCTGCGGTGCAGGGCGTCGATGAGGCGGGCGTGAAACCACTCGTTGAGCGGGTGCGCGGCGACGAGCCCACGCAGCTCGGGGACGAGCTGGCGGTGCCGGCCGCAGGCCATGTCCGCCTCGATGCGCAGCTCCAGCGCGCGGACCCGCAGCTCCTCCAGGTGCTCGACGTGCAGCGACAGCACCGGGCCGGGGTCGATGCCGGCGAGCGCGGAGCCGCGCCACACGCTCAGCGCGCTGCGCAGGAGCGTCGCGGCGTCGGCGGCCTGGCCGCGGCGCAGCAGCGCGTTGCCCTGGTCGGTCGCCTTCACGAACTCCTCGGCGTCGAGCGGGCCGGGCAGCCGCGCGAACCGGTAGCCGGTGGGCTCGGTGCGCAGCGCGTCGGCGCCGGCGTCGGTGGCCTCCAGCGCCTTGCGCAGGTGGTAGACGTGGGTGCGGATGGTGGTGACGGCCGTGCGCGGCGGGCGCTCGTCCCACAGTTCCTCGGCCAGGGTCCGGACGCTCACCACCTCGCCGGCGCGCAGGAGCAGCAGCGCCAGCACCTTGCCGATCTTCGGTCCGCGGGGTGTGCGGTCGCCGCCGCCGTCCCGCACGGCCAGCGGCCCCAGTACGTGATAGGTCGTCATTCCCGCCACTCCCCCGCTCTCGCCCACCTGCACCTGTGCGGCGCCTGCTGTGGCGACGGTGCCGCCTATCGGTGTACCGGCGGCCGCGCGCGCTCCACAACATCGCTACCCACGAAGTGGCAGGGGGTGCACCGATCGGCCCGCCACCCTGCACCGGAAGGAGAAGGGCGCAGGCTCGGGATCGGCCCGTAGCGTCCGAACCAGCAGGTCACACGCACGAGCGGAGGAGCGCTGTCATGCGGGTGGGGCCCACGTTCGCGAGCCGGCCGGCGCCGCCGCCGACCCCTACGAGGTCGGCCGGGAGGCGATCAGGGCGTTCGCGCTCGCCGTCGGGGACGACGACCCGGTGCACCGCGACCCGGAGGCGGCCCGCGCGGCCGGCCACCAGGACGTCATCGCGCCGCCGACGTACGTCGTGTCGCTGACGATGCGCAGCGAGGCGCAGGCCGCCGCCGACGCGTTCGGCGACATCGACATGGCCGACATCCTGCACCGCGACCAGAGCTTCACCCACGTCCGGCCGGTGCGCGCGGGCGACCGGCTGGTCGTCACGTCCGAGGTCTCCTCCCGGGAGATCGACGGCCGCCACGTGCTGACCCTGGAGACCGACGTGCGGACGGTCGGGGGCGAGCAGGTCTGCACGGCCGGCAGCGTCATGGTCTACAGCGGCGAGGTGACCCGGTGACCGCCGTCGTGGACGGGGTGCGGGTGCGCCCGGCCTGGGCGGACGTCGAGGTGGGCACGGCGCTGCCCGAGCACGTCCAGACCGTGGTGCGCCAGGACCTCGTGCGCTACGCGGCCGCGTCCGGCGACCTCAACACGATCCACTGGGACGAGGCCACGGCGAAGGCCGCGGGCCTGCCGGACGTGATCGCGCACGGGATGTACACGATGGGCGTCGCGGGCACCGCGCTGACGCGCTGGGCCGGCGCCGGTGCCGTGCGCTCCTACCGCACCCGGTTCGCCCGCCCGGTGCTCGTGCCGCGCGGCGAGGAGGGCGCCCGGATCGTCGTGACGGGCCGCGTCGCCGAGAAGCTGGAGGCGCCGGCCGTGCGCGTCGAGCTGGAGGTCCGCTGCGGGCCCGACAAGGTGCTCAGCCGCACCAGCGCGGTCGTGGAGCTGTCGTGACGGTCGTCCGGCCGCGGCCGCACCCCGACCCGGAGCTGCGGCTGCTGGTGCTGCACCACGCGGGCGGCTCGCACGTGCGTTCCGGCGGTGGGCGAAGCTGCTGCCGGCCGGCTGGGAGGCGTGCCTCGTGGACGCCCCCGGGCGCGGGCACGCCGCCGACGCCGCGCCGGAGCGGACGATGCCCGGGTACGTCCGGCACCTCGTGCACGCGATCGCGCCGTACCTCGACCGCCCGTACGCCCTGTTCGGGCACAGCATGGGCGCGGTGGCCGGGTTCGCGCTGTGCGTCGAGCTGCGCGAGCGCGGGCTGCCGCTGCCGGTGTGGATCGGCGCGTCCGCGCACCCCGGGCCGCGCACCCCGGACCGCGCGCCCACGCCGGACCTGCACCGGCTCGGCCGGGCGGACCTGCGCACGGCGCTGCACCACATCGGCGGGCTGCCCGCCGCCGTCGTGGACGACGACGAGCTGTGGGCCCGGATCGAGCCGCTGCTGCGGGCCGACCTGGAGGTCGCCGAGCGCTGGCGCCCGCCGCGGGTGGAGGTGCTGCCCGTGCCGCTCTCGGCGTTCTGCGGGCGCGACGACCCGGTGGCCCGCCGCCCCGCGATGCAGCGCTGGGCCGTGCACACCGAGCGGTTCCTCGGAGTACGCGAGTTCCCCGGCGACCACTTCTACGTGCAACAGGCCCGGGACGAGGTCGTGGCCGCCGTCGTCGCCGACGTCGGCCTGGCTCTCGTCCCGGACCTGGTGGGTGCGTCAGGCGCTGGCGCGCGGGTCGCCCCCTCGTAGGTCGGGCTGGCGGACCGGCCGGGTGTGGATCAGGCCGGCGGCCGCCGCCCGGTTCACGGCGTCGATCCGCGACACCGCCCCGAGCTTCTCGAAGGCGTTGCGCAGGTGCCGTTTGACGGTCGCCTCGGTGATCGACAGCCGGCTGGCGATCTGCCGGTTGCTGAACGCCGCCGCGACCAGGACGAGGATCTGCCGCTCACGCGGCGAGATCAGCCGGGACGGGGTCTGGTCGGCCATCAGCGCGCCGTGCGTCACCGACATCACCAGCCGCCGCCCGCCGCCCGTCCCTGCCTCCAGCGCCCCGCGGATCGCCGCCGTGAGCGCCTGCCGGCCGATGCTCTTGTGCAGGTAGCCGGCCACCCCCGACTCGACCATGTCCCGCACGAGCTGCGGTGCGTCGTGCATGGTCAGCATGATCACGCGCGAGTGCGGCGACGCCGCGCGGATCCCGCGCACCGTCTCGGTCGGGACGTTCTGCGGCATCTCGACGTCCAGCAGCACGACGTCCGGCCGCAGCCGCCCGGCCAGCTCGACGGCCTCGGAGCCGTCGGCCGCCTCGCCGACCACCTCGAAGTCGGACTCGAAGCCGAGCAGCTCCCGCATGGCCTCGCGCAGCAGGGTGTGGTCGTCCGCGAGCAGGATCCGCACGGTCCGGGGCTCACCGAACGCGCTCACCGGCCGCTCCTCACCACGTCGGCGGACAGGTCGACCGACAGGTCGACCCGGGTGCCGCGGGGCCGGGTCGCGGTGATCGACAGCGTGCCGCCGAGCGCCTCCGCGCGCTCGCGCATCACTGCCAGCCCGCCGCCGCGCCCGGGGGTCGGCACGCCCCCGCCGAGCCCGACGCCGTCGTCGTCGACGCTGGCCCGCACGGCGTCCGGGCCGATGTCCACCGCGACCGTGACGTGCTGGGCGCAGGCGTGGGTGTAGGCGTTGCGCAGGGCCTCCCGGACCACCACGAACAGCTCGTCGCGCAGCCGCGGGGACAGCGTCGACTCGTCGCCGCGCACCACCACCGTGGTGCGCGCGCCGAGCACGTTGGCCCGGGACACGAACTCGCGGATCTCGACCTCGAGACCGGTGATCCAGCAGCGGTCCTGCAGGTCCGACACCAGCCGCCGGGTGGAGCGCTGCAGCTCCTCCAGGGTGCGGCGGGCGGCCGAGACCTTGCTCGCCGCCGTCGCCTCGCCGCGCGACGCCGCGACGGCGAACAGGTCGAGCTGGACGAGCGCGAGGCCGACCCCGCTGCCGACCCAGTCGTGCACCTCACGCGCGAGCGCGCGGCGCTCCTCGACGTCGGACGCCCAGCCCTCGGCGGAGCGCATCCCGTCCTCCTGCAGCACGCGGTGCAGCGCGGCGGCCCCGCCGGCGAGCACCCTGGCCCGGTCGGGATGGTCCCCGACGGCGTCGACCAGCGCGGCCATCAGGTTCGCGAAGAGCAGACCTCCGGAGGCGCCCCCCGCCGTCCGGACGGTCGTCGAGCAGCCCGACAGCGCGTCGGCCAGGCGCCCCAGCCAGGCCGTCAGCTGCTCGCGGCCCACGAGGTGGCGCAGCTCGTCGTCGAGGCGGTCGCCGATCCGCTCGATGAGCGGGGTCGAGGTCGGCGCGGTACTCGTAACGGTTCCGATACGACTCGTTGTACAGATTGATGTCATGTGGTGCCCCCCTTCGGATCCGAATCCGCTGCTCCTGGCCCCGACGTCCCCCCGTCGACCGCGTCGGACCAGCGAAAACAGATCCAATGTGTTCATACGTACGTAGCCTTGCCGAAAAGTAGATCTCCCTCCTATCCACGGGCTGTGACGAACCCGCACGCACGAGCATCCTGCACGGCTTTACCATTGGAATCAGTCATTTCGACCAGAGGGGGGTGGTCGGATGGGGCGGGTCATGCTGCGCGGTCGCCGGAGCGAGCTCACGGCGGCGCGAGGGCTGGCCGCTGCCGCCAGGTCCGGCTCGGGGGCATCCTTGCTCGTCACCGGGCCACCGGGCGCCGGCCGCAGCACCCTGCTCGCCGAGGCGGCCGCGGCCGCAGGCGGCACCGCGGTGCTCACCGCGCGCGAGGTCGAGTCCGACGTGCCCTACAGCGGGCTGACGGAGCTGCTGGCACCGGTCATCACGCGGTCGACGACCTGCCCGCGCCACAGGCCCGGGCGTTGCGCTGCGTGATCGGCCTGGAGGACGGGCCCGCGCCGGAGCTGGCCCTCGGCACGGCCGTGCTGGAGCTGCTCACCCGGGCCGCGGCCACCCGCCCGCTGCTGCTCGTCGTGGACGACCTGCACCTGCTCGACGCCGGGTCCACCGCCGCGCTGCTCTACGTCGTCCGCCGGCTGCGCGACCGGCCGATCGCGGCCCTGCTGTCCGCGGAGAGCCCGCTCGCCGCCCACCTCGCGGGCGCCGACGTGCCGCTGCTCCCGCTCGGCGAGCTGGAGGAGGAGGCCGCCGGCGAGCTGCTGGCCGACCACGGCTGGGCGCCGCCCGCGCCGCTGCGGCGCGCGGCCGTCACGGCCACCGGCGGCAACCCGCTCGCGCTCGTCGAGCTGGCCGCCAGCCGCTCACCGGCCGACCGGCTGGAGGACGTCGCCGGGCGGATCGCCGTGCCGCTGCGGCCCCGCCAGCGCACCGCGTTCCTGCGGCAGCTGGCCGGGCTCCCGGCCGCCACCCGCGACCTGCTCGTCGTGGCCGCGGCCGCGGTGGACGTGCCGGCCGGGGCGGTCTCCGCGGCCGCCGACCGGCTGGGCCTCGACACCGACGCGCTGGGCGCGGCCGAGCGGGCCGGCGTCGTCACGGTGCGGCCCGCGGAGATCCGGTTCCGGCACCCGCTGCTGCGTGCTGCCGTCTACCTGGACGCCCCGCACCACGCGCGCACCGCCGCGCACCGGGAGCTGGCCAAGGCGGTGGCCCCGCACGACGCCGACGCGGCCGTCCGGCACCAGGCGTTCGCCACCCAGGGCACCGACGACGAGCTGGCCGGGGCGCTGGAGGAGATCGCGCTGCGCCGCCCGGCCAGCTACACCGAGGTCGCGGTGATGCTCGCGGCCGCCCGGCTCAGCGAGTCGGCCTTCGACCGGCACCGCCGCACCACGGCGGCCGCGCTCGCCGCGTGGGGGTCCGGGCAGGCCGACCTGGCGCGCGACCTGGCCGTGGTGCTCTCGACCGTCACCGCGCCGCCGATCCAGGCCCGGCTGGCCTGGCTGCACGGCCTGCTGGAGATCGCCGGCGGGGATCCGGTCAGCGCGTGCACCCGGCTGGAGCGGGTGGCCGACGACCTGCTCACCGTCGCCCCGGGGGACGCCGCGCTCCTGCTGCTGCTCGGCATCGCCGCCGCCTACGACGCCGGTGAGGTGGACAGCTGGCGGCGCGCCGCCGGCACCGTCGCCGGGATGGGCCACCCGGTCGGGCAGCTCGGCGAGATGTTCGGGCTCGCCCTCGACGGGCGGCTGCCGGCCGCGGGGTCGGAGCCGTCGCGGCTGCTCGCGGGCATGCCCGTCGAGGTGGGCAGGCACCCCGGGATGCGCGAGGCCGTCGTCATGGCGCTGGGGCGCTCGGGCCGCACCCGGGTGCTGGCCCGCGAGTTCGGGGATGTCCCGGAGGTTTGCGCCGCGCAGCGCACCGCCGGCATGTTCGGCACGCTGGCGATGAACCTGCTGTGGCTCACCGACCTCAACATCCACCTCGGCCACTTCGACGATGCGGAGGCCAGCGCCGAGGAGGTGCTGCGGTTCACCCGCGACACCGGGCAGCGCTCCGGGGCCGCGTTCGCGCTCGCGCACCTGGCCAGGGTGGCGGCCGTGCGCGGCGACCACACGCAGTGCCGCGAGTACGCCGCCGAGGCGCTGACCAGCGCCGTTCCCACGCTGGCGCGGGTCGCCGCGGCCCACGCCAGCTGGCCGTCGCGCTGGCCGCGCTCGCCGAGGGCAACGCGCACGAGGCGTGCGACCGGCTGCTCCTGCTCCGCGAACCGGGCACGCCGTTCTCCCACGAGCTGATCGCGCGGCTGGCCGCCGCCGACCTCGTCGAGGCCGCGGTGCGCACCGGCCGGATGGATCTCGCCCGCAACGTCGCCGCCGAGTTCGCGGAGTGGGCGGAGCACTCGACGCTGCCGTGGGCCCGCGCCCACCACTTCCGCTGCCTCGCGCTCGTGGCCGAGGACGACGAGGAGGCGCACCGGTTCTTCGCGCTCGCGGGCGAGGCGGCGGCGTGCGACAACCGCCCGTTCGAGCTGGCCCGCATCGCGCTGCTGCGCGGGGAGGCGCTGCGCCGCGACCGGCGCCGGGCCGAGGCCCGCACCCCGCTGCGGCTGGCCGTCGAGCTGTTCGACGGGCAGGGCGCGCGCCGCTGGGCCGAGATCGCCCGGTCCCAGCTGCGCGGGGCCGGCGGCCTGGGCGCCGCGCCGCGCGACGACCGCGCCGTCTCGGCCGTGCTCACCCCGCAGGAGCTGCAGGTGGCCAAGCTCGCGGCCGGCGGGCTGTCCAACAAGGAGATCGGCGCGCTGCTCTTCCTCAGCCCGCGCACCGTCGGCTACCACCTGTACAAGCTCTTCCCGAAGCTGGGCATCTCGACCCGCTCCCAGCTGCGCAGCGTCGACCTGGACGACGTGACGGACGTGGACCCGGACGCCGAGGCCCTCTGAGAGTCCGAATGCCGGGAAAGCCACGTTCAGGGCGGTAGCCGCCGTGAACGTGGCTTTCCCGGCATTGCGTGCGGTTCAGCAGCGGACCACCAGTGCGCCCGCGCCGCCGTCCTCACCCACCGACGTGAGCAGCCCGATGCGGTTCCCGCGGGGCTCGGTGGTGGCGAGCAGGGCGGCGAGCTGCAGTGCCCCGCCCGCGCTGTAGGCCTCGCCGACGGCCGGGAGCACGTCGAGCACCGCGGGCAGCCCGCCGAGCTCGGTCTCGGCCGCGCGCAGCTCCAACCGCGCGAGCCGGGTGTGCCCGCTCGCGCCCGGCACCACGACGTCGACGTCGGCCGGGGTGAGCCCGCTGCGCTGCAGGGCCGTGGCGATGCACCGGCGAAGCCCCCCGGCCAGGCCGGGGCCGAGGCCGCCGAAGTAGCCGGCCTCGCAGCCGAGCAGCTCCGCCACCGGCGCGGCGCCCGTGCGCCCGGCCGGCTCGACCACGAGAACGCCGCGCCCTCGCCGAGCGGGGCCTCCGGGGTGAGCAGCCCGGTGAGGTGCCACGCCCACGCCGTGCGGGCGCTCACCTCCTCCACCGCCCCGACGAGCAGCCGGTCGGCGCGCCCGCTGGTCAGCGCCGTGCGCGCGTACCGGACGGCGAGCAGCCACGACAGGGCGCCGCCGGACACCGCCGCGTTGACGCCCAGCAGGCCGTGCCGGATGGCGATCTGCCCGCTGCAGGTGTTCATGACGGTGTTCGGGAACGTGGCCGGGTTGACCATGTACGGCTTCTCGTGCACGAGCGTGTCGCGGCCGACGTCCGTGGCGGTCGTGATGCTGCCCGTCGTCGTCCCGACGACGGCGCCGGTGCGGTCCAGCGGCAGGTCGCCGAGCCCGTCGGGCAGGGCGGCGATGGCCTGGTCGGCGGCGAGCAGGCCGAGCTGGGTGAGCCGGTCGAGGTTGCGGGTGCCTTGCGGCCGAGCAGCGCGGCCCGGTCGAACGGCGCGACGGTGCGGATCGGGCGGGCCGGGTGGTCCGCCCCGTCCGGGTCGGTCGGCTCGGCGTGCGGGACCGCCGTACCGGCCAGCGCCGCGGCGAGCGGGCCGGCGCCGAACCCGGCCGCCGACACGACCCCGGTGGCCGTCACGGCGAGCGGCGCGACCTCCGGCAGGACGGCGACCGGAGCCAGTGCCGGCGCGCTCATGCGGCCCTCCCGAACATCGTGATCGCGTTGTTGCCGCCGAAGGCGAACCCGTGGTTCTGCACGACCCGCGGGCTGGCCGGGCGGGCCATCCCGGGCACCGGGTCGACGCCCTCGCCCAGCGCCGGGTCGAGGGTGCGCAGGTTGGCCGTCGGCGGGAGGAAGCCCTGGTCGAGGGCCGTGCAGCAGATCGCCGCGCCGAAGCCGGACGCCGCGCCCATCGTGTGCCCGATCATCGACTTGATCGAGCTGATGGGCGGCAGCCGGTCCGGGAACACCGCACGCATCGCGGCCACCTCGGTGGCGTCGTTGGTGGGCGTGCCCGTGCCGTGGGCGCAGACGTAGTCCACGTCGTCCGGCGACACCCCGGCCGACTGGTGCGCGAGCCGGATGCACGCGGCGATGCTGTCGGCGTCGGGGTTGACCATGTGCTTGGCGTCGCAGTTGGCGCCGTAGCCGAGCAGCTCGGCGTAGATGTGCGCGCCGCGGGCCTCGGCGGCGGCGTAGGGCTCCAGCAGCAGCGCCACGCCGCCCTCGCCGGTGAGGATGCCCGAGCGGTCCACGTCGAACGGCCGGCAGACGTCGGCGGCCAGCGCCCCGAGCTGCAGGAACCCGGCGTGCGTCGACCGGTTCACGGCGTCGGCGCCGCCCGCGAGCATGAGGTCGGCCTCACCGGAGACGATCAGGTCGTAGGCGTAGCCCAGCGCGAAGTTGCTCGCCGAGCACGCCGAGGGCACCGTCTGGGCCGGGCCGGTCAGGCCCAGCTCGTGGTTGACGGCCGTCGCGATGCGGTTGGCCGGGACCTGCTCGACCAGCCGCGCGTCGATGCTCTTCAGCCCGGACGCGAGCCACTGCCCGGTGAGCTGCTGGATCACGGGGCCTCGCCGCCCGTCGTGCCCATCACAGTGCCGGCCCGCAGGTTCGGCAGCAGCGCCGGGTCGATGTCGGCGTCCTGCACGGCGAGCCGGCCGGCCGCGGCGGCGAACACCGCGCTGGGACCCCAGCGGTCCGGCGCGACACGCTCCAGCACGTCGCCCGGCTCGAACCCGCGGACCTCGCACGCGACCGTCGACGGGAAGCCCGCCGTGTCGAAGGACGTGATCTCGGAGGCGCCGACCCGGCCCTCCTTGATCGCGTCGGTGAAGGCGTCGATGCCGATCCCCACACAGCTCACGGTGCCGATGCCGGTCACCGCCACCCTGCGCGGCTCAGGCATCGGTGCCCGCCTTCGCCCCGTCGTAGGACTCGATGAGGCCGAAGACGCCTCCAGGTTGACCATCTTGACGAGCTCGGTCTTCGGGATCACGACCCCGAGCTCCTTCTCGATGCGCGCCACGACCGCGATGAGCGCCAGCGAGTCGGCGTCGTAGTCGTCCACGAAATGGCCGGTGAGCGTGAACTCCGACGCCTCCAGCTCCAGCTCCTGCGCGATGATCTCCAGGGCCTTCTCCTGGATCGGACTGGTCGTGACCGTGTTCTCGCTCATCCCTGCTCCTTCGTCCCGGCCGGTCGGTCCACGGCGAATGGTGCGAGGGCACCCCTGACGCGGGCAAGAACTCGGCGCCAAGGAGGTATCGGCCGATACGCATTAGGACGTATCGCGGACCCGGTTCATGCCGCTTTCATTCGCATTCCACCGGCCTTCCACACCGCACTGCGACGGTGAGCCGCGGATGCGCCGCGACGGGAGGAGCGCACATGCGTGTGCACTGGACGACCGCCGATCCGCAGACCGGGCCGCGCCCCGGCCCCGCTGTGGAGACGCCGCTGACCTACGACCGCACCGTCCCCCGCCAGATGGTGCACCGGGCCGCCGTCGCCGAGGTCTTCGTGACCGACGCGGTGCAGGTCGCGGAGAAGCAGGTGCGGGTGGCGGTGCAGCTGCCGCCGAGCCACGGCTACTTCGGCGACCACGCGAGCGGGCAGGTGGACCCGCTGCTGCTGCTGGAGGCGGCGCGGCAGGCCGGCATCTTCGGCAGCCACCTCGTCGCATCCCGCTGTCGGACACGATGCTGATCAGCGGCTCGACGCTCGTGCTCACCCGGCCCGACCTGCTGCGCGTCGCGAACCAGCCGGTGCGCCTCGTCATCTCCGACACGTTCGAGGCCCGCAAACCCGGCGCCAAGAGGTCCCGCTCGGGGCACGTCATGCAGCGGATCGAGCTGGACGGCACGGTCGTCGGGACGCACCGCCTCGACGTGCTGGTGATGACGCACGAGCAGCACGCCGCCGTCCGGTCGATGGTGCGGGAGGGCCCGATCCCGACGACCGCGCAGCTCGCCGACGAGCCCCACCCGGACGCCGCCGCGCCGGCGCTCGTGGGCCGCGCGCACCCGGCGAACGTCGTGCTCGCCGCGGTGGAGAGCGGCCCGGACGGGCACCGCGCGCTGGTCGCGCCGCGGTTCGGCAACCGCGCGCTGTTCGACCACGTCTACGACCACCTGCCCGGCGCCGTGCTCACCGAGGCCGCCCGCCAGCTCGCGCTGGCCGCGACCGGTGTGCCCGACGCCGAGATCCTGGCGATCACCGCGCGGTTCCCGCGCTTCGCCGAGCTGGACCGCCCGACGGTGGCGAGCACGCCGCCCGTCGCGCCGGGGTCTACCGAGATCCCCGTGAGCTTCACCCAGGACGGCACCGAGGTCACGAGCGTCACGGTGACGGTGCGCCGGCAGCCCGACCGAGGAGGAGACCGATGACCGTCCGCGCCGTGTGGACCGACTTCGGCGGGGTGCTCACCCCGCCGATCGCGCACACGATGATGGCCTTCTGCCGCAAGCACGGGTTCGACCCGGCCGAGGTCGGCGCCGCCGCCGCCAAGGTCACCGCCCGCTACGGCACCGACGACGTGATGCTGCCGATCGACACGCCGCTCGTCAGCGAGCGGGACTGGCTGCGCCAGATCGCCGACGAGATGGGCCTCGCCGAGGCGCCGCTGACGATGGCCGACTCCTGGTTCGACGGGCGCGAGACCAACCACGCCTGGCTGGAGCGGCTCGTGGCGCTGCGCGCGAGCGGGATGTTCGTCGGACTCCTGTCGAACATGGTCCCGGCCTGGGACGAGCACTGGCGGCGCATGGTCGACCCGGGCCTCTTCGACGCGGTCGTGCTGTCGTTCGAGGTCGGGATGCGCAAGCCGAGCCCCGGGATCTTCGCGCTGGCGCTGGAGCGCTCCGGCACCCGTCCCGACGAGACCGTGTTCGTCGACGACCTCGCCGGCAACTGCGAGGGCGCCCGGGCCGTGGGCTGGACGGCCGTCCACTTCACCGACACCGCCGCGGCCATCGCCGAGCTGGACGCGCTGCTCACGCCCCACACCCAGCAGAAGGAGCTGATATGACCCGCTCTGTGCTCGTCACCGGCGGCAACCGCGGCATCGGCCTCGCGATCGCGCGGGCGTTCGCCGAGGCCGGCGACAAGGTCGCGATCACCTACCGCAGCGGCGAGCCGCCCGCCGGCCTCTTCGGCGTCCGCTGCGACGTGACGGACACCGGGTCGGTGCAGCGGGCCGTCGAGGAGGTGGCGGCCCAGCAGGGTCCGGTGCAGGTGCTCGTGAACAACGCCGGCATCACCAAGGACGGCCTGTTCCTCGGCATGGACGAGGAGGAGTTCGTGTCGGTGGTGAACACGAACTTCCTCGGCGCCATGCGCGTGACGAAGGCCGTGGTGCCGGACATGGTGAAGGCGCGCTGGGGCCGGATCGTGTTCATCGGCTCCGCCGTCGGGATGTGGGCAGCCCCGGCATCACCAACTACGCGTCCTCGAAGTCGGCGCTCGTCGGGCTCGCCCGGTCGCTGGCCTGGGAGCTGGGCAAGCGCAACATCACCGTCAACATCGTCACGCCGGGCGTCATCGAGACCGAGCTGATCGCGCACGTCGGCGACGCGGCCCGGGCGCACGCCATGGGCAACACCGCCATGCGCCGCCCCGGCCGCCTGGAGGAGCTGCCGCCCGCGGTGCTGTTCCTCGCCAGCGAGGGCGCCAGCTACGTCACCGGCGCGATGCTGCCGGTGAGCGGTGGCGCCGCGATGGGCCACTGAGAAGCCCCGCACCCGCTCTGCCGGGAAAGCCACGTTCAGGACGTCTCCCGCCCTGAACGTGGCTTCCGATGCAGGAACAACGTTCGAGCCGTCCTTGTGTCAACGCCGCAGCTGGCGGCAGCACGTAGGCCGGCCGGTCCGGCGGTGTGGGAGGACGCGCCGCCCACGCATGAGCAGGTCGAGCGACGAATCGCCGTCAGCCGAAGCTCGCGCTGTCAGTGCGCGTCGGCGGGCTGCCCAGAGGTCAGCTCACGCTTCATCACGGCATCGATCCGCGGCACCGCCTGCCGTACCGCGAGGTGCAGGCGCGCCACGTTCGGCCCATCCTTGCCGTACAGGACGAGGATCGCGGTCCCGCCAACCCGCTGGACGGCGACGCTGCCGTTCGTCCCCTGCACGACGGTGCCTGCAGCGGGCCCCAGCAACAGGAGCTGAGCGAACCGCGCGCCCAGCCCCACGGTCGCCGATGCCAGCGCGGCGATCGACTCCGCCTCCCCGTCATCGTTGGCGTTGCCCTCGAAGACGGCCTCGACCAGGAGCCCGTCGGCGGTCGCGATCAAGGCGCCCGAGACGCCGATCGTCTCGCTCACGATCTCCCACAGCGCGCTGCGCAGCTGCTCACTGCTCATGGTCATGTTCTCTCCCCTCGCCTGGCACGATCAGACCAGAGCGAACGCGGCAACCACGGTGTCCGTGAGCGGCCGTTCACGCCGCTCGCACCTGGTACCCGCTGGGCCAGCGGTGGCGGCTCGTTGTCGGGTGCCGGCGGCGGGGCTTCCCGCGACGGGAGCGGGTGCGCTCGGCGAGCAACGCGGCGCACGGTCCGGGCCCATCGCCGGGTCGGGCGGGTGGGAGCGGGCGGCTCGAACGGGCCCGGGATGATCTCGAGAAGCCCCTCGTCCAGCAGGTGGATCACGTCGAGGGTCACCCCGAAGACGCCTCTGTTCAGGAGGAACGCCACATCCCGCAGCGTGTGCTGCCCGTCTGCCAGCTCGAGTACAGCCCGTTCGGGCGGCGTGAGCGCTGCGGGGACAGCGGCGCCGACGCGGGGCCGGACGCGGTCGGTCTGAGGTTCCAGGGCACGGTGCACCTCGCCTCGTTGCAGCAGTGACAACCGTCGGCGCACCTCTTGAAGCGCCCGCTCCAAGCCGATCTCGCCCCACACCCGGGACGGTGAGCCCTCTTCCTCGCGAACCGACTCGATCCGCCCCGCGGCGATGACGAAGATCGCGTCGGCCAGCGCCGCTCGACCGAGGCCGGTCGTCGGATGTCGGCCCTCTCCCGGCGCGGTCGGCGATGGGAGGGCGAGCGGGGTCCCCGTCGTCCAGGTCCCGACGACGGCCGGACCGCGAAGCCGGATGAGTCCACCAGGACTCCCGGAGACGCGGACGGCGCCGACCGAGCGGGTGACCGCCCCGCGCAGGTCCCCTCGACCGACGACCACGAGATCACCGACCGCCCCTTCCAGTCGTTCCCCGCCTCCGGCCACCGGCCGATTAGCTTTCGTTACGGAGCATACTGCGAACGTCGTCGCCCGCCCCTGTCCAGCTCCACCCGAGGGGCAGAATCGGATGTTTCCACTAATTGAATACTCCGATTGGAGCAAGCGTCGTTGGTGCAAGTAAGCATGCTATTGTGCCGGCGTTCCGAAAGCCAATCGAGGAACGGAGACACAGCATGGACATCGATACCGCACTCAAGGGTGCCATGGAGATCGATGGGGCACTCGGGGCCGCTCTCGTAGACTTCGAGAGCGGGATGGCGCTGGGGATGGCGGGTGGCGGCCGTCACCTCGACCTCGAGGTCGCTTCGGCCGGCAACACCGAGGTCATCCGAGCGAAGATGCGCACGATCGCGTCGCTCAATCTCGGCGACGAGATCGAGGACGTCCTCATTACCCTCAAAAAGCAGTACCATCTGATCAGACTGCTCACGTCGGAGCGTTCCGCATCGCTCTTCCTGTACGTGGCACTCGACCGTTCGCGAGCCAACCTGGCCATGGCACGCCACGAGCTCCGGCGCATCGAGGCCGGGCTCAACGTCTGAGGTCCTGTCCGGACGCGCGCCCCCGACTGCATGGCACTGAATCGGCTCTGAGCTGCATGAACACCGTTGCCGGGCGGACCGCCGCCTCAACCTGTCCGCCCGGCGACGGCGGCTGACCCGGCTCGTCGGACCCGCACGGGACACGAAGCCACGAGTCCTGCGTCCGGCACCCCGGTCAGCAGAAAACGCTCCCCGGCAGGTCCGCCGGCTGCCCTGCATCACCGCGCTCCACCTGCAGCACCCCGGAGCGGACCAATCCGTAACACATGATAGTCGCGGCGGTCACCCCGTGCCCGATTCTCGGTGCCACCTCCTCCGGTGTCGCACCATTTCCGACCTCCACCAGCAGGCGCCACTGCACGCCTGTCATCTGGATCTTCTCCCATCTGACCGAGTGCGCCCTGGTCACCACTGTCTGCGGTGTGATGACATGTCGCAGCCGGCTCAGCAGAACGTTCCGGCGCCCCCATCTCGACAATGAGTCGATCTGACCCCAAACCCGGCAGGGAGGCGGTCCACGGGTGCACCTCGCCGGGATGAAACTCAGCGCTTCCGGGGTCGTCGCCGAGCACTGCCCGCGCGGCGTCGATCATCGACTCCCGAGACATCCGCTCCCATGCAAATGCGGCTATTCCGCTCGGTGCCGAAGGGCCGGCGCTCCGCTCCTTGAATGCGGCGAATGTCGCCGCGTCGAGATGGCCGGAGCCGACGAGCAGCGCATCGAGCGACGGGCTCCGCAGGGTCTCCACGAGCACGATCCGCCCGTCTCGCACGACGATCCGCTCATCGTCGCGCGCCAGCCGGACGATGCCCTGCGCCCGGCGGGTCGTGAGCTCGAGGAGAACATCGACGGTTCGCCGGTCGCCGGACCGCGGCTCAGCGGGCACGAGCGGTCCCGGCGTCGCGGACCGCGCGCAACGCCATGGCGAGTTGGCAGCGGGACCTGTCGACCGTTACCACGAGCAGCGCGGTCTCGCTCTGGGCAGGCTCCACCACACGGACGAGGAGCAGGCGGTCCGTCGTCGTGACGATGAGATCCTCGACCACTGCACCGGTGGCCAGCTGTGCGGTCATCACTGAGAGGGCATGCAGCGCCTCGGCTGCTCCCGACGAGCTCACCTGCACGGTTGAGTCCTCGGCGGCAGGCACGCCGGCGAGCACCATCTGTCAGGGGATCGACGAGGCTCGCCGCCACGACCCCCTCGATCGCGAGGATGTCCTGCATGAGACGTTCCGGTGTGAGCACAGCGTCCTCGAGAGATCCCATCGTCCTGATGCACCGGAACCCCGCCCCTAGAGGGTTCGCAGCGCGTCGAGCACGTGTTGGAGAAGGGGTTGGTCGGCCACCGCGTACGGGCGCCCTGCGGGTCGCGCGTCGGCGGCGATCCGACACTCGGCAGCTGAGCATCAGGTAACGACGTCGCTCCCGGCACTCGCCGCGGCAGCTGCTCCAGCTCCACGTCGGAGTCCCGGTCCGGTTCCGGTGGCCGGCCGGACAGCTCCAGGAGAGGCCACGCGGCCTGCTGGTCGAGCAGGCAGAGCCCGGAGTCGACGAGATCGACGAGCCCCAGGCTCGTCTCGTACAGTGCCAGCCCGCTCTCGCGGGCGATCTCCCCGACTGTGGAGCCAGGCCCGGTGTGCTGGGCCACCTTCCACTGAAGCCTCGTGAGAACGACGGTCCGCACCGCCGGAGTCCCCAACGCCACGACTGCTCCCACGGGGATCTCGGCCCGGTTCACCAGGCGGACCGAGACCTCGCGCAACACCTCGTCGACGTCGTGTCGCAGCGGAGAGGCCCACCAGTCCTGGTCCCCGTCGAGCGGGGTCGCAACGAGCTCACCCGATCCCGCCGCAAGTTCCAGCAGTGCATCGACCAGTACGGATCGGGTCAACGCCCCGAGCACGGCAGAATCGACGAGCCCGCGCTCGAGCACACGTTCTGCGAGCCCGGACCCGCCGGAGTCACGCTGCAAGTCACGCCAGGCAGCCCGGGAGAGATGGCCGCCGCCGATCAGACGCTGCACGATGCCCGGCGCCGTGGCCGGCTCCGCGGACGTGAGCGCACTGCCGGCAACATGCACGATCGCCGCCGCGTCACCACGGGCGAGATCGAGTGAGCCTGCGGCGCCGGTGCTCGCGAAGGCCGAGATGTCCCGAAAGAGGTTCCCGACGTCCCCCACCCGCTCGGTCATCACCGTCATCGTTCGTCGTCGAGATCCCGCATCACGTGATGAGCCTGGGCCAGCAACATCCCGACGTTGACGGTGCGCCGGCAGACCACTCCAGCAACGATCTCCGGGTTGCGCCTGCTGCGGACGACAAGTGCACCAGGTTGCGGCTGAAGATGAGAACCTCTTCGAAGTAGCGATCGCGCTCCGTCAGTCCCCGCCGCTCGCGCCACAACTCCTCGACCTGCGTGACCATGCGCCCCTGGAACAGGTCGGCGGTAGCGGCCGCGAGCACATCGAGGATCTCTCGCGGATGACTATCGACCGTGTCAGCGTCGAGGAGCATTCCCGTGGACATGTCGACGATACCCGACGCAAGATACTCAGGAACGTTGTGGCGGAACGACTTCAGCGTAGTCTCCACCACCTGTGCCAAATTCACAGGGGAGCCTCTCGTCCGTATGCCGCGCGAAGTCTGGGGTGCGGCCACAGGACAGGCTGCGCGGTCGCGGGTCAGTGTTCCGGAACCGAGGCACCACAGCAAGTACCTCACCGAGATTTCAGCGATTGACACAAAACCGCAGGTCAGCGATGTAACACGCCGATCCGTGCGTCCATTCGACGACGGATAGTAAGCAACCAACAACGACGCGTAATAGCCGCGCGAGAAGGTTGCAACCCCCTCGCCCTTATGGGCGAATATGCGCGCGGTCCGCCTATCGGGCTCATCGGCTGCTCCTTTCGGCAGTCAAGCCTTCGAAGGGAGCGCACTCGTCCTGGCCGAGATCAGCGACGAGTGTGTCCGTTGCCGGTAGAGCTTGTCGCCGCGCAGGGCTGTGATCAGGACGAATAGGCTTCGGTGGCACGCATGATGGTGTCGAGCGCGTTCGAGGCGCTTTGGGGGGAACGTCCGTTTGCGTTGCAGCGCGCGCCCGGACAGGAGGGAGCACCTCGCGCTGGTTCATCCGCCAGAACTCGCGGATGTCCTCGACAAGATCCCACACGCGGCGTGGCCCTGACTGGCTCACTCGATAGCGGCCGCCCGCCGCAACGGTCTCGACGAGCGCTTGCGGGCCGTCAGCGGTTCCGATCTCCAGCACCCGGTGCCCGTCACGCACGTCGAGGTCTTGCCGCCGACGGGGCCCGGGGGCAAGGGCGGGGTACATGCGCGCGAGGTCGACGACCACGGGCAGCCGAGCGGGGCGGCCGCGGTCGCGTTGATCCACGGCCGGCGGCAGGGCATCCTTGCGTCCCTCTTCTCGGGCTTGCGGGGTCGCCGCGGTCATGGGTGGGCGAGGTCGTCGCCGTCTTGGTAGCCGGATTCGGCGCGGACCGTGGCGGCGAGGCGCTGGGCGGCGTCGATCACCCGGACTGCCGGTGCGCGCCCCGCGGGCGACTTCATGTGCGATGGCGCGCAACCCGTGCCGTGCCGTCGCTCACCGGGCGGCTGAGCACGTCCGCTCGCGCGACGTGCTCAGCGGCGGCCCGATGTCGGCCACGGTGCGGGTCGTGATCTCGCCCGGCTGGTCATACCCACCGCGCTATCGAACGCACGCTTGAGCAATGGTGCCGTCGGGTGTCATCACGGATGTGTGGATGCATGCTGACGCAGCGCGCGAAGTCGCGAGGGCGCAGCGGACGTAGTTTCCTCGCGCTTTATCGACCGGTCGTTCTTCGAAATAGGAAGGACGTAGATACACCCGGCCTGCCGGCCATTAATATTGGCGAGGCCAAGGGTTCCACCTATGACCGAGTTCTGATCTTTCCTACGAAGCCGATGCTGAAGTACCTGAAATCTATGAACCCGGACGAGGCGGGGTCGAAGGATCGGCTGTACGTGGCGATCACGCGTCGTCCCGGGCTAGCCTCGTGATCGTTACGCCAGGTCGCGCGTTCGCCCCGCCCGTGCTCTTGCGATGCCCGATCACGAGAGCATCCAGTAGCATCCATCTGCTGCTGCTTTCGAGGTCCGGCGGTCGTCGTGCACCGGGGGCGTCTCCTGTCTGAAGGCTACGAGGACGCGACGCCGGCGGCGTCTGTTTCCGATCCCCGGACCCATCGGTGCCGTGGTCGGTGCGCCGTGACTCGGCCTTAGCTCTTGACGGTTACCACGCCGAGGTGCTCGCGCGCTTGGCCGCCGTCGACGGTCACGTGCGAGCCGGTGACCCAGCCGGCACGTTCGGACAGCAGGAAGGTGACGACGTCGGCGACTTCCTGCGACCGTGCCGTGCGCCGGGTTCCCGAGCGCGCGCAGTTCATCGACGGTCCGGCGCAGATCGCTGTCGGTGCGGGAACAGATCGATACCGCGCAGCCCTCGCGAGCCAGCGCGAGCGCTGTGGCTCGCCCGATCCCGCGGCTGCCTCCGGTGACGAGCGCGACTTTGCCGTTCAATCCGAGATCCACGTCATCCTTTCTCGAAGCTCGTGAACTTCCGGCGCGTTGTAGGGCGACAGGGCGCGGTCGAGATCGCCGAATCGGTCTCGCAACGGAGTGGTCAACCGCTTACCTCCGACATCGAGTGCCCGATGACCTGCCGCGACTGCGGCGTCGATTGAGAAGCGCCGCCCCGTTCTGCCTGGAAAGCCACGTTCAGGACACCTCCCGCCCTGAACGTGACTCTCCTGATGTTCATCGGGGGGCAGAGCTGATCACCATCAGGCTGTGTTCCTTCCGGACGACGAAGCCGTCCGGGAAGTCGTGTGGCTGGTCGTGGGCGGCGTAGACCCTGATGCTGGGCCGGGCCTCGCGGTCGCCGTCCCATTCCCGGATGTGTTCGCAGAGGCGTCCGGCGAGTTCGCGCCCGACGGGGCCGTGGCCGATGGCGCCGAGTTCCCACCGGGCGGCGCCGCCGTCCCGGTTGGGCACGGGTTCGAGACGGCGGATGGCGAGGTAGGCCAGCGAGCCGCTGACGTCGTCGGCGAGGGCGGGGCTGCGGACCGGGATCGCCGGGGTGCAGAGCCCGGCCTCCACGGCGGCGGGGTCGGCGGCGATGCGACAGGTGCCGGGTTCGGTGTGGGTGAGGCGCAGCCAGACGCCGTCGAACGAGTCGGTCGGACCGACCGTGACGCCCGACCACACGGTGTGGCTGTGCTCGGCGAGCACGCCGCGGAACCGGCTGGTGTCGAGGCCCTGGTCGTCGTCCCAGTACAGCGTCACCAGGCCGTCGTCCACGATCGGCGTGGCGTGCTCGCCGCCCTGCCCGACCATCGGCACGAACCCGCACAACTCCACCGTCACGCTGACCAGCCGGTCACCGTGCTGGTCGGTGTGGCGGGCGAGAGCGACCGAGCGGGTCTGCCCGCGCCAGCGCAGCGGCAGGACGACCCGCGCGGCCGGGGCGAGCTGAGCCCACAGCGCGGCGGGCACGTCGAAGGGCCGACGGTGAAGAGACCCGGTCGTGAGGGGTGTGCTCGGGCGCCCCGGCGGTCCCGTCCCGGGTGAGGACGTGGACATTCTGGTAGCCGGTGTGGTCGAGGGCCGACCGAGCACCGGCCGTGACGTCGGGGTCGATGTCCACGGTGGTGACGCTGCCCTCCTCGCCGACGAGCTCGGCAAGGAGAGCGGCGTTGTAGCCGGTGCCGGCGCCGATCTCCAGCACGCGATGGCCGGGTTGCACGTCGAGCTGGTCGAGCATCATCGCGACCACGCCGGGTTCGGATGCGCAGCTGAGCGCCGCACCGTCCTCGGCGCGCTTGGTGATCACGGCCCGGTCGCCGTAGGCATCGGTGAGGTCGGCGCCGGGCACGAAGGCGTGCCGGGGGACGCGGCGCATCACCTCCTCCACCCGGGGCGAGCGGGCGCGTCCGGCGGCGAGGACGCGTTCGACCATGTCCGTACGAAGCTGCTCCGGCGTGTTGGGTGAGGTGCCGGAGGCGGTAGCGATCACCGCTGGGTTTCCTTTCACGCTGCCACCAGGCCGAACGAATGGTGAGGAGCTACGCCGTGAGCGGCCAACGGTGCGAGCCGTCGGGATCGTCGAGCCAGACGTACTGCTCGGTTGCTGTCGCCCTGACCCCGAATCGATCGAAGCCGGGCTCGCCGGCGCTCCGCCAGAACTCGCGGACGGCCTCGACGAGATCCCACACGCGGCGTGGCCCTGACTGGCTCACTCGATAGCGGCCGCCCGCCGCACCTTTCTCGACGAGCGCTTGCGAGCCGTCAGCGGCCGCCACGAAACGGCGGGCTTGCCCTCGTCGGTAATTGCCTGCCCTGCGCTGATGTCGGGCATGATCCACTGGAGCAGGAAACCGAGCATCTCGCGTGGCTGGAGCACGAGGTCGGGGTCGATTTCGGTGACGGACCGAATCTGCTCGTCGTCGTACCAGGGACGTGGCCGGAGCCCGTCAGGTTCAACAGTGCTTCGCATGGGCATGAACGCGGTCCAGTACGGGACGAACCTGCCGGTGGCGGTGCCCGCGGAGTCCACGGTGAGACGGACCAGCGTGCCGCCGAGCCGGCCGTGAACGTCAGTGATGACGACCGCGCCCGGGGCAGCCTGCTTCAGCCAGGACGCCGGGATGGCGCGGACTGCACACGTCGCGATGATCCGATCGTACGGAGCGTTCGGGGGATAACCCTCGGCTCCATCGACTGCGGCGACCGTCGGCGTGTAGCCGTTGGCCGCAAGCCGTTCGGCCGCAAGGTCGACCAGTTCCGGGTCGATATCCACGCTCGTGACGTACTCGCTGCCGAGACGCTGGCACAACAGCGCACAGTTGTAGCCGCTGCCGGTACCGATCTCCAGCACCCGGTGCCCGTCGCGCACGTCGAGGTCTTCAAGCATTCGCAGCACCAGCAAGGGCAACGTCGACGAGCTGGTGTTCATCCATCCGGTGGCCGGCCGAAAAGCGCGGTTCAGCGGAACCGGCTGGACCTTGGTCACGAGTGTCTGGTTGGAGTACACGGCGTTCAGCCAGTCCGCGCGCTGTTCCGGGTCGACGCACAGGGCCGGCGGCCTGTCCGTGGCCGGGTAATACGCTGGAACGTACGGGTGGCGCCAGGTCGCCAGGAACGCCGCGCGCCACTCGGGCGTACGTAGGTCACCGTCTCTGCTGAACCGGTCGGCCAGCTCGGCGAGTCGCTCCCGGGCCTGCTGTTCCTCGGCCGGGGACAGGTCGGTCGGGTAGGTCACGATGATGGCTCCATCCGCAAGAAGGTCGGTCATGGCTTCGGTGATCGGCAGACCGAGCTCGTCCTCAAGCCATCCGTACGCCTCGACCGGATTGCATTCGAACATGATCCAGTCTCCCTCCGGGGGTGACCGCGAAGTCGAACGCTCCGAACAGGAGTCCGAACGCCCGCATGAACGCCAGCATCCCGGTTGTCACGTGCCCTGGGGGCTCGATGATCGTGTACGTCAGGCTGTCGTAGTCGGCACGGAAGTCGACCTTCGACGCATCCGAAGAGGCGTGGATGGCGGCCGCGAAGATCCTGTCTCGGACAACCGTCACACGCGCTTCGAATGCTTTCGGTTCGATGAACTCCTGAAACAGATGCATCGTGGTTTCGACTCCGCGCAGATCGTCCAGCTCGGCCGGATCGAGGCGCCGGGTGAACACGACCTTGACACCACCGGCCTCGGCCAGCACGGCGGCCGACATGCTCTTCACGGCGAGCGGACCCCCGACGTCGACGGCGAACCGCCGGACCGACTCAGGTCGGTTCGTGACGAGGGTCGCCGGTACTCGCAACCCGCACGCGCGGGCCACCGCGAGCTGAGCCGGCTTGACCGCGTCGGCGATACGGGCCGGGTGGTTCACCCACGGCACGTTCACCCGAGACAGCGTGCCGGAGAAGCCGGACCTGGCCTCGCCCGCGGCATGGCGTCGCTCAGAGCTGGACATGCCGGCCGGGAACTCGAAATGCGACGGCTGCCGATACCAGACCGACCGGATGTCGCTGAGCCGCACGGAAGAATGCGCGCCCGCCAGCTCGCCGTCCCATCCGTCAGGGCCGAGGCGGGTGTCGAGTGTCAAGGACTGCGGAAACGCGGCGAGGAATGTCCGGAACACCGGGACGTCCCTCGTCGCCAGCTGTGCGGCGACCCGGTCGACCTGCGAGTCGATGTCACGGGCGAGAACCAGGACCGTCATGCTCAGTCGTCTTGATAGTCCGGTGCGCCGTACTCCTCCGGAGGCGGGTTGTTCGGATCACCATCGGTCTGGTAGCCCGTGGTCTCGGCCTTGGTCGCACCGGGCGTGGTGTCGTCATGCAACACAGCGCACCCCCACAGTCACGGCCCGTGCCTGATGGTCCTCACCATAGCGCGAACCGCCCTCGCGTGGCACTATGCGACAAAGGCCCGTGAAGGTTCGCCGAGGGCGAGGAGGACACAGGGTATCTCGCACATGCGAGACGAGAACGGCCCGCCTCCCTGGGAGCAGGAGACGGGCCGCCGGTTCTCGTCAGGCCGGGTCAGCCGTCGAACTCGCCGTCCTTGGCACCGGCGACGAACGCCGACCACTCCGTGGCCGTGAACAGCAGCACGGGTCCGCGGCCGTGGTCCTTGGTGTCACGGACGGCTCGGCCGCCGTCGGACAGGTCGGCCACCTCGACGCAGTTACCGCCGGTCCCGTTGCTGAAGCTGGACTTGCGCCAGTCCAACCGCGCCGGATCGATCATCGCCTGTCACCTGTGACTTTCTGGATCATGCTCGCCGTGCCGGCGGGGTCCAGCGCGACCGACCTGAGTTTATCGAACACCTGCACGTAGGCCGCCACCTGCGCGGCGTTCTCGACGTAGTCGGCGCTCCACAGGTCTTCGAGGTAGACGACCTGGCTGTGCCTCTCGTCCGGCTCCGGCAGTCGCAGTACGCGGAACGACGTGCCCATCGCGGGATGCGCTCCGACGCCGTAGGGCAGGACCTGCACCGAGATGTTGGGCAGGTCCGCCAGGTCCTGGAGCCGCTGGAGCTGGCCGCGCATGACGTCGGGTCCGCCGACGACGCGGCGGATCGCCGCCTCGTCCAGCACGACCGAGAGACGCAGTGGGTTGTCGCCCGTGAGCCGCGCCTGACGCTCGCGGCGGATCTGCACCAGCCGCTCGACGTCGCTGGGGTCGGGGCTCGGTTCGACCGCCGTCGCGACGGCTCGCGTGTACTCCTCGACCTGGAGCAGTCCGGGGACGAGATCAATCTCGAAGCCTCTGATCTCCGCCGCCTCGGCCTCGAGTCCGACGAAGGTGCGCGCCCAGTCCGGCACGCGGTCGCGCGACCGCTTCCGCGCCTCGCGCGCGATGCCGAGGATGCGTTCGGTCGTGGCCCGGTCGGTGACACCCAGGTAGCTCAGCAGCGCCATGGTCTCGGCGTGCGACGCCGTCATCTTGCCCGTCTCCATCTTGGAGACCGTCGAGATGTCGCGTTCCAGGAAAGCCGCCACGTCCTCGCGGGAGAGCTGCGCGGCTTCCCGTGCGCGGCGTAGCTCGCGACCGAGCCGGAGCCTGGCGACGGTGGGGCCAGCAGCCTGCGTCATGCGCGGCATTGTGTCATGCCAGGGATGGCAGACCACTACCCGCCCACTTGTATGTCGCACATGCGACTTATAAGATTCGGATCATGCCCACATCGTCTCCGCCCGTGCTGCCTGGCCCGATGCTAGCGGCCGTCACGGTGACCGCGCTGGACGGCCGTGATCACCTGGTTCGCGACACCGCACTCGGCGAGAACTGCGACGACGGGCGGTACCAGGCGGAGTGCGGGACGTGGGTGGTCAGCGCCTCGCTGTGCGAGCCACCAGGCCGGCCGTGCGCCCTCTGCGAGTGCGTCGCACAGGTGCGCACGCGCGCGAGGGCGGTCAGCGGTGGGGGGCGGTCGTGATGCTCCCCCTGATCCGGCGCGTCACCCGGCGCCGCTGCTACGCCTGCCGGGCCGGCGGCGTGCCGCTGACCCCGGCCCAGTTCTGCCCGACCTGCGCCGACATCGTGTGCAGGATCGACAGCGGGGAACGCGCCGGACTCCCGGTGCCGTCGAACGTCCCGGCTGCCGTCACCGCACTCGAACAGCACCACCTCGGCTGCACGCTGGACCGGCGCGCGTGCTGGTGTGCGCGTTGCTGACGTTGGCGAACCCGTGGTGCCCCGACTGCCACGGGCCCGGCGGCGGGCACGTCACGGTCGGTCCGCGCGTGGTGCTCGGGTGCCGGGGCCACGTGGCCTCGGCGGTGCGGGCGGCCGCACAGCTCTCCCCGACGACGTGGTGGCGAGCATGAGCTACACCTGGGGTCCGGACGGGGAGAAGATCCGGCGCCTGGCCGTCGCCGACGTGTTGGCGGGCGCCGCGCTGTTCACGGCCGCGGCGAGGTGGCGCGTGCGCGGGCACGATCTCGCACGCTGGGTGGCGGCGGCGAAGGCGGAGCAGCCCGCAGAGCGGACCTCTCCGACCGGCCCACCGGCCGAACCGCCGACGACATGACCGGCCCCGGCGGCTGAACGTGACGGTGCGCCATGCCCGCACTGGTCCGGCGGTTGCTGGCCGTGCTGCGACGCCGGTTCCGGCGCGGTCGCCACCGTGCCCGTCGCTCTTGCCCGGCCTACCGCACGTGGCCGATCAGCCCGGGACACGCCGCTGCAGGCCCCTGGCATCGTGCGCAGCCGACAGGCAGGCGAGCGGCGGGAGCGGCTGAACAGTGCGGATCGGCATCACCGGACACGCCACCATCACGCCCGAGACCGTGCTGCTCGTCGCGGCCGAACTGCGCGACCTGCTGTCCGCCCGCGGCCGGCCGCTGACCGGCGTGAGCTGCCTCGCCCGCGGCGCCGACCAGGTGTTCGCCCGGGTCGTCCTGGAGCTGGGCGGGCGGCTCCACGTCGTCCTCCCCGCAGCCGACTACGCCGAGCGGAAGGTCAAGCCGGACAACCGCGCGGCGTTCGACGCCCTGCTCGCGCAGGCCGCCGACGTGCGGGTGCTCGCGTTCCCGACGTCGAACCGGGACGCCTACGCCGCCGCGAACGACATGCTGCTCGCTGGCGTCGACGAGCTCGTCGCCGTCTGGGACGGCGTCCCGGCGGGCCGCACGGGCGGCACCGCCGAGACCGTGGGGATCGCCCGCGCCCGCGGCATCCCCGTCACCGTCGTCTGGCCCGCAGGCGCCGCCCGCGGGTGAGACGGCGTCAGGCGGGGACGGTGCCCTGCTCGCGGTACCACGCGGCGATCGCGCGCATCGTCTCGTCCAGGTCGCGGAACGCGATCCCCAGCTCCCGCACCGCCCGCTCCGACGAGATGTGCCGCCCGGTGCCCTCCAGCAGGGCGTGCACGCCCTCGCGGGTGCCGGGCGGCGCCACGCCCCGCCGCCGCGCACGCCACTCCATCACCGCCGTGACCAGCAGCGCCACTCGCGGCGGCACCGGACGTGGCACGGGCACGCCGACGGCCCGGGCGACGGCGGCGGCCACCTCCCGCATCGGCCGCTTCACGCCCGCCACGACGTAGCGCCCGTCGCCGCCGAGCGCGCGCAGGCACGCCTCGGCGACGTCCCGGGCGTCGACGACGTGCATGGCGGTGTCCGGGATGCCGGGCAGCGCACCGCTCGCGATGGCGAGGAAGAGCCGCCCGGCCGACGTCGGGCCGGCGTCGCCGGGGCCCCACATCCAGCCGGGCAGCACGGTCGCCACGCGCATCGACGGGACGTGCGTCCGGAAGTCGGCGACGACCTGCTCGGAGTCGATCTTGCTGCGGTAGTAGTGGTTGTCGGTCGCGGTGCGGTCCGACGGGGTCTCCTCGTCGGCCGGGCGCGCGGCGGTGCCGGGCCCGAGCACGCCGATCGAGCTGACGTGCACCGCGGCCGTCGCCCCGCCCTCGGCCGCGGCGTGCAGGAGGCTCCGCACCGCGTTGACGTTGGTGCGGTAGAGCAGCGCCGGGTCCGCACCGGGCTCGTAGTACTCCCGGAAGTAGGCGGCGGTGTGCACGAGCGCGTCGGCGCCGCGGAACACGCCGGCCGCGGTGAGCGCCGCGACGTCCGTGACGTCGCCGCCGGCGAGGTGCAGCCCCGGCGCGCGGGGCAGCAGCGCCGCGGCGCGGGCCGGGTCGCGCACGACCGCGACGACCTCACCGCCCCGGTCGAGCAGCGCGCGCACCACGTTGCTGCCGAGCATCCCCGTCGCGCCGGTCACGACCGTCCGGGCGGGCACCGGCGTCATCCGTTCCTCCTGTCCTGCTGCCGGCTCAGCCAGTCGGCGACGGCGTCGTAGACCATGGACGCGTTGACGTCGATCAACATGATGTGGCCGGCGCCGGGGACCGTCGTCTCGCTGACGTCCGGGCTGGCGACGAAGAGCCCGGCGTACGGCTCGACGCCCTGGCGCAGCGTGTCCGCCGCGCCGTAGACCAGCAGCACCGGCACGTCGACGCGGTCGAGGTGGGTGAGGTCCTCCATGATCGCGATCGGCTCGGAGAGCATCACCCCGCACGGGCTGCGGACGTGGTGCGCGCTCATCGCCTCGCGCACCCGCGGGTCCACCTCGTCGCTGACGCTCGCCTGGTAGAAGTCGGCGAGGGTCGGGTCGAAGTAGGTGTAGCCGTCCGCCTCGGGGCCGGGCGGCGCCGACGCGAGCAGCCCGCGCTGGCAGGCGTCGAACATGGGGAAGAACCGGCGGGCGGTCTCGTCGGTGATGCCGATCCCGGCCCACCCGGTCGCGACGATCCCGTCGATGCCGCCGAACGAGTACGCCACCAGCTCCGCGACGAGCGCGCCGCTGGAGTGCCCGCCCATGAACACGGTGCCGAACGCGGTCGGCGCCCGCCCCTCCACGTGGTAGGCGCCGGCCCGCAGCTGCTCGACCACCTGGTGCGCGACGTCGGCGTTGCCGCCGGTGCAGGTGCCGAACCCGTCGGGCACCGGGTTCTCGCCGTAGCCGAGCCGGTCGATCGTGACGGAGACGTGCCCCCGCGCGGCCAGCGCCTGCACGAAGTTGTGGCCCTCGACCGGCAGCCGCCAGATCCACTGCGCCGTGTTGGTGCCGTGCACGTAGAGCGTCACGGCCGGCGGGGCGGGGCCGTCCAGCAGCGCGGCCGGGCCGGTCAGGTACCCGCGCACGGTGTAGGGCCGCCCGTCGACGGCGCACTGGTTGAGCGAGCGGTTGACGTTGCGCACCTCGAACGACACCGGCACGTCGACGACGTCCGCCTGCACGTACCGGACGGGCAGCGCGGCGGGCGCCGCGACCGGCGCGGGAGCCGGCGGGGCCCCGGCGGCGGGCACCCCGAGCACACCCGTCAGCGCGGCGACGAGGACGGCGAGCGCGACGGTCCTGCGGGTCTTCATCTCGGGCCCCCTCGGTGCGCCGCCAGCCACGCGGCCAGCGCGTCGTGCAGGACCGGCGCCGCACGCTCCAGCCCCATGTAGTGCCCGGCCCCCGGCACGGTGACGAGCTCGGTGCTGCGGGCGCCGGTGAACAGGGCCAGGTGCGCGGCACCGCCCTGGAAGAGCCGGTCCTCCGCGCCGTACACGCCGAGCACGGGGACGGCGACCGTGCCGAGCGACCGCAGGTCGGTGGTGATCGCCTCCAGCTGCGAGGCGACCTCCTTGCACGGGTGCGCGCTCTGCTGCGGCAACGCGGCGGCGAGCACGGCCGGGTCGGTGTCGTGGAAGTTGGTCTGCCGGTACTCGTTCGGGCCGACGTCGAAGTTCGAGTACCCGCCGGCCGACGTGGGCTGCTGGTCGGGGCCGACCTGCTGCATGCAGGTGGACAGGTTGCCGAACACGCGGGTCATGAAGCGGTCGGTGCGGCCCATGTCGGCGAACCCCATGACGACGAGCCCGTCGGCGTGCCCGAAGAGGGTCGCGAGCTGCGCGATCTGCGCGCCGGTGCCCAGCCCGGCCAGCGTCACCCCGGCGAACGCGGGCGCCGGCCGCCCCTCGACGGCGTAGGTCCCGGCCCTCAGCTGCTGCACGATCTGGTCGGCGACGTCGGCCTGCGCGCCCACGCACGTGTGGAACCCGTTGACGTGGTCGCTGGCCCCGTAGCCGAGCCGGTCGACGGTGACCGACGCTGCCCGCGCCGGGCCATCTCCTCGGTGTGGTGGTAGCCGGGCACGTCGAGCCGCCAGTACCACTCGCCCGTCGAGAAGTCGTGCAGGTAGAGGGTGACGTCCGTGCCGGGCGTCGCCAGCAGCGCGGCCGGCGCGGTGAGGTGCCCGGCCACCTCGAACGTCCCGTCGGGTGTGGTGCACGGGGCCTGCGAGCGGTTGACGTTGCGCACCTGGAACGTCACGGGCAGGTCGACGACGCCCGCGGCGTCCATCCGGTCGTCGGTGGCCGCGGCGGCCCGTGTCGGGTCGGTCCGCGTGGTCCCCCCGGCCGGCGCCGCCCCGGAGGCCGGGAGGAGCAGGCCGAGCAGCAGCGGCACCGCGGCGGCGACCGCCACCGCGGCCAGCCCGATCCCGATGGTGCGGCGCGCGGCGCGCAGCCGGCCGAGCGGCCCGGTCATCGCCGCACCTCGCGCTCACCGCTCGGGACGAGGGGCCGGCCCGCGTCGGGCGGCGGTGGCGAGGGCCCGTCCTCGATCGACTCGCCGAGGCCGAGGCGCCGCTGCCACCGGCGCAGCGGCGCGGGCGCCACCAGACCCGCGGGCCCAGCATCCCGAGCACGGCCGGCACGAGCAGGCAGCGCACGATCGTCGCGTCGACCAGCACGGCGAGCGCGCCGCCCCAGCCGAGCATCATCGAGTTCGTGATGCGCGACGTCCCGACGGCCACGAGCACCACGGAGAGGATCAGCGCGGCAGCGGTGATGATCCCGCCGGTGCGCTGCAGCCCGGCCGCGACGGCGCCGCGGTGGTCGCCGGTGCGTTCGTACTCCTCGCGGATGCGGGCCAGCAGGAACACCCCGTAGTCCATCGACAGCCCGAACGCCACGCAGAACATGAGCACCGGCAGGAACGTGTCGATGTAGCCGGTGGGCTCGAACCCGAGCAGCCCGCTGAGGTTGCCGTCCTGGAACACCCACACCACCACGCCGTACATCGCGACGAGGCTCAGCGCGTTCGACGCGATCGCGACGACGGACACGAGCAGCCCGCCGGTCAGCAGGAACAGCACCGCGAACGTCACCACCACGATCGCCACGACGGCCACCGGCAGCAGCTCGGCGATGGCGTCCTGGCTGTCGACCAGCGTCGCGACCGGCCCGGACACCGACGCCGTGAACGGCGCGTCGGTCGCGTGCACCGCCCGGACGATCGCGATGCTCTCCGGCGAGATGTCCTCGACGGTGTCGTCGGGCACCACCGCGACGTAGCCGGTGTCGCCGTCGCGCATGACCGAGTTGATGATCGTCGCCTGCTGGGTGCGCTCGCCGTCGACGTAGAGCCCGACGGGCGTGCGCACCTCGGCGACATCCGGGATCGCGGACAGGGCGGCGGCGTAGCGGTCCAGGTCGGCGTCCGCCGCCCGTTCGACGGCGACGTTCACCGTGCCCGTGACGGCGGCGTCGAACTCGGCGTCGAGCACCTCGGAGACGGTGCGGGCCTCGGCGCTGCCGGGAGCTGGCGGTGGTCGGCCGTGCCGAACTCGGCGGACAGGAACGGCAGCCCCAGCGCGAGCAGCACCAGCACCGACCCCGCCGTGAACAGCGGCGCCCGGCGCATCACGAGCAGCGCGGTGCGGCTCCACCAGCCGCCGTTCGCGCCGGGGCCGACCGGGACGGCGGCCTCGCCGCGCAGCAGCCGGCGGACGTCGAGCGCGTCGATCCGGCGGCCGAGCAGCACCAGGCAGGCCGGGAGCACGACGATCGCGGAGACGGCGGCCAGCACCACCACCGGGATCCCCGCGTAGGCGAACGACCGCAGGAAGTACTGCGGGAAGATCGCCAGGCTGCTCAGCGACGCGCCGATGATCAACGCCGAGTAGAGCACCGTGCGCCCGGCCGTGCGCAGCGTGCGGGTCACGGCCTCCGCGGTCGGGTGGCCCCTGGCCAGCTCGTCGCGATAGCGCCGGACGAGCAGCAGCGCGTAGTCGATCGCCAGGCCCAGGCCGAGCGCGGTGGTCAGGTTCTGCGCGAACACCGACACGTCGGTGAACCCGGCGATCACGGCGAGCGCCGCGTTCGTCCCGATGATCGAGACGATGCCGACGAGCAGCGGCAGCAGCGCCGCGACGGCGCTGCCGAACACCACCACGAGCAGCACGAAGACGATCGGCATCGCGATCATCTCGCGCGGACGAGGTCCTCGCCGATCGTGCGCTCCATCTCGGCCTGCACGGCGAGCTCGCCGCCGACCCGCAGCAGCAGGTCGCCCTGCTGGCCCCGGTAGTCCGGCGCGATCCGGTCGAACGCCGCGCGCGCGTCCGCCGGGTCGCCGTCGATCTGCACGAGGACCAGCGCGTGCCGGCCGTCCGGCGAGCGCAGGTCGGCCACCGCGCTCGTCCAGTACGAGTTGACGCTGGTCACCGACTCCTCGGCGGCCAGCCGCTGCACCACCGCGACGCCCTGCCGCGCGATGCCCCGGTCGTTGATCTCCCCCTCGGTCTCGACCAGCACGACGAAGTTGGCCTGCGTGGCCGGGAAGTGGTCCTCCAGGATCTGTTCGGCCCGCGCCGCCTCGGACATCGGGTCGGCCAGGCCCTCGCCGCGCATCCGGTCGGCGAGCCCCCCGCCGATGAGCACTCCGTCCACGACGAACAGCAGCGTGATGAACAGGACGAGCCACGGCCGGCTCGTCAACATGCGGGCGATGGTTCGCATCTCGGTCCCTCCCCCTCGGAAACCGCCGCGTGCGGAACCGAGGGTTGCACCGGGACGTCAAAGCGACATCGAGGTGCCGACGACCGGATCAACCGGCCCCCGTTCCCGTCCCTTCTCGCGCTGAATGTCCGGGTTGCGCGGCACGAACAGGTCGGCGACGAACGCGACGGCCACCGCCACCACGCCCGCCCACAGCGCGACCCGCAGCCCCGCGGTGAACTGCGCGGGGTCGCCGTAGCCGCCGGTGCCCGCGAACACCGACGCCAGCACCGCGATGCCGAGCACCACCCCCACCTGGCGCAGCGCGTTGTTGACGCCGGACGCGATGCCGTGCTGCGCGGGCGTCACGAAGTCGAGCGCCTGCCGGGGGCTGAGCGCGAAGAACAGGCCCATCCCGGAGCCGGCCAGCAGCATGGGCGGCACGAGCGCGAGGTAGGGCACGTCCGGGGCGACGACCAGCGCGAACCAGGCCAGCCCGACGACCTGCAGGGCGGTCGTGACGGCCATGGCGATGCGCATCCCGGCCCGGTCGGCGAGCAGCGCGGCCAGCGGCGCGACGGCGGCGGGCGCGAGCGTCCACGGGAGGGTGCGCAGCCCGGCGTCGAGCGGCGGGTAGCCGAGCACGTCCTGCATGAACTGGGTGAGCAGGAAGACCGCGCCGAACATCCCGCCCTGCGCGAAGAGCGCGATCACCCCGGCCAGCGCGAAGCCGCGGTGCGTGAACAGGTGCGGCGGCACCAGCGGCGCGGACGCGCGGTACTGCCACAGCACGAACGCCAGCAGCAGCGCCGCGCCGCCGGCCAGCGCGGCGAGCACCTCCACCGCGCCCCAGCCCAGCACTCCCGTGCGCACCAGCCCGTACGCGACGCCCAGCAGCCCGGCCGTGACGAGCACGGTGCCGGCGACGTCGAGCCGGGCGGTGGTCCGCGGCCCGGCGCCGAGCACCAGCGCCGCGGCGGGCAGCAGCGCGAGCCCGACCGGCACGTTCAGCCAGAAGATCAGCTCCCAGCTGCCCAGCTGCAGCACCGAGCCGCCGACGAGCGGGCCGAGCGCGATGCCCAGTCCGGCCATCGCGGAGAGCCCGGCGATCGCCATGCCGCGGCGGGCCTCCGACACCGCGCCCACCAGCAGCGTGAGCGACAGCGGCAGCAGCACGGCCGCGCCGAGCCCCTGCAGCGCGCGGGCCGCCACGAGCATCCCGGTCGAGGTCGCCAGCGCCGCGCCCGCCGACGCGGCCGTGAACAGCGCGATCCCGGCGATGAACGTGCGCTTGCGGCCGAACCGGTCCCCCAGCGCCGCCGCGGCTCCCGCAGGAACACCGCGAACGCCAGCGTGTAGGCGTTGACGGTCCATTCGAGGCCCTCCAGCGTGGCCCCGAGGTCGGCCCGGATCATCGGGAGCGCCGTCGTCACGACGAGGTTGTCCAGCGCCGCCATGAAGGCGGCCACCCCCGTGACGACGAACGTGGCCCGCGGGCGTCCCGGCACCGGCACGCTCACCGGGCCGGCACGGCGTCCTCGGGGCGCCGGGGCGGCGGCCCCGCGGACTCCCGGATCCCGAACCGGGCGTGCAGCCGCCGCAGCGGCGCGGGCGCCCACCAGTTGGCGCGCCCGGCCAGCCGCATGAACGCGGGCACGAGCACCGCGCGGATCAGCGTGGCGTCGACCGCGATCGCGACGGCCGTGCCGATGCCGATCATCTTCAGGTACATGATCTGGCCGGCCGCGTACACGCCGAAGGAGACGGCGAGCGTGAGCGCGGCGGCCGTGATGAGCGGGGCGCTGCGCTGCATCCCGAGCAGCACCGACCGGTTGTTGTCGCCGGTGCGGTCGTACTCCTCCTTGATCCGCGACAGCATGAAGACCTCGTAGTCCATCGAGAGGCCGTAGGCGACGCAGAACATGAGGATCGGGAACGCCGGGTCGAGCGTGCCGATCGGGGTGAAGCCGAGCAGGTCGGCGAGGAACCCGTTCTGGAAGACGGTCACCAGCACGCCGAACATCACGCCGATGCTGAGCAGGTTGAGCACCGTGGCCTTCACCGGTACGAGCAGGCTCCCCGACATCAGGAACAGGATCACGAACGTGACCAGCAGGATCAGCGCCGCCACCAGCGGCACCCGGTCCATCAGCACGGACCGGAAGTCGCTCAGCTCGGCCGGGTAGCCGCCGACCACCACCGGCCCGACCGGGCTCGGGACGGCCCGCACGTCGGCGACCAGCCGGTCGCTGTCGGTGCCCGCCAGCACCTCGCGGGTCGGGATCGCCTCCAGCCGGGTGCCGGACGCGCCGGCCAGCCGTTCGGCCGCGGCCCCGGGCTCGCGCACGAGCCGGCCGTCGGCGAACGTGCCGGCCGTCGAGTTGACCGCCACGATGCCCTCGACCTGCGACAGCGCGGCCGCGTAGCCCGCGACGGCGGCCGGGGCGACCCCGGCCGCGTCCGGCGCGACCACGTGGATCGCGTCGTTGGCCTCGACGGCGAAGTCGGCGCGCAGCACGTCGTAGGTCTGGCGCACGGACGACGTGTCGGGCAGCACCCGGTCGTCCGGGAGCCCGATGCGCAGGCCGAGCGCGGGCGCGGCCAGCGCGAGCACGACGGCCAGCGCGATGCCGCCGAACAGCACCGGGCGGCGCATCACGCCGGTGCCGAACCGGTACCACGCCCCCTGCTCGACGGGCCTGGGCTCGACGGGCGCGGGCGGGCGCGACGCGACGCCCCGGCGCACCGCGCGCTGCCCGACGAGCGCGAGCGCGGCCGGCAGGACGACGAGCGCCCCGACGACCGCCGTGACCACCACGATGATCCCGGCGTAGCCGAACGACTGGAGGAACGGGAACGGCAGCGCGAGCAGCACCGCGAGCGACGCCGCGACCGTCAGCGCGCTGAACACGACGGTGCGCCCGGCGGTCTCCAGGGTCTCCACGAGCGCGTCGCGCACGGTGCTCCCCCGGCCCAGGGCTTCGCGGAAGCGGGAGATCACGAAGAGGCTGTAGTCGACCCCGAGCCCGACGCCCATCACGAGGGTGACGTTCGCGGCGAAGCTCGACACCTCGGTGACCATCGCGAGCAGCCGCAGCGCGGCCAGCGTCGCGAGCACGGCGAAGAGCCCGACGGCGAGCGTCAGCAGCGCCGAGCTGACCCGCCGGTAGACGAGCAGGAGCAGCACGAGCATGAGCGGCACGATGACCATCTCGGCGCGCACGAAGTCCTGGGTGGCCAGCCGGCTGATCTGGGTGGAGGCCGCCTCGCCGCCCGCCACGGCGACCGCGACCGCATCACCGTCGTCGATCGTGTAGGCCGGGATCAGCCCGGCGATCGCCGCCCGCGCGGACGTCGCGTCGCCGAGCACGTGGGCCAGCACGAGCGCCGAGCCGCCGTCCTCGGCGCGCAGCGTCGGGTCGCCGTCGAGCGACCAGTACGACCACACGTCACCGACCGCGGGCTCGGCCGCGAGCCGCGCGCTCACCTCCTGCGCCGCCGCGGCGACGGCCGGGTCGTCGCGTCCCCGCCCGCGGCCGTGACCAGCAGGATCAGGTTCGCGTTGCCGGTGCCGAACTCCGCGGCCAGCACCTCCTGGGCGCGCACCGACTCCGTGCCGGGCGCCTCCCACCGGTTGAGCACGAGCGCCGCCATCGCCCCGGCGGCGAGCACGCCCAGCGCGAGCGTCGCGACGAGCGTTCCGGCGATCGTGGCCCGCCGCCGCCGGAACGCGAAGTCGCCGAGGCGGGCCAGCACCGGGAGCCGGGCCGGCTGTGGGTCGCTGCGGTCGGTCACCGCGTCCCCTCTCCCCTGCACCGACGGAAGGATAGTGTCGGTAGCCGCTATCGATAGCGCCTGTACCTTATCCCGGGCGTCAAGGCCGGGCTGCGACCGGCGACGCCGCCGGCCGCAGCGGGACGAGCAGCTCCTCGACGTCGAGCGAGCGGCTCGCGGCGGCGACGTAGCCGTCCGGGCGCACGAGCACCGCCCGGCACCCCTCGAGCGGGCCGTGGGGCGCGTGCCCGTCCGGCACGACAACCGCGGCCTTCGCCTCCGCAGCCGTCCCGTCGCCTCCGTCCGTGAGCCGGTCGGCCGCCGCGGCCGGCACCAGCAGCCGGGCCTCGACCCGGTCGCCAGCGGCGCGGCCAGCGCCAGCGCCGCCCGGGCGGCGCCGAGGTCGTCGGCCCCGGCCCACAGCAGCAGCGTGTGCCCGGGCCCGGTGAGCAGGGAGCGCAGCGGCACCGGGGTGTCGCCGACCGGGGTCACCGCGACGTCGGGGAAGCCGGTGCCGAGCGCGCGGCGCCCGCCGAACGCGCCGATGTCCGGGCTCGTGGTGTAGTCGAGGTCGTCCTGCGCCATGGCCGGCATGACCTTGGTCTCCAGGAATCCGGTGCGCCCCATGCGGGCCAGCACCCGGTCGCGGATCCGCCGCCCGAACGCCGACCGGACGTTCCAGAGCCGCGTCTGCTGGTCCGACGAGCGCATCACCTGCGCCGCGATCGGCTTGCGCTCGGCCTCGTAGCCGGCCAGCACGCGGTCCGCGTCCCCGACGCCGCCGCTGACGAGCGCGAGCCGCCAGCCGAGGTTCGCGCCGTCCTGGATGCCGGTGTTCATGCCCTGCCCGCCGGCCGGGCTGTGGATGTGCGCGGCGTCCCCGGCGAGCAGCACGCGCCCGGCCCGGTAGCGCTCGGCGCGGCGCAGGTGCACCTGGAACCGGGTGCTCCAGACCAGGCTGCGCACCTCCAGCGGGTACGGCGCGCGCTCGTCGGCGAGGGCCTGCAGCCGGCCGGTGGTCAGCGGGGCCTCCGGGTCGACGTCCTGCGCCCCGGGCATCCGGGTCGCGTCGGCGAACACGCGCAGCCCGCCCTCCGGCAGCGGGACGACCACCAGCACGCCGTCGCGGTGCAGCGTGTAGTGCACCTCGTCGCGCGGGACGTCGCCGAGGATGTCGCCGTCGCCGAGGATGTAGCTGCGCGGGTAGGTCTTGCCGGTGAACGGGATGCCGGCCAGCTCGCGGACCTTGCTGTTGGCGCCGTCGCACCCGGCCACCCAGGCGGCCGTCACCAGCTCCTGCCCGGCCGGGCCGTCCAGCACGACGTCGACGGCCTCGCCCGTGTCCCGCAGGGCGATCAGCTCGGTGCCCCACTCGACCTCGACGCCCAGCTCCGCCAGCCGCGCCCGCTGGATGCGCTCCAGCGCGGGCTGCGGCTCGCAGACCGGCACCGGGCCGCCGTTGCCGAAACGGACGGTCGCGAGCAGCTTCCCGTCGGAGAAGTAGCGGGACGCGCCCATCGTCAGCCCGGCGCCGACGACCTCGTCCGCGATCCCGTGGCGGTGCAGCACGTCGAGCGCACCGGGCCAGACCGTGAGGGCGCGGGCCTGGTGGGCCGGGCGGTCGGCGGCGCGGTCGACCACGCGGCACGCCACGCCGGCCCGGCGCAGCTCGGTGGCGAGGGCGAGGCCGGTGGGTCCGCCTCCGACGACGAGTACCGGGAGTGCGACGGCCATCGGTGGGCTCCTGTCCTCGGGGTTCGGCGTCCGGGCGTCCTTCCCCACGCTCGCAGCGGGCCGTCAAACCGACAGCGAAAGCGGGACGAAGCGGATAGCGGAACTTCCGATCACGGGCGCGTTCGGGCCCGCTGTGGGAGAGTTCCGGTGTTACGCTCGGACCCAGCAGACAGCCGGTATCCCGGCTATCCATGTGGGCGCCCCCGCACGCGCCCCGCGGCCCTGTAGGTCCGATCCGGGAGGTCCACCGTGCGCATGGCAGAGCTGAGCGGCCGCACCGGCGTGCCGATCCCGACGATCAAGTTCTACCTGCGCGAGGGCCTGCTCCCGCCCGGCGAGCGCACCAGCCCCAACCAGGCCCAGTACGGCGAGGAGCACGCCCGGCGGCTCAAGCTGATCCGCGCGCTCGTCGACGTCGGCGGGCTCTCGATCGTCGCGTCCCGGGCCGTGCTCGGCTACCTCGACGCGCTCGACGCCGGCTCGCTGGAGACGCTCGGCAAGGTCCAGTACGCGGTCAGCCGGCGCCGCGAGCGCGACGTCGAGCCCGACGAGGCGTGGCTCGCCGCCGAGCAGCAGGTCGCCGACCTGCTCGAACGCCACGACTGGACCATCCGGGGCGACAACCCGGCCCGCACCAGCCTGGCCGAGGTGATCGCCACGCTGCTGCGTCTGGGCCAGGACGACGTGCTCGGCCTGCTCGACCGCTACGCCGAGGCCGCGCACGCGCTCGCGGCCGCCGAGGTCGACGCCGTGTGGCGGCGCCCGTCGGTGGAGGACCGCGCCGAGGGCGTGGTGATGTTCGCGGTGCTCGCCGACGCCCTGCTCGCCTCGCTGCGCCGCCTCGCCCAGGAGGACGTCGTCGTGCGGACCGCCCCGTCCGCGGCGGCGGACGGGGCGGTCCCGGCCTGACCGGGGGGTGGCCAGGCACGTCTGCGCCGGACGGGCTCAGCCCTCCTGGAAGGTGTTGAACCGCACCGGGTAGCGCAGCAGCTCCGGCCACAGCTCCGGCAGCGGCGCCCGCGGCTCGGTGCACAGCCACACCGGGGCACCCTGGTTGACGTTGCGGATGCCGAGGCCGTTGTCCACGGTGGCGACCTGCTGCACCGCGCCGAACCACGTGCGCAGCGTCGCCTCGTCACCGCCGACGTAGAGCACGGTGGTGGTGTCGGCGGGCGGCACGGCGAGGAACCAGTAGCCGCGGCTGCCGCTGTAGGCCGGACGCAGCTCCGGCGGGGCGAACCGCTCGACGGCGGCGGCCTGCCGGTAGGTGTCGCCGAGCACCACCGTGGTGGCCTGCTGCTCGGGCGGCAGCTGCCGATAGGCGCCGGTCACGGCGTCGGCCAGCTGCGGCCAGCCGATCTCCTCGGCCGCGAACGGGCTGCCCAGCCCGGGCACCCGCCCCACGGCCGACACCGGCACCCACGGCAGCGTCGTCAGCACGACGACCACGGCCGCGACGGCGAACGCGGTCCTGCCGGTCAGCCGCCGCCACCACTTCCCCGCGCCGCGGGCGAGCGCTCTCTCGATCTCGACGGCACCGGCCGCCCAACAGAGCGCGAACACCCCGACCACGTAGTAGTAGCGCCCGCCCGTGACCACGAAGAACGCCGTGGTGAGCACGACGGCCACCCCGAGGAACCGGTAGGGCCGCAGCTGCGGCGAGCGCAGCAGCCGCCACAGCCCGTAGCACAGCAGCGGTGCCCCGACCGGCAGCCCGGACACGAACAGCGCGAGCGGGACGAACCCGAGCGACCCGCCGTACGTGCCCGCGACCTCGGCGTTCGTCGCATCGGCGACGGCGAGCTGCGGCCATCCGTTCGCGGCCTGCCACAGGATCGTGGGCACCGCGGACGCCGCCGCGACGACCGCGCCCACCCACAGCAGCGGGCGGCGGAAGATCTCCCGCGGGCCGAACACGGCCGCCCCGGCGGCCGCCGCGAGCAGCAGCACCGGGATGAGCAGCTTGGCCTGCAGCGCCACCGCCGTCACGACGCCGAGCGCGAGCAGCAGCCGGTCGTCGCGCACCCGCGTCCAGCGCACGAGCAGCAGGAGCGCGACGCCCCAGAGGAAGAAGTCGACGGTGTTGGTGGAGAGCAGGTGGCCGTGCCCCAGCAGGAACGGTGCCGTGGCGTACGCGGCCGCCGTGCCGACCTGCGCGCGCCGGCCACCGCCCAGCTCGCGGGCGGTGAGCGCGGCGACCACGATCCCGGCCACCGTCAGCAGCAGGGCCGGGAGCCGGAACCCGACCAGCGAACCGGCGAACAGCTCGTCCATCGCCCTGGCCAGCAGCGGGACGAGCGGCGGCTGGTCGGCGTATCCCCAGTCGGGGTGCCGGCCGGCGGCCAGGTAGTAGAGCTCGTCCCCCCAGTAGCCGTACCGGCCGTTGCTCAGCATGAGCACCACCCCGGCCAGGCCCGCGATCGCGAGCACCGGCCGCCAGGCCGGCGGCGGCACGACGGCCGCCGCCGGCCCGGCCTGGGCGGTTGTCCCCCCGGGCCGGGTCATCGGGTCACTCGGCCGCGGCGCGGACGGGCTGGGCCGCGTGCCGCGGGGCGGCACCGTTGCCGCCCGGGCTCCCCGGGCCGCCGGGCGGCGGGCCGTCGTGCCGCTCCGGGAGACCCCAGCGCTGCCACCAGCGGGCCAGCGGAGCCGGCGACCACCAGGCGTAGTTGCCGAGCAGCCGCATCGTGGACGCACCAGCAGGCCCCGCACGATCGTCGCGTCCACGACCACCGCGATCACGAGGCCGACGCCGATCATCATCATGAACGTGATGTCGGAGAGGATGAACCCGCCGACGACCACCACGAACAGCACCGCGGCGCTGCTGATGATCCGCGCGGAGTGCTGGATGCCGACCGCCACCGACTCGACCGGGTCGCCGGTGGCCTCCCAGCTCTCCCGGATGCGGGAGAGCGTGAACACCTGGTAGTCCATCGCCAGGCCGAAGATGATCACGAGGATCAGCATCGGCATGTTCGCGTCCATGAAGCCCTCGGGCACGAAACCCAGCACGTCGGAGAGGAACCCGTACTGGAAGATCAGCGCGATCGTGCCGAACGCCGCCGACAGCGACAGCACGTTGAGCAGCAGCGACTGCAGCGGGATCAGCACCGACCCGAAGGCCATGAAGAGCACGATGAACGAGACCACCGAGATGTAGATCAGGAGCAGCGGCAGTCGGTCGCCGAGCATGGAGAGCATGTCGGCCAGCGACACCGGGTAGTTCGTGAACCGCACGATGGAGCCGTCCGGCGGGGTCTCCGCCCGCAGGCCGCGCACCATCTCCGCCGCCTCGTCGGACTGCGGGTCCATCGCGTAGCCGAGCGTCAGCCGGGCGAGCTGGCCCTCCGTCGCGGTGATCGCGGCGCCGTCGACGCCGGGCACCTGGTCGAGTCGGGACGCGAACTCCTCCAGCGCCGCGATGGACTGCGGGCTGTCGGCGGCCCCGGGCATCTCCACCACGGCCGTGACGATCTCCGTGGGGTCGCGCACGAAGTCGTTGTCCAGCATGTCGTCGACGACGCGGGCGCGACCCCGGCCGGCAGCACCCAGTCCGACGGGCGGCCCCACTGCGCGCCCAGCAGCGGGGTGCCCGCCAGGAGCAGCAGGAGCGAGAGGCCGACGGTGACGGCCACCGGCCGGCGCATGATCGTCTTGGCCGTGCGGTACCAGCGGCCCTCCTGCACCGGGACCATCTCGGCGTCGCGGCGGCCGAAGCGCGGCAGCGGCAGCCGCAGGGAGTTGATGCGGGTGCCGGCGAAGCGCAGCAGGGCGGGCAGGAGCAGCAGCACCGCGACCACGCCGAACAGCACGACGCTGACGATCGCGACGGCCATCGAGACCAGGAACCGCGACGGGAAGATCAGCAGGCCGATGAGCGTGAGGGCGATGGCGATGCCGGAGAACGTGACCGTGCGGCCCGCGGAGCCCATCGTGCGCTCCACCGCCTCGTCGACCGAGCGGCCGGCGGCCAGCTCCTCGCGGAACCGGTTGACCACCAGCAGGCCGTAGTCGATCGCGAGACCGAGCCCGAGCAGCGTCACGACGTTGATCGAGAACGTGGAGACCGGGTAGAACATCCCGACCACCCGCAGCACCGCGAACGACCCGACCGCGACGACCGTGCCCACGATGAGCGGGATGGACGCGGCCACCAGGCTGCGGAAGATGATCACCAGCAGGACCAGCAGGATCGGGATCGAGACCACCTCGGCGCGCAGGAGGTCCTGCCCGGTGAGCGCGTTGACCTGCTCGTTGACGGGCACGAGGCCGCCGTAGCGCACCTCGAAGCCCGGCACGTCGAGCCGGTCCTCGATCGTCCGCTGGTAGATGACGACGTTCTCCGTCTCCTCCGGGGAGGCGAGCTGGAGCCCGATGTAGGTGCTCTGCCGGTCGGCCGACACGAGGTCGGGCGAGCCGGTGGTCCAGTAGGTGTCCAGGCGCGTGTAGGACGACTCCGGGATGCGCGAGGCGGCCTCGGTGACCGCGGCCTCGAACGCCGGGTCGTCCACGGTGAGGTCGGGGCTCGTGTACATCACGACGACGTCGGTGGCGCTGCGGCCGAGCGGCCCGGCCAGGATCTCGTTGGCCTGCGCCGACTCGCTGTAGGGGTCGTCGAAGCCGGCGCCACCGCCGAAGGTGCCGAAGGCGCGGCACCCCAGAAGCCGGAGAGGGCGACGAAAATGACGGCGCCGACCACCACGGTCCATCGCCGTCGGGCGGCCGTTCTGCCGAGTGCGGCGAACATGGATCTTCTCCTCGCCTGGATAGTAAGACGCTGTAGTATCGGTAATGATGCTATCCATTGTCGGCCGAGACCGGCAACGGGGTCGGATCGGGCAATCTGGACAGCACCGGGGATCGGGGTGGGGAGACCCCGGGGAGCGCAGAGGTCAGAAGAGCGCCATCGCACGCACGGGGGCGCCGAACCCGCCCTGCAGCTTCGGCACGCCGAGCACCAGGGTGGCCCCGGTGTCGGGCACCCGGTCGAGGTTGGCCATCGCCTCGAGGCCGTAGTGGCCCGTGGTCAGCAGCATGCGGTGGACCAGCGGGAACAGCCGCCGGCTGTGTTCCAGGCTGATCGTGTCGGTGCCGAACCCGACGATCGAGCGCTGCGTCAGCAGGAAGTCCGCGGCCTCGGGGCTCACGCCCGGGAAGGCCATCGACTCCGCGGCCGTGTCCAGGTTGAGGAACGCGGGGGTGCCCATGCGGTGGTACCAGGTGGCGTCGGCGGCCACGAACGCGCCGCGCGGCAGCCGCCCGTTGCGCCGCTCCCACGCCTCGATGTCGGCCACGGTCATCTCGGTGGCGTTGTCCCGGTCGGCCCGGTCGCCGTAGCGCACCACGGCGAGCGGGGCGATGAAGTCCTCCAGCGGCAGCTGGTCGACGGTCAGCCCGCCGTCCTGGGCGTGCGCCGGCACGTCGATGTGCGTGCCGGTGTGCTCGTTGAACCGCCACTCGTTGGTGTTGAAGCCGTGCTCCTCCAGGTTGCGCCACTGCTGCACCTGCGGCGGCCGGACGAACAGCTCGAACACCGGGAAGTCCGTGCTGAGCGGGTGGGTCAGGTCGACTACCCGGCTGAAGCCGATCGTCCGGCGGGCCGCGGCGGGCGTGACCGTCTGGGCGGCGGCCGCGGCGGGCACCGCGGCCAGGCCCGCGAGCCCGAGCGCCCCGCCGAGCGCGGCGCGCAGCATCCGGCGCCGCCCGATGCCGCCGAGGCGCGGCTCCTCCGGGACGTCGGCGTCGTCGCGGCGGGCGCGGCCGTGACCGGTGCCCCGTGGCCGGCGTCGTCGCCGCTGCAGTCGCACCCGGTGCCGGCATCCGGCGCGGCACCGTCGAGCGCGGCCAGGATCGTGTTCGGTGAGCACATGTCGTGCCGTCCCCCCTTCGTCTCTCCGGCCGGCCCAGGGGCGTCCGGTGGATCTTGGTCGATGAGAGCGATCGAAGACCCGCCGGACGCCCCCTCAGGCCGGCACCATCCCGTGGTGTTCGCGGTACCAGGCGGCGGTGGCGCGCATGGTGTCGTCCAGGTCGCGGAACGTGATCCCCAGCTCGGCGGTCGCGCGGGCCGACTCGACGTACCGGCGGTGGCCTCGATCAGCGTCTGCACGCCCTGCCGGGTGGCCGGGGGCGTCTCGCCGCGGCGGCGCGCCCGCCGTTCCATCAGCCCGACGACGAATAGCGCGACGGGCGGCGGCACCGCGCTCGGCGGCGCCACCCCGGCGGCCCGGGCCGCGGCGGCCGCGACCTCGGGCAGCGGCCGCTTCACGCCGGCCACGATGTAGCGCCCCTCCCCCGCGACGGCGGCCCGCACGCAGGCGAGCGCGACGTCCCGGGCGTCGACGACGTGGTTGCCCGCGTTGGGCACCCGCGGCAGCCGCCCGCTCGCGATGGAGACGAAGAGCCGCCCGGCCGACGTCGGGCCGGCGTCGCCCGGGCCCCACATCCAGCCCGGCAGCACCGTCGCGACGCGCAGTCGCGGCCCGGTCGCGCGGAACTCGGCCACGACCCGTTCGGAGTCGATCTTGCTGAGGTAGTAGGCGTTGCGCGTGACCGACCTGTCGAGCGGGGTCGCCTCGGTCGACGGGCGCTGCGGCACGGACGGGCCGAGCACGCCGATGGAGCTGAGGTGCACGGCGGCGGTCAGCCCGGCCGCCTCCGCCGCCGCCAGCAGCTCCCCGACGGCCGTGACGTTGGTGTGGTGCAGCCGGGCCGGGTCCGCGCCCGGCTGCCCGTACTCGCGGAAGTACGCCGCGGTGTGCACGAGCGCGTCCGCGCCGGTGAAGACCCCGGCCCCGACCAGCGCGGGCACGTCCGTGACGTCGCCGGGCACGACGTGCAGGTCCGCGGCGGACGGGAGCAGCCGGGCCGCCTTCGCGGGGTCGCGCACCACGGCGACGACCTCCCCGCCGGCGTCCAGCAGGGCCCGCACGACGTTGCTTCCCAGCAGCCCGGTCGCGCCGGTCACCACCGTCCGGCGGGGCACGGTTGCTGTGGTCACGGTTCCTCCTCGGTCGGATGCGTCATCGGGCGGCGACGGGCTCGCGGGGCTCGTTCGACTCGGGGGACTCCGGCGCCGGGCCGGCCGGGACCCGGACCGGCGGGCCCTCCTCGTGCAGGCCGAACCGCCGGTGCACGCGGCGCAGCCATCGCGGCGCCCACCACGAGGCCGGACCCGTCCAGGCCAGCACCGCGGGCACGAGCAGGCAGCGCACGAGCGTGGCGTCGACGATCACGGCGAGCCCGACGCCGATGCCGAGCAGCTGGATGTTGGTGACCCGCGCCGCGCCCATCGCGAACAGCACGATGGACAGCACCAGCGCCGCGGCCGTGATCAGCCCGCCGGTGCGGACCATGCCGACGGCGACCGCCTCGCGGTGCCCGCGGCCGCGGTCGTGCTCCTCCTTGGTGCGGGAGAGCATGAACACGCCGTAGTCCATGGACAGGCCGAACGCGAGGCAGAACATGAGCACCGGCAGCGACAGCTCCAGGAACCCGGAGCGGGGTGAAGCCGAGCAGCCCGCTCAGCGCGCCGTCCTGGAAGATCCACACCGCGGCGCCGAACATCACGGTGAGGCTGAGCGCGTTGATCACGATCGTCTGGACCGGCAGCACCACGCTGCCGGTGAGCAGGAAGACCAGCACCAGCGTGGCCACCAGGATGATCCCGGCCGCCAGCGGCAGCCGGTCGCCGATCGCGGCCTGCGAGTCGACCTGTTCGGCCGCACCCCCGCCGACCAGCACCGGGTACGGCGCGTCGATCGCGCGCACCTCGCGGACGATCTGCTGGGCCTGCGCCGACGCCTGGTCGACGTCCGACTCGGGCAGCACCTGCACGTAGGTCACGCCGCCCGTGACGCGCTCGTCGTCGTCCGGGAGCGGGCCGGCGACCTGCCAGCCGTACTGGAACGGGCCCACCGGCGTGAGCACACCGAAGACCCCGTCGATCTCGGAGAGCCGCTTCGCGTACGCGGCCATGGCCGCGATGTCCGGGTTCGGCGAGTCGGCGGCGTCGCCGACCGCCTCGCCCAGCACGTTGGACCCCGCCCGCCGACTCGGCCGCGGCCGGGTCGTGCGGGTAGCCGGAGACGACGACGTCGACGACCCAGTCCGGCACGTCGCCGAAGTCGCCCTGCAGCGCCTCCGTGGCGACCCGGGCGGGGGCGCCGGGGCGCAGCTGCCGCTCGTCGGGGGCGCCGAACTGCACGCCGAGGAACGGCACGGCGAAGAGCGCGAGCACCAGCACGCACAGCGCCGTGACCAGCCGCGGGCGGCGCATGACGCCCCACGTGAAGCGGTACCAGCCCGACTGCTGCACCGGGCGCGGGGCGGCCGTCGCGGCGCGGCGGCGGCGCCAGAGCCTGCGCAGGTCCCACGCGTCCACCCGCCGGCCCAGCAGCACCAGCGCCGCCGGCACCGTGACCAGCACGGACACCGCGGCGAACGCGACGACCGCGATGCCCGAATAGGCGAAGGAGCGCAGGAAGTAGAGCGGGAAGAGCAGCATCACCGCGAGCGCGACGGCCACCGTGACCGCCGAGAACAGCACCGTGCGCCCGGCCGTGACGACCGTGGTGGCGGCCGCCTCCCGCGGCGACGCGCCCGCGTGCAGCTCCTCGCGGAACCGCCAGACCATGATGATCGCGTAGTCGATCGCGAGCCCGAGGCCGAGCGCCGTCGTGAGGTTCTGGGAGAAGATCGACACCTCGGTGACCTGCGAGAGCAGCGCCAGCACCGTGGACGTCCCGACGATCGCGACCATGCTGACGGCCAGCGGGAGCAACGCCGCCACCGCGCTGCCGAAGGCCAGCACGAGCACCAGCAGCACGAGCGGCAGCACCATCATCTCGGCGCCGACCAGGTCCTGCGAGATCGTCGTCTGCATCTCCAGGCGCACCGCGATGGGCCCGGTGCCCTCGACGGTCACCACGTCCCCGCCCGCGGCGGTCGCCGCGGGCACCGCGCGCTGGTAGACGGCGTCGGCGGCGGTCTCCTCGCCGGGGATGCGGGCGAGCACCAGCCCGGCCGCGCGCTCGACGTCCTCGTCGCTGCGCAGCTCGGGGGCCTCCTCGTCCCAGTACGACTCGACGCCCACCACGCCGGGCTCGGCCGCGAGCCGCTCGGCCACCGCGCGGCCGGCCGCGGCGACGGCCGGGTCGTCGAGGTCGGCGCCGCCCTGCGGGCGCAGCAGCAACACGACGTTGGGGCGGCTCTCCGGGAACCGCTCGTCCAGCACGGCCGCGGCGCGGGCCGACTCCGAGCCGGGGTCGGTGATGCCGCCGTTGAGCAGCCGCGCGCTGCCACCGCCGAGCACGACCAGCCCGACGGTGACGGCCAGCGTGGCGACGAGCACCAGCCGCGGCCGCCCGAGCAAGCGGGTAAGCAGCGAGAACACCGTCCGAGTCCCCTTCCGGTCGTGCCTGTACGACGAGTGCCGTCCGGTTGCGGCCACCCTCGCAGCCGCGCGTCAAACGGACATCGAGGACAGCCCCGGCTCGACGCCCGGCTCGACGCCGACCGCCGCGAGCACGTCGGCGCGGCTCGGCCCGCCCGGCTCGTAGCGCGGCGGGGCGGTCGCCGCGATGCGTGCGATCCGCTCCTCCAGCCCCGGCGGGAAGGAGCCACCCTGGTCCGCGACGAGCTCGGCGACCGCCCGGAACGCGCGCACCGCGACCGGGTCCACCCGGGCGGCCGCGTCGAATGCGACGGACCGCGCCCACCCGTCGCCCTCGGGCCGGTAGGGCATCCCGGCGATGTCGTGCTCGATCTCGGCGAGCCGGTGCCGGTCGTAGCCGCGGGTCTGCTCGAAGACCGGGGTGAGCACGGCGTCCGTGGCGGCGTGGAAGGCCCGCGCGAACGTCACCGGCGCGTCATGGCCTGGCGCAGCACGCCACGCAGCAGGCACGCGTGGATCAGGCCCATCGTGGAGCCGCGCCCGAGCGACGGGTTGGTGCTCGCCCACGCGTCGCCGATCGCCACGAGCCCGGTGACGACCGGCTCCCCGTCGACGGCCAGCGTCCGGCGCCGGTCGTTCAGCCCGGACATCACCTGCACGTCCGTGATCGGCTCGCCGGCCGCCCGTTCCGCCGCGACGCCCGGGACGAGCGCGAGCGCGCGGTCCCACACCGCCGGGTCGCGCAGCGCCCGCAGCGGCCGGTCGCCCGCGGACGCACCAGCACCCAGGCCCACACGTCCGCGTCGGCCGGGATGGCGAGCAGCGTCAGGCCCTCGAACGCCCGCACCGAGTAGGAGACCGGCGGCCGGCTCCCGTCGGACGTGCGGAAGTGGCGCCCGTAGTAGGCGAACCCGCGCTCGTCGCGCTCCTCGTCGCCGGGCGCGACCCCGGCCGCCCGCAGCATCACCGGGAGCGCCGAGCGCCGGCCCATCGCGTCCACGACGAGGTCGGTCGCGACGGTCTCGCCCGCCGCCGTCCGCACGCCCGCGACGTGCGGCGGGCCCGCCGTGCCCAGTTCGGTGACGAGCCCGGCCGCGGCGACGCCCCGGCGCACCGTGACCCCGGGGGTGCGGGCCGCGACGGCGGCGAGCGCGCCCTCCACCAGCGGACGGCGCGCGGCCATCCCGCGCAGCCGCTCGTCGCCGGGCCGCGGCCCGCCCGTCAGCGCGTGCGGCAGGGTGTCGAGCGCGCCGAGCCGCAGGCCGCCGAGCCGTTCCAGCTCCTCGACGACCTCGGGCAGCTCCTCCTCCATCGTGAGCCGCCAGCGGGCCAGCATGATGTGCGCCTGCCGGAACTGGCCGACTCCGGGGCGCTCCCAGCTCGACCACAGCTCCTCCGCGGTGCCGGGCGCTCGGCCGGGTCCCGCTCCAGCACCGCGACGCGGTGGCCGTCCCGAGCCAGCAGCAGTGCGGTCGCGAGCCCGGTCAGGCCCGCGCCGAGCACGGCGATCTCCGCCATGGGCACCCACTTCCCTCGTCCCCGACATGGATCGCGGATAGCTCCGCGATCTGTTCTCATGATGCCGGACGGCGGCGGCCGGTCGATCGGTCGATCAGGTAACGATGCGGAAAATCCCCGCTCACATTCCTTTCATCCCGGTTCCAGGCCAGTTCGACGGCCGGCTGCGAGCGTTCGCCCGAAACTTCCGGAGCCGCCCGCCGCGACTCCCCGCGTCGCAGTGCCGGGCTCGGCGCCCGGAGCCGGCCCGGAGATCCCCCGCGCGCGCGGACCGGCAGGTCCCCGAGCGGAAGGCAGACATGGCAGTCACCATCGACAGGCGGACGTTGCTCCGGGGCGTCGGCACGGCGGCGCTCGTCGTCGGCTTCGGCACGAACGGGGCGTGGGTCACGCAGGCCGCGGCGACCGGCCGCTTCGACGAGCTCCCCGACCTCGACGGGACGGTGCACCTCGACGTCCCGACCCGCGACCGGTACGCCCAGGACCTCGGGCGGCACACCACCCTCCGGCCGGACGCCGTGCTCGTCCCGGCGTCCGCGCAGGACGTGCAGAAGATGGTGCGGTTCTGCGTGCGCCGCGGCATCCCGGTGTCCATGCGCGGGCAGGGCCACAGCACCCACGGCCAGGGCCTCACGGCCGGGCTGCTCGTCGACAGCCGCGGCCTGCGCACCATCCACCGGATCGGCCGCGACAGCGCGGAGGTCGACCCCGGCGTGTGGTGGCGGGAGCTCGTCGACGCCTCGATCCCCCACGCCTGACCCCGCCGCTGCTCGTGACGTTCGCCGGGCTCTCGATCGGCGGCACGCTGTCCATGGGCGGCGTGCCCGCGAACAACCGCGAGGGCATCCAGGCCGACCGGGTCAAGGAGCTGGAGATCGTGACCGGGGAGGGCGAGCTGGTCCGCTGCTCCCGGCGGCGCAACTCCGACCTCTTCGACACCGCGCTGGCCGGGCTCGGCCAGGTCGGCATCATCACCCGGGCCGTCGTCGACCTCGTCCCGGCCTCGCCGAACGCGCGGACCTACATCCTCTACTACACCGACAACGCGACGTTCTTCCGCGACTTCCGGGCCGTGACCGACCGCGGCGAGATGAACGGCGCGTACGCGCTCTTCCCGCTGGTGCCCGACGGCAGCCGGGTCGTGTACGCGCTCAACATGGTCAAGTTCTTCGACCCGGCGCAGCCGCCGGACGACGCGGCCCTGCTGCGCGGCCTGACCCCGATGCAGCAGCAGATCAGCGACGGCTCCTACCGCGACTGGGTCTGCCGCTACGACGGGCTCGTCGAGATGTGGCAGCGCGACCACGACTGGGACAACCTGATCAAGCCGTGGTCGGACGTGATCCTCCCGGAGAACGCCGTGGAACGGTACGTCGGCGAGGTGATCCCGACGCTGAACCTCGACCAGGTCGGCGCGACCGGCACCGTCTTCCTCTTCCGCACCCACCGCTCGACGCTGACCCGCCCGATGTTCCGCATCCCGGAGCCGGACGGCAGCCCGTGGGTCTACCTGTTCGACGTGCTGACGTCCTCGGCCCGGCCGGGCCCGACCCGGCCTTCACCGACCGCATGCTGGCCCGCAACCGCGACCTGTTCGAGCGGGCCCGCGCCGTCGGCGGCACCCGTTACCCGATGGGCTCCACCCCGTTCAGCCACGAGGACTGGAGGCGCCAGTACGGCTCCTTCTGGCCGAAGCTGCGCCGGGCCAAGGAGCGCTACGACCCCGAGGGCATCCTCACCCCGGGCCCCGGGATCTTCCCGCGCGACTGAGCCCGACCCCGAGACGACCGCGCCCCGCCGGGCTCGACCCGGCGGGCGCGGTTCTTTCGCTCCGGGCTCAGTCGTCGGCGTCGACGATCGCCTCGGCGACGATCCGGGCGACCTGGGACATGCCCAGGGCGTTGAACGTCACCGGGGCGGCGGGCGAGACCGGCCGGAAGCCCTCGATCCACCGGTAGCCGGGCGGCGTGCACAGGTCGTGGCCGATGCTCGGGGTGTAGGTGTCGACGTACTCGACGTCCGCCGCGTCGGCCCGGTCGGCGAGCATCGCGTTGAGCTTCTTCTCCACCCCGCGCAGGTAGGCGACGTCACCGGGGCTCAGCGGCAGCTCGGGGAAGCAGCCGGGGCCGGAGTCCGGCAGCAGCGTCGGGTAGCCGACCACGAGCACCCGCGCGTCGGGGGAGCGCTCGGCGATGCCGGCGAGCGCCGCGTCGATGTCGGCGGCGGTGGCCTCGATCCGCCCGTCGATCACGTCGACGCCGTCGCGGTCGTAGAAGTCGACGCAGGCGGTGCCGGTGGGCTGCTGCGGCGAGCGGGTGCTGCACTCGCGGAGGATCTCGTCGAAACCGATGTCGAACCCGCCGATCGTCAGGGTCACGAGATCGGTGTCCGGCGTGAGCCGGTCGAACTGCGGCGGATTCACCCCGCCCGGCACGGGCTGCGGGCTCGTGAAGAACTCGGTGGTCGTGGGGCCGGCACAGCTGGCGTCCTGGAAATCCTTGATGCCGAGCGTCTCGGCCACGAACGTCGGGTAGTTGCGGCCCGACCGCTCGCACCCGGCGGGGACGCCGATCTGCGGCGGGATCAGCCGCCCGCCGGCGTAGGAGTCGCCCAACGCCACGTAGCTCTGGATCGGGGCGCTCGGCGAACGGTCCGGCTCGGAGGCGGGGGCGGCGGGAACGGCCGCTGCGGGCAGCGCCCCCAGCGGTGCGATCGCGATGGCGGCGAGAATCGGGGCGGCCCATCGGGCCCGAAGTGTGCGCACATTATCGATAACGAATTCAAGGCGGCCGATGTTGCCTCCCGGAGCCGTTTCGACCTACCACCTTCGATCCCTTGACTTCCCGTTCCCGACCATTTCCAGTACCCCTTTTCCGGGGCGTCCTGCGCCCGGTGCCGGTGCCGTGCCAACCTCGGACGCCGCTCACCCCGTTCATCCCGGTGAGGCAGGAGACGCCCCGGGAGGAGCGGATGTGGAGCTACTGGGTTCCGGCGCGGCACGCGCGCAGTTCGAGACGTTCGTCGGCGACGCGACACGTGACCTCGTCCGGACCGCCTACCTGTTGACCTGGGACCTCGCGGAAGCCGAGGACCTGGTGCAGGAGACGTTCGTGCGGGTGGCCCGGCGCTGGGACCGGGTCCGGGCGATGGACCGGCCGGTCGCCTACGCCCGCCGGGTGCTGGTGAACCTCGTGCTCGACGGGGCACCGGGCCGGTCCCGGCGCCGCGCCGAGCTGGACGCCGAGACCGACGTCGGCCCGGACGTGCCCGACCTGCGTTCCACCGGCCCGTTCCACCGGGTCGACAACGCGGCCGAGGTGCGGACGGTGCTGGCCGGGCTGCCGCGGCAGCAGCGGGCGGTGCTGGTGCTGCGGTACTGGTCGGACCTGTCCGAGGCCGAGACGGCCGAGGTGCTCGGCTGCTCGGTCGGCACCGTCAAGAAGGCCGCGTGGCGAGCGCTCGGCCGGATTCGCGCGGCGTTCCCCGAGCGGGCCGCCGCCACGAGGAGGGGTGGGGAGTGAACGAGGGAATGGGCCTGGACCAGCTCGAACGACAGGTGCGTGGGGTGTTCGCCGACGTCGCCGCGGAGGTGCCGGCCGAGGTCGAGGAGCGGCTGCGCAGCGTCGACTACCGCCCGCGCGGCCGCTCGCGGCTGTTCGTGGGGGTGGCCGCGGGGCTCGTGGTCGCGTGCCTCGGCGCCGGCACGGCGGTGGTCGCGACGTCCGGGGCCGGGCCGGCGCCCGCCGTGACCGTGTCCGCGCCGGTGGACCTCGTCGCCGCGGTGCGGGCCGCCGTCGCGACCGCCGCGGACGGCGTGCTGCACGAGCGGTTCAGCGCGGACGACCCGGCCGCGGAGCGCTGGACCAGCCCGGACGGCTCGGCGGTGCACTGGGCCGGCGGCGAGAGCGAGTTCGCCTTCCGCACCGAGAACGGGCAGACGACCACGGTCGACGTCGACCACCGGGCCCGGACGTGGTCGACGTCGACCCATCCCACCCCCGAGTGGACCAGGGGCTGCATCGCCGCCGGCTGCGCCGACCCGGCCCGCGGCCAGGAAGGGGTGCTGCGGGACGTGCCGCTGTCGGCCGGCGCGATCGACGCGCTGCTCGCCGAGGGCGGGTTCGCCCGCACCGGCGCCACCGAGGAGATCGAGGGCCGCCCGGCCGAGGCGATCGCCGCCACCAGCGGCGACACGGTGACGACCCTGTGGGTCGACGCCGAGACCGCCCTCCCGGTGCGCCTGACGCTGGTCCAGCCCACCTGGCGCTACCAGGTCGACGTCGACTGGCTGGAGCCGACCCCGGAGAACCTGGCCCGCACACAGCTGACAGCACCGGCCGGCTACTCGCAGATCCGCCCACCCAACTGAGCCACGGCACACACCTCCGGCACTCCGCACACATGTCCTGACGTGTGTGCGGAGGCCGGGA
>MKJX01000167.1 GCA_001942415.1 Pseudonocardia sp. CNS-139
CCCGACTCGGCCGGGGCGCGGCGCCTCTTCGCCGAGGACGTCGAGGACGTCGAGGAGCACGGGTACGTCATGAACGCGTCGCGGCTCCGGGCCCACGCGCCCGACCTCTACGAGCACCTGTTCACGCTGGTCAGGGGCAGCAGCGCGGGCATCGAACTGCGTACGCGCGCGGTGCTCGTCGTCGCCGCCGCGAGCGCGCTGGGCGACGCCCACTGCACGCTGGCCTGGGGCCGGCGGCTCGCGAACGCGGCCGGGACGGACACCGCGACCGCGGTGCTGCGCGGCGACGAGAGCGGCCTCACCACGACCGAACGGGCGCCGGCCGCCCGTCCGGGAGCTGCGCGCCGCCGGGCTGGACGACCGGGCGGTCCTGGCCGTGACGCTCTTCGTCGCGCTGCGTGCGGCCTTCGCGAGCGTCGACGACGCGCTCGGCGCCCGGCCCGACGCCCGGATGCGCGCCACGATCCCCGCTGCCGTGCTCGACGCCGTGACGTTCGGCCGGCCGGTCGCGGACTCCTGATCGCGGACCGTATCGGCGCGGCGAACGGCGAGTGAACACTCGGCCGAGTGAGTCCGGCCGGGTTCGGCACTGCCATAGGGTGGCTCGGCTCGGCTGGGGGACGCGCGGAGGCGGTAGTTGGACGGCGCTGTTGTGGACGGCACTCTGTTGGGCATTCTGCTCGCCGCTTCCGGTATCGCCGTTCCGCTCGTCGCATTCCTGTGGGAGTTCGCGGTTGTCGGCCGCAAACAGCTCGGGTACCGGGTGCAGCTGGACACCGAGCTCGGTCCCGGCATCGACCCCGAGCCGCCGTCCGCCGGCGACGCGCTCGACCTGCTGGGCAGGGTGAACGGCAACCGCCGCCTGCTGGACCCGTCGCTGGTGCTGATCCGCATCGAGAACAGCGGGACGACGCACATCGACAGCGACGACTATGCCGTCGCCACCGAGGACCGCGTCGGCATGCGCATCAACTTCCCGGGCGGACGGTCGTCGGAATGGCGG
>MKJX01000168.1 GCA_001942415.1 Pseudonocardia sp. CNS-139
AGGTCGAAGAGCGCCGGGCAGACGAGGTTGCCCACGTTCTCGACGAAGAGCAGCGAGCCCGCCGCCGGGTCGAGCCGGTCGAGCCCCGCGGCCACCATCGCCGCGTCGAGATGGCAGCCGGCGCCGGTGTTGACCTGCACCACCGCGCCCCGGTCGCGCCGATCCGGCGGGCGTCCAGCTCGGTCTCCTGGTCGCCCTCCAGCACGGCGCACGGCAGCCGGGCGCTGTCGCGGATCGTGCGCTCCAGCAGCGTGGTCTTGCCCGAGCCCGGGGAGCTCATCAGGTTCAACGCCGTGACGCCGCGTTCGGCGAGCCGCGCGCGGTTGCGCGCGGCGAGGTCGTCGTTCTTCGCGAGCAGGTCGATCTCCACGGCGACGGTCCGCCCGTGCCCGTGCCCGTGCCCGTGCTCCGGCACCGACACACGCACGCCGGCGTCGTCGGAGCATCCGCAGGTCCCGCACATTCACACCACCTCCACGTCCCGTATCCGCAGCTCACGCCCGCCCAGCACCTCGACGCCGCGCTGCCGCAGTCACACAGCGGCAGCACCTCCGCGGTCGTGAAGTCCACGCCGCACGTACGGCAGCGGGCCCGGCCGGGCGCTCGTCGATCTCCAGCTCCGCGCCCTCGCAGACCGTGCCCTCGGCGACCAGGTCGAAGCAGAACCGCACCGCGTCCGGCACGAGGCCGGAGAGCTGCCCGATCTCCAGCCGGACGCGCCGGACCTGCGCGTCCGGCAGCCGCTCCGCGACGGCGGAGACGACGCTCTGCGTGATCGACAGCTCGTGCACGCGCGCCTCAGCAGATCCGCGGCAGCGGGTCACCGACCAGCAGGTCCACGATCCGCGTGCCGCCGAACGCCGTGCGCAGCAGCACCAGGCCGGGCGGGTCGTCGGCCACCGTGCCGATCCGGGCCGCGTCGACGCCGAGCGGGTGGGCGCGCAGCGCGGCGAGCGCGGCGTCGGCCCGCTCCGGCGCGACGACGGCGACGAACCGGCCTCGCACGCGACGTACAGCGGGTCGATGCCGAGCAGCTCGGCAGCGCCGTTGACGACGGGCCGCACCGGCACCGCCGCCTCGTCCAGCACCACGGCGACCTGCGACGCGACGGCCACCTCGTTGCAGATGGTCGCGACGCCGCCGCGGGTCGCGTCGCGCAGCAGCCGGACGCCCTCACCCGCCGCGTCGAGCACGGCGGCCGCGATCTCGTGCAGGGGCGCGGTGTCGGACGCGATGTCCGCCTCGATGTCCAGCTCGCCGCGGGCCAGCATCACGGTGACGCCGTGGTCGCCGATCGGGCCGGACACCAGCACCACGTCGCCGGGACGGGCGGCCGCCGCGGACAGCTCGGCCGGGCGTTCCAGCAGCCCGACCCCGGCGGTGTTGACGTAGCAGCCGTCGGCCTTGCCGCGCTCGACCACCTTCGTGTCGCCGGTGACGACCTGCACGCCGGCCCGGCGCGCGGCCGCGGCCATCGACGCGACGATGCGCTGCAGGTCGGCGACCGGGAAGCCCTCCTCCAGGATGAACCCGCAGGCAGGTAGAGCGGGCGCGCCCCGCACATCGCGAGGTCGTTGACGGTGCCGTTGACGGCCAGGTCGCCGATGTCCCCGCCGGGGAAGAAGAGCGGCGAGACCACGTACGAGTCGGTGGTGAACGCCAGCCGGCCCGCGGCGGTCGCGAGCTGGGCGCCGTCCTCCAGCCGCTCCAGCGCCGGGTTGCGGAACGCCTCCAGGAAGACGGCCTCCACCAGCGTCTGGGTGGCCTTGCCGCCGGCGCCGTGCGAGAGCGTGACCCGCTCCTCCTTGATCCTCGCCTTGCGGGCGCGGGCCTTCGCGATGCGGGCCAGCACCTGCTCCTCGCGGGTGAGGTGCTCGGCGCGGCGTGCGCCGCGACGGCCTCCTCCGCCCAGTTGGCGCGGACGGGGATCGTCCGGCCGAGGTCCTGCGTCATGCCCGGCTCGCCTCCCGCACCCGTTCCCGGCTGAACCGGCCGAAGTTGTAGTACGCCGCGCACGCGCCCTCCGACGACACCATGCAGGTGCCGATCGGCGTCTCGGGTGTGCACGCGGTGCCGAAGACCTTGCACTCCCACGGCTTCAGCACGCCCTTGAGCACCTCGCCGCACTGGCACGCCTTCGGGTCGGCGACCCGGACGCCGGGCACGTGGAAGATCCGCTCGGCGTCGAACGCCGCGTACCTCTCCTTCACCTGCAGCGCCGAGTGCGAGATGAACCCGAGCCCGCGCCACTCGAAGTACGGCCGCAGCTCCATCACCTCGCCGATCACCTGCAGCGCCCGCGCGTTGCCGTCCCACGGCACGACGCGCGCGTACTGGTTCTCCACCTCGCAGCGGCCCTCGCGCAGCTGCAGGAGCAGCCGGTACACCGACTGCAGGATGTCCAGCGGCTCGAACCCCGAGCAGACCAGCGGTTTCCCGGCGTCGCGCGCGATCCACTCGTACGGCCGGCAGCCGATCACGGTGGAGACGTGGCCGGGGCCGATGAACCCGTCGAGGCGCAGGTCGGGCGAGTCGAGGATGGCCTTGATGGCCGGGATGATCGTGACGTGGTTGCAGAAGACCGAGAAGTTGTCGAGCTTCTCGGCGGCGGCCCGCAGCACCGTCATCGCGGTGGACGGCGCCGTGGTCTCGAACCCGATCGCCATGAAGACCACGCGCTTGTCCGGGTTCTTGCGGGCGACCTTCAGCGCGTCGAGCGGCGAGTAGACCATGCGGATGTCGGCGCCCGCGGCCTTCGAGTCGAAGAACGACCCCCGCCCGCCGGGCACCCGCATCATGTCGCCGAACGACGTGAGGACGACGTCGTCGTGCTCGGCGATCGCGATGGCGTCGTCGACGCGGCCCATCGGGATGACGCACACCGGGCAGCCGGGCCCGTGCACCAGCGTGACGGTGTCGGGCAGGTAGTCCTCCAGGCCGTGCTTGTAGATCGTGTGCGTGTGCCCGCCGCAGACCTCCATGAACTTGTAGCGGCGGCCCGGCTCGCACAGCGCGGCGATCTTCCCGGCCAGTACGCGGGCCAGCTCGGCGTCGCGGAACTCGTCGACGAACCTCATGTCGGGTCACTGGCCGCGAGGGCCGTCAGCTCGTCGGTGTAGGCGTCCCCCAGTCCGGTCAGGAACTCCAGCGACGCCTTCGCCTCCTGCTCGTCGATCTTGGAGAGCGCGAACCCGACGTGGATGAGGATCCAGTCGCCGGGCTTCAGGTCCAGCTCACCGTCCTCGCGCAGGAGCCCGATGTTCACCGCGCGCTTCACGCCCTCCACGCTCACCATCGCGAGGTCCTCGTGATCGGCCATCAGCTCGATCACCTCGCCGGGGATCCCCAGGCACATGGGCGTTCTCCTTCCCTCCGGACGACGTCCGGCGCAGGTCGGCAGGCAGGCGGACGAGGTCCAGCACCGCATCGGCGGCCGGGCCGACGGCGGCCGCGACCGGCGGGCTCAGGCCGATGCCCTCGCGACCGTGGCGGGCTCGCACCCGACGACGAACACCCGCTGCACCGGCCGCGGCATCCCGGCCGCGGCGGCGAGGCCGTCGAGCTGGGCGAGCACGGACGCCGGGTCCATGCCGTGCGCGTCCCACGCGGCGCCGGCGTCGGCCGGGCCCCCGTCGAGGTCGTGCTCCAGCACGTGGAGCGTGCCGGGCGGGCCGCCGCGGCGGACGGTGTCGACGAGCACGAGCGCGACGTAGCCGTCGAGGAGCTGGTAGGCCAGGTGCATCCCGCGGATGCCGGTGTCGGCCAGCTCCACGTCCGGCGGCAGGTCCCGTCGGCGCAGCACCCGCACGACCTCGGGCCCGAACCCGTCGTCGGACAGGAGCACGTTGCCGATCCCCGCCACCAGCACCGTCACCGCGTCACCTCCAGCTCGTCGGGCCGGAAGTAGCGGAAACGGCCGTGTGCGAGCTGCATCTCCGCGGCCGGGTCGCCGTCCACCGAGACGGCCACGTGCACACCGCCGTCGCGTCGTGCACCACCGCGTGCACGGTGGCGGGCAGCCCGGCGAGGAACAGGTCGTGGGCGTCGCCGCCGGGGCCCGGGCGCAGCACGACCCGGCTGCCCTTCGCCACCGCGACCCCGCCGACCAGCACGGAGTCGGTCTCGGGGTGCACCGACGCGTCGCGGCCGGGTTCCACCACGGCAGCCGGTCGGGCGGGCGCTCGGCCGGGCTGTCAGCGCCGGCCGGGCGCATCGAGCGGATCGCGCCGTGCAGCCGGTCGACGATCTCCGGCGGCATCCCGTCGACCGCGTCGATGATCCCGGCGGCCGCGGGTCGGTGGCCCGGGCCTCGGCCTTCTCGTCGTCGGTGAGCACGAGCGTGCGCAGGGTCAGGATCTCGTCGTTCTCCAGCCCGTCGAAGAGGTTCACGGTGCTCTCGGGGGCGAGCTGCGGGTGGTCGGCGAGGATGATCGGTGAGGAGAGCAGCAGGTCGGAGCGGTCCTGCGGGCCGGCGAGCACCGGCCAGGTGTGCTCGTTGACGCACTGCGCGGTCTGCGCGGCGGCCCACCGCGGCGGGTCGGTCAGCGAGAGGAACGCGCCCGGCCGCGCCGCGACCAGCGTGTGCGCGGCGATGAGCGAGGTCCGCAGCACGTCGTCGCGCGGGGCGCCGGGCGCGCACGTCCCGTCGTTGACGACGTCCAGGCGCAGCCGCAGCAGCGGGCTCGGCGCGGGCACCTCGACGGCCGACACGAGCACCCGCCCGGTCACCGCCGCCGACGTGCGCACGAGCGTCCCGGCGCGTCCGGCAGCTCCTCCACCGCGTGCTCCGCGGGCAGCCGGAACGGCACGGTGCCCGGGCCGGCGAGCAGGTCCGCGACGGCGAGCTCGGCGTCCACCTGCCGGGGCAGGCCCTCCTCGAACCGCAGGTAGCGGCGGCCCTCGACGGTCAGCTCGTCGGCCGGGGTGCTGTCGGGGGTGTGCGGGACGCGGTCCTGGACGTGCAGGAACCGCAGCCGCACGTGGAGCACGCCGCCTCCGCCGGGCTCGAACAGGCACTCGGTGCGGCTCGCGGTCGGCTCGCCCGGGTCGGCCGCGGGCGTGAGCACGCCGAACTGCCAGCGCAGCCGGTTCTTCTGCGCCGACGCCGGTACGGGTAGAGCAGGTAGCCCTCGAAGAGCACCGCGTCGGCGACGGCGGCGACCTCGTCCAGGGCGGCGGCGAGCGGGCTCACGGTCCGGCCTCCTTCAGCAGCCGCAGGACCGTCTCGTCCCAGTCCCGGTCGGTGTGCGCCGAGCGGTGCGCGGCCAGCGCGTCGAGGGTGTCGCGGCGCAGCCGCACCCACGCCGCACCCGGGAAGTGCTCGTCCATCGCGGCCCGCCAGACCGCCACCGGGAGCCGGTGCGTCGCCTCCTCGTGCCAGGCGACCGGCCCGACCTGCACGCCGTCCGGGCCCGCGTAGAAGACGGTGCCGGAGAACAGCAGGAGCAGCGGCACCACGTGATCCTCGTCGGCGCGGTCCTCGTCGGGCGCGTCGGACAGGCCGTGGAAGAACTTCGCCGCGGCGACGTCGAGGTCGTAGGTGAGCGGCACCGGGACCGCCAGCGTGGTCGAGCCGGTGAACGCCGGCACGGTGCTCGCGACGGTCGCGAGCTGCAGCGGGTTGAGCGTCTCGCCCCAGCGGGACGGCTCGCCGAAGAGGTCGGTGAGCTTCCCGGCCTCCTCCGGCGTATACCTGCGTCCGCGCGGCTCGATGCGGATCTGGGTGCGCAGCACCACGGCGTGCACCCGCCGTCCGGCGTCCTCGTCGACGCGCACGTCGAGCAGCAGCGACGGGCCCGCGGCGTACGGCTCGGGCCGCGACCCGGTGCAGGCGAACCGCAGCACGTCAGGCCCCCTGCACCGGGCGGGCGGCCGCGCGCAGGCCGGCGAAGAACGCGTCGATCTCGCGCCAGGCGTCCGTGCCGCCGTCGAAGCCCTTCCAGTGCCGGCGCGCCAGCCCGACCAGCCGGTAGCAGGCGTCGACCGGCACGAGCAGGCACTCCCCCGCGTCCTCGTCGCGCCCGCGCCGCACGAGCAGCGCCTCGACGTCCGGTTCCAGCTCCGCGGCCAGCCGGCTCGCGCCGACGCCGGACGCCCACGCGTCGAGCCCCAGCTCGCTCTCCGTGGCCCCGGCCGGGCCCGGGTAGCACGCGACGACCCCGTCGCGGGCGGAGTTGCGCAGGAAGAACGCGATGCCGACGGGGATCTGCAGCGCGTCCCACTGCGCGGCGCCGAGCCGGAACGCCGGATCGGACAGGCAGCGGTCGGGCACCCGCCGGTAGCCGCCGGCGCCGCGCCCGGGTTGCGAACAGGAACGCGCACGGCCCGCAGGCGCACAGCATCCGCCGCTGCGCCACCTCCACCAGGTGCGGGTGCTCCGGCGGCAGCGGCGCGGCGCACAGCTCGCACACCTCCGGGGCCGGGGCCCCGGTGTCGGGCTCGGCGAGCAGCCGGCGGAGCGACCCGAGCGCCGTCACGTCCGCACGCTCTCCGGGGGCCGCATCCCGATCTGCAGGAGCGCGGGCCCGGCCGGGACGGCGTCGAACACGACGCCTGCGACCTCCGGCGCGAGCTTCTCGACCGCCGCCGTGACGACGTCCTTCACCGTGTCGGCGCCGCAGCCGCCGCCGGCGATCTCGACGTGCACCCGCCCGGCGGCGTCCACCTCGCCCAGCCGCAGGCCGCTGCCGTGCGCGCCGAGCCGCCGCCGCGCGGTGTCGAGCGCGTGGCCCAGCCGCTGGCGAGCGGCACCGGGTGCAGGTCGTGCAGCGCGAGCAGGGCCGCGACCAGCGGGTCCGCCGCCATCCGGTGCACGAGCGTGTCACCGCCCCCGGCCCGCACGACCGCGACGATCTGCTCCAGCCCGCTGCCGTAGAACCGCATGAGGACGCGCACCAGCTCCTCGGCGGCGTGCCCGACGGCCGGGCCGCCGTCGGCCGTGATGCCCTCCAGCAGCTCCTCGACGCGGGCGGCGAGGCCCTGCGGGTCCAGGTCGGTGGACGCCATCGCGGCCCCGCCTCAGACGTCGTTGAGCATCGACGGCGACGTCATGCGGTACAGCGGCTTCCCGGAGCCGGTGTACATGTGCACGCCGCACGGCAGGCACGGGTCGAAGCTGCGGACCGCGCGCATGATGTCGATGCCCTTGAACTCGTCGCCGCGGCTCTCCTCGAAGATCGGCGTGTTCTGCACCGCGTCCTCGTACGGGCCCGGCGTGCCGAAGCTGTCGCGCACGCTGCCGTTCCACGGCGTCGGCGGGTACGGGTGGTAGTTCGCGATCTTCCCGCCGCGGATCACCATGTGGTGGCTGAGCACGCCGCGCACGGCCTCGGTGAAGCCGACCGACAGCGCCTCGTCCGGCACGGTGAACGTCTCCCACGTCTTCGTGTGGCCGGCCCGGACCTCGGCGAGCCCCTTCTCGACGAAGTGCAGCGCGCACGCGGCGGCGTAGGCCTGGAAGTACGTCCGCGCCCGGTTGCGCTCGACGGCGTTCGAGAGCGGCTGGCCCTGGCGGTCGTGCGGGATCCTCCACTCGAAGCTCACCTCGGGCTTGAGCGCGGTGCGCGGCAGGTTGATCTGCACGCTCTGCCCGGTGGCCTTGACGAACCCGATGTCGACGAGGCCCGCCAGCGCCGTCGCCCACAGGCGGGCGAGCGGGCCGCCGCCGGTGTCGAGGGCGAGGTGGTCGGTGCCGTCGAACCAGCGCGGCGACATCGTCCAGCTGTACTTGTCGTCGAAGTCGCGCTTCTGCGGCGCCGGGATCGTGTGCTGGTTCCAGGGGTGCCGCCGGTCCACCGGGTTGCCCAGCGGGTCGTGCGTCGCGAACATCTCCTGGTCGTCCCAGTCGCGGTAGAACGAGCTGCCGAGCAGGATGCGGATGCCCAGGCCGATCTCGACCAGGTCGGTGGTGACGAGGTTGCCGTCCACGATCACGCCCGGGGTGACGAACATCCGCCGGCCCCAGTTGGTCATATTGCGGTACTGGAAGTCGCAGTGGTCGGGGTCGTTGAACGCGCCCCAGCAGCCCAGCAGCACCCGGCGGCGGCCGACGTCCTCGTAGCCGGGCAGTGCCTCGTACATGAAGTCGAAGAGGTCGTCGTGCATGGGCACGACGCGCTTCATGAACTCCACGTACCGCATGAGCCGCGTGTAGTAGTCCGTGAAGAGCTGGACCGTGGCGACCGTGCCGACGCCGCCCGGGTACAGCGTGGAGGGGTGCACGTGGCGGCCCTCCATCAGGCAGAACATCTCGCGGGTGTAGCGGCTGACCTGCAGCGCCTCGCGGTAGAAGTCGCCTGTGAACGGGTTGAGCGCCCGCATGATGTCGCCGACGGTGCGGTAGCCGTGCACCGCCGCGTTGCGGGCCTCGGTGCGGTTGGCCTCCTCGAGGACGCCCGGGTTCGTCTCCCCGACCATCTTCTCGCAGTAGTCCACCCCGACCAGGTTCTCCTGGAAGATGTTGTGGTCGAACATGTACTCGGCGGCCTCGCCGAGGTTGACGATCCACTCGCCCACGTGCGGCGGGCGCACCCCGTAGGCCATGTTCTGGTTGTAGACCGAGCAGGTCGCGTGGTTGTCGCCGCAGATCCCGCAGATCCGGCTGGTGATGAAGTGCGCGTCCCGCGGGTCCTTGCCCTTCATGAAGATCGAGTAGCCGCGGAAGATCGACGACGTGGAGTGGCACTCGACCACGCGCTGCTGCGAGAAGTCGATCTTCGTGTAGATCCCGAGGCTGCCGACGATCCGCGTGATCGGGTCCCACGACATCTCGGTGAGGCCCTGCTTGTCGACGTCGGTGCTGCCCGGCTTCGGCGCTGTCGCGGTCATGATCGTCCTCTCACCAGGACTTCCGGAAGCCCGTGGTCAGCTCGCGGCCCTTGTGCCGCCAGTTCGGTTCCTTGTCGAGCTTGCGTTCGGTGATCCCGCGCAGCCGGCGGATGATGCCGCCGTAGAGGCCGCTGGCCGTGCCGGAGACGCGGCTGCCGGGCGGCGGGTCCATGAACGGCATGAACTTGTCGGGGAAGCCCGGCATCGTGCAGCCGATGCAGATCCCGCCGACGTTCGGGCAGCCGCCCACGCCGTTGATCCAGCCCCGCTTGGGCACGTTGCACTTCACGACCGGGCCCCAGCACCCGAGCTTCACCAGGCACTCCGGCGCGCCGTACTCGCTCGCGAACTGGCCCTGCTCGTAGTAGCCGCCGCGGTCGCAGCCCTCGTGCACGGTCCTGCCGAAGAGCCACGTCGGGCGCAGCGCGTCGTCGAGCGGGATCATCGGGGCCGCGCCCGCGGCCTGGTAGAGCAGGTAGAGGATCGTCTCGGACAGGTTGTCCGGCTGCACCGGGCAGCCGGGCACGTTGACGATCGGCAGGCCGGCCGGCGTCCGGAAGTCCCAGCCGAGGTAGTCGGCCACGCCCATCGCGCCGGTCGGGTTGCCCGCCATCGCGTGGATGCCGCCGTACGTGGCGCAGGTGCCCACCGCGAGCACGGCCAGCGCCTTCGGGGCGAGCCGGTCGAGCCACTCGCTCGTCGTCATGGGCTGGCCGGTCTGCGGGTCGTTGCCGAACCCGCACCAGTAGCCCTCCGGCTTGATCCGCTCGTTCGGGATCGACCCCTCCACCACGAGCACGAACGGCTCCAGCTCGCCCCGGTCGGCGCGGAAGAACCACTCGATGAAGTCGTTGTTGCCGCCCACGGGCCCGTTGTCGAAGTCGATCAGCGGCCAGTGCACCGCGATCTTCGGCAGGCCGGGCAGCGCCCCGAGCGCGATCTCCTCGATGCTCGGCTGGGTCGCCGCGGTGAGGGCGACCGAGTCGCCGTCGCAGCTCAGGCCCGCGTTGATCCAGAGGATGTGGACGGTGGGCGCCTCGGTCTCGGTGGTGGACATCGCGTCCCCCTCGGGGGGCGCCGGACCGTGCTCGGACGCCCGTCGGGTGTGGTGGTGCGCCCGATCTAACGGCGCACGGCTGCTCGGGGTAAGTGGCCGTACGCCCTAGGTGTGCGCGACACCCACCGACCGTCCGGCGACGCGGGGCGGCGCACGTCCGCCCACGTCAGGAGGGCTGAGCGCGGGAGCGTCTCCGTCACGTCCCCGCGGGAGGTCGGCCAGGCCCCGTCAGAGCCGGTCGAGCCGCCTGCGCGCCGCGGCGGCGGGCACGGCGCCCGCGGACAGGTCGGCCCACGGGTCGCCCTTCTGCGCCGTCCGGCGGCGGACGCTGCGCAGGTCGTAGCCGGCGGGCGCGACCCTGCCCAGCTCGTCGAGGTCGATCGGGGTCGCGACCGGGGCGCCGGGCCGCGCCCGCGGCGAGTACGGCGCCACGACCGTCTGGCCGTAGGCGTTGCGGTTGGTGTCGAGGAAGATCCGACCGCGCCGGGCGCTGATGCGCTGCTCGGTGGTGAGCGCGTCCGGTTCCTCCGCGACGAGCCGGCCGGCGATGCCGTCGGCGAGCGCGCGCACCTCGTCGAAGCCGGCGGAGCGCTCCAGCGGCGCGACGACGTGGTAGCCGGACCCGCCGGTGGCCATCACGTGCGGCGCGAGCCCCACCTCCGCGAGCAGGCCGGACGTCGCGCGCACGGTGCGGCGCAGCACCGCGAGGTCGACGCCGTCCGGCGGGTCGATGTCGATCACGATCAGGTCGGGTTCGTCGATCCGGTCGGCGCGCGAGAGCCAGCGGTGCAGCTCCAGGCACGCCTGGTCGGCGAGGAAGCGCAAGGTGTCGACGTCACCGACCACGATGTGGCGCACCCGGCCGCGCCGGTTGCCCGCCGCCACCGTGGTCGTCCCGACGAAGTCGGGGACGTGCGCGGGCGCCTCCTTCTGGTAGAAGCCCGAGTCCCCGATGCCGTCCGGGAAGCGGTGCATCACCAGCGGCCGCCCGGCCAGGTGCGGCAGCATCACCCCGGCGACGGCCTCGTGGTACTCGGCGAGGTCCGCCTTCGTGTAGCCGGCGTCGGGGTAGAGGACCTTGTCGGGCCGGGAGACCGTCCGGTGGTCCTGGTGGGTCGTCACCCTCCGGCCGTACCCCGTGCGAGCCGGTCGACACGGCGGCGACGGTCGGGCCGCCGCCCCGCGGACGGCTAGTATCGCCCGTGTGGCGAGTACAGGTGGAAAAGTAAGTGCCCAGCCGGAGCCGGCGCCCGGATGCTCGATCGAGCAGGTCGAACGCGCGCTGGGCATCCTCGAAGGCCGCTGGAAGCTGCTGATCGTCCACCACCTGCTCGTCCGGCAGCCGCGCCGGTTCTCCGAGCTGGAACGCGCGATCCCGCGGGTGACCCAGAAGATGCTGGTGCAGCAGCTGCGGGCGCTGGAGGCCGACGGCGTGGTGCGCCGGATCGTCTTTCCCGAGGTGCCGCCGCACGTCGAGTACGAGCTGACGCCCGCCGGGGCGGCGCTGACCCCGGCGCTGACCGCGCTGCACGACTGGGCCGCGAACGCGTGCCCGGCCTCCGCCTGAGCCCGGTCAGACGGATGTGAACGCGCGGATCGCCCCGCGCGGGTCGCCGGAGCGCACCAGCGCCTCGCCCACCAGCACGGCGTCGGCGCCCCAGCGCCGGTACCCGGCCACGTCCGCGGCCTCCGCGACGCCCGACTCCGCCACCCGGATCGTGCCGGCGGGCAGCAGCGGCGCGAGCTTGCCGAACACCGCGCGGTCCACGTTCAGCGTGGTGAGGTCGCGGGCGTTGATGCCGATGACGTCCGCACCGACGGCCGCGGCGCGGTGCGCCTCGGCCTCGGTGTGCGCCTCGACCAGCGGGGTGAGCCCCAGCTCGCGGGCGAGGCCGAAGAGGTCCTCCAGCTCCGGCCCGGGGAGCGCCGCGACGATCAGCAGCGCCAGGTCCGCGCCCCAGCGGCGGGTCTCCCACAGCTGGTAGGGCGTCACGACGAAGTCCTTGCGCAGGACCGGCACGTCCACCGCGGCGCGGACGGCCTCGAGGTCGTCGAGCGACCCGCCGAACCGGCGCTGCTCGGTGAGCACGCTGATCGCCGCGGCACCGCCCGCCGCGTACTCGGCCGCCAGCGCGGCCGGGTCCGGGATGTCGGCGAGCGCGCCCTTGCTCGGGCTGCGCCGTTTGACCTCGGCGATGACGGAGACCGGGCCGGCGCGCAGCGCCGGGCGCGGGTCCAGCGCCGGCGGCAGGTCCGCGACCTGCGCCTTCAGCTCGGCGAGCGGCACCCGGGACTCGCGGGCGGCCAGGTCCTCGCGCACCCCCTCCAGGATGGTGTCGAGAACGGTCATGGTGCGTCTCCCGTCAGAGCGATCCGCCGGCGTCGATCACGAACGTCGAGCCGGTGACGAACCGGCCCTCGTCCGACACCAGATACAGCACGGCGTTCGAGACGTCGACCGGTTCGAGCAGCGGGACGGGCAGCCGGTTGAGCCTCAGCGCGGCCTGCTCGAAGTCGGCGCGGCCCGGTTCCTCCAGGTCGGGCCGGAAGAGCCGGAAGGTGGCGTCGTTCAGCACCATGTCGGTCGCCGCGGTCGTCGGGTGGATGGAGTTGACGCGCACCCGCTGCGGCCCCAGCTCCATCGCGAGCACCTTCATGAGCATCACCACCCCGGCCTTCGACGCCGCGTAGTGCGCGAGACCGGGGTTGGGGCGCAGCGCCGCCAGCGAGCTGGTGAGCACGACCGACCCGCCACGGCCGCCGTCGAGGATGCTCGGGACGGCCGCCTTCACGGTCTTCCACACGCCGGTCAGGTTGACGTCAATGACCTCCTGCCAGGCCTCGTCGCTCATCGTGAGGGCCGGGTCCGAGGTCGCGATCCCGGCGTTGGCGACCACGGCGTCCAGCCGGCCCAGCTCCGCGACGCCCTTCCGGACGACGGCCGCGAGCGCGTCGCCGTCCCGCACGTCCGCGTCGGCCGCGACGATGCGCCGGCCGAGGCCCTCCACCGCCGCGACCGTCCCGGCCAGGTCACCGGCCGTGGCCTGCGGGTAGCGCACGCTCGTGTACGACGCCGCGGTGTCGACCGCGATGACGTCGGCGCCCTCCTGGGCGAGCCGCACCGCGTGGCTGCGGCCCAGGCCGCGGGCCGCACCGGTGATGAACACGACCTTGCCGTCCATTCGTCCCACGCGGCCGACAGTGCATGCCCGGCGTCGACAGCCGATCGACGTCCGGTGGACGGGCCGCCGCCGGCCACGTCGGAGCCGGTCAGCGCGGGAGGTCCGGCGCCCGGCGGGCCAGGAACGCGGCCACCCCCGCCCGCCCCTCGGCGTCGGCGGCGCTCTCGGCGATGGCGCGGGCCTCGGCGTCGAGGTGGGCGTCGAGGTCCCGGCCCGGGGCCTCGGCGAGCAGCCGCTTGATCCGGCCGAGCGCGCGGGTCGGGCCGTCCGCGAGCCGCCAGGCGACGCGCTCGGCCGCCGGGAGCACGTCGGCGTCGTCGACGACCTCGCTCACCAGCCCGAGCGCGAGCGCGGCGTCGGCGTCGAGGACGCGGTCGGTGAGCAGGATGTGCCGGGCCCGCGCCGCGCGACGGCGCGCGGCAGCAGCCACGACATCCCGCCGTCGGGCGAGAACCCGATCGCGGGGTAGGCCGGGCGCAGCCGGGTGGACCGGCCCGCGACGACGACGTCCGCCGCGAGCAGGATGCTCATCCCGGCCCCGGCCGCCCATCCGTGCGCGGCCGCGACCACCGGGACCGGTGCCGCGACCAGCGCCCGCTGGAACGCGTGGAACCGGGCGGCCAGCTCCCCGACCAGCGGCCCCGGGTCGCGGCCGCGGCGAACGCGCCGACGTCGCCGCCGGTGCAGAAGTTCGGCCCCTCCCCGGTGAGCAGCACGCGCCCGCCTCGGGGCCCAGCGCCAGCAGCGCCGCCGCGGACTCGTCGAGCGCCGGCCCGTGCAGGCGCGGCCCGCGCTCGGCCGTCGCGACGACCAGGCGCAGCACCCGCCCGTCCGGCCGGGCGTAGCGCCCGCTCACGCGGGCACGTCCGACGGGCGGTGGCGACCGCCAGCAGCAGCGCCGCGGCGCCGAGGCCGGCGGCGACCGCACCGAGGCCCCACCCGAGTCCGCGCAGGCCGCCGAGCCCGGCGAGCCGGTCCAGCGACCACGCACCCGGGCCGAGCACGGCGAGCACGGGTGCCACCATGCCGACGAGCAGCGTGTACTCCCATCCGCCCTTGAACACGAAGTAGCCCTTCCGCCGGTGGTCGGTGACGGTGGCGACCGCCATCAGCCCGACGAACGCCGCCACCGCGACCGGGGTCAGCAGCCCCAGCAGCACCATCGTCCCGGCGCCGATCTCGGTGAGCGCGGCGACCCGCGCGTGCAGCCACGCCGGCCGGAAGCCGAGCCCGGCGAACCACCGCGTCGTGCCGGCGAGCCCGCCGCTGCCGAACACCTTGTTGACGCCGTGCGCGACCAGCATCGGCCCGAGCGCCGCGCGCAGCAGCAGCGCCGCGCGTCCGCCTCGACGCCCACGGTCAGCCCCGCCCGGTCATCGCGGGGCCATCCGGATCGCCCCGTCGAGCCGGACGACCTCGCCGTTGAGCATCGGGTTCGCGACGACGTGCGCCACCAGCGCGGCGTACTCGGCCGGGTCGCCGAGCCGGGACGGGTGCGGCACCTGCCGGCCCAGCGACTCCCGGGCCTCCGCGGGGAGCCCGGCCATCATGGGCGTCGCGAAGAGGCCGGGCGCGATGGTCACGACCCGGATCCGGTGCTGCGCGAGGTCTCGGGCGACGGGCAGGGTCATACCGGCCACCCCGCCCTTCGACGCCGCGTAGGCCGCCTGCCCGACCTGCCCGTCGAACGCGGCGACCGAGGCCGTGTTGACGACAACACCGCGCTCCTCGCCGACGGGCTCGGTGGCGGCGATGCGCTCGGCCGCGAGCCGCAGCACGTTCTCCAACGTGCCGACGAGGTTGACCTGCACGACCTTGGCGAACAGGTCGAGCGGGAACACGCCCTGCCGGCCCAGCACCCGGGCGGCGGGCCCGATCCCGGCGCAGTTCACGGCCACGCGCAGCGGCCCCAGCCCGCCTGCGGCGTCGAGCGCGGCGGCCACCCCGTCCGGGTCGGTGACGTCGGCGGCGACGAACCGCGCGGTCCCGCCGATCTTCTCCGCGGCCGCCGCGCCGGGCGAGCCCGGCAGGTCGAGGACCACGACGTGGGCGCCGTCGGCGGCGAGCCGCTCGGCCGTCGCGAACCCGAGCCCGGACGCCCCGCCGGTCACGACGGCCGCGGCCCCGTCGAGCCTCATGCGCCGGCCACCGGCCCGGCGACGGACGCCAGCCGCCCGCGGATGATCTCCGCGGCCTCGGTGACGATCCGGGTCACCAACTCCGCACACGTGGGCACGTCCCGGATCAGGCCCTGCACCATCCCGGCCGTCCAGATGCCGTGGTCCAGATCGCCGGTCTCGAACACCTTGGCCCCCCGAACCCCGGCCACCAGCTCCCGGACGTCCTCGAACACCGCCCCCGCGGCCAGCTTCCCCACGACCTCCCGGCTGACCGCGTTGTCCGCCACCCGCGCGGTGTTGCGCAACGGCCGGAAGATCAGCTGGGTGGCCAGCTCGTCCGCCTCGACGATCCGGTCCTTCACGTTCTGGTGGATCTCCGACTCCACGGTCGCCATGAACCGGGTGCCCATGTTGATCCCGTCCGCGCCCAGCGCCAGCGCCGCGACCAGCCCCCGCGCGTCGGCGAACCCGCCCGAGGCGATCATCGGCACCGACAGCCGGTCCGCCGTCGCCGGGATCAGCACCAGCCCCGGCACGTCGTCCTCACCCGGATGCCCGGCGCACTCGAACCCGTCGATGCTCACCGCGTCCACCCCCAGCGCCTCGGCCTTCACCGCGTGCCGCACGCTCGTGCACTTGTGGATCACCTTGATCCCGTGCGCGTGGAAGTGCTCCAGGTGCTCGGCCGGGTTCGAGCCCGCCGTCTCCACCACCGGCACCCCGCGTCGATGATCGCCTGCCGGTACTCGGCGTAGGGGGGCGGCGTGATCGCCGGCAGGATCGTCAGGTTCACCCCGAACGGCCGGTCCGTCAGCCGCCGGCACCGCTCGATCTCCGCCCGCAACGCCTCCGGCGTCGGCTGGGTCAACGCCGTGATCATCCCCAGCCCGCCCGCGTTCGCCACCGCCGCCACCAGCGCGCCCGCCCCACCCACTGCATCCCGCCCTGCACGATCGGGTGCTCGACGCCGAACGCTCGGTGAACCTCGTCGTGATCATCCCGGCCCCTCAGAGCAGCTCGAGGATCGTGGCGTTGGCCTGGCCGCCGCCTTCGCACATGGTCTGCAGGCCGTAGCGGATGCCCTGGTCGCGCATGTGGTGGACCAGCGTGGTCAGCAGCCGCGCCCCGGACGCGCCGAGCGGGTGGCCGAGCGCGATCGCGCCGCCGTTGGGGTTCACGAGCTTCGGGTCGGCGCCGAGCTCGGCGAGCCAGGCGAGGGGCACGGGCGCGAACGCCTCGTTCACCTCGAACACGCCGATCTCCTCGACCCGCAGCCCGGCCCGGGCCAGCGCCTTGCGGGTGGCCGGGATCGGCGCCGTCAGCATCGCCACCGGGTCGTCGCCGGCCACCACCGCCGTGTGCACCCGTGCGACGGGCGTCCAGCCGCGCTCGCGGGCCGTCTCGGAGGTCGTCATGAGCAGCGCCGCGGCCCCGTCGGAGATCTGCGACGAGTTGCCGGCGGTCACCGTCCCGTCGTCGGCGAACGCGGGCTTCAGCCCGGCGAGCGTGGCCACGGTCGAGCCGCGGCGCACCCCCTCGTCGGCGGCGACCACGCCGTCGCCGGTCGGGACCGGGGCGATCTGCCCGTCGAACCGGCCCTCGTCCTGGGCCGCGGCGGCGCGCTCGTGGCTGCCGACCGAGTACTCGTCGAGCTGGGTGCGGCTCAGCCCCCACCGCCGGGCGATCATCTCCGCGCCCGCGCCTGGGGCGGGGCCACCCCGCCGTAGCGGGCGAGGAACGCGGGGCCGTGCGGGTCGGCGCCCTGGGCCGACGAGCCGATCGGCACCCGGGACATCGACTCGACGCCGCCCGCGACGACCACGTCGTAGTGGCCCGCGACGAGCCCGGCCGCGGCGAAGTGCAGCGACTGCTGCGACGACCCGCACTGGCGGTCCACCGTCACGCCGGGCACGGTCTCCGGCCAGCCCGCCGCGAGCACGGCCGTCCGCGCGATGTCGAACGTCTGCTCGCCGACCTGGCCGACGCACCCCCAGACGACGTCGTCCACGGTGGCCGGGTCCAGCCCGGTGCGTGTCGCCAGCGCGCCCAGCACGTGCGCGGAGAGGTCGACGGGATGCACGCCCGCCAGCCCCTTGCCGCGTCTCCCGACCGGGGTCCGTACGGCGTCCACGATCACTGCGTCCCGCATCGGCGGCTCCCTCGCCTCGACTGCTCCGGTCCCGCAGCGGAGCCGGCCCGAGAACCGCTCGCTACCAGCTCATAGTAAGCCTGGTTAGCTTTGATGGAGAAGGGGCGAACAGGACCGGGTGACCCGCCCCACCCCCGCGCGACGGGCCACCCGGAGTCTCAGGAGACGGACCGCTTGATCTCCTCGAACTCGGCCCAGGCCACGCGGGGCCGGGAGAGCCCGCGCCGCGCCAGGTAGGCCGCCGCCGAGCGCCGCCACGCGCGCAGCGCCCGCACCTGCGCCACCGGGCTGCCGGACTCGGCACCGCCGGCCACCCGGGTCGGCCGGAACAGCCACCGGCCCCCGGAGTGGTCGAGGCCGCCCAGCAGCACGGCGTTGCGCAGGCTCCACAGGTTCTCGTCGTGGGAGTGGCCGAGCAGGCTCGCCGGGCCCGGCGCCACCTGCTCGCCGGCCAGGTCGAGCACGAGGTCGAGGCCCTCGTGGTCGGCGACCCGCACCCGGCGCAACCGGGGTGCGCCGTCGTCGTCCCGGGTGCCCAGCACCACCGTCGGGTAGCCGGCGAGCGCCGCGGCCGCGCCGGCCGGCGGGCGCAGCGGAGTGCCGCCCGCGACCGCCGGGCGGGTGCCGACGGCCGTCGGGGTCACCGTGATCACCAGCCGCATGAAGTAGTAGTCCATGAGCCACCGGGTGACCGGGCCGGTCCCGTACACCCGGGCCTGCGGCTGTCGCTCGTACACCCGCCGCCAGACGTCCTCGGTGCCCGCCGGGCCCGCGGCGACGTCGGGCGCGACCGTCGCCTCACCCTGGACCAGCACCTCGGGCGCGCCGGTGACCCCGCTCGCGGTCGGGTCGGAGAAGAGCATCGCGACGTTCCCGTCACGCCGGATGTTCGCGACCTTCTGCGGGAACGCGATCGACGTTGTCGTGACGAACGTGCCGTCCGGCCGCCGGACGGCGAGCACCGGCCAGGCGACCGGCACCCCCGCGCGGTTGAGCGTCGCGAGCTCGCAGGTGCGGTAGCCGTCCACGACGGCGGTGAGCTCGGGGGTCCACAGGTGCGTGGTCATCGTCGTGCGGGGTCCTTTCGTCGTGCGGGATCGCGGAGCCGGGCCGCGAGTGCCCGCGCGAGCACTCCGGGGCCGGCGAGGGAGCGCGGGTGGGCGAACATCATCGTCACCAGGCTCAGGCGGCGGTTCAGCTCGGCGTCGTGCGCGGACATCGCGAGCACCAGGTCGCCGAGCCCCGCGACGAGCCGGTGGCCGGGCGGGTACGGCCCGTCCACGTGCGGGAGCGCGAGGTCCGCGGTGGTCGAGACCTGCCACGCGGCGTCGACGACCACCCGCACCATCGCGAAGTAGTCGGTGGCGGGCCGGTCCAGCCGGGGGCTGCCGCGCAGCCAGGCCGACAGGCACGAGGCGTGCAGTGCCGCGGACGTCATGCCCTGGCTGTAGACCGGGTTGAACGAGGCGACCGCGTCGCCCGCCGCGACCAGCCCGGCCGGGAGCCGGCGCACGGCGTGGAAGTCGCGGCGGCGGCTGTCGGCCTGGTGGAACGTGACGACGTCGCCCAGCCGCTCGGCGCGCTCGGCGATGTCGCCGAAGACGGGCGGGAAGTCCGCGCGGCAGCGGCGGGCGAAGTCGGCCGGATCGCGCCCGGGCCGGTCCCCGGCGAACCCGCAGACCACCACCATCCAGCGGCCGCCCTCGACCGCCAGCACCGCGCCGATCCGGGCCACCCGCCCGGGACCCGGCCGGTCCTGCGCCACGACGCTCGCGACGGTGCTCACCGCCGGGTCGCGGCGGAACACCGCGGTCGCGTAGTTCAGCCGGATCGGCATCCGGCGAAGCGGCGGCCGCGGCCAGCCGTGGACGGAGAGCCAGTCGCCCAGCCGGCTGGACCGGCCCGTGGCGTCCACCACCAGGTCCGCGCACACGGTCCGCCGGCCGCCCCCCGGTCCGAGGTCCAGGTGGACCCCGGTCACCCGGGAGTCGTCCATGAGCAGGCCCTCGCCCCGCGCGCACACCGTCCGGACGTTCGGGAGCCGGGCCACCCGGTCCCGGACGAGGCCCTCCAGCACCGGCCGGGTGGTGAGGATCCCGGGAGGCCCGGCATCGGCGGCGGGTTGGGCCGCCGGACGCCGTTGACGTACCAGTGGACGTCCGCGTCGTCGGGCACCACGGCCCCGCACGCGGCGGCCGACGCCGAGAACCCCGGGAACCACCGTTCGAGCCGCATCTGCCCGGCCGGGAGCAGGGCGTGCACCTGGGGGCCGTGCGGCACCCCGGGCCGGGCCCGGGAACCGGGGTCGGCGTCGCGCTCGACGACAACCACCTCCTCGGCGTGGTCGCTCAGGACGCGCGCCGCGAGCAGCCCCGCCACGCTCCCGCCGAGCACGACGGCGCGGCGCATCACGCGCTGCGGCGCCGCCGGCGGATCGAGCGCGCCGAGCTGCGCGAACACCCGGGACGGGGCGGGCATCCGGTTCCTCCTGCGGGTCCGGTGGGTCAGACGGTGATCGGCTCCAGCCGCTCGAGGATCTCCGCGCGCCGCTCCTCGAACTGCTCGGGTAGCTGGAACGCCGAGCCCAGCTCCTGGGGTGACTCGTCGCAGGTCCAGCCGCCCTCGGCGGGGGTGACGGCCAGCTCGAAGAGCGCCCCGCCCGGGGTGCGGACGTAGACCGACTTGAAGTACTTGCGGTCCTTCAGCTCGGAGATGTCGGTGTAGCCGGCGCCTCGACCGCGAACTTCAGCTCGTCCTGGTTGGCGAGCGTCTCGGCGTTCCAGGCGAAGTGGTGGATGGTGCCCTCGCCGTAGCGCCAGGTGCCCTGGTCGTCGGTGCGGTTCACGACCAGCTCGACGGCGCCGCCGCGGTGCTCCGCCCCGACCTGGAGGCGCACCCGGTCGCCCTCCTCGGCCAGCTCCTTGCCGAAGAGCGCGTCGCCGACGAACTCGACCATGGTGTCCGGGGTGCTGACGTGCACGCCGACGCCGTGGACGCCGTGGATCGCGTGCTCGGCCGGCACGCCGCCGCCCGTCCAGCCGACGCGGTCGTCCCCCTCCACCCCGACCAGCGCGTACTCGATGCCGCAGGGGTGCCGGAACAGCAGCCGGCGGGCGTCCAGGACCTCGGCCTGCGTCACCTCCACCCCGCGCTCGGCGAGCCGGCCCGTCCAGTAGTCGAGCGAGCCCGCCGGGACGGCGAGCAGCACCTCGCGGGCCTGGTTGGTGCCCCGCCGGCCGGTCAGCCCGGCCTGCCGGAACGGGAAGGTGGTGAGCACGGCGCTCGGGTCGCCCGCGGCGTTGCTGTAGTACAGGTGGTAGATCGGGAGCGAGCCGTCGAACAGCACGGTGCGCTTGATGAAGCGCAGGCCGAGCGTGCGGACGTGGAAGTCGACGTCCTCCTGCGCGGAGCCCACGGACATGGTGACGTGGTGGCTGCCGTTCATGTGGGCCACGGGGCATTGCCTTTCGGTCGGGTCGGGTCGGATCCGGGGTCGGTCTCAGGCGTCGAGCCGGAAGTCCGCCGGGTCCACCCGGCGGGTGCGCTGCCACAGCTCCATCGCGCTGAACGGCCACAGCTGCGTCGAGCGGCCCCTGCTGTTGCGGTACCAGGAGCGGACCGTCGAGAAACCCCACGCCCGCTGCGCGCTCGCCGCTTCCAGGCGTTCGGCGTAGGCCTGCGCGACGTCGGCGCGGACCTCGATCGACCGGCTCCCGCTCTCCAGCAGCGTCCGGACGGCGTCGAGCACGTAGCGCACGCCGCACTCGGACACGAAGAAGATCGAGACGAGGTGCACGACGTTGCTCGTGTTCGGCCCGAACAGGCAGAAGAAGTTCGGGAAGCCGGGCACGCACGCGCCGAGGTAGGCCCGCGCCTCGTCACCCGACCACTGCCCGGTCAGGTCGGCCCCGCCGCGTCCGGTCACCCGCATCGGGGCGAGGAACTCCGCGGGGCGGTACCCCGTCGCGTAGACGATCACGTCGAGGTCGTCGTGCCCGTCGACGGTGCGCACGCCCGTGGCGGTGATCTCCTCGATCGGCTCGTCGACGAGGTGCACGTCCGGGCGCTTGAGCGTGGCGACCCAGGTGCCGTCGTCGGTCACCCAGCGCTTGGCCCCGAACGGGAACCGCGGGGTCAGCGCCGCCCGCAGGTGCGGGTCGTCCTCCGTCTGGACGTCGATCCAGCCCTGCAGCACCGCGCGCAGCTGCTCGTTGGGCGCCGAGACCGCGCGCTCCGTCGGTGGGAAGGCCGGGTCCACGGTGACCATCGCGAGGTTGCCCTCGATGGTCGGCAGCACCTCCACGGCCCGGTACCAGGCCCGGTAGTGCGGCAGCCCGGCCAGCAGGGCCAGCTCCTCGGCGCCCAGGTCGCGGCGCAGCTTCGGGGTGGGCGACAGGAACGTCGGCGTGCGCGAGTACACGCGCACCTCGGCGGCCCGGCCGGCGATCTCCGGCACGAGCTGCACGGCGGTCGCGCCGGTGCCGATCACCCCGACCCGCATGCCGGTGAGGTCCACGGAGCCGTCCCAGCGCGCCGTGTGGAAGGCGGCGCCGCCGAACCGCTCGGCCCCGGGGATGTCCGGGGTGTACGGCGCCCGAACTGGCCGACCGCGCTGACCTGGACGTTCGCCGGGACCTCGCGGATCCCCGCTGCGGACCGCACGGTCAGCACCCACCTGCGGCGCTCGCCGTCCCAGCGGCTGCCGAGCACCTCGGAGCCCAGCTCGATGCAGTCGTAGAGCCCGTTGTCCCGGGCGAAGCCGCGCAGGTACTCGGCGATCGCGGGCCGGGTGCTGAAGTGGCTCTCCCAGGTGCCGGGGTGGCTGCTGTAGCGGTAGACCTGGCTCGGGATGTCCACCCGGCAGCCCGGATACGTGTTCTCGTGCCAGGTGCCGCCGACGTCGGCGTTGCGCTCGAACACCACCACGGGCACGCCGGCCTGCCGCAGCCGGTGCGCCATCAGCAGCCCGCTCTCGCCGGCGCCGACGACCGCCACCCGGAAGTCCGGGTCGCCGCCCACCCCGGAGAGGGTCCAGGACGGCCGGCCCGGGTCGTCGCCGGGCCCGAACGACAGCGTGTCGCCCAGCAGCGGCGTGTACGCCGCGAACTCCGGGCGCATCGCCCACTCGACCACCCGCTGCAGCGTGTCGTACGTCGGGCGGTCCCGGTCCCAGGTCTCGCCCGCCTTGCCGAGGGCGTCAAGGCAGGTCCGGCGGATCTCCTCGCGCACGGGCTCCGGGTAGCCGCCCTCCGTCACGCCGATCCGCAGGTCGGGACGCCACTCGTCGCGCAGCAGCGCGAGGTCCCCGGTGAGGTGCGCGGTCGTCAGCAGCAGCGCCACCGGGTCGGCGTGCGGCACCCAGCGCGGCAGCTCGTCGAGCGGCAGCCGGTCGGGCCGGTCGTCCGCGTCACGGGACGGGCGGGGCGGTGTCACGTCGGTCTGCATCCGGTCACTCCTGGTCGGTCGCCCGGTCACTCGTCCAGGGCGGAGATCGTGGTGGCGGCCAGCTCGCGCATCGCCGGCACGGCCACCTGCACCGGGCCGGGGAGGTGCCGCAGCGCCAGCCGGACCGCCTGCGGGCCGGCGACCCGGTCGAGGAACCCGACCATGAGGTGCGCGCCGTCCGCCGGTGACGTGGCGACGACCGCTGCGGAGAACTCCTCCCACTCGGCCGCCCCGAGGTGGGCCCGCACCGCGGGGAGGAGCAGCGCCTCCTCCAGGTCGAGGTGGGCGTGCACGAGGTCGCGCACCGCGGTCGCGGCGCCGGACAGCTCGAGCGGCGCGGTGCCGTCGGGCAGCGGGGCGCAGGCGAGGGCGTCGAGCGCGGCGTCCAGCTCCTCGTGCTGCCCGGAGAGCGCGTCGAGCCAGGTGGCGAGCTGCGGGTCGGCCGCGAGCAGGAGCGGCCAGAGCCGGCCGTCCTCCGTCTCGTGGTGGTGGCGCAGGGTCGCGACGAGGAACGCGCGCACCTCCGCGAACGGCTCGGGCGGGGTGGCGGGCCGCAGCGCCGCGCGGACCAGCATCGCCGTCGCGACCCGGTGCACGTCGTGGACCAGCCGGGTCTCGGTGACCCCGACGTGCTCGTCGGTGTTCATCGCTGGCGATCCCTCCGCGAGGCCCGGCGGACGGTGCCCCGGGCGTTCGGCCCTGAGACTGCGGGCGCGGCGTCGACGCCCGATCGACACCGGGTAGACCGCGGCCCGCACCGGCCGTCGATCCGGCGTCCACGCGACCGGGCGAGTCTCGGGACGTGACCGACCACCTCCTACCGGACGCGGACCGGCTCGACGTCGACGCCCTCGTCGCCCGGCTGCGCGCACCGATCGAGACCACCCGCGACGAGGCCGAGCTGACCTGCCGGCCACCGGACGCGCTGGTCACGGCGCTGCGCGACGCGGGCGCGCTGGACCTGCTGACGCCGCGTGCCCTGGGCGGCGCGCAGTGCTCGCACACCACCGTGCTGCGGGTCTACGAGGAGCTGGGCCGGATCGACGCCTCCGCCGCGTGGATCGTCTGGAACGCGAACTTCGGCTTCGTCGGTGCGCTGCTCGGCACCGCCGGACGGGCCCGGATCTGGGGCACGGGCCGGCGGCCGGTGTTCGCCAACAGCGGCAGCCCGGGCACGGCCGTGCCGGTCGAGGACGGCCTGCTGGTCTCCGGGCACTGGAAGATCGTCAGCGGGATCGATGCGGCCGACTGGTTCTTCGCGCTTGCCGTCGTCACGGACGGCGACCGGCCCCGCCTCGACCCGGACGGCGGCCCGGACGTGCGGATCGTCGTGCTCGGCCGCGACCAGGTCACGGTCAAGGACACGTGGGACGTCAGCGGCCTGCGCGGCTCCGGGAGCAACGACGTCGTCGCCGACCGCGCGCCCGTGCCCGCCGACCTGGCCCTCGGGCTGCTGGAACCCCCGCGGATCGCGGAGTTCCCCTACACCGGGTTCGTGCCGGCGCTCGTGTTCCCCGGGTGCACCGCCGTGGTGCTCGGCGTCGCGCAGGCGGCCGTCGACGAGGTCGTGCGGATCGCGGCGACCAGGACCACGGCGCCGACCCGGACACCGCTGGCCGAGCAGACGCACGCCCAGTCCGTGATCGGCCGCTCGGAGTCCGCACTGGCGGCGGCCCGCCTGCTGCTCAGGTCGGCGGCGGCCGGGCTCGACCGGACCTCGGCCGCCGGCGAGCCCGTCACAGCCGCCCAGCGGGCCGCGCTGCGCGCCGCCATGAGCCACGCGGCGACCGTGAGCCGGGAGGTGCTGCTCGCGATGTACGAGCTGGGCAGCTCCGCGTCGGTCTACCGGGGCAACCCGCTGGAGCGGCTCTTCCGCGACGGGATGGTCGCGCTGCAGCACGCGAACCACTCCGCCGCCTACTTCGCGCTGGCCGGCCGGGTGCGGCTCGGGCTCGACCCCGGCCTGGGCTTCTTCTAGGGCCTTCGTCCAGGGCCTTCCGCTAGCGATGCGTCGCGCCGCCGTCACAGGCGATCGTCTGGCCCGTGACGAACCCGGCCGCCGGGCTCGCCAGGAACATCACGAGGCCGACGAGGTCCATCGGGACCTCCGGGCGCGGGGATGCACTGGGCCGCGACCTCCGCGAGCTTGTGCTCGTGCGTCGCCGGGTCCCGGGGCACCTCGGTGAACGTGGTGCCCGGTGCCACGGCGTTGACCGTGATCCCGTGCGGGCCCAGCTCGCGCGCCAGCGAGTTGGTCAGCCCGACCAGCGCGGCCTTCGACGTCACGTAGTGCGCGAAGTGCGCGGTGCCGAGCGCCACGGAGCCCGACATGGTGTTGACGATCCGGCCCCAGCCCGCGGCCCGCATGTGCGGCACCACGGCCCGCGCGCACAGGAACGGCCCGGTGACGTTCACCCGCATGACGGCGTCCCACTCCGCGAGGTCGAGCTCGTCGAACGGGCGCATCGCGAGCCCGGCCCCGATGGCCGCGTTGTTGACCAGCACGTCGACCTGCCCGAACTCGCCGAGGACCCGTTCGGTCAGCGCCGCCACCGACGCCGGGTCCGCGACGTCGGTCTCGACCGCCCGCACGGCACCGCCGGCGTCCGCGATCTCGCCCGCCGTGCGCGCGGCCCGCGCCCCGTCGACCTCCGCGATCACGACGGTCGCGCCCGCCGCGGCGAACTCCCGCGCGTACTCGCGGCCGATGCCGCGGCCCGCCCCGGTGACCACGACGACCCGCCCGGCCACCGAGAAGTCGCGCCCGGGCGGCACCGGTGCCGCGCTCATCGGCCCGCTCCCCACGTCACGGCGCGCGGGTCGAGCGACTCGCCGGTGAACGTGCCCTCGACGGCGGCCAGGTAGGCCCGCGCGGTGTCGGCCGCGCTCTGCCGCGCCTCCGCCGGGACGTCCACGCCGGTCACCCCGGCGAGGGACTCCTCGACGAACACGGGGCTGACGCAGTTGAGGCGCACCCCGGCGGGCATCTCCAGCGCCGCGGCGCGGCAGAACGCGTCCAGCGCGCCGTTCGCCATCGCCACCGCCGCGACCCCGGGGATCGGCGACTTGTCGAGATACCCGCTGGACAGCGTGAACGAGCCACCGGGCCGGACCCGGCCCAGCCCGAGGCGCACGAGGTTGACCTGCGCGAGCACCTTGTTGCGGAACGAGTCGGCGAAGTCCTGCTCGGTGAGCGCGCCGAGGGCGCCGAGCACCGCGGGCCCGGCCGTGCACACCAGGTCGTCGAACGGCCCGACCTGCGCGAACAGGGCCGCCACCGACTCGGGCGAGCGGGTGTCGGCCTGCACGTCACCGCCGCGGCGGGCGACGACCACCACGTCGTACGCGTCGCGGGCGAGTGCGTGCACGGCCGAGCCGATCGTCCCGGTGCCGCCCACGAGTACCATGCGCCGGCGTGCGGAGCCGCTCATGCGACCGTCCGCCCGCCGTCGACCTCCAACGCCGCGCCCGTGGTGAACGTGGCGTCCCGGCAGAGGAAGAGCACGGCCCGCGCGACCTCCTCCTTCAGCCCGATCCGGCCCATCGGGTGCACGCCGACCGCCTTCGCCGCCAGCTCCGGGAACTCGCGCCGGTAGCGCAGGAACATGTCGCCCGTGGTCGCGCCCGGGCACACCGCGTTGACCCGCACGTTCTGCGCGGCCAGCTCCAGCGCGACCGCCTTGGTCATCCCGACCACCGCGAACTTGGACGCGCTGTAGAGCGCCTGGTGGGCCGTCGCGACCAGGCCGGACGCGGACGCGTTGTTGCAGATGGCGCCCCCGCCCGCGGCCAGGATGGCCGGGATCTGGTGCTTCATCCCGAGGAACGTGCCGCGCACGTTGGCGTCCATGAGCGCGTCGAAGTCCGCGTGCGAGAGCTGCGTGATCGGGGCGCCGGCCTGGCTCACCCCGGCGTTGTTGAACGCGTAGTGCAGCCCGCCCCAGCGCCGCACGGTCGCCTCGACCGCGGCGGCCATCGCGGCCTCGTCGGTGACGTCCCCGGCGAAGGTCAGGCACTCCACGCCCAGCTTCTCGACCTCGGCCCGCGCCTCCTCGTTGCGGTCTGCGCGCCGCGCGTAGACCGCGACGTTCGCGCCGGCCGCGGCGAACTCCAGCGCGGCGGCGAGCCCGATCCCGGTGTTGCCGCCGGTCACGAACAGCGACCGGCCCGCGAGCCCGCTCATCCCGCCACCCGCGCGACCGAGTTGTGCGTGGACAGCTGCTCGCCGAAGTAGACCTCCAGGCGCCGATGCCGGATCCGCCACCCGTCCGGGGTACGGACGAGGTCGTCGTGGAAGGCGCCGCAGACGTCGAAGCGGCGCCCGCGGGCCCGGTGGTGGTCAGCCGGTGGATGGCCAGGAAGTCGGTGCGCGCGGTGGCGGCGTCGCCCTCGACGGTGATCGACGGCAGGCTCAGCATGTGCTGCCAGCCGCTGTAGCGGCCCATCCGCCCCGGCCGGTCCGGGGTGCCGCGCAGCCAGGCCGCCAGCTCCCGGTAGTGGCACGCCGGGCGCCGGCCACGGTGTAGTCGGTCGTGGCGTCCGCGGTGAACACGCGGTCCCACTGCTCCAGGACGTCGTCGTCGCTCTGGTGCGCGTCCTGGCCGCGGGAGTAACCGCTGATCACGGCCTGGATCGCGACGTGGTCGAGAGCGCGCCGGACATCGGCGTCGAGCGGCACGGGAAACCTCCGGCTGGTCGTGGACGGTCAGGGAACGGTCAGTGGAGCAACAGGCCCGAGTCGACGGTCAGCACCGCACCCGTGGTGCGGAGGGCGTCGCGGCAGAGGAAGAGCACGGCCGCGGCGACGTCCTCCGGCCGGCTCGTGCAGCCCATCTCGTGCTCGTCGAGGATGGCCTGCCAGTGGCCGGCGTTCGCCGCGGCGTAGCGCCGGATCATCTCGGTGTCGACGACCCCGGGCGCGACGGCGTTGACCCGCAGCCCGTCGGCCGCGTGGTCGAGCGCCGCCGCCTTCGTCAGCCCGACGACGGCGTGTTTCGTGCCGCGTAGATCGCCTGGTGGCGGGGCGCCTTGACGCCCGCCGCGACGCGGAGTTGACGATCGCGGCCCGCCCGCCCGTCGCGAGCATGGCCGGGATCTCGAACCGCATCCCCATCCAGACGCCCTTGGCGTTGACCGCGAAGAGCCGGTCGAACTCGGCGTCGGTCTGGTCCCGGATGGCCGACATCGGCTGGGAGATCCCCGCGTTGTTGAACGCGTAGTGCAGCCCGCCGAAGCTCTCGACGGCGGCGGCCACGGCGGCCTCGACGTCGGCGGCCCGCGTCACGTCGCCGGTGACCGCGACGCACCCGACGCCCAGCGCGCGGATCTCCGCGGCCGCGGCCCGGTTGCGCTCCTCCCCGAGCGAGAGGATCGCGACGTTGACGCCCTCCCGGGCGAAGCGCTTCGCGGTCTCGAAGCCGATGCCGGTGTTCCCGCCGGTCACGAAGAGGGTGGTGCCCTTCACGACGCGCTCCCGACGCGCGGCACGACGTGCGTGGCCCGTTCGGTCGCCAGGCGTTCCAGCACCCCCGGGTCGACACCCGCGTCCCGGCAGACGTCGCCGAGCAGCCGGGTGTCCTTCACGAACATCGTCGCGGCGTGCCGGGCGAACCGGGATCGGGGATCAGCCGGGTGGCCAGCGACTCCAGGCTGGCGCTCGCCGCGCCCCCGCTGCGCAGGACGTCGAGCACGGCGGCGTGGTCGAGCCCGAGCCGCTCGCCCAGCTCCACGGCGAGACACGCGAGCATCCCGGTGCTCGCCGACAGGACGTTGTTGAGCACCTTCATGGTCTGGCCGGCCCCGGCTCCGCCCATCCGGCGGATCACCGAGCCGTAGGCGCGCAGCGCGGGCATCGCCCGTTCCATGGCGGTCGCGTCGCCGCCGACCATGATCGTGAGGGTGCCCTGCTGCGCACCGGCCCGGGCGCCGCTGATCGGCGCGTCGAGGACGGCGACGCCGCGCTCCGCACCGGCGGCGGCGGCCTCGGCGCACACCTGCGGCGAGACCGTGCTGTGGATCAGCACCACGGCGCCCGGGGCCATGGCCGCGAGCACGCCGTCGGCACCCAGCAGGACCTCGCGCACGTCGTCGTCGCCGAAGACGCACACGCCCACGACGTCGCAGCGGGCGCCCAGCTCGGCCCGGCTCGCGGCGGCGTGGAAGGTCCCGGGCGCGTACTGGTCGAGGGTCGCCGGCCGGCGCGCCCACAACGTGGTCGGCAGCCCCGCGTCGACCAGCCGCTGGGCCATCGGCCCGCCGATGTCGCCGAGCCCGACGAACCCGACCCGCACCTGCGTCATCCCGGACCTCGCTGTCTGGACGTATCGTCGTCTTCTAAGTTAGACAAGTTAGAGAAGAAAGGTCAACGGCCTTCCCAGCGCGGCGGCCGCTTCTCGGCGAACGCGGTGGCCCCCTCGACGGCGTCGCGGGACGCGAACACCGGGTCGGCGATCGCCCGCTGCCGGTCCCACGCCTCGTCGCTCGTCCAGTCGAGGGTGCCGACGGCGATCCGGCGGGTCGCGGCGATCGCCAGCGGCCCGTTCGCGGCGATGGTCCCGGCGAGCTCCAGTGCGGCCCCGAGCGCGCCCCCGTCGGGCACGACCCGGTTGACCAGGCCGACGGCGGCGGCGCGCACCGCGTCGATCGGGTCGCCGGTGAGCAGCAGCTCCATCGCGATCGCGGTGGGCACCCGCCACGGCAGCCGCAGCGCCGCTCCCCCGCCGGCCACCAGCGCCCGCTTCACCTCGGGCACCCCGAACCGCGCACCCGCCCCCGCGACGATCAGGTCGCAGGCCAGCGCGATCTCGAACCCGCCGGCCAGCGCCCAGCCCTCGACCGCGGCCACCATCGGCTTCTCCGGCAGCCGCTCCGTCATCCCGCCAAGGCCGCGGCCCGGCACCTCGGGCAGGTCGCCGGTGACGAACGCCTTGAGGTCCATGCCGGCACAGAACACACCGCCCGCGCCGGTCAGCACGCCGACCGCGAGGTCGGGCGCGGCCTCCAGCTCGTCCACCGCGGCCGAGAGCGCCCGGGCGGCGGCGCCGTCCAGCGCGTTGCGCCGGTGCGGCCGGTCGAGCGTGATCACCAGCACCCGGCCGCGGCGCTCGGTGCGCACCCCGTCCACTCCGTCGGAGGTCACGGCGGTTCCCCTCTCCACGTCGGTCACTTCGGCTGCATCCGGATGCCGCCGTCGATGCGGACGGTCTCCCCGTTCACGTACGGGTTGACCAGCAGGTGGGCCGCGAGCGCGGCGAACTCCGCCGGCCGGCCCAGCCGCCGCGGGAACGGCACCGACGCCGCGAGGGCCGCCCGCGCGCCGTCCGGCATCGCGAGCATCGGCGGCGTCTCGAACGTGCCGGGCGCGATCGTGTTGACCCGGATGCCGGCCGGGGCCAGGTCGCGCGCGATCGGCAGGGTCATGCCGACGATGCCCGACTTGGCCGCGGCGTAGGCGGCCTGCCCGACCTGCCCCTCGAACGCGGCGACGCTCGCGGTGTTGACGATCGCGCCGCGGCCGCCGTCGGCGTCCGGCTCGTTGCGCGACATGGCCGTGGCCGCGAGCCGGATGACGTTGAACGTGCCCACGACGTTGAGCGCGAGCGTCGCGGCGAACCGGTCGAGCGGGTGGGCCGAGGCGTACGCGCCGTCGCGGCCGATCGTCCGGCCGCCGGTGCCGCCGCCGGCACAGTTGACCAGGCCGCGCAGCGGCGCCTGCGCCACCGCGGCCTCCACGGCGGCGACCACGGCGTCCTCCGACGTGACGTCGGCCCGGACGAACGTGCCCTTCAGCTCGGCGGCGACCCCCGCACCGCGCTCCTCCTGCAGGTCCACGACGACGACGTGCCAGCCTCGCGCTCGGCGAGCAGGCGGGCCGTCGCCTCCCCCAGACCGGACGCCCCGCCCGTGACGATCACGGACGCAGTCGACTCCGACAACAGTCCTCCTCAGTCGGTCGGTGCCACGGGGTCGCCGGGCTTGCCGCCCGGCGGGTAGCCGAAGAACCGCTCGAAGGTCGCGTCGGTCAGCGGCTGGCGCCGGTTGCGCTCGGCCGCGGCCTCCAGGTCGGCGATCCGCCGGAGCCGGGCGGCCACCTCGACGGCGTCCGCGACGGCCCCGGCGTCGACCAGCCGCGCGAGCAGCGCCCGCTCGTGGGCGAGCTCCGCGGCAAGCCGCTCGCCCGCCTCGGCGAAGGTGAGCAGGTCGTAGTCCTCCTGCTCCACCTCCCGTTCGGGCTGGTGCGTGGCGTCGCCAGGTTCGACCATCATGGGCTCCTCGGTCCGACACCCTCGCGCTTCATAGTTAACTATGACATCCTAGCGTAAGTTGAGGCCGGGCCGGGACCCCAGGGAGGACCAATGCCGCTCCAGGACCACCACCAGATACTTTCGGTCGACGACCACCTGATCGAGCACCCGCGCGTGTGGCAGGACCGGCTGCCGCAGCGGTTCCGGGCGGCCGGGCCCGCGATCATCGAGACCGAGCAGGGCCACCACGTCTGGCAGTACGAGGGCCGGCGCTACCCGCAGATCGGGCTCAACGCGGTGGCCGGCAAGGACGCGTCCGAGTACGGCATGGAGCCCGTCCGCTACGACGACATGATCCCCGGCTGCTACGACCCGGTCGCCCGCGTGCTCGACATGGACCTCGACGGGGTCACCGCCGCGATGTGCTACCCGTCGTTCCCCGGGTTCGCGGGGCGGGTGTTCCTGCAGGCCGACGACCGCGAGCTCGCGCTGCTCTGCGTGCAGGCGTGGAACGACTTCAGCGTCGACGAGTGGTGCGCCGCCGCCCCCGACCGGCTGATCCCGCTGGCCATGCTGCCGGTCTGGGACGTCACCGCGTCCGTCGCGGAGGCGAAGCGGGTCGCGGCGAAGGCGCGAAGGCCGTGACGTTCCCGGAGAACCCCGCGCCGCTGGGCCTGCCCAGCTTCCACACCCGGCACTGGGACGAGCTGTTCACGACGCTCGCCGACGCCGGGCTGCCGCTCTGCCTGCACTTCGGCTCGTCGTCGCACCTGCCCGGGTTCACCGAGGAGGCGCCGTTCGCGGTGCAGATCTCGCTGATGGCCACCAACCTCATGTGGACCACGTCCGACCTGCTCTTCTCCGGGCTGCTGCAGCGGCACCCGAACCTCAAGGTCGTGCTCGCCGAGGGCGGGATCGGCTGGGTCCCCTACGTCCTGGAACGCTGCGACTACACCTGGGAGCGGCACCGCTGGTACCAGGACATCGACCGCACCACCAGGCCGTCGGACCTGTTCCGCCGGCACTTCTACGGCTGCTTCATCGACGACGAGCACGGCGTGCGCAACCGGCACGTCATCGGGATCGACAACATCACGTTCGAGGTGGACTACCCGCACTCCGACTCGAACTGGCCCAACACCCGCAAGCGCGCCGCCGAGGTCTTCCGCGACGTCCCGGACGAGGAAGTGCACAAGATCGTCGAGCTGAACGTCCGCGAGCTGTTCGACTTCCGCTGAGCCGCCGGCCGACTGAGAGGACGACCGATCGATGAGCGAGTGGATGTCGGGCCGGCTGGACACCATCGACCTGGCCTTCGACCGGGCGCTGGAGGCGGCCCCGGACCGGCTCTTCCTGGACTTCTCGGGCGAGCGCCACACCTACGCCGAGGTCGCCGCGCAGGTGGCGCGCACCAGCGGCGTGCTCAAGGGGCTGGGCGTCGGGCAGGCGACCGGGTCGTCACGGTGCTCGACAACAACCTCGACGCGGTCGTGACGCTGCTGGCCGCCAACCGGCTCGGCGCCGTCGCCGCGCCGGTCAACACCGGTTACCGGGGCGAGTTCCTGCGCCACCAGGTCGCCGACACCGGCGCCGAGGTGGTGATCGCCGAGTCCGACTACGTCGAGCGCGCGTTCGAGGTGCTCGACGGCACCCCCGCCGTCCGCACGGTCGTGCACCGCGGCGCCGCTCCGGAGGGCGCCGGGCGCCCGGGCGTCGAGCTGCTCTCGCTCGACGCGCTGCGGGCCGCGGCCGACGACACGCTCCCCGCGCCCGTCGCCCGCCCGTCGGACCTGACCTGCCTCATCTACACGGCCGGGACCACCGGGCCGTCCAAGGGCTGCATGATCAGCCACAACTACGCGATGAACATCTCGCGGCAGTACCTGCAGGTCACCGGGCGGCGCACGGAGAACGTGCACTTCACGCCGCTGCCGCTCTTCCACTTCAACGCCTGGACCTGCACGGTGCTCAGCACGATCCTGCTGCACGGCTCCGCGGCGCTGGCCCCGCGCTTCTCGCTCTCGGGGTTCTGGCCGGAGATCGAGCGCACGGGCGCCAGCTCCGTGAGCCTGCTCGGCACGATCCTCACGCTGATCGCCGGCGCCCCCGACTCCGAGGCCGCGCAGCGCTGCCACGGCCGGCTGGAGATCGTGCAGGGCGCGCCGTTCCCGGCCGAGCTGATCGAGACGTGGAAGCGCCGGTTCGGCGCCGGCTGGGCCGGGGCGAACGTGTTCGGGCTGACCGAGTGCTGCCTCACCACCCACCTGCCCCGCGGCGAGGCGAGCAGGCCCGGCACGTCCGGGCGCCGCAACGACGACTTCGACGTGCGCATCTTCGACGACGAGGACCGCGAGCTGCCCCCGGGCGAGGTCGGGGAGATCGTGGTGCGCCCGCTCAAGCGCCACGTCATGTTCGAGGGCTACTGGAACCGCCCCGACGCGACCGCCGCGCTCCAGCGCAACCTCTGGTTCCACACCGGCGACCTGGGCAAGTTCGACGACGACGGGTACTTCCACTTCGTCGACCGCAAGAAGGACTACCTGCGCAGGCGCGGCGAGAACATCTCCTCGTTCGAGATGGAGACCGCGTTCCTGCAGCACCCGGACATCACCGACGTCGCCGTGCACTCGGTGTTCTCGGAGCTGTCCGAGGACGACGTGAAGGTCACCGCGGTGCTGCGCACCGGCTCGGCCCTCACGGAGGAGGAGCTGTGCCGGTGGTCGTTCGACCGGCTCCCCTACTTCGCGGTGCCGCGCTACGTCGAGTTCCGCGACCAGCTGCCGAAGAACCCCGTCGGGCGGGTGCTCAAGTACGTGCTGCGCGCCGAGGGCGCCACCCCCGCCACCTGGGACCGCGAGGACGCCGGTGTCGAGCCCCCCAAGCGCTGAGCAGGGCCGGCCGGTCGGGATCGTCGTCCCCAACACCGAGCCCGGCGCGGACCGCGCGGTCCGGGAGCTGCCCCGCGTGTTCGAGCAGCTCGGCTACCGCTCGCTGTGGGTGACCGACCACGTCGTCGGCACCCGCAGCATGGAGCCCGTGCACGGCGCGTACTGGCTCGACGCGGTCACGGTGCTCGCGCACATGGCCGCGACGACCTCGACGGCCCGGCTCGGCGTCGGCGTGCTCGTCGTGCCGTACCGGAACCCGGTGCTCACGGCCAAGATGCTGGCGAGCGTCGACGTGCTCTCGGACGGGCGGCTCGACGTCGGCGTCGGCACCGGGTGGATCCGCACGGAGTACCGGGCGCTGGGGGTGGGGCAGCTCTTCGCGCCGCGCGGCCGGGTCACCGACGAGGCGCTCGACCTCATGCGGACGTGCTGGCGCGGCGGCGAGGTCGAGCACGAGGGCGAGTTCTTCACCGTCCGGCACGTGACGTTCGAGCCGGTGCCGGTGCAGCGGCCGCACCCGCCGCTGTGGATCGGCGGGCAGAGCGGCCCGGCCCTGCGCCGGGCCGCCCGGTTCGCCGACGTCTGGCACCCGCACGACCTCGGACCCGAGGACGTCGAGCGCCTCGGCGCACAGCTGGACGAGGCCGCCGGGCGGCGGGTCCCGCGGTCGGTCCGGCTGCACGCCACCGGCGAGGACGTGCCTGCGCTGGCCGACCTGGTGGACCACTACCTGGCCGCCGGGTGCGTCCACGTCGTGGTCGAGTTCCGGTCCCAGCCGGTGGACGTCGTGGCCGCGTGCGCCGAGAAGGCCGCGGCCGTGCTCTTCGGCTGACCACGGCGGAGCCGCTCGGCTCCCGCCGCGGCCGCCTTGTCCCTCATAACATAGTTAGCTAAGATAGAGATGATGATGCGGAGGGATGTGCGATGACAACGGCGATCACGCACCTCGCGCTGTCGGTCTCGGACCTCGGCGAGGCCGTCGCCTTCTACCGGGACGCGCTCGGCTTCGAGGCCGGCGAGGAGTTCACGGTCCGCGGCCGGCGCAGCTCCGCCCTCCTGGAGATCGACGACGTCGACTCCACGGCGGTGTTCCTGCGCCGCGGCGGCGTCTACCTCGAACTGGTCGCGCACGGGCGGCGTCCGCGCACCGGGCGCAACCGGGCGCCCGAGGACCTGGGATTCGCGCACGTCGGCCTGCTCTGCGCCGACCTCGCCCCGGTGCTGGACGCGGTGCGGGCCCACGGCGGGACGGTCGGCGGCGCCCGCACCGAGTCGTGCACGCCGGAGGGCCGCACCGAGATCCGGTTCGTGTCCGACCCCGACGGCAACCGCATCGAGCTGATCAGCCACTCCGACGCCGCCGAGGCGCGGGCGCACGCCGGGTTCCTGGGCGCCGCCGGCATCGGCTGGCCCGGCCGGGAGACGATCGGGGAGCCGGTTGCGACCACACCTGACCCCGGCGCGCTCGCCGCGCGGGTCGCCGCGGTGGCCGGGCGTCCCGTCGCCGGCCTGCGCCGCCTGGAGGGCGGCCTCTCGGCGCTGACCTACCTCGTGACCTGGCCGGACGGCGGCCGAGCGGTGCTCAAGGTGGCGCCGGCCGGCCTGGAGCCGCGCGGCCACCGCGACGTGCTGCGGCAGGCCCGGATCCTCACGGCGCTGCAGGGCGCCCGGCGTGCGGGTGCCGGCGGTGCTGTTCGAGGACGCCGGCCGCCCGCCCGACGTGCCGCCGCTCTTCGTGATGGAGTTCGTCGAGGGCGAGTCCCTGGAGCCGCTGCACGAGCGCCCGGACCGGCCCGACCCCGCGCGGGACGTGGCCGCCCGCTACCTCGCCGCCGCGCGGATGCTGGCGGACCTGCAGTCGGTCGTCCCGGAGCGGGCCGGGCTGGGCGCCGAGCCGGCGACCGGTCTCGACGCCGAGGTCGAGCGGTGGAGCCGGGCGTCGCCACGGTGGACGCGCAGCTGGCGCAGGGGTCCGAGGAGGTCTGCGCGCTCCTGCGCGCGTCGGCGCCGGCGGCGCGGGACCGCGCGTCCTGCACGGCGACTGGCGGCTGGGCAACATGCAGTGCGCCGGCGCGGGCATCGCGGGGGTGATCGACTGGGAGCTGTGGTCGGTCTCCGACCCGCGGCTCGACCTCGCGTGGTTCCTCCTCATGGCCGACCGCGCGCACCCCAACGCCGTCGTGGACGGCGTGCCGGTCCCGGCGCGCGCGGACCTCGTCGCCGCCTACGAGCAGGCCGCCGGCACCCGGGTGGCCGACCTCCCCTGGTTCGACGCGCTGGTCCGCTACAAGCAGGCGGCCGCCTCGGCGCTGCTCGTGAAGAACGCGCGCAAACGGGGCGAGAACGACGCGAGCGTGGCCCGGATGGTGCGGCTCATCCCGTTCCTCCTGGCCGGCTCCAGGGCATTGCTGCAGCACATCGACGCCGGTCACGCGGCCGAACAGCGGGAGAGAGACTGATATGTGGGACTTTTCCACGGAGCCGGAGTTCCAGGCCAAGCTCGACTGGGTCGAGACCCTCATGCGCGAGGAGATCGAGCCGCTGGACCTGGTCTACCCGGACGGCGCCTTCGAGGAGAAGGACCCTCGGGTGCTGCGCTACGTGGACACGCTCAAGGCCCGCGTGCGCGCGCAGGGCCTGTGGGCGTGCCACCTCGGGCCGGAGCTGGGTGGCCAGGGCTACGGCCAGCTGAAGCTCACGCTGCTCAACGAGATCCTGGGCCGGTCCCAGGGCGAGCACAACCTCGGTTGGGGTCCGATCGCCTTCGGCACGCAGGCCCCGGACACGGGCAACGCCGAGATCATCGCCCACTACGGCACGGCGGAGCAGAAGGCCGCGTACCTGGAGCCGCTGCTCAACGGGGAGCTCTTCTCCGCGTTCGCCATGACCGAGCCGCAGGGCGGGGCCGACCCGGGCGGGTTCACCACCTCCGCCGTGCACGACGGCGACTCGTGGGTGATCAACGGCGAGAAGTACTTCGTCTCCAACGCCCGGTACGCCACGTTCTACATCGTCATGGCGATCACCAACCCGGACGCAGCGTGCACCGCGGCTCGTCGATGTTCCTGGCCCCGGCCGACACCCCGGGCATCGAGATCCTGCGCAACGTCAACACGGGCGTGGGCGACCCGGCCGACGGCACACACGCCTACATGCGGTTCACCGACGTGCGGGTGCCCGCCGACCACCTGCTCGGCCCGGAGGGCTCCGGTTTCGAGATCGCCCAGACGCGGCTGTCCGGCGGCCGGCTGCACCACGCCATGCGCACGATCGCCCAGGCCCGCCAGGCGCTCGACATGATGTGCGAGCGGGTGCTGAGCCGCACGACCAAGGGATCGCTGCTGTCCGAGAAGCAGTTCGCCCAGGCCGCGATCTCCGACTCCTACATCGAGCTGGAGCAGTTCCGGCTGTTCGTCCTGCGGACCGCCTGGCTGATCGACCAGCAGGGCTACCTCGCCGCGCGCAAGGACGTCGCGGCGTGCAAGGTGCAGGCCGCGAAGGTGCTGCAGGACGTCGTCGGCCGCTCGATGCACCTGCACGGCGCCCTCGGCGTGTCCGCCGACCTGCCGCTGCACCGCATGTGGCGGCAGGCCCCGTGGATGGGCGTGCACGACGGCCCGACCGAGGTGCACCAGACGACCGTCGTGCGCCAGCTCCTGCGCGGCTACGAGCCGCACCCGGGCCTGTGGCCGCGGATGCACCTGCCCCAGCGGCTCGCCGACGCGCAGGTCACGGTGGCCGCCGCGATCGAGCGGGCCGAGCGGGAGGCCGCGGCCGTCACGGGCTGAGCGCCCGTCCCCGCAACATCAGGCTGACGAGGAGGTTGGTCGTGGAGGCAGCTCGGCTGTTCGACCTGGAGGGGTCGGTCGCGGTCGTGACCGGCGGGAGCCGCGGGCTCGGGCGGGTGATGGCCGGCGCGCTCGCCGAGGCCGGCGCCGACGTGGTGGTGGCCAGCCGCAAGCTCGACGCGTGCGAGCGCGCGGCCGCGGAGATCCACGCCGCCACCGGGCGCACCGTGGTGCCGTACGCGTGCCACGTCGGGCACTGGGACCAGGTCGAACGGCTGGCCGGGTTCGTCGCCGACCGGTTCCCCGGCGGGCCGGACATCCTGGTCAACAACGCCGGCATGTCACCGCTGTACGACAGGCTCTCGGGCGTCACCGAGGCGCTCTACGACAAGGTGATGGACGTCAACCTCAAGGGCCCGTTCCGGCTGTCGGTGCTGCTGGCCGAGCAGATGGCCGCCGCGAAGGGCGGCAGCATCCTCAACATCAGCAGCGCCGCGGCCCGGCACCCGCGGCCCAACGCCGCGATCTACGGGATGGCCAAGGCCGGGCTGAACACCATGACCACGGCACTCGCCTACGCCTACGGGCCGCAGGTGCGGGTCAACAGCGTGCTGTGCGGGCCGTTCCTCACCGACATCTCCCGCAGCTGGGACCCCGAGGAGTCGAGCGCCACCTTCAGCCGCACGCTCGCGCTGCAGCGTCCCGCGCAGGCGTCGGAGATCGTCGGCACGATGCTCTACCTGGTCAGCCGGGCGTCCAGCTACACGACGGGCGCCGCGCTGTCGGTGGACGGCGGCTACGCGCCCCCGAGCCGGGACGCCGGATGACCGCGGCGGAGCGCGACTTCTTCCAGGTCGCGTGGGTCGTCCCGGACCTGGAGGCGGCGATCCGGACGTGGGTCGCCACCACCGGCGCGGGGCCGTTCCACGTGCTGCCGCACCGCAGGCCCGACGGTGCGCGCTACCGCGGCGCGCCGACCGCCGTGGACTACTCGCTCGCGCTCGGCCAGGCCGGGCGCTGGCAGGTCGAGCTGATCGAGCAGCACGACGACGGGCCGTCGGTGTACCGGGACCTCGGGCCCGGGATGCACCACCTCGGCGGCCTGACCACCGACCTCGACGCCGACCGGGCCGCGTACCGGGCGCTGGGTGTCGAGGCCGTCTTCGAGGGCCGGTTCCAGGGCGTCCGCTTCGCCTACTTCGACACGCGCGCGCAGCTCGGGCACATGGTCGAGCTCGTGGAGCACAGCCCGGTGGTCGAGGCGACGATCGCCGCCGTCGCGCAGGCCGCCCGGGGCTGGGACGGGACCGACCCGATCCGTTCGCTGCCGGCGCCACCACCGGAAAGGTCGCAGTGATGCAGCACGTGGACGATCCGCTCCTGGAGCGGGCCCGGCCCGCCGACGACCCGCTGAGCACCTTCTTCTGGACGTCCGGCGAGGACGGGCGGCTGCGGTTCGCGCGGTGCGCGGACTGCGGCTGCTTCAGCCACCCGCCGACCGCGCACTGCCCGCGCTGCCTGGGCACGGACATGCGCCGCAGCCGGTCGCCGGCACCGGGACGGTGTACACGTTCACCGTCAACCACCAGCAGTGGGTCCCGGGCCAGGAGCCGTACGTGATCGCCGTCGTGCAGCTGGACGAGCAGGACGACCTGCGGCTGACCACCAACGTCGTGGGCTGCCCGGTCGGGGACGTGCACATCGGCATGCGCGTCGAGGTCGCGTTCACCGCCTGCCACGGGTTCTGGTACCCGCTCTTCGTCCCCGCCGGCCGGGCCGGGTGAGCGGCGTGCACCGGTTCGAGCGCGACGCCGTGATCTCCGGGGTCGGCCGGTCCGCGGTCGGGCGCAGGCTCGGCCGCTCGGCGCTGGACCTCACCACGGAGGCGTGCCTGGCCGCGATCGCGGACGCCGGGCTGCGCCGCGAGGACGTCGACGGCCTCATCACGTACCCGGGCGGGTACGCCTCGGTGAGCAAGGGCTACGGCGGCCCGTCGCCGCACGAGCTGCAGGACGCGATGCGGCTCGGTCTCTCCTGGTACCAGGGGTCGGCGCAGATCCCCGGCCAGCTCGCCACCGTCGTCGCGGCCTGCCTGGCCGTCTCGGCGGGGCTCGCCCGCAACGTCCTCGTCTACCGCACGGTGACGGAGTCGTCGGCGCAGGGCCTGGCCGGGCGCCGGGCCGTGCTGCAGACCGGCGGCGGGACCGCCGCGGCCATGGGCGTCTGGCTGGAGCCGTTCGGGGCCGTCTCGGCGGTGAACTGGCTCGCGCCCGTCGCGATGCGCCACTTCCACGAGTTCGGCACCACCCGCGAGCAGCTGGGCCAGATCGCGGTGACGCAGCGCCGCAACGCCGCCGCCAACCCGGCCGCCGTGTTCCGGGACCCGCTGACGCTCGACGACTACCTCGCCGCGCGGATGATCTCCAGCCCGCTCTGCCTGTTCGACTGCGACGTGCCCGTGGACGGCTCCACCGCGCTGCTCGTCTCGCGCGCGGACGCGGCAGGCGACTTCGCGCAGCCGGTGCACATCAACGCCGTCGGCACCCGGCTGACCGGCCGGCCGTCGTGGGACCAGTACGCCGACCTCACGTCGATGGCCGCCGCCGCGCCGCGGAGCACCTGTGGAGCCGCACCGACCTCAAGCCGTCCGACGTCGACGTCGCCGGGCTCTACGACGGGTTCAGCATTCTCGCGCTGGTGTGGCTGGAGGCCCTCGGCTTCTGCGGCCACGGCGAGGGCGGCGCGTTCGTCGAGGGCGGCACCCGCATCGCCCGCACCGGTGACCTGCCGCTCAACACCGGGGGCGGGCAGCTCTCCGGCGGGCGGCTGCACGGGTTCGGGCACCTGCACGAGGCCGTCGTCCAGCTCCGGGGAGCGGCGGGCGAACGGCAGGTGCCCGGCGCGGAGGTCGCGGTCGTGGCGAACGGCGGCGGGCCGGTGGCCGGCGCGATGCTGCTCACCGCGGCACGCGGCTGACGCGACCGACGACGAAGGGGAACCGCGGATGGGCACGCTCGACGCGCAGGTGGCCTGGGTCAGCGGCGGGTCGAGCGGCATCGGCCGCGCGACCGCCGGGCTGCTCCGCTCGCTCGGGGCGCAGGTCGGGGTGCTCGACCTGGCCCCGCCCCCGGACGACGGCCTCGCCTACGCGGAGTGCGACATCTCCTCCGCCGAGGCCGTCGACGCCGCGGGCGCCCGGCTGGAGGCGGCGCTGGGCCCGCCGTCGATCCTGGTCACCTGCGCCGCGGTCGCGGGCTCCGCGCCGCTGCGGGACTACCCGACCGACCTGTGGCAGCGGCTGATCGGGATCAACCTGACCGGCACGTTCCACCTCGTGCGGCGGGTGTTCCCCGGCATGTGCGAGCGCCGCTGGGGCCGGATCGTGCTCTTCACCTCCGACGCCGCCGTGCGCCCGCTCGCCGGGCACGCCGGGTACGCGGCGTCGAAGGCCGGGGTGATCGGGCTCGGCAAGACCGTCGCCACCGAGGGCGGGCCGCACGGCGTGACCTGCAACATCGTGTCGCCCGGGGTGGTCGACACGCCGACGGCCCGGGCCCGGTGGTCGTCGCGGGACGCGCTGCTGGAGGCGGTGCAGGGATCCCGCGCGGCGAACCTGCTGGGGGTGGTGCTGGACCCGGAGGACGTCGCGGCGGCGGTGGCCTACCTGGTCTCGCCCGGCGCCGGTACGTCACGGGCCAGACGGTGTTCGTCAACGCGGGGGCGGTGCTCCCCTGACGGCAACGGGTCAGCGCGGTCCTCCCACTCCGATCTCAGGTCGAGCGGCGGGATCTGCCGGTCGGCGGGACCGACGCGGCGCACCGCGCTCCCGCTTCGCGAACGAGGTGAGCGCGAGACTCCCCGCAGGGCCCGCCAGGACGCCCACCTGTGCCCCGGCGACGTGCATCACCAGCAGCTGGATGATCATGACGCGCAGCATCTCGATCTGGTCGGCCATCGCCTCCAGCGCGTCGGCGAGGGCCGGCGCGACGTCGCGGAGCACGTCCACGCTTCCGCCCGGCGCCACCGGCGGCCCGATCGACGCGCGGAACGTGTCGTCGTCCTCGATCGTCGCGAGCATGTCCCGCGTCTCGGCGAGCCGGCTCCCGACCGCCCCGAGCATGCCGGCGAGCGCCGTCAACGCCGAGGTCATCGACTCGGCCGGGGGCCGGTCGCAGCCCTCGAACGTCAGCCCCGTCGGTCGCCCCACGGGCCGACGCCGTACGAGGAGGAGGCGGCGGTGGCCGGAGCGGAGCCCTGCGCGCGGACGGCCGTGTCCCCGGCCGTCCCGGACGCCGCGATCGCCTGGTTCAACGCGCCGGAGTCGACGGCGACGACGGCACCGGACCCCGGCGCGACCGGCGGGAACCCTGGTGCGTCTCCCGTGACCGACGGGGCGCCCGCCGGGGAGTTGCGGTGTCCGCCGGCCGGACCGTCGAGCGTCTGCGAACCCATCGGCGGATCCGCAGATCGGGCCGCCGCTGCGGGCCGCGACCGTCCTCGTCGCCGACGGAACCCTGGCGACCACACGCCGCGATCAGGACGCCCCGAGCGAGCGGCCGATGATGTGCCGCATGATCTCGCTGGACCCGGCCAGGATCCGCTGCACGCGGGTGTCGCGCCAGAGCCGGGCGATCTCGTACTCGTTCATGTAGCCGGCGCCGCCGAAGAGCTGCAGGCAGGCGTCGACCGCCTCCCACTGCCGCTCGGTGACGAACAGCTTCGCGATCGCCGCGCGTTCGGGCGTGAGCCGGTCCTGCACCAGCTCCATGATCGCGTGGTCGGTGTAGACCCGGCACACGTCGGCGGCCGCGCGCACCCCGGCCAGCACGAACTGCGTGTTCTGCAGCGACCCGAGCGAGGCGCCGAAGACCTGGCGGGTGCGCACGAAGTCGAGCGTGAGCCGCAGCGCCCGCTCCATCACCGCGGTGGACGTCACGGCGCAGGCCAGCCGCTCCTGGGCCAGCCCGTGCATGAGGTGGTCGAAGCCGGCGCCCTCCTCGCCGAGGAGGTTCTCCCGCGGCACCCGCACGTCCTCGAAGAACAGCTCGGCGGTGTCCTGGGCCTTCATGCCGATCTTGTCGAGGTTGCGGCCGCGGGTGAAGCCCGCCATCCCGCGTTCGACGACGAGCAGGCTGATGCCCCGGCGCCCGGCGTCCGGGTCGGTCTTCGCGGCGACGACGACCAGGTCGGAGAGGATGCCGTTGGTGATGTAGACCTTCGCGCCGTTGAGCACGTAGTGGTCGCCGTCGCGGCGCGCCGTGGTGCTGATGGACCGCAGGTCGGAGCCGGCGCCCGGCTCGGTGAGCGCCAGCGCGGTGACGAGCCGGCCGCTGACCCAGCCGGGCAGCCAGCGCGCCTTCTGCCCGGGGGTGGACAGGCGCACGAGGTAGGGCGCCATCACGTCGTTGTGCAGGGCGAAGCCGAACCCGACCGAGCCGGTGGCGACGAACTCCTCGCTCATGATCGCGTTGAAGCGGTAGTCGCGCACGCCGGTGCCGCCGTACTCCTCGGGGGCCTCCCAGCCGAGCAGGCCGACCTCACCGGCCTTCAGCCACACCTCGCGGTCGACCTGGCCGGCCGCCTCCCAGCGCTCGGTGTGCGGGGCGCACTCCTTCTCGAAGAACGAGCGGGCCAGCTCGCGGAAGGCCCGGTGCTCGTCGGTGAACAGCTCGCGCTCCATCGGATTTCCCTCGCCCTCATAGTAAGCTAGGTTAGACTAGCACGACGACCGATCCGAGGAGCCGACGCGCCGTGACGAGCACAGTCGAGACCAGTCCGCCGAACGCCATCACCCCGGCCGACCTGCCGGAGTCGCTGGTCAGGGGCCTGCGCGGCGCCGTGCACGGCCCCGGCACGGCCGCCTTCGACCGCATCCGCACGCTGCACAACGCCATGATCGACCGGTCGCCGGGCGTGATCGTGGAGTGCGCCGGCCCGGGCGACATCCGCGACGTCCTGCTGTGGGCGTCCACGGAGAACCAGCCGGTCGCGGTGCGCGCGGGTGGCCACAACGTCGCGGGCAACGCGCTCAACGACGGCGGCCTGGTGCTCGACGTGTCCTCGATGCAGGGCGCGCACGTCGACCCGGAGCGGCGCGTCGTGCGCGTGCAGCCGGGCGTGACGTGGGGCGGGTTCGACCGCGAGACCCAGGCCTTCGCGCTGGCCACGACCGGTGGGAACATCTCCTCCACCGGGGTCGCCGGGCTCACCCTCGGCGGCGGCATCGGCTGGCTGATGCGCCGCTTCGGCCTCACCTGCGACAGCCTGGCCGGGGCCGACGTCCTCACCCCGGACGGGCGCTTCGTCCGCGCCGGCGACGACGGCGACCCGGAGCTGCTGTGGGCCCTGCGCGGCGGCGGGGGCAACTTCGGGGTCGTCACGGCGTTCGACTTCGCGCTGCACCCGTTCGACCACGAGTGCGTCACGGGCGTCGCGATCCACCCGTTCGAGGCGGCCGCCGACCTGGCCGGGTTCGTCGCCCGCGAGGCCGCGCAGCGCCCGACGAGCTGATCCTCGCCCTCAACTTCCTGACGACCCCCGAGCACGGGCCGGTCGTGACGCTGTTCGCCGGCTGGTTCGGGCGGACGTCACCGCGGGCGCGCACGTGCTGACCCGGCTGCTCGGCCACGGCTCGCCGCTCTCGGTCGGGCAGCGGACCTGGCCCTACCGCCGCTTCCACCGCATGTTCGACGACACGTTCCCGGCGGGGCTGCGCAACTACTGGAAGTCCGGGTTCCTCGACGGGCTCTCCCCCGACCTCGTCGACGCCGTCGGCGCGCACTTCCGCGAGGTGCCCTCGGCCCGCACGGTCGTCGCGATCGAGCAGATGGGCGGGGCGATCCACCGGGTGCCGGAGGCGTCGGCGGCCTTCCCGCACCGCGGCGCGGAGTACAGCCTGCTCGCCACGGCCATGTGGGACGAGCCCGCCCGCGACCGCGACAACGTCGCGTGGGCCCGCGCGCTGTGGTCGGCGGTGGAGCCGCACACCCGCGGCCTCTACTCCAACTTCCTCGGCGAGGACACCGACGACGCGCAGCGGGCCGCCGCGTACGGCACGAGCTTCGAGCGGCTGCGCGCGCTCAAGCGCCGCTACGACCCGCAGAACCTGCTGCGCCACAACCAGACGTCCGGCCCTGACACGGGCGGCCGGCGCCGCGCGGGGGACGGCTGGTCCCGCTCGCTCAGGCGGGCAGGACCAGCCGGGCCCGGCCCTCGGTCACCGGCCGGTCCCCGGCCGTGATCGACAGCGCGCAGCTCACGACGCCCCCGTCCGCGGCGGGTTCGAGCCCGGTGACGCAGGCGCGCACGGTGAGCCGTTCGCCCGCCACCGCCGGGGAGAGGTTGCGTTCCCGCAGCTCACGCAGGCACCCGGGGTCGCCCGCCCAGGTGGTCAGCAGCTCGGCCCCGTACGCGCTGAGCAGGCCCGCCGGCACCAGGACGTCGGCGAACCCCTCGGCCCGCGCGAACTCGACGTCGTAGTGGGTGCGGTGCGCCGTCCAGTAGGCGACGCCGAACAGGAACATCGTCACGCGGGTCGGCGTGTGGTGCGCGGGCGGCAACTCCTCTCCCGCGGCGACCTCGCCGAACCGCCGGACCCGGTCGCTCACCGGAAGACGATCGTCTGCTCGTAGCGGGCCACCGGCACGCCCTCCTGGTTGGTGTACTCGGTGCTCGTCGTGGTGAGCACGAGCCGGCCGCCGCGGCCCTGCTTCTCCCGGATCGCGACCAGCGTCTCGCGGGCGGTCAGTACGTCGCCGACCCGCACCGGGGCGAACAGCTCGTAGGAGTGCCCGCCGGCCATCGTCGCCCCCTCGACGCCCGCGACGCCCAGGAACGGGTACTGCCCGTCCGCGTGCAGGTCCGACTCCGCGACGACCGGCCGGCACGCGGCGTGGAAGAACAGCGGCGGCGTGACGACGGGCGCGTGCGGGTCGGCCGGGTCGCCCCACTCGTCCGGCCGCCCGCCGATGCCGGCGACGTACTCCCGCACCTGGCGCAGCGAGACCGGCTCGCTGGTGCGCACCGAGACGACCGTCCCGATGCGCCCGCGCGCCTCCGGCGTGACGGACGGGGTCACCGGCGGACCTCCGCCATCGTCGCGGCCAGCTCACCGCCGAGCCGGTCCGGCCCGCCGACCTCCAGCCGCAGCCCGTCGAGCCGCATCGTGAACACGTGCAGCCCGAACTCCAGGGTGAAGCTGCGGGCGCCGCAGAGCTGCACCAGCTCGGGGGCCAGCGCGGCCGCGGTGTCGGCCGCGTACCAGGCGGCGAGCGCGGCCTGCCGGTCGTCGCCCGTCGCGGCCGCCTCGCGGGTGAGCCAGCGGGTCGCCTCGGCGGACACCGCGGCCTCGGCGAGGCGGTGGCGCAGGGCCTGGAACGTCGCGAGCGGCCGCCCGAACTGCTCCCGCACCCGCAGGTGCCCGGCGGTCCGGTCCAGCCCGCCCGCGGCGTTGCCGGCGATCTCGGCCGCCAGCGCGAGCCGCCACCGGCCGCGCAGCAGCCGGCCGCGCCCGGCCCGAGGTCGCGGCCCGCGGGCAGCTCGGCGACCTCCCCGTAGGGATGGCCGAAGCTCGACCGGACCGGCCGCGGGCGCTCGGGCAGGGCGTCGGCCAGCCGGGCCCGGTCGCCGTCCAGCACGAGCAGCGACTCGGCGACAGGAGCGAAGCGGATCGGCCCGGTCCGGCCGAGGTCCACCACGGCGAGCGGGCCGCCCGGCAGCTCGTCCAGCCCGGGCACCGGCCCGCCCGTCAGCACGGCCCGCAGGCCGAACGCGCTGGCCAGGCCCATGCGGGCCAGCTCCTCGGCGATGAGCACCCGGTCGAGCAGCGACGCCCCGTCGAGCACCCCTGAGCCGGCGAGCTTCTCGTCGAGGTCGACGTCGTGCCCGCCGGCCCGCGCGACCGCGGCACCCCGGTCCGGGCCGCCGCACGCCTGGACGACCTCCTCGAGTGCGGCGAGCCGGGCCTTCTGCTCGGCGCTGACGTCGAAGTCCACGCGTCACCTCCGTTCGGACCCGAGCAGGGCCCGGGCGACCATGTTGAGCTGCACCTCGACGCTCCCGCCGCCGAGCCCGGCGATCATGGACGTCTTCAGCTGGGCGTTGCCGAGCGAGCCGAGCACCAGCGCCTCGTCCTCGAACAGGTCGAGCGCGAGCTCCGCGACGACCCGCTCGGACCGCACGATCGCCACCCGCGCCATGCTCACGACGAGATCCTCCGGCTGCCCCTTGATGCGGGCGTCGATCGCCCGGTAGACGAGCAGGCGGGCCGCCTGGCACGCCGACTCCGCGGCCGCGAACCGCACCCGCACGCCGTCGCGCCCATCCAGCCGCGCTCCTGCGCAGCCGCGGCGAGGCGCTCCGCCACGCGCGCGGCCCGGGCGTAGCGCGGCCCGCCGATGCGCTCGTGCGCGAGCGCTCCCGGACCACCCGCCAGCCGTCGTTCTCCGGGCCCAGCCGGGCCGCCGCGGGCACCCGCACGTCGGTGAACGCCATGCGGTTGAACTCGTGCACGTCCAGGACGCTCGGGATCGGCTCGATGTGCAGGCCCGGCGTGTCGGTGGGCACCAGGAAGACCGAGATGCCGCGGTTGCCGCGGGACTCGGGGTCGGTGCGGGCCAGCAGGAAGCAGAAGTCGGCGACGCCGGCGTAGGACGTCCACACCTTCTCGCCGTTGATGACGTACTCGTCGCCGTCGCGGACGGCGGTCGTGGCCATCGCGGCCAGGTCGGTGCCGGCCCCGCGCTCGGAGAAGCCCTGGCACCAGAAGACGTCGCCGCGGCTGATCCGGTTGAGGTGGTACTCGCGCTGCTCGGGCGTGCCGGCGTTGATGATCGCCGGGCCGATCCAGTTGACGTTCATGTACTGCGACCCGCGCGGCTCGCCGGCGGCCCACAGCTCCTCGCCGAGGATGATGAACTGCAGCCCGAGGCCGCGCGCCCGCCGTACTCCACCGGCCAGTGCGGGGTGAGCAGGCCGCGCTCGCCGAGCGTGCGGCAGAAGCCCGCCACGAAATCCGAGGCGACCTCCTCACCGGGGATCAGCTCCGACCAGCGCGGCGGCACCTCGGTCTCGACGAGGGCCCGCAGCTCGGCGCGGAACGCGGCGTCCTCCGCCGACCAGTCGAAGTCCACTCTCTCCTCCTCGTGGGGAGCGTCATCGCTAACCAGGTTATCTTGCAGAGGCCCGTCGTGCCAACGACCACCCGCCCTTCCGCAGCAGCTCCCGATGAACTAGGTTAACCATGACGACGCCGTCCGCGTCGCCCGACCGCACGATCGGACCGCAGATGCACGTCGAGCTCAGCGACTCGCTCATGGCGTTCCGGGACCGGCTGCGCGACCACATCGCGGCGCACCGGCCGGACATGCCCCGCCCACCGGGCACCCGCAGCCCGCGGGCCGCCGACCTGCCCGCCTACCGCCGCTGGTGCGCGAGCCTGTTCGCCGGGGGTTTCGTCGGCGCCGACTGGCCCGCCGAGTGGGGCGGGCGCGGGCAGCCCGACCCGCTCGCGGACCTCGTGCTCGACCAGGAGCTGGCCGCGGCCGGGGTGCCCCGCCCGATCGGCGCCTACAACCTGGTCGCCGGGCCGCTGGTCGCGTTCGGCACCGAGGCGCAGAAGCAGCGGTTCCTGCCACGCATCCGGACGTTCGAGGACCTCTGGTGCCAGCTCTTCAGCGAGCCGGAGGCCGGGTCCGACCTCGCCTCGCTGCGGACCCGGGCGCGCCGCGAGGGCGACGACTGGGTCGTGGACGGCCAGAAGGTCTGGACGACCCACGCCCACATCGCCGACCTGGGCTTCCTGCTCGCCCGCACCGACCCGGACGCGGCCAAGCACGACGGCATCACCGCGTTCGTCCTGGACATGCGCTCGCCCGGGGTGGACGTGCGGCCGCTGCGCGAGGTCACCGGCTCCAGCGACTTCAACGAGGTCTTCCTCGACGCGTCCGGATCCCGGACGCGACCGCATCGGCGAGCCCGGCCAGGGCTGGGCCATCGCCCGCACGGCGCTGGCCCACGAGCGCGGCCAGAACCAGCGGGAGGACTCGCTGCGCGAGGCCGTCCGCGGGCTGGCCGGGCTGGCCGCCGGGACCGTCGTCGACGGCCGGCCGGCCATCGAGCAGCGCGACGTCCGGCAGGCCGTCGGCCGGCTGGCCGCCCGCGCGCACGTCTCCGACCTGCTGGGCCTGCAGGGTGTGCTGCGCGCCGCCGCGGGCACCGCCGGGCCGGCCGACGCCGCCGTCGCGAAGGTCGTGTTCACCGAGGCCAACCTCGACGTCGCCACGTTCGGCGTCGACCTGCAGGGCGCCCGCGGCGTGCTCGACGAGCGCGACCCCGACGCCGTGCAGGACGGGCGCTGGCAGGAGGCGTTCCTGTGGGCCCGCGGCTACACGATCTCCGGCGGCGCCAACGAGATCATGCGCAACCTCGTCGCCGAGCGCGGGCTCGGACTGCCCCGCGACCCGTCCCGGCGCTGACCGCACGGCCGACCGCACGGAGGACCCGATGCTGCTGCCCACCGCCGAGCAGGACGACCTGCAGCGCGCGTGCCGTGAGCTGCTCGCCGATGAGGCGGGCCCGGAACGCGTGCGCGCCCTCGTCGACTCCCCGACCGGCTACGACGCCGACCTGTGGAAGCAGACCGCCGAGCTGGGCTGGACCGCGCTCGCCGTCCCCGAGGCGTTCGACGGGCTCGGCGGCACCGCGGGCGACCTCGCCGTGCTCGCCGCGGAGTGCGGCCGGGCGCTGGTGCCGAGCCCGCTCGGGGCGTCGTCCGGCGCGGCGTGGGCGCTCGCCCGGCACGCCGGCCCGGAGCTGCGGGAACGGCTGCTCCCGGCGGTCGCCGGCGGCGAGGCCGTGGTCACGTGGGCCCTGCGGGAGCCGGACGGCGCCGGCGAGCTGCGCCTCGCCCGGGACGCCGACGGGCTCCGGCTCGACGGGGTCCGCCGCTACCTGCCCGACGCGCCGCCCGCCACCCACCTGCTGCTCGACGCGGCGGGCGAGCAGGGCCGCACGCTGGTCGTCGTGCCGGCGGGCGCGCCCGGCGTGGAGCTGGTCCGCCAGCACACGATCGACCTGACCCGCCGGTTCCACCTGGCCCGCCTGGACGGGGTGCGGGTGGCGCCGGACTGGTGCCTCCCTCCCGGCCCGGCCGCGGCGGACCTGCTGCGGATCGGCGTGGTGCTCCAGTCCGCGGAGAGCGCGGGCCTCGCCGCCCGGCTCGTCGACATGACGGTCGGGTACGCCGGGCAGCGCCACCAGTTCGGCCGCCCGATCGGCTCGTTCCAGGCCGTGCAGCACCGCATCGCCGACATGCACATCGCGGCCGAGGGCGCCGCGGTCGCCGTGCGGGACGCGGCCGCGGCCGTCGAGGCCGGGCGCCCCGACACCGACGAGGCCGTGCACGCCGCGGCCTCGTGGACGGGACGCGCCGCCAGCTCCGTGGCGAGCGAGGCCGTGCAGCTGCACGGCGGCACCGGCTTCACCTGGGAGCACGACCTGCACCTCTACCAGCGCCGCGCGAAGGCCAACGAGCTGCTGCTCGGCACCCCCGCGTGGCACGACGAGCAGCTCGTCCGGATCCTCGCGGGGTCCGCCCGATGACCGGCGTGCTGGCCGGCGTCCGGGTGCTGGAGCTGGCCGCCTACGCGTTCGTGCCGTCGGCCGGGGCGGTGCTCGCCGACTGGGGCGCGGACGTCGTGAAGATCGAGCCGCCCGCCACCGGCGACCCGATCCGCGGGCTGCCCGCCGTCGGCATCGCGCCCGGCACCGGCGGTGTGACGCTCCAGTGGGAGGCGTTCAACCGCGGCAAGCGCGGCGTCGGGGTCGACCTGCGCAGCGACGAGGGCCGCGAGCTGGTGCTCCGGCTCGCCGCGGACGCGACGTGTTCCTCACCAACCTCCTGCCGGGGAGCCGGCGCAAGCTCGGCCTGGACGTCGACGACGTGCGGGCCCGCAACCCGCGCATCGTCTACGCGCGGGGCAGCGGGCAGGGGCCGCGCGGTCCCGAGGCCGAGGCGGGCGGCTACGACGCGCTCTCGTTCTGGTTCCGCGCCGCGGTCGCCGACTCCGTGTCGCCGCCCGGTGCGCCGCCGCCCCCGCTCCCCTCACCCGGGTTCGGCGACGTGATCAGCGGGCTCGCGCTCGCGGGGGATATCGCGGCGGCGCTGCTCGCCCGGGAACGCGGCGGGGATGTGCCCGTCGTCGACGTGTCGCTGCTCGGCACCGCGGTGTGGAGCATGCAGATCGGCGTGGCGGCGAGCGACCAGGTCGGGCCCGACGCGCTGCGCGGCCCGCAGCGCCAGCTCCCGGGCAACCCCCTCGTGCGCCAGTACGCGACGGCGGACGGGCGGTGGGTCGCGCTGTGCATGCTCCAGCCCGACCGGTACTGGACCGGGCTGTGCGAGGTGCTCGGCGTGCCGGCGCTCGCCGCCGACCCCCGGTTCGCCGACGCGCGGGCCAGGGCGGCCCACGACGGCGAGTGCGCCGCCGCGCTCGCGGCCGCCTTCGGGGCGTTGCCGCTCGCCGACGTCCGCGACCGCCTCGCCCGGCAGGACGGGCAGTGGGCGGTGGTGCAGGTCGAGGCCGAGCTGGCCGCCGACCCGCAGGTCGCGGCCAACGGCTACCTGCGCGCCGTCGAGTTCGGGGACGGGCGCCGCCAGCGGGTCGTCGCCGCGCCCGTCCAGTTCGACGAGAGGAGCCCGCGGCTCGTCCCGGCGCCCGGGCTCGGCCAGCACACCGACGACGTGCTCGCCCGTGCCGGCGTCCCGGCCGCGGAGATCGCCCGGCTGCGCGGCCGCGGCGTCGTGCGCTGACCCCTGTCAACCCGGCGAAGGAGGACCCGTGGGGACGACGGTCGACCCCGTGGTGGACGGCATGATGCGGCTCTTCCCGGCCGTGCTCTTCCCGGACGTCACCGACGCCGAGTGGGACCGGCACCCGGAGCTGCTCGACGCCGGCGGCATGGTCGAGCTCCCGTACGGGGCGTTCGTCGTGCGCGCGCCGGACCACCGGGTGGTGCTGCTCGACGCGGGCGGCGGGCCGGGCTTCACGGTGCCCGAGCACGCGGGGACGCTGGCCGACGGCGGCCGGCTCCTGGAGAACCTGCGGCGCCTGGGCGTGCGCCCGTCCGACGTCACCGACGTGGTGCTGAGCCACCTGCACGTCGACCACATCGGCTGGGCGGCCGTGGCCGGGAGCCCGGCGTTCCCGTCGGCGACCTACCACTGCCACGCCGCCGACCTCGCGCACTTCCTGCCCGCCGCGGGACCGCCTCCCGACGACCGGGTGCCGCCGCTGCTGGCGCCGGTCGCCGACCTGCTGCGCGGCTGGGACGGCCCGGCCACCACGGTGGCCGGCGTCCGGCTGCTGCACACCCCCGGCCACACGCCCGGCAGCTCGGTGGCGCTGGTCGGCCGGCCCGGGAACGGGCTGGCCGTCGTCGCGACCTCGTGCACTGCCCGGTGGAGTTCGCCGAGGACTGGACGGCCGGCACCGACGTCGACCCCGGCCTCGCGCGCAGCCACCGGCACGGGCTCGCCCACCGGCTCGCCGACGACGGCACGGCCGTGACGGGGCCGCACTTCCCGGGCCTCGCCGCCGGCACGCTGCGCCGGACGGAGGGCAGGATCCGCTGGTCACCGGCCCCGGGAGACGCTTGCCACACCCTTCATTTCTAACTACGCTACATAACTTAGACAACTCGATGTCGCCGCGGATCGGGTCCCGGGCCGTCCGGCCCGCCCGCCGCACCTGAACCTCCACGTGGTGCCGGCACCCCCCGTAGCCTGCACCTCCACCGGGCCGAGGAGACCGCCCATGAAGACAACGTCGTCGAAACCGCTCTCCCGACCGTGGCGCCGGCGCAACGCCGTCGCCGGGCTGGCGTGCGCCGTGTCCCTCGCCGCGCTCACCGCGTGCGGCGGGGGCGCCACGACCGCCGCGGACGCGTCCGCCGGCGGGCCGGGCGTGCCGGCGGGCGCGGGGCGCGAGGAGTTCCGCGCCGCGCTCGCCGGGGTCGAGCCCATCACCCTGACCACCCAGACGTCCGGCAGCCCCGGCGACAACACGAGCCGGGCGATCGAGGCGTACGCCGAGGCCGTGCACGACTGGTCCGGCGGGGTGATCACGGTCGACATCGCGTACGCGCAGTCGGTCGCGGCGCCGGCCGAGGTGGACCAGGCGCTGGAGGACGGCCGGCTCGACTTCTCCGAGGTCTACACGATCTACGACCCCGCCCGGTACCCGGTGACCGACACCCTCGGCAAGCTGCTCAGCGCGGGCCTCGACAAGCCCGGCCTCGTGGTCGGCGAGATGGCCGACTACGGCACGACGCTCCAGACGGCGTGGGACACCCCGGCCATGGCGGAGGAGTACGAGCGCGAGGGGATGCGGCTGTTCCTGCCCGTGATCCCGGCGCCGCGCGCGATGCAGGTCTGCACCTCCGACCGGTCGTCGCTGGAGGCGATGCGCGGCGCCGCGTGCGGGTGTCCGACTCGGCCCAGCAGGCGAAGACCACCAGCCTCGGCATGGCCCCGGTGTCGCTGCCGTTCACCGAGGTCTACGAGGCGCTCGAACGCGGCACGCTCGACTGCGCGCTCGTCGTGATGCGGCAGGCCGAGAGCGGCGGGCTGATCCCGCTGGCCAAGCACTGGACGTTCGACACCACCGAGAGCGCCTTCAAGGGCTACATCCCGATCGCGTTCAGCCTGCAGCGCTGGGAGGGGCTCCCGCTGGCGGCCCAGCAGCTGCTGCACGACCGGCTCGACGTCTGGATCGAGAACTACGCCCGCGGGCTCTGGGAGGGCTCGCAGGCCGCGCTCGTGGAGCTGGCCGGGATCGGCGGCGGGATCAACGAGTACGACGCGGCGGCCCGGCAGGCCCTGCACGCCTTCAACGCGGCCGCGCTGGACCAGCTCCGGACCGGCACCACGAGCGGCGACGACGGCGAGCTGGTCGACCGCTTCGGCACCAACTACGCGAGCTGGACCGGGATCGTCGGCGACCTCGGCTACACCGAGGTGACGGCCGCGGACTTCGCCGGCTGGTACGCCGAGGACGCCATCGACATGGCCCCGTTCATGGCCCGGCTGCGCGCCGACGTGCTCGACCCGCACCGCCCCGGCCCGGCGCCCGAGTGAGCGGCGGCCCCCCGATGACGCACGTCCGCCCCCCACGGCCGCGGCTCGCGGCGGCGATCCACCGGGCCGCCGCGGCCGCGGACGTGCTCGCGAAGGTGCTCACCGTGGTCGCCGGCACGGCGATCATCGCGATCATGCTGCACACCGTCGCCAACGCGCTGCTGCGGCATTTCGCCAGGTCACCGCTGCCCGGCACCGACGAGTACGTCACGTACTGGTACATGCCCGTGATGGCGCTGCCGGCGTTCTACCTCGCGCAGCGCCGCCACGACCACATCGAGGCGCCGATCCTCTTCCACCGGCTGCCCGCGCGGATCCGGCTGGAGCTGCAGGTCGCCGCGAACCTCGTCACGGCCCTGCTGTGCGCGGGCTTCACCTACTACGGCTGGGGCGAGGCGGTGGACGCCGTCGAGCGCGGGCTCACCGGCGGGCTGGGCACCGTCCCGCTCGGGCCGGTCCTGTTGCTCGTGCCGCTGAGCTTCGGCCTGTTCGTCCTGCAGCTCGTGGCCGACTCCGTCGTCCTGCTGCGGACGGGCCGGGACCCGGCGGGCGAGCCCGCCATGCCCGGTGGCGCCGGCAACGACGGCGGCCGACCGGAAGGGGCGTCCCGCTCATGACCGTTCCCCAGGAACTGACCGTCCCGGCCCTCGCACCGTCCGGGACAGGCACGGGGCCGCGGGGAGCGGGGCCGTCCCGGGCCCGGCTCTGGCTGCTCCGCGCGGCGTTCGCGCTGCCCGCGGCCGCGTTCGTCGTCCTGATGTTCCTCGACGTCGAGCCGACGGTGGTCGGCGGCGCCGCGATCGGGCTGGTCCTCGTGCTGATGCTGGCCAAGGTGCCGGTCGCGGTCTGCATGACGGTGCCGGCCCTGCTCGGCCTCTACGCGCTGCACGGCACGCGGGCCGCGGAGAACCTGCTCGGCTCGATCGTGTTCGACTCGGCGGCGCAGTGGACGCTGAGCGTGCTGCCGATGTTCGTGCTCATGGGCCTGCTGCTGTGGAAGTCGGGCATCACGAGCGCGATCTACACGGCCGCGTCGCACTGGCTCGGGTGGCTCCCGGGCGGGCTCGGCGTGGCCACGAACGTCGCGGGCGCGGGGCTGTCGGCCGTCACCGGCACGAGCGTCGGCTCGACGCACGCGCTGGCCCGCAACGGCATCCCGGAGATGCTGCGCCGGGGCTACGACCGCCGGCTCGCGGTCGGGTCGGTGGCCGTCGCGAGCCTCTCGGGGCACCTCATCCCGCCGGGCATCCTGATGGTCGTCTACGCCGGGATCGCGCAGGTCCCGGTGGGTCCGCAGCTGCTGGCCGGGATCGGGCCGGGCATCCTCATCACGGTCGCGTGCTGCGCGATGATCGTCGCGCTCAGCGTGACGCGGCCGGCGCTCGCGGGGCGCGACCGGAGTGCCCTCGCGCGCGCGGAACCCGAGGAGCCCCGCCCGACCTGGGGCGACCGGTGGCGCAGCGCGCTGGCGATCTGGCCGATGGTCGCGCTCATCGGGCTCGTGCTGGGCACGATGTTCCTCGGCGTGTTCACGGCGACGGAGGCGGGCGCCGCGGGCGCGCTGGGCGCGGTGCTGCTGACGTTCTGGTTCCGCCGCGGCAACCGGCCGCTGGCGGCGATGGGCGCGGCCACCGCGGAGACCGTGCGGTCGATGGGCGGGATCTTCTTCCTGCTCGTCGGGGCGACGGCGCTGTCGCGACTGCTGTCGGTGTCCGGGCTGGCCGACGGCTTCGCCGACTGGGTCGCCGAGCTGGGGCTCGGCCGCATCGGTTTCCTGGTGCTCATGATCGGCGCCTACCTGGTGATGGGCACGTTCCTGGAGTCGCTGGCGATGCTGCTGCTCACCGTGCCGCTGCTGCTGCCGGTGCTGGAGAGCCTCGACATCTCGCCGATCTGGTTCGGCGTGTTCGTCGTGCTGCTCTGCGAGGTCGGGATGCTGACCCCGCCCGTCGGCATCCTGGCGTTCATCATCCACGGCATCACGAAGGAGCCGGACGTCAACGGGGGGCAGGAGATCAGCCTCGGCGACATCTTCCGGGCCATCACCTGGTTCTTCCCGGTGATCCTCGCGGTGCTGTTCCTGCTGATCGCGTTCCCGGACATCGTGGGCTTCGTCCCGGCCCAGATGGGCGAGTGACTCCGAGAACGACAACGGCGCCGGGACCTGCGGGTCCCGGCGCCGTTCTCGTTGCTTGAGGTCAGTCGAGCAGCTCGATGATCGAGTGCTCCTTCGAGCTCTGCAGCTTCCTGCCGACCTCGGCCATGTGCTGCGCCCAGAACCGCTCGGCCTGCTCGCCGTCGCGCGCCTCGACGAGCTCCACCAGCTTGAGGTGGGCCCGGTAGGCGCGGTCGCGCTGCCGGTCCCCGTCCGCCCACTGGAGCAGCGCCGCCTGGGCGTGCCGCTCGGAGATGAGCTCCAGGGTCTCGGCGACCACCGCCATCGTCACGTTGCCCGACAGGCGCACCAGCTCGCTGTGGAACTTCCAGGCCAGCGCCGGGAACGCCACCGCGTCGCCGCGGGCGGCGTACTCCTGCTCCAGCAGCGCCCGCAGGCCCGCGATCTGCTCGGGAGTGGCGTCCTGCGCCGTCATCCGCGCGGCGACCGGCTCGAAGACCATCCGGAAGGCGTAGACGTCGGCCAGCGTGGCCCGGCGCAGCTCCAGCAGCATGCTGAAGCTGCGGGCCGTCAGGTCCGTGCTGGGCGTGCTGACGACCGGGCCGCGGTGGGAACCGCGCCGCACCGTGATGAGCTGCTGGGCCTCCAGCAGCCGCAGCGCCTCGCGCAGCGTCGGCCGGGAGACGTCGTACTCCTCCACGAGTGCGCTCTCCGGCGAGAGCGACTCACCGGGCTTCATCTCGCCCTTGAGGATCTTCTGGCGCAGCTCGGCCGCCACCAGCTCGGCCATCTTCGGGATGCGCCGGCGTCCGGCATCGGCGCGATGTCCGTTCTCCTGCCCGACCGCCACCGAGACCTCTCCCCTGGTTGTTGCCGCTCGTACCAGTCCTAGTTAACCATGACGTGCCGCGGGTCGGTCCACCGGAACCACGGTGACACGACGCATCATAGTAAGCTAGGTTAGCTTACTCCTGGCGCACAAGGAGGAGCCGACGATGACGACGGTGACCACGGAGTGGCACGACCGCGTCGCGGTCCTCACGCTCAACCGCCCGCACGTGCGCAACGCGATCGACCGGGAGCTGGCCGGCGCGCTCACCGAGGCGGTCCGCGCGGCCCAGTCGGCGGCCTGCATCGTGCTCACCGGCGCGGGCAGCGCGTTCTGCGCCGGGCTCGACCTCGCGGAGGCCGCCGCCGCCGGGTTCATCGACGCCGGGTGGCTCGACCGCACCTTCGGCGCGTCGGCGGTGCCGCTGGTGGCCGCCGTGAACGGCCCGGCCGCCACCGGCGGGCTGGAGGTCGTGCTGGCCTGCGACATCGTGCTGGCGTCGGAGTCCGCGCGGTTCGCCGACACGCACGGCCTGGTCGGCACGATCCCCGGCGGCGGGATGGCGACGCGCCTCTCCGCCCGCGTCGGCGTCGGCTTCGCCCGCCAGATGAGCTACACCGGGGCGTTCGTCGACGCCGCCACGGCGCTGCGCGTCGGGCTCGTCAACGAGGTGCTGCCCGGACCGGAGCTGCTGCCGCGGGCCGTCGCGCTCGGCACCGCGATGGCCGCCGTCGCCGACCCGGTGCTGCGCGCCGTCAAGCGGCTCTACGACGACGCCACGGCGCTCGCCCCGGGCGCCGGGCTGGCCCGCGAGCAGGAGCTGTTCGCCGCGTTCACGGCCGCCCGGGCGGCGGACTTCTCCGGTTTCCACGAGCGGCTCGGCCACCGCGGCTGACCCCCGCGACCACGACGACGGAACGGACCGGATGGCGGCTCGACGGCAAGGCCGCGATCGTGACCGGCGCGACCAGGAGCATGGGCACGGCGATCGTGCGCCGGCTCGCCGCCGCCGGGGCGGCCGTCGTCTGCCTGGGCCGCAGCCCGGAGGCCGGCGGGCAGGTCGCCGCCGGCGTGCGCCGCGACGGCGGCCGGGCGCTCTTCGTGCCGACCGACATCACGTCGGAGGACGCGGGTGCGGGCCGCGGTCGCGGCCGGCGTCGCCGAGTTCGGCCGGCTCGACGTGATCGTCAACAACGCCGCGGCCACCGACCTGCTGCGCGGCGCAAGCGAGCGGCCCGTCGCCGACGAGCCGACCGAGGTGTTCGACCGCATGATGAAGGTGAACGTCTACGGGCCGTTCTGGCTGGCCAAGTACGGCATCCCGCACCTCGTCGCGGCCGGCGGCGGCGCGATCGTGAGCATCTCGTCGATCAGCGCGCACCGCGTCGACCCGTCGATGCCCGCCTACGTCGCGTCGAAGGCCGCGCTCGAGGGGCTGACCCGGCAGATCGCGACCGACTACGCGGAACACGGCGTGCGGGCCAACGCGATCGTGCTCGGCTCCATCCGCAGCGCCGAGACCGCGCACATCCACGACGACCCGGACAACGGCGGGGCGCGGCGCAACAACCGGATGATCGGCCCGCCCGGCCGCCCGGAGGACGTGGCGAACCTCGTCGCGTTCCTCGCGTCGGAGCAGAGCGCGTTCCTCACCGCGGCCATGGTCCCGCTGGACGGCGGCGCGATGGCGAAGTACCCGGCTCCCCTGATCGCCGCGGCCGCCGCCCCGCGGCCCCGCCCGCGCGGTAACGGCGGGCCGCGGCGGGGTGCGTCAGACGCCGATCGACTTGTACTCGGTGAACGCGCCGAGCCCGACCGGCCCGTACTCGCGGCCGATCCCGCTGCCCTTCACGCCGCCGAAGGGCGCGCTGATGCTCCGGGCGGCGCCGTTGACCGAGAAGGTGCCGGTGCGCACCGCGCGGGCCACGGCGAGCCCCCGCTCGCGGTCGGCCGTCCACACCCCGCCGCCGAGCCCGTACGGGGAGTCGTTCGCGATCCGCACGGCGTCCTCGTCGCCGTCGTGGGGGATCACGACGACCACCGGGCCGAAGATCTCCTCCTGCGCGATCCGCATCCCGTTGTCGACGTCGGCGAAGACGGTCGGCCGCACGTAGAAGCCGCGGTCCAGGCCGGCGCCGGCCGGGCGGCCCGGCCCGCCGGTCACGACGGTGGCGCCGTCGGCGACGCCCGAGTCGATGTAGGCGAGCACCCGCTCCTGCTGCCGTTGCGAGACCATCGGCCCGACGAACGTGGCCGGGTCGGCCGGGTCCCCGACGGCGAGCCGGTCGACCATGTCGGCCACGGCCGCGACGACCTCCCCGTACCGGGACGCCGCGCGAGCACGCGGGTGTGCGCCACGCACGCCTCGCCGTTGTTGCCGAAGGTGGCGAACCGCAGACCGGCGACGACCTGCTCGACGTCGGCGTCGTCCAGCACCACCGACGCCGACTTGCCGCCCAGCTCCAGGCTCACCCGCTTGAGCTGCTCGCCCGCCACGGCGGCGATCCGGCGCCCGGCCGCGGTCGAGCCGGTGAAGGCGATCTTGTCGACCCAGGGGTGGGCGACCAGGTGCGCGCCGACCTCACGGTCCGCCGGCAGGACGCCGACCACGCCCTCCGGGAAGCCGGCCTCGGCCAGCACCTCGGCGAGCAGCATCCCGTCGACGGCGGTCTCCGGCGCGGGCTTGAGCACCACGGTGCACCCGGCCAGCAGCGCCGGCACGATCTTGACCAGCGCGGACTGGTGCGGCGCGTTCCACGGGATCACCGCGGCCACCACCCCGACCGGCTCGCGGCGCACCAGCGTGCGCGGGCCGCGCGGGTCCTCGTCCAGCCGCTCCCAGTCGTAGTCGCGCGCGACGCGGACGAAGTCGTCGACCCAGCCCGGCATCCCGGCCTGCAGCATCCCGGTGAACCAGATCGGCGAGCCGTTCTCCGCGGTGATCAGCTCCGCGGCCTCGGCGGCCCGCTTCGCGTAGAGCGCGGAGAACCGCTCGACGACGGCCTGCCGTTCGGCCGGTGTCATCCGCGGCCACGGCCCGTCGTCGAACGCCGCGCGGGCCGCCGCGACCGCCCGGTCGACGTCGGCCGTGGTGACCAGCGGGACCGTCCCTACCAACGACCGGTCGTGCGGCGACCGGACCTCCAGCCGGTCGCTCGACGCCGGCGGCACCCAGCGGCCGCCGATCAGCAACTCCCCGTAAGCACGCATGACCCAGTCCTCACCTTCAGCAACGATAAAAGAGCAGCGTTCTGTCACCGTAACAGAACACTGCGCTCTTGGTCGCAAGTAAGAGAACGGCGCGCTCTTGTACGGTCGAGGGGTGACACCCACGGCGGAGGCCCCGTTCGAGCGCGCCCGCAGCCCGCAGCAGCGGGAGATGCGGCGGCGGGCGATCCTCGACGTCGCGCAGGACATGCTCGCCACCACGCCGGTGGAGGAGATCAGCCTGCGCGCCCTCAGCCGCCGCGCCGGACTGGCGTCGTCCAACGTGCTGCGGTACTTCGGCAGCCGCGAGACGATCTTCCTGGAGGTCGTCGACCGGCTCTGGACGCGCTGGCTCGACGACCTCCAGGAGCGGCTGGCCGGACTCGGGCCGGCTCCCGACCGGCCCGACGTCGCACGCACGGTCGCGGCGTCGCTGGCCGCGCACCCGCAGTTCTGCGAGCTCGTGAGCGTGCAGTCGAGCGTGCTCGAACGCAACGCGTCGGTCGAGGACATCGTGTCGTTCAAACGGCGGGCGCTGGCCCACCGCGACCGCACCGCCAGCCTGGTGGCCGGGGCCGTGCCGGGGCTCGGCGAGCGGGCGGCGCGCGAGCTGACCTCGCTGACCACCACGTTCGTGGCCGGGCTGTGGCCACTGGCCAACCCGGGGCCGGCAGTCGCGGCGGCGACGGCCACGCCGGACCTGGCCGCGGCGCACGTCGACTTCACGACGCGGCTCACGCGGATGCTCGACCTGCTGATCACCGCGCTGCGGGACGGGGAGGCGGGCTGACCAGCGCGCACGGGCCCGGCCGCCGCGGGCGGGGCCGGGCCGCGCCGGCACGCACGGACTCGCGGCCACCCCCCGCCCTCCCAAGGGGGGCGACCCCGGCTCCAGCCTATCGGCCATCCGGGGGTGCCACGGGCTGTCGGTGGAAGCTGTGGACAACCGCGTGCGAGGTGGACAACTCGCCGCGCGGCGGGCCGTCGCCCGGTTCGGCGTTGGTACATTCGGGCCAACCTTGCGGTTGCCGCTACTCTCGGTATCAGAGTGCGGCTCTGGCCTCTCAAGTACAGGTCCAGTGCAGGGCCCGCCCGGGCCGCACCTGCACACGCCATCCGCCGGGGAGGGTGCCCATGACCACCGACGACGACACAGACGACACCGACGGGCCACGGTTCGCGCTGCTCGGGCCGGTCCGGGCCTGGCGGGGGGACACGGAGATCCCGCTGGGCTCCGGGCAGCAGCGTGCGGTGCTGGCCGTCCTGCTGCTGCGCGGCAACACCCACACGTCCGTCGGAGGGCTCGTCGACGCGCTCTGGGAGGAGCCGCCGCGTTCGGCCGAACAGGTGATTCGCACCTACGTCTACCGGCTCCGGCGGATACTCCAGCCGTCCGGATCGTCACGGCCCGTGATCAGGTCGGTCGGGAGCGGATACGTCGTCGCGACCGGCCCGCGGACGTCGGACGTCGCCGCGTTCCGGCACGCGACGGCCGAGGCGGAGCGGGCGCGGCGGGACGGCGACGCCGCCGCGGCGGCCGCGCACCTGCAGGCCGGGCTCGCGCTCTGGCACGGGGACGCGCTGACCGATGTCCCCGGCCCGTTCGCCGACGCGCAGCGGGAGGCCCTGCACCGGATGCGGCACACCGCCACCGAGCACCTGCTCGCCGCGGAGGTCGACCTCGGCGCCTCCGGTGACACGGTCGCCCAGATCACCGGCCTCCTCGACCAGAACCCGCTGAACGAACGGCTGCGGGAGCTGCTCATGCTCGCCCTCTACCGGCGGGGCGAGCAGGCGGGCGCGCTCGACGTCTACCGCCGGGGCGTTGACGTGCTCTCCGCGGAGCTGGGGATCGACCCCGGCCCGGGGCTGCGCGCCATGTTCGACCGCATCCTCCGGGCCGACCCCGCGCTGCTGCTCCCACCGGCGCCCCGGCCGGCCGAGGCCGGGACCGCCGGGACCGCCACGCCCGCCGGGCCCGCGGCCCCGGCACGGCCCGGGACGGTGGTGCCGGCCCAGCTGCCCGCGGCGCTGCCCACGTTCGCCGGGCGGGCCGAGGACGTGGCGCGGCTGGAGAGCCTGCTCGTGCCCGACGCCGCGCACCCCACGCCGGCGGTCGCGGTGGTGTCCGGGATGGCCGGGGTCGGCAAGACCACGCTGGCCGTGCACTGGGCCCACCGCGTCTCCCACCACTACCCGGACGGGGCGCTCTACCTCAGGCTGCACGGCTTCGACGTCAACGGGGTCGCGACGCCCACCGGCGAGGCGATCGGCACCGTGCTGCAGGCGTTCGGTGTGCCGAACGACCGGATCCCGCTCGACCTCGACGCGAAGACGGCGCTGTACCGCAGCGTGCTCGCCACCCGCCGCGTGCTCCTGCTGCTCGACGACGCCCAGGACGCCGAGCAGGTGCGGCCGCTGCTGCCGGGCGGGCCGGGCTCGCTGGTGATCGTCACCAGCCGCAACCGGCTGACCGGCCTCGTCGCCCTCGACGGGGCGCGCTCGGTGCGGCTCGACCCGCTGGACACCGCCACCGCGAACGACGTGCTCGTCGCGCGGCTGGGCGCGGAGCGGGTCGCCGCCGAGCCGGACGCCGTCGCCGAGCTGATCCGGCAGTGCGCGGGGCTGCCGCTGGCGCTCGCCGTGATCGCGACGCGGGCGATCACGCACAGCTCGTTCACCCTCGGCGACCTCGCCGCCGAGCTGCGCACGCTGCGCGCCGCGCTCGACGCGTTCGACGACGACGAGGCGGCGCTGAACCTGCGTGCGGTGTTCTCCTGCTCGTACCGGGCGCTCGGCGCGACGCGGCCCGGCTCTTCCGGCTGCTCGCCGAGCACGCCGACCCCGAGTTCGGCCCGGCCGGGGCGGCCGCCGCGCTGGCGCTCCCGGTCGAGCGCGTGCGGCCCGTCCTCGACGAGCTGACCCGCACGGAGCTCGTCATGGAACGGCGCCGCGCCGCTACACCTACCACGACCTGCTGCGCTCGTACGCGATCGAGCTGAGCGCCGAGCAGGACTCCCCCGTGGACCGTGCGGCCGCGCGCCACCGGTTCTTCGACTACCTGCTCCACAGCGGCTGGTCGGCCACGTCCCAGCTCTACCCGAACACCGACCTCGGCGACCCGCCGCTGCAGATGCCGGCCGGCACCGAGACCTTCACGGACAAGCCGACCGCGCTGACGTGGATGTCCCGGCAGCACCCGGTGATCCGGTCGGCGGTCGCGGCCGCGGAGCGGGCCGGCGAGGACGGCTACGTCTGCTCGCTGGCCCGGGTCATCTCCGGGTTCCTGCAGCGCCAGGACCTGTGGGAGGACCAGCTCACGGTGCAGGGAAAGGCCGTCGAGGCGGCCCGGCGCAGCGGCGACGAGGCGGCGCGGGCCCGGGCGCACCGCACGATGGGCACCACGTACTCCCGGCTGGGCCGGCACGGCGACGCCATCAAGCACTTCGCCACGGCGCACGACCTGCTCGTGGAGCTCGGGGACCGCCGCGGCCTCGGCCAGCTGCATCGCGGGCTCGCCGCCGCGTGGGGCAACCAGAACCGCTTCGACATCGCGCTCACCCAGTCCCGGGAGGCACACGACCACTACGTGCTCGCGAGCGACACGGCCGGGCGGGCGGCCGCGCTCAACGACATCGGGTGGTGCCTCGCCCAGCTCCGACGGCACGACGAGGGGATGACGGCCTGCCGGGAGGCGCTCACGCTCTTCCAGGACCTCGGCAACGACGACGCGCGGCCAGCGCGTGGCACAGCATCGGCTACATCCACCTCGACCTCGGGGAGGCGGCGGAGGCGGCGCGCTGCTTCGCGCGGTCGATCGAGCTGTTCACGCTGCTCGGCGACCTGCCCTCGCTGGCGCTGGCCCTCACGCACCTCGGCGAGGCCGAGGACGCCGCCGGCAACGTCGAGGCCGCGAACGACGCCTACCGGTCGGCGATCGCCATCTACGACCGCCTCACGCCCAACCAGGCCGACCGGCTCCGCCAGCGCCTGCTCGACCGGTCCCCGGACGCGGGCCGCAGGCGCCCGGCCGGCGGCTGAGAGCCCGGCGCCGGGTGGGTGGGACGGAGTGAGCTGGGGGCATCTCCTCCGTCCCACCCACCGTGAGGGGTGCAGTCCCCTCGTTCGCCCACGGCGCCGGGCCCGGTTCCGCCGTGTGCGACGCACAGCGTCCTCACCCTGCGTAGACAGCCGATAGACGAGCGCGACCTACTGGCCCGGCAGCGCCGACCGCAGGCGCCGCGCCACGGCCGTGACGGCGGCCTGGGCGGCGCCGCGGTCCACCCGCGTGGACCCGCCCGAGACGAGCACCGGCTCGCCGGCCACCCACACGTCCCGCACCCGACGCGCCCCGGCGCCCCACACGAGGTTCGCGAGCAGCTGCTCGTCCGGGGCGTCGAGGCCGGTCGCGAAGGCGGGGTCGTCCGCGTCCACGTGCACGACGTCGGCCCAGCGGCCCGCCTCCAGCGCGCCGATGTCGTCGCGGCCGAGCGCCTCGGCGCCGAACCGGGTGGCCATCAGGAGCGCGGTCGCCGTGCCGACGGCCGTGACGTCGCCCGTCGCCAGCCGGGCGAGCAGCGCCGCGAGCCGGGCCTCCTCCAGAACGTCCAGGTCGTCGTTGCTGGCCGGGCCGTCGGTGCCGAGGCCGACCGGCACCCGCGCGTCCAGCAGCGCGCGCAGCGGCGCGACGCCCGAGGCCAGCTTCGCGTTGGACCCCGGGCAGTGCGCGACGCCCACACCCCGGCGGGCGTACAGCGCGACGTCGGCCGCCGAGAGGTGCACGGAGTGCGCGGCGAGCACCCGCCCGTCGAGCACCCCGAGGCCGTCGAGGAGCCGCGGGACCGAGCCGTGCGCGGCGCGCAGGTCCGCGTCCTCCCCGGCCGACTCGGCCACGTGGACGTGCAGCAGCGCCGACCGCTTGCGGGCCTCGGCCCCGATCTCGGCGAGCGCCGCGGCGGGCAGGGTGTAGGCCGAGTGCGGCCCGTAGGCGAGCTCGATGCGCTCGCCCGGGCCGAAGCGCACGCCGTCGGCGTCGATCCAGCGCCCGATCGCCGCGGTGACGGGCTCCCATGCGCGACCGGGGACGTCCAGGATCGCGCCGGCGAGCACCGCGCGGGAGCCGGCGGCCAGCACGGCCTCGGCCATGTGCTCGCCCTCGAAGTACATCTCGGAGCTGGTGGTGACCCCGTTGCGGAGCATCTCCAGCACGCCGAGCAGCATCCCGGCCCGGATGTCGGCGGCGGTCATCAGCGCCTCGGCCGGCCACATCGCCTCCTGCAGCCAGCGCATCAGCGGGAGGTCCCCGCCGAGCCCGCGCAGCACGGTCATCGGCGTGTGCGCGTGGGCGTTGACCAGCCCCGGGAGCAGGATGCCCGGCAGGTCGTGCACGCGGTCCGGGGCGGGCGGCGCGGCGGCCACGGGCCCGGCGAAGGCGATGCGCCCGTCCGCGCCGACGTCGACGACCCCGTCGCGCACCACCGTGCACGCGGGGTCGCACGGCAGCACGACGCGCCCGCAGCCGCACGCCGGCGGTCACTCCCGGGCCTCGCCCGCGCCCGTCTCCGCGGCGATCCACTCGGCGAGCACGTCCGCCCGCGCGGCCGTCTCCTCCGAGCTGTGCGGGCAGGTGGGCCCGGAGATCTCCGTCGCGACCAGCTCCGGGCTGTCCTCGTCGGTGAGGAACGGCGCGCCGGAGTCGCCGGGGCACGCGCTCGTCAGCAGGTCGGGGCCGGTGGCCTCGATGAACGCCTCGGTCGGGGTGGTCCGGGTGACCTGGAACTCGGCGGTCTGCAGGTGTTCCGGCCGGCCGGCCAGGTCGGCGTTGCCGTCGGTCGAGCCCCAGCCCGCGAGCAGGACCTCGTCGCCCTGCTCGGGTTCCTCGGTGCGGACCTCCAGCGGCTCGATCGACCCGACCGGCTCGGCCAGCTCCACGAGCGCCACGTCGGTGACCGGGTTCTGGACGACCCGGACGACCTCGGCGGTCGTCCCGCCGGAGCCGGACCGCCGGTCCCGGCCGAGCACGGCCAGCACCGGGTAACGGGGCGTGCCGCTGATCCGGTTGCGATCGCCGTCGTGCAGGCAGTGCCCGGCGGTGATCACCCACTGCGGGGCGACCAGCGCGCCCGTGCACTCGCTGGCGTACCGGCTGCCGTCACCGCGGACGATCTCGGGCATCGACAGCCTTGCCACGAACGGGTGGGCGCCGTCGGGGGCGTCCTCCCCGTTCGCGACCGCGGTCGCCGGGACGTTCGCGGCGAGAACGACGCCGGCCACGGCCACGAGCACGGCGAGGCCCGCGGCCGCGACCTTCGTAGTCTTCGGGGTCTTCGGTGAGAGAGGCACGCAGTTCTTCCCTGGGGAGAGGACACGGGGACCGCGGCAGTGAACTGCGTGCGCGTCGATGCCCGATAGACGCGCTGATCGGCGCTACCGCACGCCGGCGAACCGCAGGAGGTCGCCGATGGTGACGATCGGCGCGCCCGTGGCCGAGCGCACCCCCGCACCCGGGTCCCAGCCGCTGTGGAGGTACGAGTCGGGGTCGGCGCGCAGCTGGCCGATGATCGTCTCGACGACGACGTGGCTGCCGGCCTCGCCGAGGGTGGCCCCGTTCGCCCGCACCTCGGCCTCCTTGAGGACGTAGAACCAGAGCGGCGTGCGCTCCACGAACCCGCCCTCGACCAGCGCCTCGTCGAGCCCGGCGGAGTTGCCGCGGCGCAGCTCGTCGGCGGTGAGCGGGGCGACGCCGAGCGCGGCGGCCACCTCCTGGCCGGTCGGGATCGCCAGCAGGTAGCCGCGCAGGAGGTTGCGGGTCGCGAGCCGCTTGAGCAGGCGCCGCACCTCCGGGTCCGCCGCGGCGTTGCCCTCGTTCTGCATGTCCCGCAGCGGCGGCGCGAGCCGGGTGTCGATCCTGCGGGCGAACCGGTCGGGGAACACCGCGCCCTTGTCGATCAGCCGGTCCCAGTCGGCGACCCAGTTGAACGGGAGCACGTCCGTGGCGCCGCGGAACGGCTGCGGGGCGTTGCCGGTGAAGGTGAACAGCAGGTCGAACGGCGCGCTGGCCAGCACCTGGCGGCCGGGCCGGCCGAAGTTCTCGTTCCAGTCGTAGACGCCGCGCACCATGCTGTGGCCGAAGCGGAAGCACGCCACGGAGAACTCCAGCGGCATGAAGACGGCCCCGTCGCCGGGCGCGAAGTGCCGGTTGCCGCCGACGAGGACGGCGTCGACGACGCCCGGGAACGTGACGGTCCGCAGGTAGTCGTGGACGACCAGCCACTGGTGGTGCCACTGCACGAGCCGGCGGGCGCGGGCGAACACCGCCGCGTCGCCCACGTGCTCGGGCTCGTTGGCGCGCACCCACCGCACGACCTCGTTGTGGAACCGCAGGAAGGCCACGTGGAGCTGGGCGACGACCAGGTTCTCGTCGTTGCGGTCGTCGCCGACGCGGGCCTTCACGCCGTTCCGCGGCAGGTCCCGGCGCAGGTCGAACGGGCCCGGCTCGACGTCCGGCGGGACGTGCACGCCGGGCACCGGGTTGCCGTCCCGGTCGGTCTCGGCGACGGTGCCGACCAGCAGGTCGATCCCGTCGTAGAGGCTCCCGTCCGGGGCCGCGCCGTCGAGGGCCGGGCCGTCGCCGTACACGGAGTCGAGGTTGAGCGCCGGCCGGCGGAGGTTGAGCAGGGTGCCCACGACGGTGTCGGGGCGCAGCGGCGTGAGACCGGGGCGGGTGATGTCGCTGACGGCGGAGTCGCGGTCGGTGTTCGCCGTCAGGTCGTGGTCGAGGAACTGGCCCCAGTACGTGTAGACGGGCGGGATCGGCGAGTTGCCGTCGGACTGGAGGGGGTCCGCGGTGGACGCGGGGTCCTCCACCATCGCGGCCCGAGCGCCTTGAGCGCGGCGACCACGGCGGCCGGGTCGGCGGCGGGCAGGTGCGCGTCCGGGAAGCGCGCCGCGAGGTCCGGGAAGAGGTAGCCGAACGCGGTGGCGTCCGCGAGGTCGTCGTCGGTGAGGCCGAGGTCGGCGGCGACGCTGATGGTCTCCTGCTCGCCGGCGAGGCCGGTGCCCGTCGCGTCGGCGGGCACGACGTGGCCGCCGTGCGGCAGCGGCCCGCTCAGCGTCCGGCGGAGGTGGCGCCCGCCCGGCGCGGGCCGGGCGCGTCCGGTCTCGGTCGGCTCTGTCGTCTCGGTCATCTCGTGCGTCGCCTTTGGCTCGGGAGACGGTGGTGGTGGCACCGAGCAGGGTCGTGACGGCGCGTGGACGGGCGGTCGACGGCGGGTGGACCGGCACCGGTCCCGGGCCGGGGCGCGCGGATCGGTGGTCCACCGGGCGTCTATGGGCCGCGTCGAGGCTGGGCGGCGAGATGGTTCCCACGTCACGAAGGCCGGCGATGTCGAAACTGAAGCGCCTACTGACCGCGGTGCGCGAACGGGACGCGGAGGCCGTCGCGCGGGTGCTGGCCGCCGACGCCGAGCTCCACATCGTGTGCGCGGGCCCGTCGCGGGTGCACCGGACGCTGGTGGCGGCCCGCGGCGTGGCCGTGCTCCCGCAGGTCCTCGACGGGTTCGAGTACCCGACGAGCGCGTCGCCGACCACGTTCCGGGCCCGGCTCGGCGACGAGGTCCTCGAAGGTGTCGTGGAGGGCGTCGAGCTCGACGCGCACGGCGCGGTCACGCGGCTCGCGGTGGTGGCGCAGCCGCTCCCGGCGGTCAAGCTCCTCGGCGCCCGGATCGCCGGGGCCCTCGAACGGGCCCACGGCTGACCCGCACGGCGCCGGCGGCGCCGTGCGGGGCGTCCGTCAGCCCGGCTCGCCGACCGAGCGCAGCGCCACCACGGTCTCGTCGACCAGGTCGCCAGCTCGCCGGCCGGGACAGGAACGGCGAGTGGCCGGTCGGCATCCGCCGGAGCAGGTCCGGCCAGGTCTCCTGGCGCTTGGCGAACAGCTCCGGGAACGCCCGGTCCTCGTCGCAGAGGATCAGGCCGGTCGGGAGCGTCCGCCACGCCGCACGCGTCTGCGTCTCGCCGAACGCCCGCGCGCTCTGCGGCCGCAGGCGGGCGACGGACCGCTCGGCGAGGTCGGCCGGCACGTCGTGGAAGAGGAGGTCGACGGCCGGCTCGGGCGCCGGCAGCAGCGTCGTGCCGGCCGGGTACCAGGGCCCGCCGATCGGGGACACGAGCGACTCCCCCGGCGCGAGCATGTGCGCCGCGAGGTAGACCAGCGCCTCGACCCCCGGGACGGTGTCGGCGACCTCGGCCACCGGGATGCCGCCGTACGAGTGCGCCAGCACCGTGACCGGGCCCTCGATCGCCGCGAGGTGCTCGCGCACCACCCGGGCGTCGTCCAGCATGCCGGCGTCCGGGTCGCCCGACGTGCTCGGCAGGTCGAGCGCCGAGACCCGCCACCCGCGGGCGGTCAGCTCGGGAACCAGCAGCTCCCAGCACCAGGACCCGTGCCAGGCGCCGTGCACCAGCACCAGCGCTCCGCGTTCCGCGATCTCCGCCATTCTCCGTCTCCCCACCGTCCGCGCCACGGGGCGCCCGGAGTGAGGCTCGTGCGCCGGCGTCGACGCGGCGTGGACGCCGGATACACGCCGGCGCCGCGCCACCGATCGACGTCAGCGGTCGCGCAGCCGCTCGGCGATCCGCTCGGCCAGCGCGACCACGGTCAGGTTGGTGTTGGCCCGGGGCACGTCCGGCATCACCGACGCGTCCACGACGTACGTGTCGCGGTAACCGATGAGCCGGCACGCCGGGTCCACGACCGCGGCCGGGTCGCCGACCGCGCCCATCCGGCAGGTGCCCGCGGGATGCACGCTGCCGCGGACCGACGCGCGCATCCACGCGTCGAGCGCGTCGGGGTCGCGCAGCCGGTCCAGCGGGGTGCCGGCGGCCGTGACGCCGGTGGTGAGCGCGGCGACGGCGTCGTGCCGGGCCAGCTGCACGGCGCGCCCGAACCCGTCGCGCATCCGCACGGCGTCGCGCTCGTCGGAGAGCATCCCGAACTCGATCCGCGGCTGGACGTGCGGCGAGTCACCGGCCAGGCCGAGCCGCCCGCGGGAGAACACGCGGCTCGCGATGACCCCGATCATGCCCGTGACCGGCGTGCCCGCGGCCACCGGCTGCGGCCGGCCGGGGCGAACGTCACCAGCTGCATGTCCGCCGGGCCCGCGTCGACCACCCCGGACGTGTACCGCAGCCCGTCGACATCGGCCGGACCTGGTCGAAGTGCGCCCGGTGCCGCTCGTCGAAGGTCAGCGACAGCGTGAACAGCGGCTGCTCGACGAGGTTCTCCCCGACCGGCCGATCGGCCACCCCCGACCGCAGCAGGATCGCCGGGGAGTGGATCGCGCCGGCCGCCAGCACGACCGCCGACGCGGTGATCTCGGCGCCGTCGGCGGTGCGCACGCCGGTGGCCCGGCGGCCGGCGAACAGCACCCGGTCCACGAGCGTGTCGCCGCGGACCGTGAGGTTCGGCCGGTCCCGCGCGGGCTCGAGGTACGCGTCGTTGGTGGAGGTGCGCCGCCCGCCGCGGATCGTGAGCGCGGCCGGGCCGAACCCGACCGCGCCCGGCTGGTGGTAGTCGTCGCACCACGGGTAGCCGAGGTCGTCGGCCGCCTGCGCGACCGCGAGCTCCAGCCGCGACCACCGGATGATCGGCACCTGGTCGAGCGGGATCGCGCCGCCCTTCCCGTGCCACGCGTCGGCCTCGTACCTGAGGTCGTCCTCGACCCCGAGCAGCCAGGGCCGGAACTCCTCCCACGACCACCCCCGGCAGCCCAGCTCGTGCGCCCACCGGTCGTAGTCCTGCGGGATCCCGCGCATCGCGACCATCGCGTCGACGGCCGTGCCGCCGCCGACGCCGCGTCCGCGCAGGTAGGTCTCGGGCGCCTGGCCGGGGGCGCTGACCGCCGTGAGGCCGGGGAAGACCCGGCCGGGCACGCCGAGCGCGTTGTGCATGTTGGGGCCGGCGATGGCGGCGGGCGTGTCCGCCGACCGGTGGTCGGGCCCCGCCTCCAGCAGCAGGACGCTGCGCCCGGGATCCTCGCTCAGCCGTGCGGCCAGCACCGCGCCCGCGCTCCCGGCGCCCACGACGACCACGTCGACGTCAGCATCGCCCTCCTCCGCGGGCCGGTCAGCAGGCGTCCGCGGCTGCGGGATGTGGGCCGTGAGCCACTCCCGGCGGGCCTCCTCGACCACCCGCACCGCCGCGGTGACCTCGGCCGGGCCCGGCGGGAGCCGCCCGCCGGCCGGCCACCGGCCGCCGGTGACCCGCCGCGCGACCCTCCGCAGCCCGCGCGTCACCCGGGCGCGCCCCGCACCGTCCCCACCCGACACCATCACGGTGCCGAGCGTGCGCCTGTGGGATAGACGTCCGTTGGACGCCGGATCACGCGAGCCGCCGGCCGGTGGGCAGCGGGGTCGCGGCGAACACGCCGTCCGGGTCGAAGCGGTGCTTGGCCGCCAGCAGCCGGGCGGTGTTGCCGCCGTAGGACCGCTCGACCTGGTCGCGCGCGGCGGACCCGACCATGTTCGGGTACGCGCCCGGGAACGCGGACCCGGCGAGCGCGGCCGAGGCGGCGTCCGTCCAGTCGCGGTGCCGCGACCCGGCGTCGTCCGGTGCCCACGCCGCGACGATCTCCACCGTCACGTGCTCGCGCCGCAGCCAGAACGCGGTCGCGTCCTGCGCGACCCGGGCGGCCGCGCCGTGGAAGTGGTGCACGACGATGCCCGAGAGCGGTGAGGTGCGGCTCTCGCCCGCCGCGAGCAGCGCCGTCACGGCGTCCGGCCCGAACCCGGGCAGCGAACGCGTGCGGACGTCGTAGTGGCTCCCCGGGACGATGTACGCGTCGAAGAACCCGAGCATGTCCGGGTAGGAGACGGGCCCGACGTCGCTCACCAGCGGCGTGCCGAGCCGCTGCACCCCGTCGACGGCCTTCTCGCCGTCGGCGAGGTCACCGCTCCACGTCGGCGAGAGGAACACCGCCGGGCTCCCGTCCGGGGCCGAGAGCACCCCGCTCTGCACGGTGAGCTCGTCCGGCGCGGCCGCGAGCACGTCGTCGAGCCGGCCGAACACGTCCGCGGCCTGCGTCCACGGGAAGACGACGAACCCGGCGAGCAGGCGCTCCAGCCGGTGCAGCCGCAGGCGCAGCGCCGTGACCACGCCGAAGTTGCCCCCGCCGCCGCGCAGCGCCCAGAACAGCTCCGGCTCGTGCTGTGGGTCGGTGTAGACGAGCCGGCCGTCGGCGAGCACGACCTCCGCGCCGGCCAGGTTGTCGGCGGCGAGCCCGAACCGGCCGCCGACCGGGCCGTACCCGCCGCCGAGCGTCAGGCCGGCGATCCCGACGGCACCGGCCGTGCCGGTGACGGGCACGAGCCCGTACGTCGCGGCCCGGTCGGCCACGTCGGCCGAGGTGGCGCCCCCGCCGGCCGTCGCGATCCGGCGGCGGGTCGGACGGTCACCCGGCGCCATCCCGGTCATGTCGACGACGAGCCCGCCGTCCCGCACGGCCCGGCCCTCCCAGCCGTGCCCGCCCGAGCGCACCGACAGCGCGAGCCCGGACTCGCGCGCCGCCCGCACGGCGGCCTGGACGTCCGCGGCCGTCTCGGCCCGGACGACCACGGCCGGGCGGTGGTCCACCGCGCCGTTCCAGATCCGGCGGGCCGCGTCGTAGCCCGGTCCCGCCGTGCGGACCTTGCCGTCTCCCAGGTGTTGCCGCAGCGTCGCCGCGGCGTCCTGCTTGCTCACCGTGCCTCCCCTGACCGCCCCCACAGGCGGTGCGTTGTAGTCGGACTCGACTATTCAGAGTCTAACTCTGACAAGTCGAGAGCTATGCTACGGCCGTGAGCGAGCACCGTGTCGAGACCCCCTCCGCCGCACGCCCGAGCCGCCGCGCCGAGTACGCGGAGACCACCCGGCGGGCGATCGTCGACGCGGCCCGCGAGCTGTTCAGTCAGAAGGGCTTCTTCGCGGTGAAGGTCGACGAGATCGCCGCGTCGGCCCGGGTCTCGCCGGCCACCGTCTACGCGGTCGCGGGCGCAAGCAGGGCCTGCTGCAGACGCTGGTGGACGAGTGGTCGGCCGCACCGGTCGTCGCGGAGGCCGCCGAGCGCATCCGCGGGCTGACCGACCCCGCCGAGGTGCTGCGCTTCAACGCCGCGCTCACCCGCACCATGCGCCAGGACTACGGCGACATCATGCGGCTGGTGCTCGCCGCCGCCCCGCACGAGCCGACGGCCGCCGCCGGGCTGGACCGCGCCACCGCGCGCTACCGCGCCGGGCTGCAGGTCGTCGCCGAGCGGCTGGTCGCCCTCGGCGCGCTCCGGCCCGGCCTCGACGCCGCCCGGGCCCTGGACGTGCTCTGGTTCTACTTCGGCTACTCCGGCTTCTTCACGCTGGTCGACGACAACCGCTGGTCCTACGACGACGCCGAGCGCTGGCTCGGCGAGCAGGCCGGACACGCACTTTTCGGTGGGTAGTGCACTAATTAGTCAGTACTTGTCGATCCGGCGGTACGGCGCCGAGGATCGGTGCCATGAGCATCGCATCGGACGTCCGGTACCTGCTGGACCGGCTGGAGATCCAGGACGTCGTCCAGCGCTACGGCGTCGGCCAGGACGCGCACCAGCCCGGCGCCGCGGGCGCGGCGTGGGACAACAACGTGCTGGAACAGTGGGACGACGTCTTCACCCCGGACGCCACCGTCGACTACGGCGTCGCCGGCGACCCGGGACCGGCCGCGCCCTACCGGGAGCTGGCGGAGAAGCACCGCGGGCCGGGCCTGCAGGGCGGCGGCACGATGAGCGTGCTCGCCAACTGGCAGCACTTCGAGGCCGTCCCCACGGTGACGATCGACGGCGACACCGCCGTCGCCCGCACGTCCCACCTGCACACGCACCGCGGCCGCGCCGAGGGCCCCGACGGCTGGAACGTCGTCGAGGCCGGCACCTTCCACGACGACCTGGTGCGCACGCCGGAGGGCTGGCGCATCCGGCACCGGCGGCTGGAGATCCACTACGTGGACGTGTTCCTGACCCGCGCCGGCCTGTTCGCGAAGGACGGGCTCGACGCCTGACGGCACCGGCGGAGCCGCTCAGCCGATCCCGAACAGCGGGAGACAGGGCGCGAGCCCGGTGACCTCGACCGGGATGTCCGGCCGCAGCCGGCGCCACCGCTGCGCCGAGAGCCGCAGCCGCAGGAGCCGGTGCACCTGCCCCGCGGCGACCTGGTGCACGCACCCGTCCTCGCGGTAGCCGAACCGCCGCGACACCGCCAGCGACGGGCCGTTGTCCTCGCGGGCGCCCGACAGCGCGTACCGGGCCCCGAGGTGCGTGAACGCCAGGTCGAGCACCGCGGCCCGCATGTGCACACCCACGCCCGCGCCGCGGTGGTGGGGGTGCACCCACGAGCCGGTCGAGACCTCCCGCAGGTCGGCGAAGTCGTCGCCGCTGACGACCTGCTGCCCGACCGGGCGGCCGTCGACGAAGGCGAACAGGCTGAGCGTCCAGGAGCGCCGGTCCCAGCCGGCGAGCGTGTCCCAGTGGTAGCGCAGGAACCGGCGGGTGCGTTCGGCCGGGGTGTCGTCGGGGCGGCTGAACATGGGCACGTCGAAGCGGTACGGCTCGTGCCCGGCGGCCAGCGCCAGCGCGGCGAGCTCGGTCTCCTGCGGCAGCCGCAGCTCGACGCGCTCGGTCCGCAGCCGCAGCCCGGCCTGCGGCCACGCGGCCCGGACGCCCCCCGCGGCCCGTTCGGTGTCCGGCGCGACGGCCATGACGGCCTCCTTCGACGTGCGAGTCCCACTGGTCCAGCGACCCGAGCGTCGCTCCGGTCGATAGATCGGGAGTACACGTGCGGTGGACCGGCGGGGAGTCGGCGCCGCGGCGCCGCGGCGGGCGTGCAGAGTACGGGGAGGTGCCTCGCGGGACGGAAGGCGACAGTGCGCAGCGACGACATCCCCCCTGGCGGTATCCCGGACCCACCTGCCATCGAGACGGCCCGGGACGCCGCGCGCGACCCGCTCGTGCTGGCGTTCGGACGGCTGCAGGGCGCGGCCAACCGGCTGGAGTACCTGCTCGGCCGCGCGATCGAGGCGGAGTTCGGGATCAGCCACCAGATGTTCGAGGTGCTGCTGATCCTGGCCCGGGCCGGCGGGCCGGGGATCTCGATGCGCGCCATCGCCCAGGAGCGGGTGCTGACCACGGGCGGCGTCACGCGGCTGGTGGACCGCATGGAGGCCGCCGGCCTGGTCGTCCGCTCCCCCGACCCGGACGACCGGCGCGGCCGGCTGGTCCGGCTGACCCCGCACGGCGAAGGGCTGACGGTGCGGGTCGCGCGGCTGCACGCCGGCAACATCCGGCGCCACCTCATGGACCCGCTCCCCGCGGACCACCGGGCCCGCTTCGCGCAGGACGTGCGGACCCTCAGCATCGCCGCGGGGGACGAGCTGCCCCGGCTCCGCTGAGCCAGGGGAATATCTGACTAGTCAGACACTGTTCCGTCAGGCGTAGGCGCTGACCACGGTGTTCGTCAGCCACGGCGACCCCGACTTCTACTTCGGGGCGGAGGTGCTCGCCGACGCGTTCCCGGACGCGGACCTCGTCGCGACGCCGCACACGATCGAGCACATCCGGCGCTCGTACGCGGGCAAGCTCGTCGCGTGGGAGGCGGCCGGGGCCAACCTCCCCACCCGGCTCGTCGAGATGAAGCCGCTCGCCGGGGACATCACGCTGGAGGGCCACCGCTTCGCGCTGCGCGGCGGCCCGGCCGCCCTGCCCGGCCGGCACTACCTGTGGCAGCCCGAGCACCGGGCCCTGCTCGGCGGCGTGCTGCTCTTCCAGCAGGAGCACGTGTGGGTGGCCGACACCCCGGCGCCCGAGCAGCGCGCGGCCTGGATCGCCCTGCTGGACGGGATGAGCGCGCTCGACCCGGCCCTCGTGGTGCCCGGGCACAGGCGCCCGGGCACCGCCGCCGACGCGAGCGCCATCACCGCCACCCGCAGCTACCTGGAGCGGTTCGAGGCGGAGCTGGCCCGGGCCGCGGACGGGGCGGCGCTCGCCGCGGCGCTCACCGCGGCCCACCCCGACCACGGGATGACGATCGCGGCGCAGATCGGGGCCAAGGTCGCCACCGGGGAGATGACGTGGGGCTGAGCCCGGCCGACGTCGTGCGCGCGCAGTACCGGGCGTCCGCCGCGGGCGACCTGGCGGCCCTGCGCGCGACGCTCGCACCGGACGTCGAGTGGGTCGAGACCGCCGGGTTCCCGCTCGGCGGCACCTACCGGACCCCGGACGGCGTGACGTCCGGGGTGATGGACCGGCTCGCCGCCGAGTGGACCGGCTGGGCCGTGCACGACGAGACCTACGTCAGCGAGGGCGAGGACGTCGTCGTGCTCGCCCGGTACACCGCGACCAACCGGGCGACCGGCCGCGCGCTGGACGCCCGCGTGGCGCACCACTTCGTCGTCCGCGGCGCGCGGATCGCCCGGTTCGAGCAGTTCGTCGACAGCGCGACCGTGCGCGCGGCGATGCGGCCGTAGGGCACGGCGCCGGAGGCCCGCCCCCTGCGCGCGGGCCTCCGGTTCGCCGGCGGGTCAGCCGAGGTGCGCGTTGATCTCCGCGGCGTACTCGGCGGGGTACTGGAACAGGAACCCGTGCCCGGCGTTCGGGTAGATCGACACCCTGGCGTTGGGCAGCAGCTCGCCCAGCAGCCGGGTGTTGTCGGTGGGCAGGACGATGTCGTGGTCGCCGTTCGCCACCAGCGCGGGCTGCCGGAGCGCGGCGAGCCGGGCCGACCGGCTCGGGTCCGGCACGCCCCACGCGGTGATCGCGTCGAGCTGGGCGTCCCGCACACGCAGCTGCACCGGGGCGTCGCGGTCCTCCGTGCGCGCGAAGTAGCGCTGCACGAAGGCCCAGCCGGCGGCGACGCTCGCCGGGGTGGTCTCGAAGAAGAGGAAGACCACGTCCTCCCCGTCCAGGTCGTCCTTCGTCATCGCCTCGTGCACGGCGGGCGCGAGCCCGTGGATGCCCGGGCCGCCCTCGGGCGCGGTCCCGCTCAGGACGAGCCGGCGCACCTGCTTCGGCCGGACGAGCGCGAGCTCCTGGGCCACGAAGCCGCCCAGCGAGAACCCGTGCACGTCGATCGTGGCCGGGCCGAGCGCGTCCACGAACGCGAGCACGTCGTGGACCAGCGCGGCGACCGTGCGCTGCGGCACGCCGCTCGACCCGCCGACGCCGGCGTAGTCGACGAGCACCACCTCGCGTTGCGCGGCGACCGGGTCGACGAGCGCGGGGTCCCAGTTGTCGAGGTTGCCGCGGAAGTGCTGGAGGAAGAGCACCGGCGGCACGCCCCGGACGGTGTTGCCGAAGCGCCGGTACGCGTAGGTGACGCCGTTCGCGGCGGTCACGGTGCGGGTGGGCGCGGTCGTCGCGGTGACGCCGGCCGCGGTGGGTGCGGACACGATCTGCCTCTCGGGGTCGGACGGTTCGCGGTCAGCCGGCGGTACGCGGCCGGCCGAACGTCGCGTGGAAGAGCCACAGGACCAGCGCGTCGGGGCCGGTGCCGGCCATCAGCGCGGGCACCGGGCGGCCCAGCTCCGCGACGACGTCGACGAAGTCGCGCTGTGTCGCGGACCAGCCGTTCCCGGCGGCCCACGGGACCGGCTCGACGAGCGGGCCGCCGCGGTCGGCGGCGAGGAAGACCCGGGCGATCGGCTCCTCCTCGGACAGCATGTCCGGGACGTCCTCCCAGCGGACCCGGCGGTTGAAGTACTCGCCGGCCAGGACGCTCCCCGGCGCGGACAGCGCCGTGACCGAGGTGAGCAGCGAGTCGGCCTCGTGCGGGTGCAGGTAGAGGAGCAGGCCCTCGGCGAGCCACGCGGTCGGCAGGTCCGGGCGCAGGCCCGCGGCCGTCAGCGGACCCACCCAGTCCCCGCCGAGGTCGGCCACCACGGGCACCGCCGCGCGCGGGGCGAGTGGCCGCGGCCGGACAGCACCGCCGCCTTGAAGTCGAGCACCTCGGCGGAGTCGATCTCGTAGACGGTCACCCCGGTGAGCGGGAGCCGGAACGCCCGGCTGTCGACGCCCGCGCCCAGCAGCACCACCTGCGTGACCCCGGCGGCCACGGCGTCGGTGACGGCCCGGTCGTAGAACGCGTCCGCGCGGCGAAGTAGCCCTCGAAGACCTTCCACAGCACCGACGAGCCGTCGGCGCGGATCGGGCCGAGCGGCGGGAGCCCACCGGCGTCGTTCGCGATCCCCAGGGCGGCGGTGACGAAGTCGGCCGCCTGCGGGTCGGTGAAGAGCGGGTCGGCCGAGCGCGACTCGCACGCCCGCGCGTACGCCGTGACCAGCGAGGTGAGGCCCACCCCCGGCGGCAGGCTCGGAGCTGTCGTTCCCGGCTTCATGATGGGTGTCCTCCCGGTTGGGCGTCGGCGGGCCGGCGCTGCGGCCCGTCCGGTGACGAGGGTCCGAACCCGCCGTCGACACCCGATCGACGGCGCGTCGACGGCGTCGGGCGCCGCCGGTCAGCGCGCGGCCAGGCCCCCGGCCGGGTGCGGCACCGGGAGCGTCGCCGACACCAGCCAGTGCCGCAGCGGATCGGCCCGGGCCGGCTCGAACAGCACCGGGATCTCGCGGCCCGCGTCGCGCACGAGGCGGAGCACGTCGTGGCGGCGCGGCACCCAGCCCTGGCGCGAGAGCCACTCGTAGGGCTCCAGCTCGGGCCCGGTGCGCCCGGCCGTGACGAGCATCCGCCAGGTCGCGGCCTCGTCGGCGTCGGAGGAGACGTAGTCGTCCAGGCGGGCCCGCCGGTTGAGGTAGTCGCAGCCGATGCTGCTGGTGGGCGCGGACAGCCGCGTGACGTCGGCCAGGATCGCGTCCGCCTCGGCCGCGGTGACGTAGGGCAGCAGGCCCTCGGCGATCCAGACCGTGGGCGCGGCGGGGTCCAGCCCGCCCCCCACGAGGGCCTCCGACCAGCGCGCGCGGACGTCCGCCGGGACGAGGACCCGCCGGGCCCGTGCGGAGGCACCGGCGCCGGCCAGCACCGACTCCTTGAAGTCCAGCACGTCGGCGGAGTCCACCTCGTACACGGTGGTGTCCGCGGGGAGCGCGAGCCGGTGGGACCGGACGTCGAGCCCGGCCCCGAGCAGGACGACCTGGCGGCAGCCGCGCCCGATCGCCCGCAGCACGACCTCGTCGTAGAACGGCGCGCGGGCCACGAACATCGTGCAGAGCGAGTACCAGAGCGGCGAGTCGGCGTCGTCGCGGGCCGGCCCGAGCCGCGGCAGCTCGCGTTCGGCGGCCGTGGCCGGCTCGCCCGTGGCGGCCAGCACGAACGCCCGCGCGAGCGGGTCGTCGACCAGCGGGGCCGCGCGGCCCGACTCCTGTGCCCGCGCGTACGCGGAGACCAGCGCGGTCATGCCGACGCCCTGAGGCAGCTGCCGGTCGCTCACTCCACACCTCTCGCAACGGGTCGGGGCCCGTGGCCTGCGGACCGAGATGGTCACCACCGCGGATAGACAGCCGGTAGACGGCCGATCGCGCCTTTCCGCGGCGCGACGGAGCCAGTAGGGTCCGCTACGCATCAGTAGGTTTCCACTCCATTGAACAGAGTCTTGCTTCAGCCGATCGGGACGGTGCGGTGGTGAACGCGGGATGAGCCGCCGGGCGGAGTACGCCGAGGCGACGAAGCAGGCGATCGTCGACGCCGCACGCGAGGTGTTCAGCCAGAAGGGCTACTTCGCGGCGCGGGTCGAGGAGATCGCGGCCACCGCACGCGTCTCGCCCGCCACGGTGTACGCGGTGGCCGGCGGCAAGCAGGGCCTGCTCCGGACCCTCGCCGACGAGTGGGCCGCCGCGCCCGTGGTCGAGCGGTTCCCGCTGCGCATCCGGGGTGCGTGCGACCCGGCCGAGATCCTCGGCCTGCTCGCCGCGCTCACCCGGCGCATGCGCCAGGACTACGGCGACATCATCCGGCTCGTCCTCACCACGGCCCCGCACGAGGCGACCGCCGCGGACGGCCTCGCCAGGGCCACCGCCCGCTTCCGGGACGGCATCGCCGCCGTCGCGCACCGGCTCGCCGAGCTGGGCGCCCTCCGCCCCGGCGTCGGTGCCGCCGAGGCGGTCGACGTGCTGTGGTTCCACTTCGGCCACCCGGGTTTCGCCACCCTGGTCGACGACAACGGCTGGTCCTACACACGGGCCGAGCGGTGGCTCTGCGAACAGGCCCGGCGCGCCCTGTTCTGATCCTGTTCCGACCGGTCGATCGCCCGTCGAGCGCCTGTGTACGGCCGCCGTCCAGCGTGGCCGCATGACGGATTTCGACACCATCGTCGTGGGCGCGGGCAGCGCGGGAGCGGTCGTCGCCGCCCGGCTGAGCGAGGACGCCCACCGGCGGGTCCTGCTGCTGGAGGCGGGCCCGGACCACCGCTCGGCGCAGACCCCGCCCGCGCTCGCCGGCACCAACTGGTACGCCGCGGTCGCCGAGGAGGGCCGGACCTACCCGGACCTCGTCGCCGTGCACCGCGAGGGCCAGCCGCCCATGCCGTACGTGCGCGGCCGCGGGTCCGCGGCAGCTCCGCGGTGAACGGGCAGATCGCGATGCGCGGGACACCGGAGGACTTCGACCACTGGGCCGACGACCTGGCTGCGCCGGCTGGTCGTGGGAGGATTTCCGGCCCTGGGCCCTCAAGATCGAGGACGACACCCGGTTCGGCGGCGACGACGCGCACGGCAAGGGGGGCCCGATCCCGGTCAGCCCGCTGCCCGCCGCGCAGTGGTCGCGCATGGACCGCGCCGTGCACCGCGCGGCGTCCGAGCTCGGCTACCCGTGGTGCGAGGACTACCACCAGCCGGGGGCCACCGGCGTCGGGCCGCTCGCGCTGACCCTGCGCGACGGCCGCCGGGTGTCGACCAACGACGCCTACCTGGAGCCCGCGCGCGACCGCCCGAACCTCACCATCCGCGGCGAGACGCTCGTCGACCGCGTGCTGTTCGACGGCCGCCGCGCCACCGGCGTCCGGCTCGCCGACGGCACGGAGATCGCCGCGCCGCACGTCGTCGTCGCGGCCGGGGCGATCCACTCGCCCGCCGTGCTGCTCCGCTCGGGGGTGACGGACCGCCCGGTCGGGGAGAACCTCGTCGACCACCCGTGGCTCGTGCTCGTGCTCCCGCTGAAGGAGCAGTACCGGGCCCACTTCGACTCCGTGCGGGACGCCGCCACGATCGTGCGGTACACCTCGGGGCTCGCCGACGCGGGCCCGGCCGACATGCAGATCATCACCGGCGCGCCGATCGGCCCGCAGCCCGTCCCGGCCGACGCCCCGCTGATCGCCGCCGTCGCCGCCGCGGTGACCAAGGTGTTCTCCCGCGGGCGGCTGCGCCTGGCCGGCGACTCGCCGCTGGTGCACCCGCACATCGAGCTCGGGATGCTCACGGACGACCGCGACCGCGTCCGCCTGCGCGACGGGTTCCGCCGGGCCGTGCAGCTCGCGCAGCACCCGGCCCTCGCCGAGCTGACCCACGGCGTCACGGCCATGGGCACGCCCGTGTCCGAGCTGGCGGACCCGGACGTGTTCGAGGCGTGGATGGACGCGAACGTCGGCAACTACTACCACCCGGCCGGGACCTGCCGGATGGGCCGGCCCGACGACCCCGCCGCGGTCGTCGACACCGGGGGCCGGCTGATCGGCTACGACGGCGTGCACGTCGTCGACGCCTCGATCCTGCCCGACGTCCCGCGGGCGAACACGAACCTCACCGTCATCGCCGTCGCCGAGCGCCTCGCCGACCACATGCGGCAGCT
>MKJX01000169.1 GCA_001942415.1 Pseudonocardia sp. CNS-139
GAGAGCGTCACCGAGGGCACCGGTCACCCGCTGGCTCAAGCAGGTCGGCGACCGGGTCGAGGTCGACGAGCCGCTCGAGGTCTCCACCGACAAGGTCGACACCGAGATCCCCTCGCCGGAGCCGGCACGCTGTTGGAGATCTCCGCCCGCGAGGACGACACCGTCGAGGTCGGCGGCCAGCTCGCGGTGATCGGCGACCCGGCCGCGGCGCCCGCCGAGCCGGCCGCTCCGCCGCCCGCTCCTCCTGCGCCCGCCGCCGCGCGCCGGCCGCCCCGAGCGCGCCCGCACCGCCCGCCGCCCCGGCCGCGCCGTCCGGCAACGGGCAGGCGCCCGCCGAGGAGGCCGAGGCGCCCGCCGACCAGCCCAGCGGTGTTCCCTACGTCACGCCGCTCGTGCGCAAGCTCGCGGCCGAGCACGGCGTGGACCTGTCCACGATCACCGGTTCCGGCGTCGGCGGCCGCATCCGCAAGCAGGACGTGCTCGCCGCGGCCGAGGCCCGCCGCCCGGCCCCCGAGCCGGAGCCGGTCGCCGCCCCCGCCGCGCTTCGGCCCCCGCCGAGCCCGCCGCCGCCCCGCGGCCGCGCGCAGGTGCCGAAGCCGGCCGCCGGCGCCCCCGAACCCGGCACCACGGTGAAGATGTCGCGGCTGCGGCAGGTCATCGCCACCCGGATGCTGGAGTCCCTGCGCGTCTCCGCGCAGCTGACCACCGTGCAGGAGGTCGACGTCACGCGGATCGCCGCGCTGCGCAACCGGGCCAAGGCGGAGTTCGAGCGCCGCGAGGGCGTCAAGCTGACGTTCCTGCCCTTCTTCGCCAAGGCCACCGTCGAGGCCCTGATGGCGTTCCCGCAGGTCAACGCCTCGATCAACGACGAGACCAAGGAGGTGACCTACCACGACGCCGTGCACCTGGCGATCGCGGTCGACACCCCGCGCGGCCTCGTCGTCCCGGTGATCAAGAACGCCGAGGACCTCAACATCGGGGGCCTGGCCCGGCGCATCGCGGACGTCGCGCAGCGCACCCGGGACAACAAGATCGGCCCCGACGAGCTGTCGGGCGGCACGTTCACGATCACCAACATCGGCAGTGCCGGCGCGCTGTTCGACACCCCGATCATCAACCAGCCGCAGGTCGCCATCCTCGGCACGGGCAAGATCACGAAGCAGCCCGCGGTCGTCACCGGCCCGGACGGCGAGGACTCGATCGCCATCCGCTCGGTCTGCTTCCTCCCGCTCACCTACGACCACCGGATCGTCGACGGCGCCGACGCGGCCGGTTCGTGAGCGCGATCAAGGCGCGGCTGGAGGAGGGCGCGTTCGAGGCCGACCTCGGCCTCTGACCCTCAGCGGACCACGAAGGGGGCGGCTCCCGCGGGAGCCGGCCCCTTCGCCGTCGTCAGCCGTGCTCCACCGGCACGCCCCTCTCCTCCAGCCACCGCCGGATCGTCCGGCGGTCCCGCTGCACCTCCGGCAGCAGGATCTCCTCGGGCGTCATGAAGAGGTGGCGCTGGAACGTCGCGCCGTTCACCGTGCGCGCCGTCGGGTCGGCGCCGGCCGCGAGCAGCGCCAGCACGGCCTCGGTCTGGTTGATGGCCGCCGCGTCGTGCAGCGGGGTATGGCCTGTGCGGTCGGCCAGGTCGACGTCGGTGCCGCGCTCGATCAGCATCCGCACCGCGTCCGGCCGTTCGGAGAGCAGGGCCTCGTGCAGCGGGCCCGCCCCCGTGACGGTGTTGCGCAGCGACGGGTCGACGCCCAGGTCCAGCAGCTCGGCCAGCATCGACGTGGTCGGCTCCGCGGCGGCGTGGTGCAGGATCGTGCGCCCGTCGTCGTCGCCCGCGGCCGGGTCGGCCCCGGCCGCGAGCAGCGCCCGCACGCCGTTGTCGGCGCCCGCGAGGACCAGCACCATCAGCGGGGTGCGCCCGTGGATGCCGCGGGCGTCGAGGTCGGCCCCGGCCGCGTGCAGCTCGGCGACCCGCGCGTCGTCCCCGTCCGCCGCGGCGGCGACCAGCGCCGTGACGCGCGGGTCGGCGAACCTGCCGTCCGGCACCCGCCCGCACCCGACGGCCAGCATCCCGATGGCCGCCACCGCGGCACCGACCAGCATCCGCATCACGTCACGGACGGTAGGCGGCGGCCGGTCCGGGCCGGATCCGTACGACTACGGAACCGTTCCGTCCGGGTCGCGCGGCCCGCCCCGTTCCGGAAGGATCATCGCGTGCGCGTGCTCGTCGCCGGCTCGTCCGGCCTGATCGGTACGGCCCTCGTCGCCCATCTGCGGCACGCGGGTCACGACGTGTTGCGGCTGGTGCGGCGGGCGCCGGCGGCGCCGGACGAGCGCGGCTGGGACCCCCCGGCCGGGCGGATCGACGGGGGCACGTTCGACGGCGTCGACGCCGTCGTCAACCTCAACGGCGCGGGCATCGGCGACCGGCCGTGGACGGGGGCGCGCAAGCAGCTGCTGCGCGACAGCCGCAACGTGCCGACCGAGGTGCTCGCCACGGCCGTCGCCGAGCACGGGGTCGGCGCGCTGCTGAACGCGTCGGGCGCAACTACTACGGCGACACCGGCTCGCGTGTCGTCGACGAGACCGCGCCGAACGGGGCCGGGTTCCTGGCCGAGATCTGCCGCGACTGGGAGGCCGCCACCGCCCCGGCCACGGCGGGCGGCGCGCGGGTGGCGTTCCTGCGTTCGGGCCTGGTGCTGGCCCCGGCGGGCGGGCTGCTCGGGCGGCTGCGCCCGCTCTTCCGCGTGATGCTCGGCGCCCGGCTGGGCAGCGGCCGGCAGGCGTTCCCGTGGATCTCCCTGGACGACGAGGTCGGCGCGATGCGCTTCGTCCTCGAACACGACGACGTCGCGGGCCCGGTCAACCTCGTCGGCCCCGAGCCCGCGACGAACGCGCAGTTCACGACCGCGCTCGGGGAGGTCCTGCGGCGGCCGGCGCCGTTCGTCGTGCCCGGCTTCGTGCTGACGGCCGTGCTCGGGCAGATGGCCGAGGAACTGGTGCTGACCGGCCCGCTCGCGGTGCCGGAGGTGCTGCGCAAGCACGGCTACCAGTTCCGCCACCAGGACGTCCGCGAGGCGCTGCAGGCCGCGGTGGAACGGTGACGGGCCGTCGCGGCGTAGCGTGACCGCCACTGGCCACCCCTACCGCCACGAGGTCCTGCCGGCGCAGCGTCGAACCGCTGCGGATCGACCGCCTCGGCTCCGTCGACTACGTCACGGCGTGGGACCTCCAGCGCGCCAACGCGGACGCCCGCCGCGACGGCACCGGCCCGGACGTGCTGATGCTTCTGGAGCACCCGAACGTCTATACGGCCGGGAAGCGCACGCAGCCGGAGGACCGGCCGACCGACGGCACGCCGGTGGTGGAGGTGGACCGCGGCGGGCGGATCACGTGGCACGGGCCGGGGCAGCTGGTCGCGTACCCGATCGTCGGGCTGGCCGAGCCGCTGGACGTGGTCGACTTCGTGCGGCGGCTGGAAGAGGCGATGATCAAGGTCGCGCACGACGTCGGGGTCACCGCGGCCGGCCGGATCGAGGGCCGCAGCGGCGTCTGGCTGCCCGCCGACGACCGCCGTCCCGAGCGCAAGCTCGGCGCGATCGGCATCCGCGTGCAGGGCGGCGTCACGATGCACGGCCTGTCCCTGAACTGCGACAACGGCCTCGACGGCTACGACCGCATCGTCGCGTGCGGCATCGCGGACGCGGGCACCACCACGCTCTCCCTGGAGCTCGGCCGGGCGGTGCCGGTGGCCGAGGTGCTCGACGCGCTCGCCGCCGCGGTCACCGCCGCGCTGGCCGGCGAGCTGCCCGTCAGCGACCACGTGGTCGCCCGGCCGGACGCGCCCGCCGGCCTCGACCTGCAGCTGCACCCGTCGCTGCGCTGACACGACCCGGGGAACGACCGCTCGCCGGATGCCTGGAAAGCCACGTTCAGGGCGTCCACCGCCTGCAACGTGGCTTTCCTGGCATCGGGCGGGCGGCTCAGGCCAGCTGCGGCGCGACCTCGCTCGCGATCAGCTCGACCTGGTCGATGTCGGCCAGGTCCAGCAGCTGCAGGTAGGCCCGGGTGATGCCGGTCTTCTCCTGCCAGCTCCCGAGCTTGTCGACCAGCTGGGCCGGGGTGCCGCCGAAGCCGTGCTCGCGCAGGTCGGCGACGTCGCGGCCGATCGCGGCGGCGCGCCGCTCGACCTCGGTGTCGTCCCGGCCGACGGCGATCGTCTGGGCGACCGACAGCACCAGCTCGCCGGGGTCGCGGCCGATCGCGCCGCACGCCGCGGCGACCCGCTCGAACTGCACCGCCACGACGTCCACCGGCGAGAACGCGACGTTGAACTCGGTGGCGAACCGGGCGGCCAGCTCGGGCGTGCGCTTCTTGCCGTGCCCGCCGACGATCACCGGCGGGGCCGGCTGCTGCACGGGCCTGGGCAGGGCCGGCGAGTCCGTCACCGTGTAGTGCCGCCCGGCGAACGAGAAGCGCTCGCCCGGCGTGGTCGCCCACAGCCCGGTGACGATCTCCAGCTGCTCGGCGAGCCGGTCGAACCGCTCCCCCAGCGCCGGGAACGGGATGCCGTACGCGGTGTGCTCGGCCTCGAACCAGCCGGCGCCCAGCCCCAGCTCGACGCGCCCGCCGGACATCTGGTCGACGCCCGCGACGGCGATCGCGAGCGGCCCGGGCAGCCGGAACGTGGCGGAGTTCACGAGCGTGCCCAGCCGGATCGTGGAGGTGTCGCGGGCCAGCCCGGCGAGCGTGATCCAGGCGTCGGTCGGGCCGGGGTCGCCGGACCGGTCGCCCATCGCGAGGTAGTGGTCGGACCGGAAGAACGCGTCGTAGCCGGCCGCCTCCGCGGCCCGGGCGACGGCCAGCAGGTCGTCGTAGGTGGCCCCCTGCTGGGGCTCGGTGAAGATACGCAGATCCACGGAGGGGAACGCTAGCCCTCGGCGCAGCGACGGGGACGCACCCGGGCGCGGCGTAGCCTGTGACGGTGACGATCGCACCGGAGGGCCGCAAGCTCCTGCGCCTGGAGGTCCGCAACAGCGAGACCCCATCGAGCGCAAGCCGCCGTGGATCCGCACCCGCGCCCGTACCGGCCCGGACTACACCGAGCTGAAGTCGCTCGTGCGCACGGGCGGGCTGCACACGGTCTGCGAGGAGGCCGGCTGTCCCAACATCTACGAGTGCTGGGAGGACCGGGAGGCCACGTTCCTCATCGGCGGCGAGCAGTGCACCCGCCGGTGCGACTTCTGCCAGATCGACACCGGCAAGCCGGCCGACCTCGACCGGGACGAGCCGCGCCGCGTCGCCGAGTCGGTGCACACGATGGGCCTGCGGTACTCGACGGTCACCGGCGTCGCGCGCGACGACCTCGAGGACGGCGGCGCCTGGCTGTACGCGGAGACCGTCCGCCAGATCCACGCGCTCAACCCCGGCACCGGCGTCGAGCTGCTGATCCCCGACTTCAACTCCCGCGACGACCAGCTCGGCGAGGTGTTCGGCGCCCGGCCGGAGGTGCTCGCGCACAACCTGGAGACGGTGCCGCGCATCTTCCGCCGCATCCGTCCCGGCTTCCGCTACGAGCGCTCGCTGGAGGTGATCACGAAGGCGCGCGCCGCCGGGCTGGTCACCAAGTCCAACCTGATCCTGGGCATGGGCGAGACGCCGGAAGAGGTCGTCGCCGCGCTGCGCGACCTGCACGACGCCGGCTGCGAGATCGTCACGATCACGCAGTACCTGCGCCCCTCGGCCCGCCACCACCCGGTGGACCGGTGGGTCAAGCCGGAGGAGTTCGTCGAGCACGCCACCGCCGCCGAGTCGATCGGCTTCGCCGGCGTGATGGCCGGCCCGCTCGTCCGCTCCAGCTACCGCGCCGGCCGCCTCTACGCCCAGACGATCGCCCACCGCGGCGAGGAGCTCGACCCGGCACTGGCCCACCTCGCCGCGGAAGGCGCGGCGGCACAGGAAGCAAGCTCCCTCCTGGCGAGATAAGCCCACCGCACACACCTCCCGGACTCCGCACACAGGTCCTGACGTGTGTGCGAGTCCGGGACGTGTGTGCGGCCGTGGTGAGTCCCGGTGGGCTTGCCCGTATCCTGGCCGTATGGCCGGTGGGAAGCCCGACAAGGCAGCGCAGCAGGAAGCCAGGCGTGCGAAGCGCGCCGAGTCGCGGGCACGCCGCAGGCAGTCCTTCAAGCAGGTCTACGAGGCGTTCAAGATGCAGCGCCGGGAGGACAAGGCGCTGGTCCCGCTCATGGCGCGCGATCGTCGTGTCGATCGCGGTGGTCGTGGGCCTCGGCCTGCTCTTCGCCGTGCCGTGGTGGCTCAGCGGCGTGTTCGGCCTGGTCATCGGCGTGCTCGCGGCGTTCACGCTCTTCGGGCGGCGCGTGCAGAGCACCGTCTACACGAAGGCCGACGGGCAGCCCGGCGCGGCCGGCTGGGCGCTGGACAACATGCGCGGCGCATGGCGCGTCACCCCCGGCGTCGCCGGCACCACCCACCTCGACGCCGTGCACCGCGTGATCGGCCGCCCCGGCATCATCCTGGTCGCCGAGGGCGCCCCGCACCGCGTCAAGGGGCTGCTGGCGCAGGAGAAGAAGCGCACGTCCCGGGTGGCGGGCACGATGCCGATCTACGACGTCATCGTCGGCAACGACGAGGGCCAGGTGCCGCTCAAGAAGCTCCAGCGCCACCTCATGAAGCTGCCGCGCAACATCAGCCGCAACGAGATGGAGTCCATCGAGGCCCGCCTCGCCGCGCTCGGCACCCGCACCGCCGCGCTGCCCAAGGGCCCGATGCCGGCCGGCGCGAAGATGCGCAGCGTGCAGCGCACGGTCCGGCGCCGCTGACCGGCTACCCGGCCAGCGCCACCGCGAGCCGGGTCACCAGCTCGTCGGGGCCCACGGTGCTCGGGTCGGTCAGGTAGGTCTCGGTCACCGGACCGGTGGCCCGGTGCCCGAGCGTGCGCACGTGCTCCAGCAGCGCCGCGTAGGCCAGCGGCAGCTGCGTGTACGGGCCGACGTGCAGCGTGGTCGCCCACGGCCCGCCGGGCAGGGCGGTGCCGCCCTCGGCCGCGGGCACCCCGACCGTCACGTCCATCTCGTCGGTGAGGTCGAGCGGGAACACCGCCACCAGCGGCTCCCGCCCCGGCACGCCCGACTCCAGCACCGCCCGGCACAGCGCGGACGTGCCGACGTCGAGCGCGTCCGCCCGGACCCGGCCCGACACCCCGGCCAGGCTTACGGCGGCCGCGCCGCCACCGTCACCGCGTACGGCACCCGCTCCGGTGCGCGCAGCAGCCCGTCGAGGGCGCGCAGCACCTGCTCACGGTGCGCGAGCTCGGCGGCCAGCCGCTCCCGCTGGCGGGCCAGCACGGCGGCCACGTCGTCCGGGTCGCCCGCCGCCAGCACCTCGCGCACCGCCGGGAGCGGCACGTCGAGGCTGCGCAGCAGGGCGATCGTGGTCGCCGTGCGGACCTGGTCGGGGCGGTAGTACCGGTAGCCCGAGTGCGGGTCGACCGATGCCGGGACGAGCAGCCCCTCCGCGTCGTAGTGGCGGACGGCCTTCACCGTGAGCCGTGCGAGACGGGCGAACTCGCCGATCGGCATCAGCGAGGTCACCGCACCGGCACCTGCAGCCACGTCCGCATGTCGGCCGGCGCGGTGGTGGCCGGGTCGGTCAGGTAGACCTCCGTGTGCGGCCCGGCCGGGGCGAGCCCGCCGGCCGCGACGAACGCGTAGAGCGCGGCGAGCGAGGGCTCCTCGTCCGCGTACGGGCCGTGGTGCACGAGCCGCGCGACCCGCTGCGGCTCCTGCCGGACGAGCGCGACCCGCGGGTCGCCTGCCGCGACCGCGGCGGCGGTCGCGGCGGCCGGGGCGGGCAGCGCGAGCCGCCAGACCCAGCCGTCCTTGTCGTCGAGGTCGAGGCGCATCGGGTCGCCCTCCTGCGCGAACGTCCCCTCCAGCGGGGGGTCGCCCGCGCCGCCGAGCGTCCCGTAAAGCGCGAACAGCCCGCCGATCGCGGCCAGGAACCCCGGCGCGTCGGGCGACCCGGCGCCGTCGACGGCCAGCACCTCGCGGGCGGGCAGGTCGACGAGCTCGGGCTGGGTGTACGTGGTGGTCTCCATGGCAGGAACGCTCGGGTCTCCCCTACGGGAAGGGTCAAGCCCGGGTGCGCACGACCACCGTGCGGGTGGCGAGGTCGTGCCAGCCGCGGCCGTCCTCGTCGCGGAAGACCGGCGGCAGGACCAGCGCGACCAGCGCGGTGCGCAGCAGCGCCCGCGGCACGCCGACCACGGCCGCGCCGCCGAGCGGGGCCACCCGGATGCCCAGCGCCGTCATGCCGGCGCTCGCGCCGAACACCGCGACGGGCACGGCCGTCAGCAGGTACCACAGGCCGAGGATGATCCAGCCGAGCTGCGGGTTGCCCTGCGGGTCGGGCCCGGCGACGAGCAGCGCGATACCGTAGGCGACGAGCCAGTCGACGGCGAGCGCCGCGGCCCGGCGGCCGAACCCCGCGACGGAGCCCACTCCTTCGGCCGGGAGGCCGAGCCGCTCGCCCGGATGTCCGCCCGGCCTACCGCCGGCCGCCCCACCAGGCGTTCCCGGCATCCAGGACTCGATCCATCGGGCCACGTCACCTAGCGTAGGTCGTGTGACGCGGACCTGCCCGCGTGCGGTCCAGTTAACCTCCGTGAAACGACTGAGTGACCACCGGGCAACACGACAGCCATAGCGTCGCCGCCGACGAAATGCAGTCCCTACCGACCACGTGTCGTTCGAAGGAGACAGTGGGTGTTCAGCAACTCCGAAGAGGTCCTGAAGTACATCTCGGACGAGGGTGTCGAGTACGTCGACATCAGGTTCTGCGACCTCCCCGGAGTGATGCAGCACCTCACCGTCCCGGCCTCCACCGCAGGTGACCTGCTGGAGAACGGTGCCGCGTTCGACGGCTCGTCCGTCCGCGGCTTCCAGGCCATCAACGAGTCCGACATGGCGCTCTTCGCCGACGCCGCCACGGCCCGGCTCGACCCGTTCCGCAAGCACAAGACGTTGAACGTCAACTTCTTCGTGCACGACCCGATCACGGGCGAGCCCTACAGCCGCGACCCGCGCAACGTCGCCCGCAAGGCCGAGCAGTACCTGGCCGCGTCCGGCGTCGCGGACACCGCGTTCATGGCCCCCGAGGCGGAGTTCTACATCTTCGACTCGATCCGCTTCGGCTCGAACCCGCAGGAGACCTTCCACCACATCGACTCGGTCGAGGGCTGGTGGAACACCGGGCGCGAGGAGCAGGGCGGCAACCTCGGCTACAAGATCAACTACAAGAGCGGCTACTTCCCGGTGCCGCCGGTCGACCACTACGCCGACCTGCGCGCCGACATCGTCAGCAACATGATCGCGAGCGGCTTCACGGTCGAGCGCGAGCACCACGAGGTCGGCACGGCCGGGCAGGCCGAGATCAACTACAAGTTCAACACCCTGCTCCACGCCGCCGACGACATCATGCTGTTCAAGTACCTCGTCAAGAACACGGCGTGGCAGCACGGCAAGACGGCCACCTTCATGCCGAAGCCGCTCTTCGGCGCAACGGCTCGGGCATGCACGTGCACCAGTCGCTCTGGAAGGACGGCCAGCCGCTCTTCCACGACGAGACCGGCTACGGCGGCCTGTCCGACACCGCGCGCTACTCGTCGGCGGCCTGCTGCACCACGCGCCGAGCCTGCTGGCCTTCACCAACCCGACGGTGAACTCGTACCACCGCCTGGTGCCGGGCTTCGAGGCGCCGGTCAACCTGGTCTACTCGGCCCGCAACCGCTCGGCCTGCATCCGCATCCCGCTGTCGGGCAACAGCCCGAAGGCCAAGCGCATCGAGTTCCGCTGCCCCGACTCGTCCGGCAACCCGTACCTCGCCTTCGCGGCGATGATGATGGCCGGCCTCGACGGCATCAAGAACAAGATCGAGCCGCCGGCCCCGATCGACAAGGACCTCTACGAGCTCCCGCCCGAGGAGGCCAAGGACATCCCGCAGGTGCCGGGCAGCCTGCCGGCCGTGATCGACCGGCTGGAGGCCGACCACGACTACCTGCTCGAGGGCGGCGTCTTCACGCCCGACCTGATCGAGACCTGGATCGCGTACAAGCGGGAGAACGAGATCGACCCGCTGCGGCTGCGCCCGCACCCGTACGAGTTCGCGCTGTACTACGACGTGTGATCCCCTGGTCGTGACGACCAGGCAGTAAGACCCCGGAAACGGCGGTTGACCTGCGAGAACGTCTTCCGACGTCGCGCAGCGTCAACCGCCGTTTTTCATCCTCATGTGCGCCAGATGTGCGCCAACGGAGATCAACTTCGAGCCTGGCCCGTCCCGACCTGCCGCCTCTGCCCGGCCGCCGTCCGGTATCACCGGGACCTCGGTCCGTCGCGCCGGCCGCTCACTCTCTGCGCTTAGCACACGGGGCACCGTGTGCCGGTGGCTTCGGCGACCGGGAAGGATGCCACTGTGCCCGCTCCCCACCCGCCCGAGTTCCGCCGTCGAGCTGTCGAGTTGGCCCGCCAAGGCGAGCAGCCTGTCGCCGCGTTGGCCAAGCAGCTGTCGATCAGTGAGTCGTGTCTGCGGAACTGATGGCCCAGGCCGATGCCGACGAGCACGGCGGCGGTAGTTCGTCGCGGTTGACCAGTGACGAGAAACGCGAGTTGGCCGAGCTGCGCCGGGAGAAGCGCCGGCTGGAGGTCGAAACCGAGATCCTCAAGCGCCCCGCCGCCTACTTCGCCCAGGAGAACATCCTCCCAAAGTAGTTTCCCGCTGGTCCGTGAACTCGCCGACGCTGGATACAGACAGCGTCGCGGTGACCTGCCGGGTGCTTGGCGTGCACCACCAGGGCTACCACGAATGGCGCTCCGGCGTGACGTCTGCCCGGGCGCAGGAGAACGAGTTGCTGCTCAAACACATCGAGAAAACTCACCCCGAGTCCCGGGGCACCTACGGGTGGCCGCGGGTGCACGCCGAACTCACCCTCTGGCTGGGCCTGACCTTGAACCACAAGCGGGTGGCCCGGCTGTTGCGCGGGGCCGGGATCCAGGGCCTGTACCGGCGCCGCCGGCGCGGTTGCACCGCTGGATCCGCAAATACGCGAGCATCTCTCGTCTTGCGGAAACGAGAGGCGATACAGGCGTCGCCTTCGCAGGGATAGGGATGGGCATGGGTGAGGCCGTCGACCCGGTGTAGGGGGGCACCTTTCCGGGCCAGACGGCCTCGTCGCGGCCGGACCGTGTCCTTCTGGGGCGAGCTACTCGGCCGCGAGTTCTGGATCTGGTCGGCGCCGGCTCGTGAGGGCGGTAGCCGACAAGTGGTATGACCGGAGCGCGTCGCAGGGAGCCGGCGTCCTTGCGCCGGAGCAGGCGGCAGGCGCACCAACTGGCCTACTGCAGCGATCTGGGTGCAGAGCTGTCGGGGGCCGGAGGGTGGTTTGAGGAGGCCGTTCCGCCGGCCGTGTCCACGGCCGGCGGAACGCGCTGGGGAGCGGACGGTGCCGGCGGCGGGCCTGGTGCCGGAGCCGGTGAAGAAGCCGGCGTCGAGATGCTGCTGCCGGCGGGAAGCCGTCGAGGTGATGGATGCGGCCGGGCAGAGGTCGGCCGAGCAAGCGCGAGGTCCAGTGCGCGGCTCGATGAGGGCGTCAAGGTCGATCCCGGTCGCGAGACCTTCTCCTTCGAGGAGCCAGACCAGGTCTTCGGTCGCGAGGGTCCCGCTGGCTTGTGGCACGAATGGGCAGCCGCCGATGCCACCGACCGAGGCGTCGAGCGACTGCACGCCGGCGTCCAGAGCGGCGAGCGCAGATGCGTAGCCGGAGTTCCGGGCATTACGCAGGTGGATGCCGATCCGCGGGCGGTGATCACGATCGCCCGATCGGAGCGCGGCAGTGACGAGCCGGCGGACCTGCGAGGGGGTCGCGACACCGATGGAATCGGCGAGGATGATCTCGTCGGCGGCGGAGAGGCGGGCGACGTAGTCAAGGACACGGCCGGGATCGACCCATCCGGCGAACGGGCAGCCGAAGGACGCGGCCAGCAGGACGCCGATCGTGCGGCCGTCGGCGTGCGCGGCGGCGATGACGTTCTCCGCGGACGCAACGACTCCTCAACGGTCGCGCCTGGTTGCGCCAGTTGAACGGGTCGGTGGTGGCCAGGGCGAACCGCGCCTCGGTCAGGCTGGTGGCCGAGAGCCGGTCGTAGCCGATCCGGTTGAGCACCAGCCCCGAGAACCGGACTCCGTATCCGCGTCCGCGACAGGCCGTGGCGGCCGGGGCGCCTCGTCGACGCCACGATCTGTGTAGCGTCGGCGGTCTCGACCAGGTGCGCTGGGGTTGGGCTCGGCAGGCGTGGCGTCGGGGCGCGTTGTCGGACTGGTGATCGTGATGGCGGGGGCGTCCGTGAGGGCCGACGCCACGGCGACAACGGTCTCGGCATCGGCCATTTGCGGCAACCGCCGGCGGTCGACGAACGATGCGCACTCGACGCGACCCAGTCCGGTGCGACTGAGCCGGTCGATCAGACCCGCGCGCTGCACGGCGCTGAGCACCACCGGCTCGTTCTGCAGGCCGTCGCGCGGACCGACCTCAACGATTTCGACGTCCGCGCCCGACGACCAGGTCGGCTCACGCTCATGCGATACTTCTCTCTCGAACACGATTCCCCAGTCACGACAAGGCGGCCGCCTCTATCGACGGCAGCTGCTATGCGACAGGGATCAGCCCGAGAGAACCAGAGCCAACCCAATCCACGCACCCAGCGCGGATGGACAGGTACCGTATCCATGCCCTCGACGCTGGTCAATAGGACTGGTCGAACTCATCACGCAGTAATCTCGCGTCAACCAGTGACGGCCCGTCGACAGGACGCCTGAGGGCAGCGAGCTTGCTCGATTCAGCGGATTCCCTGACGCGTCGGTTCGACGCGGCGGTTCGACGCGGCGTCGTAACCGGCAGTAGCGGCTTACCTCGGTTCCATGAGTCCGAGCCGTTCGTGGGATGACACCTGAATCTCACCGTCGGTCACGGGCTGGGATGGCTAGGCGTTACGATCTACTGATCGACTCAGTGGGGGGTTCGTCGATGACCCGCGAGAGGGTGACGAGCGCGGCAGTCGTGTGCTGATCAAGCAGCATCAGCCGCGCGGTCACCTCGACCGAAACCCACGTGCCGTCCGGAGACATGAGGCCGGATCGTCTCGTCCACCCGGGCATCGGTCGCCAGGGCACGCGACATCTTCTTCGCCAGCGGCAGATCATCGCGGTGAATTCCCGGCGGGTACGCGGCGTCGTTTTCCCATGCGATGTCCGGCATGGGATCATCCAGCCATCGCAGGAGCGTCAGAGTACGCAGGTTGACAATGGCACGGTACCTTCCCGCTTCCCGCTCGGCGGCGAGGACCTGCTGTGCAAGGACTATCCGTGAGGGCGCGCTCGGCGTGCTGTCCGCCGGTCCGATATCGTGCGTGATGCCGCGCAGAACGGTTTCTCGTCTGCCGCCAGCCCCGAGTTCCTCGACGGCGCGGAGAGCGAAGTTGGCGGCCCGCAATTCGCCGTCGTCACGCCGGACCGTCCACGTCGCCTGGTGCTCGGCGCCCGGCTCAGAGCGGACGATCAGCGCAAGGCTGGCCGATTCGTCGGCATTGGTGATCAACCGGCCGAACGCCTCCGCCGTGACGCGTTCGGTGCGGCGGTCGTCCGGATGCACGCCGTAGAGGTCGAGCAGATCGTCGGATCCACCGATCTTGTCGGTCGTGAGATTGAAGTACCAGGCGCCGGCCGGGTCTCGCGGTGGCGGATTCGTGCCGGACGGCCCGACCCACGCGTATACGCCATGGATGTGCCCGGAGTAGGCGATCAAGGGATCCGCCACGAGGAGTCGGCGGCCGTCGCCCGAGTCGACTCGGACGGCTTGCTTGGTGGCAAGCACTCGCGCAACGACCGCACGCACGTCGTCGAGATACCTGCCGCGGCCGAGAATCGACGCGAGCGGCACCATCCGCTTGGGCGTGCTGCCGACACCAATCACCGTCGGCTCGCGCCGGCCGCCGAACGTCTCGATCAACAACCACCGGTCAGCCACGTTCACCCTCCATCCCGTTGACCCGGCCAGCCGGCGCCGACCCTTCGATCCGTCCCCTGCCCTCGCCCGGGTACAGCCCGAAACGCTCACCCGGACGGTGGTCGCCGTGCGTTCAGCCCCGGCACCGCGTCCCTAACGCGCGCGTCGGCTCCGAACCGACGGAATCAGATCCTGATAGGCGCTTCCCAGGAAGCGCCGTAGCAACTCGACCACATGAGCGTCCACTCCGACGAGAACCTGAGCGCGACCGCGCTCGACACCTCGAATGATCGTCTTCGCCGCTTCGTCTGCGTCAGTACGCGCCACGCGCTGCTCAAACTCTTCGACCACCTTCGCCCTGTCTTCTGGTCGCGCGAACGAGCCGTTGCGAAGAATCGCGGTTCGCACACCCCCGGGGTACACCCCGGTCACCGTAACCGAATGACCGTCCGCCTTCATCTCTTGCCGGATCGACTCCGTGAAGCCGCGGACCGCGAACTTCGATGCGTTGTATGCGCTGTAGTACGGTGCTGCGATCAGACCGAATGCACTCGACACGGTCACGACATGACCGCGCGGGCGGCCGATGACGAGAGGCAGGAACGCCTTCGTGGCATTGACCACACCCCACAGGTTTGTGTTGATGACTCGCTCGATGTCGGAGAATTCGGAGTCGACGAGGCGGCCGGTGTGGATGACGCCGGCCACGGCGAACACGAGATCGACGCCGGAGAAGCGGGATTGAGTATTGTGGGCGTACGCGATGACGGCCTCTCGATCGGTGACGTCGAGCCCCTCGTCATGGACTGTGCCTCCGATCTTTCGGCATATCTCGCGGTCTCACTGACGGCTTGGACGTTCATGTCCGAGAGTGCAAGATGTGCGCCGCGGCCCGCCAGACGAATCGCGAGAGCTCGGCCGATTCCGGAACCAGCGCCTGTGACCACGGCAACCCGCTCGCGGAAGTAATCTCGATTTTCGGTCATCGCTCTCCCCGCGTTCCAGAGCGTCACGCGCCGGTCGCCGCGACCAGTGTGTCAGTGACGGGTGGCGCATTCGCAGTGTTCAAGCGAGCACCCGGTTCGGCTCCGACGACGACCGCAGGTGTTCATGATCGCTGCAGCGTACCGGAATGACCGTCCGTTACCGATGCTCCGGGTCGCCGAAGCCAGCTATTCGGTGACAATGCGTAGTGAAATCACAGATGTGTCGGCAGAGCGCACCACCGGAGTGCAACGCGCTGAGCCACGACGGTTGCCCGTCGACGTATCAGAAGGGGCGTGTCGCACGGACGGTCAACAGTTCGCCTCCCTGTCCGCCCCGATCCTGCGGCTCGTGCGGGCCCTTCCTGCCCCGCTCCCGGCGCGCGGAGTGGTGGCGCGAGCTCGCTTCGGTCTTCGCCGAAGCCACGCCAACCAACGCCGTGCCCGCGGGCTCCTCCTCGGCACGCCCTTGCCGGTGGTCGCGGGCATCGACCGCTGCAGGGCGCGCCAGCCCAGCCCCGAGCCACGTGGCAGGCGGATCCCGGCCAGTGCAGTGCCACCCTCCGACGCGGCCACGACGAGCGTGTCGGCGCCGTCGTACAGAGCGATCGCGGCCATGTCAGTCTCGACGAGCCCGATCATCCGCCGGCACGCCTTCGTGATCGACAAGGGCACGTCCGAGAGCCCGGACAGACCCCGGGTGGCGACGACGAGCCAGCGCACGTCGTCGATGGACTTCACCGTGAAGCACATCGCCGGACTCCGTTCAGGTCTGCGTTCGGATCGATGTTTGGGTCGGCGAGTGTCCCGCCGTGCCAGGTCGCGCGCCCGCTGGTGCGGCCTGACCGGCGGGAACCACGAGCGCTTCCACCCGGTCCGGGCCGTGGGCGATCTCCAGCACGGTGAGCGGGCCGAGGCGAAAGGCCAGCGCTTCGATGACGGCGGCGCGGCCCGCGCCGAGCGGGAGCGTCACCGCCGCGGCGTGGCAGAGCGCGGCAGCGAGCGCGTGCAAGGCCGCGTCCTCGGGCAGGTCCTGCCGGTGCAGGACACAGGCGTCGGCGTCCTCGCGGTGCGCAGCGACGAGGATGTCGATGGCAGCCGAGGCGGGCCCGGCGACGACGGGATCACCTCACGCGTCGCCGAGGCTTGCCCGTACGTCAGCGCTCCACGTGGACCTGGACAGATCGGCCGTCCTTGGAGATCCAGCCCTTGCGCTCGGCGTAGGCGAGCATCTCGGTCCAGCGAGCCTCCCAGTCGGAGGCAACGGTGAGGAGCACCGCGCGCGAACGCAACGCCTCGACGTGCAGCAGGACGGTGTCGTCGTCGACCGGCTCTCCGAAACCCGTGGTCTCGAGGGCTGCGGACAGACCATCCGCGTCGAGGTCGGTTCGCACGTGCAGGCGAGCGAGGTCATCGACGTCCTGCACGGCGACACCGGCGGCGCTCAGTCGGACGATCACGGGGTGCCTCGGCTTTCCTGCGTTGCGACCGGATGGGCGAGGTCGGGGCACGCGTCCGCTACAGGCCCATCTCCTTGGCGATGATGCTGCGCTGGATCTCGTTGGTGCCGCCGCCGACCATGGCGTGCTTGGCTTCGCGGAAGTAGCGCTCCATGTCGTACTCGGGCAGCTGCGCGTAGCCGCCGAGCGCCTGCATCCCGTCGAAGGCGCAGCGGTACGCGACGTCCGCGGCGTACACCTTGGCCATCGAGACGTCCTTGAGCGCACGCTCGCCACGGGCGAGCTTGGTCGCGGCGCTGTAGACGAGCAGGCGGGCCGCGTTCACCTCGGTCTCCCGCTCGGCCATCCGGTGTTTGAGCACCTGGAACGACGACAGCCGGCGACCGAACTGGGTGCGGTCCTTCGTGTACTCGATCGTGTCGTCGAGCGCGGTCCGGGCGTTCCCGACATACGTCGCGGCCAGGCTGAGGCGCTCCCACTCGAGGTGCTCGCCGATGTAGGCCCAGCCCTGGCCGGGCTCGCCGATGATGTTGGTCTCGGGCACCGCCGCGTCGGTCAGGAAGATCTCGGTGGTGCCGAGCTGCGCCGGACGATCGTGTTGAGCTTGCGGACGTCGACGCCCTCGGTCGTGTTGGGCACGAGGATCAGACTCATCCCGCGGTGCCGGTCGGGGCTGGTCCGGGCGAGGACGGTGATCACCGTGCCGGGCAGGTGCGCGCCGGAGCAGAACACCTTGTTGCCGTTGAGTACCCAGTTCCCGTCCCGCAGGACGGCCTTGGTCTCGATGCCCGCGGCGTCCGACCCGGCACCCGGCTCGGTGATCGAGACGCTGAATTTGACATCGCCGGAGAGGAATCCGGGCAGGTACTCGGCCTTCTGCGCGTCGGTCCCGTGGTTGGCGATGTTCGTCGCGGTGAACATCGAGGTCATGATCGCGGCCGCGAAGTCGAGGCTGTACTTCGCGATCACCTCGCAGAAGATCGCGTACATCACCGGGTCGGCACCGAGGCCGCCCTCCGCCTCCGGGACGAGCAGGCCGAGCCAGCCGCGGTCGGCGAACTTCCGGTAGGCGTCCTCGGGGAACTCCCGGGATTCGTCGTGCTTGCGGATGTAGTCACGGCCGACCTCCTTCTCCATGAAGGTCGTCAGCGTGTCCCACCACAGCTGCTGCTCGTCGGTGAACCGGAAATCCACGGAACCTCACTCCTCGATCGGACGGGTCGGTCTGGCTGGCTCGATGCGTCGCGCGCGGCGCCGCCGGACGTGCGACCATTCAGGACGGGATGCGGGGAGGAGACGACTCGGTGGCAACTGCACGCGGTCAGCGCCGTGCGCGTGGCTCCGGCCCGGTGTCGGCGGAGCAGATCGAGCAGGAGGCCATCCGCCTGTTCAGCGAGAAGACCTATCCGGTGATCGGCATGCGCGACATCGGTGACGCGGTCGGACTGCTCCCGGGCAGCCTCTACGTGCACATCAGCGGCAAGGAGGAGCTGCTGCTGCGCATCGTCGAGAGGGGCATCGAGAACTACCTGGACGCGATCGGCCCCGCCGCGGACACCGATGAACCCGCTCCGGAACGGCTGCGGGCGGCCATACAGGCGCACTTCGCCGTGCTGGGGCGCACCCGGGAGCAGACCCGGGTGGCGTTCCACCAGTGGACCTACCTCTCCCCGGAGAACCAGGGCCGCGTGATCGCGATGCGCCAGCGCTACGAGGACCTGTTCGTCGAGATCGTCCGCGACGGCGTGCGGCGCGGTGAGTTCCGGCAGCTCCGCAGCCGCGCGTGGTCGTGCTGGCGCTGATCGGGATGCTCAACAACGCGTCGGAGTGGTACTCGCCCACCGGAGCGCTGAGCGCCGAGGAGATCGCCGACGAGGTCGCGGGCGTGGCGCTGGCCGGCATCCGCGCCTGAGCGGGCCCTCATGCCCGCCGCCGCACGGCCAGCGCGGCGAGCACGACCGCCGTCGACACCACCGTGATGATCGCGCCGAGCGCCGCGAGCGCCGGGTACGTCCCGTTCTGGAAGAGCCCGAGGATCACGAACCCGACCACCGGGCTGCGCGTGCTCGCGAGGATCGCGGACGCCGTGATGTCCCCGACGACGAGCACGAACAGGAACACCCACCCGGCGACGAGCCCGCGGGTCATCAGCGGGAGCGAGATCCGGCGCAGCGTGCCGCCCGCGCTCTCGCCGGCCACCAGCGACGCCTCCGTGAGCTCCCGCCCGACGAGCGCGAACGCGGACTGGGCGCTCAGCGTCGCTGCGGCAGGTAGAGCACGAGGTAGGCAGCGACCAGCAGCACCAGCGAGCCACCGAGCGCCAACGGCGGGCCCGCGAACGCCGCCACCAGCGCGACCGCGACGACGACGTGTGAGAGCGCGCCCGGGAGCTTGGTGGTCGCGTCCAGCACCCGGGCCCAACGCCCGCCCCGGCCGATCCGCCAGGCCAGGAGCACGGCCACCGCGATGCCCGCGAACGCACAGCCGACGCCGAGCAGCACGCTGTTGCGCAGCCCCGCGAACGTCGTCCCGGCACCCGAGAAGATGTCGGCGTAGTTCTCCAGCGAGAGCGGGGTGGTCACCCGGCCCGACCAGAACCCCTGCAGGGAGACGAGCACCAGCGCCGCGAGCGGCAGGACGCACGCCACCAGCAGATAGACGGCCATGCCGGCTCGGGCACCACGGTCGGGGCGCGGCCGAGCCGCAGCCGTCGGCCCGCGGCCGCGCGCCCGCTGATCGTGGCGAACCGGCCACCGCGCACGACCCGCGCGTTCACCGCCCAGGCCGCGCCGAGGACCAGCAGAACGACAACCGACAGCACGATCGCCTCCGGCAGCCGCGGCGGGAACTCGGTGGTGAGCAGCCGCACGATCTCGACACTGAGGATGTCGATCCGGGCCTGGGTGCCGATGATCAGCGGCACCGAGAAGAGCGCGACCCCGTAGACGAGCGCCAGCAGCGCGCCCGAAAGGATCGCCGGCCGGACAGCGGAGAGCGTGACGGTGATGAGGGTTCGCACCGGCCCGCGCCCGCCGACCCGCGCCGCTTCCTCGAGTGCCGGGTCCAGCTCGGCCAGGGCCGCCGAGACCGGCAGGTAGACCTGCGGCACCAGGTAGAGCGTGTAGACGAGCACCAGCCCCGGCCAGCTGAAAACGTCGAGCACCAGCGGCACGCCGAGGTCGGCGAGCGCCACGTTCAGGAACCCCGCGCGCGGCGACGCCAGAAGCACCCACCCGATGGCCCCGGCGATCGACGGGACGAGCAGCGACACCACCGGGAGCACACCGGCGAGCCAGCCGGCCCGCGCGGTCGTCCGTTCCGAGAGCCAGGCGAACAGCGTCGCGACGACAACCGCCAGTGCCGTGCTCGTCCCCAGGACGATCGCGGTGTTGCCGAGCATCGGCAGCAAGGTCGGCGCGGAGAGCACCGCCGCCGCGGCCGCACCGAACGCCGGGCCGTCGCCGACGATCCCCACGCCCATCGCGAGCAGCGGGTAGCCACCACGACGACCACGAACGCGCCGAGCACGCCGACCGCGATCCCGAACGGCGTGCGGCTCACGACCGCTCCCCCGCGAGCAGGAGCACGTGCTCCGGCGCGACCCCCGGCGACGACCTCCTCGCCGACCGCCGGCCCGCCCGTGCCGAGCGTCCGCACCCGCACCGTGACCCCGTCCGCGAGCTCCACCGTGTGGTCGGTGCACGAGCCGAGGAACGTGCTGGTCACGAGCTTCCCGCGGTAGCCGTCGGCGACGAAGCGCCAGTGCTCGGGCCGGCTGAACGCGACCACGGGCGTCCCGTCGGCTGCGGCGGCCGGGAGGCCGCCGCCGAGCATCTCGCCCGGCGCGATCTCGCCCACTGCCATCTCGCCCACTGCGGTGACCACGACGCCGCCCGCAGCATCCCGGGGATCTCGTTGCCGGCTCCCATGAACCGGGCCACCCCGAGGTCGGCCGGTCGGGTGTAAACCTCACGCGGCGACGCCGACTGCGCGATCCGGCCGTCGCGCAGCACGAGCAGCCGGGTCGCGAGCGTCAGCGCCTCCTCCTGGTCGTGCGTGACGTAGACGGCCGTGAAGCCGAGCTCGCGGTGCAGCCGGGCGATCTCGGTCCGCAGCTGTTCGCGGACCTTCGCGTCGACGTTGGAGAGCGGCTCGTCGAACAGCACGACCCCGTCGCCCGCGACGAGCGCCCGGGCCAGCGCGACCCGCTGCTGCTGGCCCCCGCTGAGCTGGCCGGGGTACTGCCCGGCGAGCGGTCCGATGCCGACGACGTCGAGCACCCGTCGGACGCGGGCGGCGCGCTCGGCCCGGCGCACCCGGCGGGTGGTGAGCGGGTAGGCGACGTTCTCCGCGACCGTCATGTGCGGCCACAGCGCGTAGGACTGGAACATCATGCTGAGCCCGCGGCGCTCGGTCGGGACGCAGACCCGGACGGCCGGGTCGTCGACCACGCGCCCGTCGAGCTCGACGCGCCCGGCGTCCACCTCCTCCAGGCCCGCGAGGACCCGCAGCAGCGTCGTCTTGCCGCACCCGCTCGGGCCGAGCAGCACGAGGAACTCGCCCTCGGCGACGTCGAGGTCGATCCCGTCCACGGCGTTGACCTGGGTGCCGTCCCGGCGGCGGAACCGCTTGGTGAGCCCGCGGACGGCGATGCGCGGCCGGGTCTCCGGTACCGCGGCGGCACCGGGGACCACCAGCGAGGCGGGCACGCCCATCAGCCGAGTCCGAGCTGGGCGAGCAGCTCGCCCCGGACAGCGGGCAGGTCGCGGATCGCCGGGTCGACGTAGCCGGCGGGCAGTGGCGCCGTGGTCCCGATCGCGCCGATCGGGGACGAGCCGGTCGAGCCGTTGAACGCCTGCTGGCCGGCGTCGGTGAGCAGGAAGTCGTAGAGCAGCTCCGCGGTGTTCGGACTGGCCCCACCCGCGGAGATCATCGTCGCGAACTCGTTGCCGGTGGTCGGCTCCGGCACGACGAAGTCGATCGGCGCGCCCTTCTCCTTCAGCGGCGCGACGACCGAGAGCACGTTCGGCACCGCGAGCGCCGCCTCGCCGGCGGCCAGTTGTTGCGTGCCGGGCACCATGCTGTCGACGAGCGTCGGCTGCTGCCCCGCGACCGACGCCAGGAAACCCTGGTCCACCTGCTCGTCGAGGATGCGACCGAGTGCGAGGTAGGACGGGACGTTGCGCGGGTCGCCCAGCAGCAGGTGCCCGCGGTACTGCGGCGCGAGCACGTCCTGCCAGGTCCGGGGCGGGTCCGGCACCTGCTGGGTGTTGTAGGCGATGCCCAGCACGTTGATTCCCGTCGTGGCGACACCCCGGTCGAAGAAGCGGTCGGGCAGGCGGGCCAGGCCGGGTGACGCCGACTTGTCGAACGTCTCGAACCACCCGGCGGCCAGCCCTTCCTCGACGAAGTTCGGGTCCGCGAGGGTGACCAGCCCGGCCGTCACGGCACCGGCCTGGCGTTCCTGGGCGTAGCGGGTGGCGAGAGCACCGGTGGCCAGCCGAAGCGACTCGACCGTCACGTCCGGGTACTGCGTGTGGAACGCCGCGACGACGGCGTCGTTCAGCGCCGGGTCCTGCGAGCTGTACCAGGTGAGCGGCGGCTCGGACCTCGCCGCCTCGTACACCGGCTGCAGCTGCGGCGGGATCGCGACGACCTGTGCGGCCGGTTCCGGCCCGCCACCTCCGCAGGCCGCGAGCAGGCCGGCGAGCAGTGCGGCGGCCGTCGGTACCCCGAGTCCTCTGAGCAGTCGCGTCATCGCGGCGTGCCTCCTTCCCGTCGTCGGTCTCATGCCCTGGCGGGCGCGCGCAGCCGCGTGATCTCGTCCGTTCCGAAGCCCGCCTCGCGCAACACGGCCTCGGTGTGCTCGCCGAGCCGCGGCGGCGGCCGGTGGACGGCGTCCAGGTCGCGACGGCAGCCGGACGAGCGGCAGGTCCGGCTCCGGCCCGTTCGCGGGTGCGACCGGAGCAGGACGTGGCGGTCGGCCGCGACCGGGTGCTCCACGGCCTCCCGCAGGTCGTGGACGGGCCCGACGGGCACCTTCGCCGCGCGCAGCCGCGCCACGCACTCCTGTGTGGTCAGTGCCCCGACCCCGGTCTGCACGGCGGCGTGCAGCGGATCGCGGTTGCGCACGCGGGCGGCCGAACCGGCGAACCGCGAGTCTGCCGTCAGCTCCGGCATACCGAGTGCCGCAGCGAGCCGGGCGAACAGGCCGTCGTTGCCCGCCGCGATCATGACCCGGCCGTCGGACGTCGCGAAGCTCTCGTAGGGGGCGGTGATCGGCGACGCCGACCCGAGAGGGCCCGGCACCTCCCCGGTCGCGAACATCCCGACGATCTGGTGGCAGAGCAGGGCGTAGCCGCTGTCGACGAGGGTCGACTCGACGTGCTCACCCACCCCGGTGCGGTCCCGGCGGTGCAGCGCCGCCATGATCGCGATGGCCGCCCACATGCCGGTGGTGAGGTCGGTCAGCGAGGGCGCGACCCGGACCGGCGCACCGCCCGGCTCCCCGGTCATGCTCATCATCCCCGTGAACGCCTGGATCAAGGGGTCGTAGCCGGGGAGGCCGGCCGCAGCACCGGACGTGCCGAACGCCGACACCGAGCAGTAGACCGCCCGCGGGTTGCGCGCGTGTACGTCGGCGAAGCCGACCCCGAGCTTGTCGGCCGCACCGGGCCGGTAGCTCTGCACCACCACGTCCGCTCCATCGGCGAGGCGCATGAAGGCCTCCCGACCATCGACGGTCTTGAGGTCGAGCACGGCGCTGCGCTTGTTCCGGTTGACCGCGTGGAACACGGCGCTCTCCGCGTCGGGGCCCGTGCCGCGGTGAGGCGGCATGCTCCGCGCGTCGTCGCCGCCGCCCGGCCGCTCCACCTTGATCACGTCGGCTCCGAGGTCGGCCAGGATCATGGCCGCGTACGGGCCCGCGATCGTGGTCGTGAGCTCGAGGACGCGCAGTCCGCTGAACGTGCTCGCGCTGCTCAACGCTGGTCTCCGCCTTCCGGTCCGTCGGCGTCGATGTCGTCGGGTGCTGCGACGCTACGTCCGTCGAGGCGTCAAAGCAAACATTTGTTTGTAGTTGCTACTGTCGAGATGACCGGCAGTTGAGCGGAAGGAACGAACACTTGTTCGAGAACGCGCGGGGTGTGCTCGGACGCGCCCGGGTCGCCGTGGTCACCGGCGCCGCCAACGGGATCGGGCTCGCCACGGCGACGCTGCTGTGGCACCGCGGGTGGGCGGTCGTGCTCGCCGACCTCGACGGTGGGCGTGCCGAGCGCGAACGCCGCGCCCTCGACCCGGCCGGGACCGGCTCGCTCGCGCTCACGGCGGACGTGACCGACACCGCCGCGGTCGAGGCGATGGCGCGGCGACCGACCAGCGGTTCGGCCGGATCGACGCGCTCGTCAACAACGCAGGACTCCCGTCCTCCACGCCGGTCGCGTCCCTCACCGACGACGCGTGGGCCGCTGCACTGGAGGTCAACCTCGGCAGCGCGGTGCGCTGTTGCCGGGCCGCACTGCCGGCGCTGGGCAGGTCGGCGGCGCCGAGCGTGGTCAACATGGCGTCCGTCGCCGCGACCAGCGGCATGGCCGGGCGAGCCGGGTACGGCGCGGCCAAGGCGGGCGTGTCGGCGCTGACCCGGGTGCTGGCCGTCGAGTGGGCCGGGCTGGGCATCCGCGTCAATGCCGTCGCGCCCGGCTACGTGCGCACTGCCGGGTTCGACGAGCGGATGGGCCCGGAGCGGGTCGCCGAGCTGTCGGCGCGGGTCCCGCTGGGCCGGCTCTGCCGGCCGGAGGAGGTGGCCTCGGTCATCGCGTTCCTCGCCTCGCCGGACGCCGCGTACGTCACGGGGCAGACACTCGTGGTGGACGGCGGGCTGACCGTGCACGGGCAGGGCTGACCTACCCGGTGTGACCGTTGACACTCGTCGACAGGCACCCCTACCCTCGCCCGAACAAACAGTTGTTTAACGATGGGAGCGGCATGGGCAAGCTGGACGGGAAGGTCGCCCTGGTCACTGGGGCGGCCCGCGGGCAGGGCCGGGCGCACGCGGTGCGGCTGGCCGAGGAGGGCGCCGACGTCATCGCGGTCGACATCTGTGCGCCGATCGCCAGCGTCCCCTACGAGCTGGCGGGCGAGGCGGACCTCGCGGAGACCGCGAAGCTGGTGGAGCAGCTCGACCGACGGATCGTCGCGCACCCGGCGGACGTGCGCGACCGCGCCGCGATCACCGAGGCCGTGACTGTCGGCGTGGCCGAGCTCGGCCGGCTCGACGTCGTCGTCGCGACGCCGGGATCTGGTCGTCGGCCTCGTTCGTCGACATGACCGACGAGATGTACCACGACATGATCGACGTGCAGATGCACGGGCCGTACAACACGTGCAAGGCGGCGGTCCCGATCATGATCGAGCAGGGCACAGGTGGGTCGATCGTCATCGTCAGCTCGACGGCCGGCATGCGCGGTTTCCCCAACCAGGTGCACTACAACATGGGCAAGCACGCCGTCGTCGGGCTGATGCGCTCGCTCGCGAACGAGCTGGCGCCGCACTTCATCCGGGCCAACACGGTTCACCCCAGCTCGACGAACACGAAGATGATCCAGAACGAGGCGATCTGGAGCGCGTTCGCACCGGGCGTCGAGAACCCGACGGTCGCGGACTTCGGCGACACGTTCACGGCGATGAACCTGCTGCCGATCCCCTGGATGGAGCCTCGCGACATCTCCCATGCGGTCGCATGGCTGGCGTCGGACGAGTCCAGATACGTGACGGGCGTCACTTTGCCGGTGGACGCGGGGTCCTGGCGAAGTACAACTGAGCGCCGTCGGTGGCCGGGGCAACGGCGCCCCGCCGCCGAAGGCCCGAGGCCCCGCCGCCGGAGACGAGGTGTGTCGACAATGCTGCCGACAACCGCCGACGACCGCCGCGCCGCGCTCGACGCACGCACGGGGCACTGGGTCCCGCGGACCACCGCGCAGCTCCTCGACGCCGCCGCGGCTCTGCACCCGGACCGGCCGCTGTTGCTCACCGACGGCGCGCCGCTCACCTACCGGGACGTGGCACAGCGGTCCACCCGCCTCGCCGCCGGCCTCGTGGCACTGGGCGTGCGCCCCGGCGGGCACGTGGCGCTCGGCCTGCCGAACTCACCGGACGCGTCGCGCTGCGGTTCGCGGTGGCCCGGGTGGGCGCTGTGTGCGTCCCGGTCGACGTCCGGCTTCGCCACGAGGAGCTGCGCTACGTCCTCGCGCAGTCGGACGCGGCGGTGCTGGTCATCGTCGACCGGTTCCGCGACGTCGACCACCGTGCTGCGCTCGACCGGCTCCGCGACGCGGCACCCCCGGCGCTGCGGGAGGTCGTGATCGCCGGTGCAACGGCCCGCGGGACGCCGCTCGACGGGTTGCTGGCGCGGGGCGCGACGGTGCCCGACACCGAGGTCGGGCGGCTGACCGCCGCCGCCGACCCGTTCGCGACGCGGACCTCGTCTACACGTCCGGGACGACAGGCGACCCGAAGGGCGTGCTGCTGCGGCACGACGCGGTGCTGCGCACGGCGTACGCGAGTGCGTACACCCGCGCCTTCGGCGACGGCCGGCGAATCCTGTTCGCGCTCCCGCTCCACCACGTCTTCGGTTACGTCGAAGGGCTGCTCGCCACGCTGTTCGCCGGCGGCGCAGTGTGCCCGCACGCCGGGTTCGATGCCGTCCGTGTGCTCCGCGACGTCGGCAGACACCGGATCGACGAGCTGATCTGCGTGCCGGCGATGACCACGCAGGTGCTCGCCGCCGCGTGGGAGGGCCGGTACGACCTCTCGTCCCTGCGCACGATGTTCTCCTCGGGCGCCGCGCACCAGCCGCAGATGTGGGCGCAGATGCGGGAGGCCCTCGGCGTCGACGAGCTGTTCACGGCGTACGGCCAGACCGAGACCACGGCCTCCACCGTCTGCACCCGCCCTGGCGACCCCGACACCCGGCTGGCCACGAACGGGGCGCCGAAGCCCGCGGGAGTGGCCGGTGACCCGGCGCTCGGCGGCACGCTCGCCGAGTACGCCGTCCTCGACCCCGCGACGGGGCAGCGGCTCCCGCCCGGCATGATCGGCGAGCTCGTCGTCCGCGGCCCGATCGTCACCACGGGCTACTACCGCAAGCCGGCCGAGACCGCCGCCCTGTTCACGGCCGACGGCTGGCTGCGCACCGGCGACCTCGGCCGGATCGACGAGGACGGGTACCTGACGCTGACCGGCCGCAGCAAGGAGAGCTACCGCTGTGGGGGCGAGCTGGTGGCGCCCGGTGAGGTGGAACGGGTGCTCGCCGAGCACCCCGGGGTGGCCGAAGCACACGTCGCCGGCGTGCCCGACGAGCTGATGGGCGAGGTCGGGTGCGCGTGGGTGGTTCCCCGCGGCACCGCGCCGACCCGCGACGAGCTGGTGGAGCACTGCCGGGCGCGGCTGGCCCGCTACAAGGTGCCCGCGGCTTTCGTGTTCACCACGGCCGCAGAGCTCCCGGTCACGGCGACCGGGCGGGTGCAGAAGCACCTGCTGGTCAGCTCCCGAACCGGGCGCGCAGCTGTCGCTTGAGGACCTTGCCGTAGGCGTTGCGCGGCAGCGCGTCCACCCAGACCACCCGTTTCGGGACCCGGTACCCGGCCAGCGCCGCCCGGCAGCCGGCGATGACGGCCTCGTCGTCCCGGTCCGAGCCCACCGGCACGACAACCGCGGTGACCGCCTCGCCCCAGATCCGGTCCGGCAGCCCGACCACCGCCGCATCGGCGACCTGCGGGAGCCGCAGCAGGACGTCCTCCACCTCGCGGGCGTACACGTTGGACCCGCCCGTCACGATCATGTCCTTCTTGCGGTCGACGATGTACAGGTAGCCGTCCTCGTTGAGATGGCCGACGTCGCCGGTGTGCAGCCAACCGCCGGCCAGCGCCTCGGCAGTGGCCTCCGGACGGTTCCAGTAGCCGGCCATCGTCTGCGGGGCCCGGGCGAGGATCTCCCCCGCCTCCCCGACGGGAAGCTCGGTGCCGTCGTCCGCTGTGACGCGCAGCTCGACGCCGGGCAGCACCCGACCGGCCGAGCGGACGAGCGAGGAGTCGGGATCCGCCAGCACGCGGCGGTGGTCCGCCTCGTCGAGCACCGTGAAGAACATCGGCGACTCCATCTGCGCGAACGACTGCAGGAGCCGGCCGTCGAACCGCAGGACGGCCTCACGCATCGTGTCCGCGTCGATCGGCGAGCCCGCGTAGTAGAGCCGGCGCAACGTCGGCGGCGGTGTCCAGGCGGCGGGCAACGCGTCGAGCAGCATCCGGATCATGGACGGCACCAGGAACGCGCCGGTCACGCCGTGCTCCTCGACGATCGCCACCGTGCGGGCCGCGTCGTAGCCGCGTACCAGGAGGTTGTGGCCGCCCCGGCGCAGCGTGGGGAGCAGCAGGAAGCCGGCGCCGTGGGTGAGCGGGGCGGCGTGCAGGATCACCTCGTCGTCGGCGAACCCGAGCACCTGCTCGGTCCGGTCCGCCACCCGCGCCCAGGAGCGGTGGGTCAGCACCACCGCCTTGGGAGCGCCGGTGGTCCCGCTGGTGTACATCAGGCTCGCCGGCGCCTCGGCCTCGCCGGTCGACGGCTCCCCGAGCGGCACTGCGCCGACCCGCACGTCGTCGAGGTCGCCCTGGTCGACGTGCAGCACCGTCAGTCCCGGCACGTCGAGCAGCCCGGGCACCCGCCGTGTGAACTCGCCGCTGGTCACGAGCAGCCGGCTCCCCGAGTCGGCCAGCATGTGCAGGTAGTCCTCGCGCACGAGCCGGACGTTGAGCGGGACGACCACGAGCCCCGCCGCGATCGCCCCGAGGTACGCCTCGACGTACGCGAGACCGTTGGGCAGCAGGAGGGCGACCCGGTCGCCGGCCTGCAGTCCCGATTCCCGCATGCCGCCGGCCACGCCGCGACCCGCTCGACGAGCTCGGCGTACGTCGTCGTGGCCGGCCCACCGGGCGCGTCGAGATCCGTCACGCACGCCCGGTCCGGCGCCCTCCGGGCGGTCGCCCACAGCGTCTGCGCTGCGGTGGCCATGGCGATCGCTCCCTGCGGCACCGCTGCCGTCACGTCGGTCATGACCCCGAGGCTAACTCCGGAAGTGCTACCGTACAAACACTTGTTTAGATCCGTGCGCACCCACCGAACGGAGCACCCGATGACGACGTCCTCGCACGCCTCGGGCCGGAACGCGTCCCGGCCCGGCCAGCAGGCGCCGCGGGACGCCATCTTCGCTGCCGCCACCCGGCTGTTCGGCGAACGCGGGTACACGGGCACGACGATGCGGGACATCGCCAAGGCGGTCGGGATCCTGCCGGGCAGCCTCTACGCCCACATCGAGAGCAAGGACGCGGTGCTGCTGGAGATCATCGAGGGCGGCGTCGACCGGTTCAACGCTGCGGCCGACCGGGTCGACGCGCTCGGGCTGACGCCCGGTGAGGCCCTGCACGCGATCTTCCGCGAGCACCTGCGGATCGTGGCCGACAACCCGGGCCGCACGCTCATCGTGTTCCATCAGTGGCGCTTCCTCGACGAGCCGCACCGCTCCCGGCTGCTCGCCAAGCGCCGGCACTACGAGAACTTCTTCACCCGCACCGTCCGGACCGGCGTCGAGCAGGGCGTCTTCGGTCCGACGTTGGACGTCAAGGTGGCCGTGCTGGGTGTGCTCGGCGCACTCAACTGGACGCCGGAGTGGTTCTCGCCGGACGGTCCGGCCACACCGGACGCGATCGCCGACCGGATCGCCGACTCCCTGCTCGACGGGCTGCGCAACCGAGCCTGAGCCCCCGCTCCTTGTGTCCGGCGGAAGCAGGCTGCTACCTTCACAACAAACGCTTGTTCAACGAGAAGGGCGACTCCGATGGCGTTGATCGCTCCGTCGTTCGACGACTACGCGACCAAGTACGAGAACATCCGGCTCGAACGCGACAGCGCGGGCGTCCTGCAGGTCACCCTGCACACCGAGGGCAAGAGCCTCGTCTGGACCGCCCGGGCGCACGACGAGCTGGCCTACTGCTTCACCGACATCGCGTGCGACGCCGAGAACAAGGTCGTCGTGCTCACCGGCGCCGGCGACTCCTTCTGCTCCGAGATCGACTTCACCAGCTTCAGCCTCGGCACCGCCGCGGACTGGTCGCAGATCGTCTTCGAGGGCCAGCGGCTCCTGCAGAACCTCATGGGCATCGAGGTCCCGGTGATCGCCGCGATCAACGGCCCCGCGACCATCCACCCGGAGATCCCCGTGCTCTCCGACGTCACGATCGCCGCGTCGACCACGGTGTTCTGCGACGCACCGCACTTCGCGAACGGGATCGTCCCCGGCGACGGCGCGCACATCTGCTGGACCCACGTGCTCGGTCCGCAGCGCGGCCGCTACTTCCTGCTCACCGAGCAGACCCTCGACGCGGACCAGGCGCTGGCGTACGGCGTGGTCAACGAGGTGCTCCCGCCCGAGCAGGTGCTGCCCCGCGCCCGCGAGATCGCCGCCCGGCTCGCCGCCAAGCCGCCGCTCGCCCGCCGGTACGCCCGGGTGTTGCTGACCCGCGAGATCAAACGGCTGATCCACGACCAGCAGGCACTCGGTCTGACGCACGAGGCGCTCGCGGCGCTGTCGCTGTGAGCGCGCCCGTGACGTTCAACCGGCTGCGCCACACGTTCGCCGACTTCGCCGTCGGCGACGCCGTGGTGACCGCGGGCCGGACCGTCGACATCGGCGACATCACCACGTTCGCCGGACTCACCGGCGACCACTACCCGCTGCACACCGACGAGGAGTACTGCCGCGCGACGCCGTTCGGCGGGCGGGTCGCGCACGGCCCGCTGACCTACGGCTTCGCCGTCGGGCTGGTGGCGCTCTCCGGCTTCCTCGGCGATGCGATCATCGCCTTCCTGGAGTGCCAAGGCCTGCGCGCGCTGGCACCCGTCCGGCCCGGGGACACCATCCGGGTCCGGGCCGAGGTCGCCGAGGCGGCCCCTGGCAGCAAACCCCACCACGGGACCTTGCGCATCGACTACACCGTGATCAACCAGAAGGACGAGGAGGTCATGCGGTTCCGCATGGTCCTGCTCGCCCGTCGTGACGTTCCACAGGAGCAGGGGTGAACGACGAACCCGTCTTCATCGGGAGCGGCGAGCTGCCGTCGGGCCGGTACCCGAACCGCCCGTTCATGGGTGACCTCGTGCGGGTCGCGGTCGCCGCAGTGGCCGACGCCGGACTCACGATGCCCGACATCGACACGATCCTGCTGATCCCGTGCCTGCACTCGCCCGCGGACCAGGCCGACCTCGTGTTCTCCCGGGTGGTGGAGGAGCTGGGCCTGGCCGGCCGGGCCAAGAGCAGCTACATGGTCCACTCCGGCGGTTCCACCAGCGACAACACGATTCGCGACGCCGCCGGCCTGATCACGAGCGGCCACGCCCGCAACGTCCTGGTGTTGCAGGCCGAGAAGTGGGGCTCGGCGCCGGTCAAGGACATGATCGACATGCTGACCGCCAACGGGATCCCGCGGGAATGGGAGAAGGCTTCCGGGCTGAGCTTCAACGCCGTCGGCGCGCTCATCACCCGCCGGTACATGCACGCGAGCGGATCCACACCGGCCGACATGGCGTCGGTCTGCGTCGCGCTGCGGCAGTGGGCGAGCCACAACCCCAACGCGATGTACCGGGACAAGGAACTCACGGTCGAGCAGGTCCTGGCATCGAAAATGATCACCGATCCGATCCGGGCGCTGGAGTGCCCGATGCTCGCCGACGGCGCGTGCGCGCTCGTCCTGACCAGCGAGGGCAACGCCCGTCGGCTGGGCCGGGAACGCTGGGTGCGCATCGCCGGGTCTGGTGGGTGCGTCTCGCACTACAGCATCGGGCAGGAGCGCGACCTCGCCGTTCTGGGCTGGGCGAACGCCGCCGTCGAGGCGTACGAGACGGCGGGCTGGGGCCCCGAGGACGCCGACCTCGCCGAGATCTACGACTCCTACGCCGCAGTGCTCACCAGCGGCCTGGAGGGCCTCGGCCTCGCGCCGAAGGGCGAAGCCGCCCGGATGTTCGCCGCCGGCGAGTTCTCGCCGGGCGGGCGCTTCCCGGTGAACACCAACGGAGGTCTGCTCTCGGCCGGGCACACCGGCGTCGGCGGTGGTACGGCGCTGCTCACCGAGGGGGTGCGGCAGCTGCTCGGCCGGGCCGGCCGCGACCGACAGGTCGAGGGGGCGGCCCGCGCGGTCTGCGGCGGGTCGGGTGGGACGTACATGGACGCGCAGGTCCTGCTTCTGGAGGGGGTGTCGGCATGACCGGGACGATCGAGGCGACCGGGATGCACGCCCTCACCGGGCCGTTCCACGAGGCGCTCCGGCGCGGCGAGCTGGTCGTGCAGCACTGCAAGGCCTGCGACCGGAACATCATGTACCCGCGGCACCTGTGCCCGTTCTGCTACGCCGACGACCTCGACTTCGTCGCCGCCCCGACCACCGGCGTCCTGCACAGCTTCGCCGTGCACCGCGTCGGATCCCCGACGGGGTTCGAGGACGACCTGCCCTACGCCGTCGGCGTGGTGCAGCTCCCCGGCGACGTCCAGCTCCTGGCCCGGCTCTGGCCCGACGCCGACGGCGGATGGGACGCCTACACCTGCGACGCCGAGATCGTGTTCCGACCGGCGGACGCTGCGGAGACCGAACGCCGCCCGGTCGCGTGGTTCGGCCTGCCGGACTAGCACCCGCCCGGCCTCACCTCGGCCCCGCTGCTCCCTGGCGGGGCCGAGCGCATGCACAGCCGCTGCGTGTCGAACCCCCTCGACGTCCGCCTCGGTGTCCGCGCCGCGTTCCGGCATGTCCGGTGCGTTGCCGCACCTCTCCGCGCAGTGGCCGGACCGGGAGCCGAAGGTCGGGCCGGAGGAGAGCCCGCGGCACCTTTCCGCGTTCGTGCTCGATGCCGGGCCGTCCATCGCCGTGCGGCCCGCGATCGGCCTGCGCCTGATCGCGGAGCCGGCGACGCCCGCCTATCTCAGGTGCTGCGACTCGACGACGTCGGTCACGCTCTCGAACCACCAGGTCTGCAGGTCCGGGTCCATGGCGGGCGACATGACCAGCTTCGGGGTCCTGCCCGCCGCGAGGGCCTCCGCGCGCTCTCGGCGGGCCAGATCGAACAGCGCGGCGTCGGCCCGCTCCAGCGCGCCGTCGGCCACCTCGTAGAGCGCGAGGTACCGGTACGGCGCGGCCGGGGCGTCGCGGGTCATCCGGGCGTCGACGAGCCGGAAGCGCTGCGCGAGCACGAACCCGTCGATCGCCAGGATCTCGTCGAGGTGGTAGTAGCTGTACCACGTGTTGTACTCGTCCTCGCGCCGTCGACCGGGTTCGAGAGAACGAGCAGCACGGCCCGGCTCACGACCCCGCCGCCTCGCGCTCGCGCTTCCACTGCTCCGATGCCGCGGTCCGGGCCGCCGCGGTGGCGGCGCGGTTGGCGTCGCTCTCCCCCAGCACGTGCTCGTAGGAGGTCAGCACTGAGCCGAGCGACCCGTCGAAGCGCGGGACGACCTGCTCGGCGAACAGCTCGTAGCTCCGCAGGGTGTCGGCCCAGTTCGCGAAGTCGATGCCCTGGAAGAGGTAGGTGCCGAAGCCGCCGGACCGGTCGACCAGCCGCTGGATCTGCGCGGCGGCCATGTCCGGCGTGCCGATCACACCGCGACCGGTCGTGTTGAGGACGTCCGCCAGTTCGTCGGTCGTGTCCGGAACGGGGATCGCGGACGGCGAGATGTGCGAGAGGTACGCGTACTGCCAGCGCAGGCCGTGGCGGCACTGGTCCTTGGCCGCGCGCTCGGTCTCGGCGACGTGCATCGGGCCCATCAGCCGCCAGCGGCTCCGGTCGACGGTGTGGCCGGTGCGAGCGGCCTCCTCCTGCACGATCCCCCAGTGCACGGGCAGCTGGTCGTTGCCCGCGGGGTCGGTGGCCGCGAGCGAGAGCAGGCCCAGCCCGTGCCGGCCGGCCAGCTTCGGCCCGGACGGCGACACCGTCCCGACGACCGACACCTCGAGATCGCCGCCGAACGGGGCGAGCTGCAGCACGGCGTCCTGCAGCGTGAGCCAGTCGGCCTTGTGGCTGACGGTCTCGCCGGCGAGCAGGCGCAGGATGATGTCCAGCGACTCCTCCATGCGCGGGCGCAGCTGGGTCGCGGCCAGGCCGAACATCGTGGCGTCGGTCGGGAGCTGGCCGGGGCCGGCGCCGAACATCACGCGCCCCCGGGTCATGTGGGTGAGCTGGACGATCCGGGCCGCGATCTGGAACGGGTGGTGGTAGGGCAGCGAGATCACGCCGGTGCCCAGCCGGATGCGCTGCGTGCGCTCGGCCGCCGCGGCGATCATCAGCTCCGGCGAGGCGACCAGCTCGGCGCCCCCGGAGTGGTGCTCGCCGAACCAGATCTCGTCGAAGCCGAGCTGGTCCAGGTGCACGGCGAGCTCGACGGCCCGGCGGATCGCGAGCGTCGGGTTCAGCCCGACGACGTTCTGCGGCGGGACGAACACGCCGAACCTCAGCGGCCGTTCCAGGGACGGTTGCATGCTCTCGGCCTTCCTCTGAGCGGATGGGTGATCTACCGGGCGGTCTGCAACAGGCCGACCCGTGCACCGGCCTCGTGGACCCGCTCGACCAGCTGCAGGTGGGCGGCGACCGTGCGGACCGACGGCTCGCACAGCAACACGTCGACGCCCGCGTCCGCGTAGTCGGCGAGCACGCCGGCAAGGTCGGCGACGGATCCGGTGTCGAGCCGGCGCGGGTCGGCGCCCGGTTGGTCCGGCGGGTTCATCAGCCGGGAGACGACGTACCGGAAGCCGGCCGGGAGCTCCCCGCCGGCGAGCCCTGCCAGCCGCACGCGCGTCGCGGCGGCCGCCGGCGGCATGAGCTCGTGGCCGATCCAGCCGTCGCCGATCGTGGCCGCGCGGCGCATCGCGGGCTCGGAGTGCCCGCCCAGCAGGATGGCACCGGCGCAGCCGGGCGCGGGACGAAGTGCACCGGCTCAGCGACGGTCACCGTCTCGCCGCGGAACCGGACCGGCGAGGAGGCGAAACAGCGCCGCATCAGCGCGATCGTGTCCTCGCCGCGCGCCCGCCGCCCCCGGAACGGCACGCCGAGCGCGTCGAACTCCTCGCGCAGCCAGCCGATCCCGGCTCCGCACCACACTCGCCCGCCGGAGAGCACGTCGAGCGTGGCGACGGTCTTGGCCAGCACGAGCGGGTTGCGGTACGGCAGCACGCACACGCCGACGCCCAGGACGAGCCGACTCGTGACGGCCGCGGCCCACGTGAGCGTGGTCCAGGACTCGAGTGTGGTCTCGTCCATCGGACGCGGGTAGCGCCCGTCCGGCGTGGACGAGGTGGTGCTGCGCACCGCGCCGGCTGGGAGGACGACGTGGTCGGCGACCCATCCGGAGTGCATCCCGGCGTCCTCCGCGGCGACGGCCACGGCGGTGAGCTGCTCCCCTGCCACGCCGGCGCAGTGGTAGGGCAACCGGACCCCCAGCCTCACGGCTGCGTCCCCCCGTCGGCGCGGTTGTAGCGCGGCTCGCGCTTCTCGAGCGTCGCAGCGACGCCTTCCCGCAGATCCGGGCTGTAGTACAGGGCCGAGACCGCCCAGAACGACGAGGTGATCGCGGTCTGCAGGTCCTGCCCCCAGCTCGCCCGGAGCGCCTGCTTGGTCGCCTCGACGGCCTTGCGCGGCCGGGCGGCGATCGTCGCCGCCAGCCCGACCGCGACCGACAGCAGCTCGTCGGGTTCGACGACCCGGTTGACCAGGCCGATCTCCAGCGCCCGTGCGGCGTCGACGATCTCCCCGGACAGCGCCAGCTCGGCGGCCATCCCGGACCCGACCAGCCGCGGAAGGAACCAGGCCCCGCCGTTGCCCGGCGGCAGGCCCAGCTTCACGTACGTCTCGCCCAGCTTCGCCCGTGTCGAGGCGATCCGGATGTCACAGGCCAGCGCGAGGTCGAGGCCGCCGGCCGTCGCACCGCCGTTGACCGCGGCGACGATCGGCAGCCGGCTCGCCACCAGCCGCTGGGTGACGGGGTGCAGGACCCGGGCGTTGAACGGCTCGTGCTCGACGTGCAGCCGCTCGTCGATGTGACCGAGCATGGCGTGCAGGTCCGCGCCGGCGCAGAAGTGGCGCCCGGCGCCGGTCAGCACCAGCGCCCGGATCCCGAGGTCGGCCTCCAGGTCGTCGAGCGCGTGTCGGAAGTCCCGCGCGGTCTCCGGCACCACGGCGTTGGCGGCGTCGGGCCGGTTCATGGTGAGGAGGGCGACGCCCTCGGCCGGGAACTCGTAGCAGAGGGTCTCCAGCTCGACCCGCACGCGTGTGCTCATCGGATGCGCTCCAGCACGGTCGCGACGGCGACGGCGTACCCGCCGCCCATCCAGCCGCCGCAGTTCACGGCCAGCCCGACTCGCGCGCCGTCGACCTGTCGCCGCCCGGCCCGCCCACGCAGCTGGGTGGCCAGCTCGGCGATCTGGGCGAGCCCCGTGGCGCCCAACGCGTGCCCCCGGCTGATCAGCCCGCCACTGGTGTTGACCGGGATCCGGCCGCCCAGCGCGGTGTCGCCGCGCCGGACGAGCAGGTGCTCCTCACCCGGGGCGCACAACCCGATCTCGCCGTACTGGATGAGCTCCGCGGGTGCGGCCGCGTCGTGCAGCTCGATCACGTCGACGCCGTCCACGCCGACGCCCGACACGTCCGCGACGCGGCTGCTCGCCTCGGTGACCGGCGGCCGGGCGCGCCCGCCCCGCATCACGCAGCCGCGGACGCGCAGCAGGTCGGCGGCCGGCAGGCGGGTGTGCGCGTACTCCTCGGAACAGACGAGCGCCGCCGCCGCGCCGTCGGTGAGCGGCGAGCACATGGCCAGCGTCAGCGGTGCGACGATCATCCGGCTGGCCAGCACGTCCGCGACGTCCTGCGGGGCGGTGAACTGGGCGAGCGGGTTGAGCGCGGCGTGGCGGCGGTTCTTCACCGCGACCAGCGCCAGGTCGGTCGCGGTGGCACCGGTGCGGGCCATGTAGTCGCGGGCCTCGGCCGAGTAGAAGTCCATGAGGATCGAGCGTGTCCAGTCCTCACCGGGCCCGGCCTCGCCGATCTCGGTGATGTCGGTGGACCCGCGCAGTGCCTGGAACGAGCGGACCTTGTCCTCGTGCGTGAGCTGCTCGGCGCCGACGGCGAGCACCACCTCGGTGTGCCCGGCGGCCACTGCCTCGACCGCCAGCTGCAGCGCCGAGCTGCCGGACGCGCATGCGTTCTCGACGTTCACCATCGGCAGCCCGGCCAGCTCGCTGCGCCGGAACGTGACCTGGCCCTTGATCATGTCCTGCTGCGTCACCGTGGGGGCCACGGCGTTGCCGAAGTAGACCCGCTCGACGGCGTCGGCACCGATGCCGGCGTCCTTGAGGGCCTCGTCGGCGGCTGCGGTCGCCATCGCGCGCAGTCCCGTGCCGGGGGCCCGGCGAAAGGGCGTCATACCCGTCCCGGCGATCACGACGTTCCGCATGCAGACCTCGGCCTCCCCAACGACACGAACAGTTGTTTTCCTGCAGGCGCGGTCGGCCTGCTCCGGCTCGGACGCACCGCTCAGCCGACCAGGCCGAGCTCGTAGCGGCCCGAGTAGTCGTAGAGCTGGTTGGTGGTGAACGAGTGCAGGTAGCCGGCGCGGGCGTCCCGGTAGAGCCGCTCCAGCACGTGTCCTCGCCGGAATGCCGAGCCGCCCACCAGCCGGAACGCCGTGTCGGTGACGCTCATCGCCGTCTCGGTGGTGGTCACCTTGACGACGTCCCACCGCGGCTTTCGGGCGGCCGCCGGCCACTCCTCGTAGCGCCCCTCGGCGGCCAGCACGCCGGTCGCCTCCAGCACGCGCTCGGCGACGTCGAGCGCGGTCCGCATCCGCCCGACCTCGAACTGGACGTGGCCGAGCGTCTTGACGTCGGTGTCCTGGGCGGCGAGCGTCGCTCCCAGGTGCTTCTCCCTGAGGATCGCGACGCACTCGGTGAAGGCCTTGTCGGCCAGGCCCAGGTAGACCCCGCCGAACAGCATCGCGGCCCACTCGGCCTCGCCGATCAGTCCCTGGCGGAAGTTGCCGGCGTAGGTCTCCGGGCCGGCCGGGACGCCGTCCAGCACGATGGTGTGGCTGCCGGTGGCGCGCATGCCCATGGTGTCCCACGTGTGGTCGACCGTGAGGTTCGGCGCGCCGGTGGGGATGATGAACGTCGACTCGCGCCTGGCCCGCTCCCGGAAGTCGTCGGGCAGCGAGCCGTCGGGGTCGGTGATCGTCGCGTTCAGCGCGATCAGGTCCGACCCCAGCACGAGCGTGGACCAGTTCTTCCTGCCGGTGATCCGCCAGCCGCCGGTGCCGTCCGGCACGGCCACGGTGTCGGCGAGGCCGGACAGCCCCGCGCGCGCCTCGCTGAACGGGCCGCAGATGATCGACCGCTCCTCGGCCACCCGGCGGAGCACCTTCTCGCGGGTGCCCTCGTCCAGGGCGGGGGTGTTGCGGAAGATCCCGACCATCGCCTGGTGCATGTTGTACGACAGCGCGATGCTCGGGTCGCCTTTCGCGAGCTCGCGGCCCACCAGGCTCGCGGTGAGCATGTCGGCACCCAGGCCGCCGAACCTCCGGGGCACCGACATCGCGGTGATCGCGCTGTGCTTGTACGCCTCGACGGTCTCGACCGGGAAGCGGTTCCGCTCGTCGCACTCCCGGCCGATGGCGGCCCAGGTCGCGGCGATCTCCCGGGCCTGCGCGAAGAGCTCGGCCTTCTCGTCCGGAGTGATCTCGGGCGTGTGCTTGTTCATGTCGGTTCGCTCCTCGATGGCGCGGGCTCAGCGGCGGCCGCGGAAGAACTCGCGCAGCTCGGTGACGACCAGCTCGGGCTGCTCTGCGGGCGGGTAGTGCCCGCCGCGCGGCATCACCGTCCAGCGCTGGAGGTTCGTCGCCGCGGTGGCCACCTTCCGGGGAAGGAGCAGCAGCTCCTTCGGGAAGACGGCGAACGCGGTCGGCACCTCGATCGCGGGCATGCGGTCGTGGCGTGGCGGCGGCGGCGCCGTCGGTGTAGTGCTCGTGGTAGATCCGCATCGACGACGCGATCGAGCCGGTGAGCCAGTAGATCGACGCGGTCGTGCAGAGGAAGTCCCGGTCGAACAGGTCGAGCACGTCGCCGCTGTGGTCGCCCCAGTCCCGGCGCCGGCCCCAGATCCACGCCGCCGTGCCGACCGGCGAGTCGGCCAGTGCGTACGCAAGCGTCTGCGGCTCGGTCCGGTGCACCGTCGAGTGGCTGACGATCGTCGGGCGGGCCCGGGCGGTCTGTTCGACCATCCACCGCTCGTCCGGGCCGAAGTCCGCGTCCGTGACGTCCCACAGGCGCACGCCCGGCACGTTCGGCAGGGTCAGCCAGGCCCCGATCACCGACTCGGGGTAGGCGTGCGCGATCTCCCCGCTGGTCGTCGAGCCCCAGTCACCGCCACCGACGGCGTACCGGTCGTAGCCGAGCACGTCGTGCATGAGCGTGTGCCAGTACTCCGCGATCTTGCGGGCGCCGAACCCGGTGCCGGTGAGCGGCGTCGAGAAGCCGAAGCCGGGCATCGACGGCACCACGACGTCGAACGCGTCCGCCGGGTCGCCGCCGTGCGCCGCGGGGTCGGTGAGCGGTCCGACCACCTTGCGCCAGTCCCAGAACGTCCAGGGCCAGCCGTGCGACAGGATGATCGGCGTCGGGTCCTGCAGCCACGACCGTTCAACGCCGTAGCCCAGTCCGCATTGCCCGCGTCGACCGCCCAGCGGGTGTTGCGGAGCCGGGATCGCAGGTCGTCCAGGTCCCGATCGGGGATCGCGACGGTGAACGGCACGACCTCGGTGAACGACCTGCGATCCGCCATGTGAGCCTCCTCGCCGGGTACGCCCCAGCCTAGCAAACAAATACTTGTTTGTTACCGGCTCGCGTTCGCCCGGACGCTCTGCAGCGGGTCCGGGACCAGCTCCTGACCAGCGTCGACCATCGTCGGGGAGTCGAACCTCAGTACGTGGTAGTCGGTCTTCGGGAAGCGCGCGAAGGCATCGCCCTGCCCGGTCAGCGCCGCCGGGCTGAACGTGGCGAGCCCGTGGAGGTCGAGCCCGGATGTGGACTCCAGGGCCGCGGTCATCGACTGACGGGTGATGTCGCTCGGCACCGTGCGCGCCACCTCGACGGCCGCGTACACCGAGAGCCAGGCGTTCAGCCCGGCGAGCCGGCGCACGGCCGGGGTGTTCTCGACACCTGCGGCGTCCAGCTCCTGGTGGTAGGCGGCGATGCCGGGCACGGACCGGTCATCGGTCGACGGGTACGGCGCGGCGACGAGCATCCGGTCCGCGAGCATCCCGACGCCGGCCGCCTCGGACTGGCCGAAGGTGAACGCCGTGCCGGAGATGCGGGCCGTGAGACCGACCGCGTCGGCGGCCTTCACGAACGCCTGGAGGCCAGCCGGGCCCAGCGCGACGGTCGCCGCGTCCGCCCCGGAGTCCTTGATCTGCTGGGCATACGGCGCATAGTCGGTGACGCCCTGGGCCGGAATCTTGATCAGCGGCACGACGTCGAGCCCGATGTTGCGCGCCACCAGGGAGGCCACCTCGCCCTGCCGGATCCCGATCGGCAGGTCGATCGTCGCGAAGACGTACCTCGTGGCCCCGTCGGCCTTGTGGCCGTAGGGCAGCGTGGCGAACGCCCCGAAGGTCCCGGCGTTCAACGGGAAGGTGTCCGGACTGGTGTAGTCGACCTCCGAGCCGGTCGAGACGTTGCCGACGTCCGGGATGCCGGCCTTCTCCAGCACCGGGAGGGTCTGTGTGCTGAACACGTCGACCCGCCCGACGACGGCGTCGACGTCCTCGGCGTCGGCCTCCCGCGCGCAGGCCACGGCCTGGTTGACCTCGCCGCGGGTGTTGCAGAACAGCAGCTCGACCGGCTGTCCGTGCACCCCGCCCGCCCGGTTCACGGCTTCGACGGCTGCTCGGGCGCCGGCCTCCACGTCCGGGTAGTTGGTGAGGCTCGACCCCACCGAGGTGATCACGCCGAGCTTCAGCGAGCCGCCCTGACCGACGTCGCCGCCACCGGCAGCGCATCCGGCGGCGACCACCGCCGCCGCGGCGAGAGCCGCGGCCCGCCTTCCCGACACCCAGAACCCCATCGTTCCTCCACCTCGGTCCCTGATCCGGTCCCCGACCCTTCGATCTGCTGTTACGGCTGCGTGTGGCGGTTCGGCGGGAACGCCAGCCCGAGGTTCTCCCGAAGGGTCGGGCCGGCGTACTCGTCGCGGACGAGTCCGCGTTCGCGCAGGATCGGCACCACGAGATCGACGAACTCCGTGACGCCCTCGGGGACGTGCGAGACCTGGAGGATGAACCCGTCGCAGGCTCGGTCTCGTACCACTCCTGGAACTCGTCGGCCGCGTCCTCCGCCGACCTGGGGTAGATGTTGGTGCCGTTGAAGCCCTGCACCAGCTCACGCATGGTCAGGCTCAGGTCGCGGGCGCGGTTGAGCATGTACTCCTGGTGCGCCCGCGGCACTGCCCCGGCCGACCTCGGGCAGCTCGATCTCCGGCACCGGCGCGTCGAGGTCGTACTCCGCGAGGTCGATGCCGAAGTAGTGCTCGGCGAACGTGCGCGAGACGTCGTCGTCGAGCAGGGCCTGCATCTGCTCGTACTTCTCGTTCGCCTCCTCCTCGGTGCGGCCGATCACCGGGTTGATCGAGGCGAGCACCTTGACCTCGTCGGGGTGCCGGCCGGCCGCGACGGCTCCGTCCTTGATCGCCTTGTAGTAGTCGCGCGCCCGCTCGATGCTGGAGTTGACCGAGAACAGCAGCTCGCCGTTGCGGGCGGCGAACGCGATGCCGTCCTTGGAGGCACCTGCCTGGCAGATCACCGGGTAGCCCTGGGGCGGACGTTCCATGTTGAGCGGCCCCGCCACGGAGAAGTGCTCGCCCTTGTGGTCGAGCTTGTGGAACCTCGCCGGGTCGAAGAACTGCCCCTTCTCCTTGTCCCGGAACACGGCGTCGTCCTCGAACGTGTCCCACAGCCCCTTGACGACGTCGAGGAACTCCTGGGCCCGCGCATACCGCTCGGGCCGGGGCGGGATGTGGTCCAGCCCGTAGTTCTGCGCCTGGTCGTCGGTGTAGCTGGTGACGACGTTCCAGCCGATCCGCCCGCCGGAGATGTGGTCGAGCGAGCCGATCATCCGGGCGAGGTTGAACGGCTCGCTGAACGTCGTCGACGCTGTCGCCACGATCCCGATCCGCTCGGTCACGGTCGCCAGCGCCGCGGTGAGGGTCAGTGTCTCCAGGCGCGCCGCCCGCGCCGTGCGCGCGAGGTACGCGGTGGGCAGCGGCCACGCGTCCAGCCGGTCGCCGAGGAAGACGACGTCGAGCTTGCCGCGCTCGGCGTCCTGCGCCATCCGCCGGTAGTTGTCGAAGCTCATCAGCTCCGCGCCCGTGCTGTCGGGCAGCCGCCAGGCGCCGTGATGGTGCCCGCCCGGCCACAGGAAGACCGCCCAGACGGCCGGTCCCGCTCGTCGTGCCATCGCTCTCCTCGATCCTTTCCGTCCCGCCGCGCCGGTCAGGCCTGCGCGGCCAGGTAGGACGCCTCGATCTCCTGCACCCGCCCGGCCACCTCAGCGGCAGGTCCGCTCAGCACGACCTCGCCGCGTTCGAGCACCGTCACCCGGTCGGCGATCCGCATCGCCTGGTCCACGTGCTGCTCGACGAGCACGACGGCCACCCCTCGGTCGGCGGCCGCACGCACCGCCGCCAGCAGGCGCGTGACCACGAGCGGCGCGAGGCCGAGCGAGAGCTCGTCCACCAGCAGCAGCCTCGGCTCGCGGGCCAGCGCCCGGCCGAGCGTGAGCATCTGCTGCTCGCCGCCCGAGAGCAGCCCGGTCCGCCGTCCCATCAGCGGTTCGAGCTCCGGGAACAGGGCCAGCACGCGTCCGCGTCGCAGCGCCCGACCCGCAGGTTCTCCTCCACGGTCAGCTCCATGAACACCGACCGCTCCTCCGTCACGAACGCGACCCCGGCCCGCGCCCGCCGGTGCAGCCCGAACGGGGCCGGCCGGCCGAACAGCTCGACCGACCCTGCGAGCGGCGCCAGCTCGCCGGCGAGCGCGAGCAGCGTGGTGGTCTTGCCGGACCCGTTCGGGCCTAGCAGGACGACGACCTCGCCGGGCGCGCGGCGAGGTCGACGCCGCTCACCACCGGCCGCCCGGCGTACCCGGCGGCGAGGCCGGTCGCGACGATCGCATGCGCGGTCCCGGGCGTGCTCACGGTGGCCACGGCTCAGCGCTCCCCGCTGCCGGCGGGCACGGTCGCCCGGTCCGCACCGGCGTGCTCGGCTCCCAGGTAGGCCGCGACGACCTTCGGGTCGCGACGGATCTCCTCGGGTGTTCCGCGCGCGATCTGGTGGCCGAAGTTCAGCACGACCAGCTCGTCGCACAGGCTCATCACGAACGACATGTCGTGCTCCACGACGAGAACCCCGATCTCCCAGCTCTCGGCCAGCCTGCGCAGCACCCGGGCCAGCTCGGCGGTCTCGGCCGCGTCCAGGCCGGCCGCGGGCTCGTCGAGCAGCAGGACCGACGGCCGTCCCGCGACCGCGCGAGCGATCGCGACGAGCCGCCGGCGCCCGTAGGACAGCGCGTTGACGGGGACGTCCAGGAACTCCTCCAAGCCCAGCTCCCGGACGGCGGCGACAGCGGCGGGCGTGAGCGGGCTGCGCCGCGAGGCGACCAGGTCGGTCAAGTAGGTACGGCTGCCCGCCGGGTCGGATGCGACGGCGAGGTTCTCGCGCACGGTGCTGCTCTCGAAGAGCTCCAGCGACTGGAAGGAGCGGCTCACCCCGGCGCGGGTCCGGCGATGGACCGGCAGCCGCGTGATGTCCGCGCCCGCGAGCGCGACCCGTCCCTCGGCCGGCACGACAAACCCGGTGACGGCGTCGATCAGCGTGGTCTTGCCGGCGCCGTTGGGCCCGATCAGGCCGACGATCCGGCCGGATGCCACCGTGAGGCTCGCCCCGGCCACGGCGGTCACGCCGCCGAACCGGACCACCAGGCCCTCGACGTCGAGCCGGGCCGGCCGGGCCCGGGCCGGCAGGTCCGCCGGCTCCGGCTCCGGCGCGACGGGCGGCGACGCCGCGGGCCCACGCCGCAGCCACGCCACGACGTGCCGGAACTGCTGGATCTGCGCACCGGCCATCCCGTCCGGGTGCAGGAGCGCGAGCAGCACGACCACCAGCCCACCGATCGTCGACAGCCACGCCGGGGAGGCGTCGGGTGCGAACTGGTGGATCAGCCAGGTGCCGAACCCGCCGGTCACGAGGGTGCCGCCGAGCGGGGCGCCGCCGACGAAGCCGATGCCCCCGATGAACGCGTAGCCGACGGCGAGGATGGACTGGAACGGGTCGAACTCGCTGTAGAGGATCGTCGGGTTCCGGAAGGCGACCATGATCCCACCGATGCCGGCGACGACCGCGGCGAACCCGAACGCGAAGAGCTTCACCCGCAGCACGTCGACGCCCAGCGCCGCGGCCGCGCGTTCGTTGGTGCGCACCGCGATCATGCGCCGGCCGCTGCTCCCCCGCCGGACGTTCGCCACGACCAGCGCACACACGACGAAGAGCACGAGGATCAGCAGGGCCCACCGGCGCGGGTAGAAGATCGTGTCGAGGTCGATCCCGAAGAGGGTCTGCGCCCCGACCGGCGTGCCGTCGTACCCGCCGGTGACGGCGCCGTTGGTGAACACGAGCGCGGAGACGGTCGCGCTGAGCCCGAGCGTGACGATGGCGAGGTCGATGCCGCGGGTGCGCAGCGCCGGGAGAGCGAAGAGCAGGCCGACCGCCAGCACGGCCACGAGCGCGACGGCCATGGCGGCGAGAAAGGGCATCCCGAGGTCGGCCACCAGCCGCCCGGCAACCAGCGCGGCCACCCCGCCGAGCGCGAACTGCGCGAGCGAGAGCTGGCCGGTGTAACCGAGCAGCGCCACCACCGAGAGCAGGACGATCCCCCAGCTCAGCGTCACTCCCAGGGCGATGACCAGCGCCTCCTCGAGCACGACCGCCATGAGCACGGTGGCGACGGCCGTGAACGCGGCGACCCACGTCCACCGGATGCGCCCGGTGCCGAGCGTCGGCAGCTTCTGCACGCCGCTGCTCCGGGAGGGCACACCGCGGCGGCGTACCACGAGCACGGCGAGGATCACCAGGAACGGCACCGCCTGCATCGCCCCCGGCACGAAGTCGACGTACCGCGCGACCAGCGACTGGAGGACGCCGATGACCATCGCACCGGCCAAGGTCGTCCAGAACGAGGAGAGCCGCCCGATCAGCGCGGCCGCCAGCACCGGGATCACGAGCAGCGGCATCCCGTCGACCGTGACGCCGACCAGCGGCGCGATGAGAATCCCGGCCACCGCGGCGATGCCCCAGCCCAGGCCCCAGGTCAGGCCCCCGAGCAGGTGCGGCGACCAGCCGAGTGTCGCCGCGGCCCGCGGGTTCTCCGCGTTGGCCCGGATCGCCAGGCCGACCGGGGTGTACCGGGACAGCGCCCACAGCGCCGCCGTCAGCCCGACGGCGATCACCAGCAGGAGCAGCTTGTCGGTGCCGACCTGCACCCCACCCAGGTCGAGCAGGGCGGTCGGCAGGTCGGAGTCGAGCGTGCGCGGGAACGGTCCCCAGATCAGCAGGGCCACGCCCTGCAGCAGCATGAAGAGCCCGAGCGTGCAGATCACCCTGGCCAGCGCAGACGCCCGGCCCAGCGGCCGCATCACCAGGTGGTACGTGGCGACGCCGAGGGCGGCGGCGACCGACACGGCGAGCAGCGCCGCCGGCCCGAAGTCCCAGCCCCAGCCGGCGCGGCCCTGCCAGTAGAGGTACGCGCCGAGCATCGCGACGGCGCCGTGCGCGAAGTTGATCACGCCCGAGCCACGGTGGATCAGCAGGAGCCCCTGCGCGAGCAGCGTGTACGCGGTGCCGATCCCGAGCCCGAGCACGGCGAACTGGATGGCGGTGGTCATCGGCTGCGACCTCCTGGTCGAGGGCCGGGTCGAGGTCGAGGTCCGCGTCGGCGGATCGATCGGATCGGGGCCAGCGGATCGGGGATGGACGTGCTCCCGTTGGTGACCAGCCGCCCGTCCTCGAACGTCAGGACCTCGAACGGGGTCGGCGGGAACCGCGGGAAACCACCGTCGGTCCCGAGGTCGGCCGGGCTCCAGCCGAGCAACCCCTCGACGTCGAGCCCGCGGGCCTGCCGCAGCGCAGCGGTCAACGACTCGGCCGTGACGTCGCCGCCGATGCCCTCCGCGACGGCCGCGGCGGCATGCACGGCGAGCCAGGCGTTGAGGCCGGCCGAACGGCGCAGCTCCAGGTCACCGGCCGCGACCCCGGCCGCGTCCAGGTCGGCGTTGAACTGCGCCGTCGCGGGCTGCGCGGTATCGCCGGGCGACGGGTAGGGGCTGACCACCCAGATGCCGTCCGCCGCCGGCCCGATCGCCCGTGCCTCGGACTCCCCGAACGAGAACACGGACCCGGCCAGCTGGGGGTCGACGCGAGCGCGTCGGCCGCCTTGTAGAGCGCCTGCAACCCCTGCGGGCCGAGCAGCACCATCGCCGCATCGGCGCCGCGGTCCTTGATCTGCTGGGCGTAAGGCGCGTAGTCGGTGACGCCCTGCGCGGGCACGACGATCTGGCCGGCGCTGGGCATCCCGATCGCGGCCGCGACCCGCTCGACCATGTCTGCCTGCGCGGCTGTGGCAGCGAAGTCCAGCCGGACGACCACCATGCGCTGCTTGCCTGCGGCCTTGAAGGCGTACGGACCGCCGGCGAACGCGCCGTAGTTGCCCGAGTGCAGCGGGAACGAGAGCGGGCTGCGGTAGTCGATCTCGGAGATCGGCACGGCCCCGACGTCGGGGATCCCGCCCTTCTCGAGGATCGGCGTGCTCTGCGTCGTGAAGATGTCGACCCGGCCGACGATCGCGTCCACGCCGTCCTCGACGGCGGCCCGCGCGCAGGCCATCGCCTGGTTGGCCTCGCCCTTCGTGTTGCAGAACGAGTACTCGACCGGCCGGCCGTGCACGCCGCCCGCGGCGTGATGGCCTGGACGGCGGCGCGCGCACCGGCGCGACGTCCGGGTAGTTGGTCAGCCCGGTGCCCTCGGCCGCGATCGACCGAATCGTGAGCACCGGCCCGTCGGACCCGTCACCGGAGCCGCTCCCGCCCGCCCCCGCACAGCTCGCCGTCAGCGTGAGCGCTGCTGCGGCCCCGACGACCAGCGCCCTCCTGTGCCAACTCCGTGGTTCGAGCGACATTGCTCCTCCTGCTCCAGAACAAGCATTCGTTTTTTTAGGTGGCGAGGGTCGCCTTCCGACAGCCCCACTCCTTGGTTCAGCGGGCGCGGTGCCGGTCGTCGGTCATGCGCTGCGCCGTCCCGCTACCGAGCCGGTAGACGAGCCGGATCCACGTGCAGGGGCCTCCGGTAGGAGGCGTCGTCGCGGTCGCGGCGCGGCTGCGCGCCGGATCGCAGGAGCTGGGTCGTCCGGTCATCGAGGTCCTTCACCACGGTCATGGCGGCCGCGTCGAGCCGTTCCGGCACCTCGGGAAGCGGCGCCCAGTCCCGTACGCAGACCCGCACGGCGATGGCCCACCGGCCGGCCCGCTTCTCCAGCCGATCGAGGTAGCGGCCCCCGCTCATCGCGAGCGGCGTCCCGGCGCGGTTCATCCCGACGAACAAGTAGTACGTCTCGGTGTGCGCTACGTCCCCGTCGAGCTCGCAGGTGTGGTTGAGCACGCAGTGCTGGTGCGACAGGTGGGTCGCGCGGTGCATGGCGAACGCCCAGTCCGCGAACTCCTCGGGGCCGCCCACGAACACGCCGTGGTCGTCGATCGCGTCCGGGTGGTAGACGGACAGCAGCAGCTCGCGGTCCAGCCGGTCGACCGCACGCGAGTACGTCATCAGGCAGTCGTGGATGGCCTGCCGGTCCTGCAGCTCGGCAACCGCCCGCTCCATCTCGTCCCGGTCCACCTCGCACCGCCTCAGCGCTGTTGAACAATGGTTTGTTTGTATCGTGGGGTCACCCGGTCGGAGTGTCAAGTGCAGGGTTCCCGCCCGTCGATCGCCCCCCTTGCCGCCGCCGGTCGACCGGGATAGAGTACGAACAAACAGTTGTTCAAGGAGGTGCTGGGAGTGTCTCCCCGTGTGCACACCGGACCTGCCGGGGTGGAGGCGGCGCTCGCCGAGCTGCGCCGCGGACGGCTGGTGGTGGTCGTCGACGACGAGGACCGCGAGAACGAGGGCGACCTCATCATGGCCGCCGAGCTGGCCACCCCTGAGCAGATCGCGTTCATGATCCGCCACACCAGCGGGCTGCTCTGCGTCGCCGTCACCGAGGAACGCGCCGAGGAGCTGCGCCTCCCGCTGATGGTCGACGACGGCAACGACCCCCGCGGCACCGCGTTCACCGTCTCCGTCGACCTCAAGACCGGCACGACGACCGGGGTGTCCGCGAGCGATCGCGCCCGCACCGTCCGCGCGATCGCCGACCCCGGAACCCGGCCGGCCGACCTCTGCCGGCCAGGGCACGTGTTCCCGCTGCGTGCCCGGCCCGGCGGCGTGCTGCAGCGGGCCGGGCACACCGAGAGCGCCGTCGACCTGTGCCGGCTCGCCGGCCTCGAGCCGGCCGGCGTGCTCGCCGAGATCACCAACGAGGACGGCACGATGGCCCGCCGGGGCGACCTGCACGCCTTCGCAGCCGAACACGGGCTCGTCACGATCGCCGTGGCCGACCTCGTCCGGCACCGCCGCGCCGCCGAGACGTTGGTCCGCCGCGAGGCGACGGGGCGCGTCCCGTCCGACCACGGCGAGTTCACGGCGGTGTCCTTCCGGTCCCTGACCGACGGGGTCGAGCACGTCGCCCTCGTGCTCGGCGATGTCGACCAGCGCGGAGCAACCGGCGCAGGCGCCGAGCCCGTGCTGGTCCGCGTGCACTCCGAATGCCTCACCGGCGACGTCTTCGGCTCGCGGCGATGCGACTGCGGCGAGCAGCTGGACGCCGCGCTCGCCCGCATCGGGGAGGCCGGCCGCGGCGTTGTGGTCTACCTGCGCGGCCACGAGGGCCGCGGGATCGGGCTCTCGCACAAGCTGCGCGCCTACACCCTGCAGGACGCCGGCCTCGACACCGTCGATGCCAACCTCGCCCAGGGCCTTCCGGTCGACAGCCGCGAGTACGGCTTCGGCGCTCAGATCCTGCGTGACCTCGGCGTCCGGCGCATCCGGCTGATGACCAACAACCCGGCCAAGTACCGGGGACTGTCCGGCCACGGCGTCACCATCACCGGGCGCGAGCCGCTGGTCGTCCGGCCCAACCCCGACAACCTCAGCTACCTCACCGCCAAACGCACCCGCATGAACCACCAGCTCGGAACCGAGGTCTCATGAGCACGGCCGACGCACAGCTGTTCAGGGAAGCGATGTCCACGTTCCCCAGCGGGGTCACGATCGTCACCACCGCGGACCCGGACGGGCGGTGGTGGGGCTTCACCGCGACGTCGTTCTGCTCGGTGTCCATGGACCCGCCACTTGTGCTCGTCTGCCTCGCAGACACCGCCGAGTGCCACCCCGCGTTCACGGCCGCCGAACGGTGGAACGTGCACGTCATCCACCCCGACCACGCCGACCTCGCCGCCCGGTTCGCCACCCGGGGCGCCGACAAGTTCACCGACGCCGGGTTCGTTCCGGACGGGAACGGCGTCCCCGTGCTCGAGCGCACGTGCGTCACGCTGAACTGCACCCTGCACGCTCGTCATCCCGGCGGTGATCACACGATCCTCCTCGGCCGGGTCGAGCGCACGCGGGTCGGCGACGAACTGCCCGCGGTCTACTTCCGCCGCGGGTTCCACGAACTCACGCACGTTTCCTCGCGCACGTCCTGAGGTCGACCGCCGCCACACGACGACACTGTGTCCGACGCCCCAGATGCGCGCCACGATCGACCGCCGCACGGAACGAACGTCAGGCAGGCTCCGTGACCGCTTCGCCGACAACGAACCGTCCCTCGGGCCGGGCCTCCCCACGCGCCGCGAGGTCGGCGACGAGCTCGCCGTAGGCCGGCGCGAACTTGAAGGCCTTCCCCGAGAAGCCCACGCCCACGGTGATCGCACCGACGGTGCGGATGATCGGACGGGCGCCCCCGACGTAGCCCTCGAAGTAGGCGTTGACCCGCACCGGGTGCGCGTGGAACCGGGAGAAGCAGCGCCGCATGATCTCGGGGTACTCCCCCAGCTCGCCGGTCGGGACGTAATGGTCCGCGGGTTGCGGCGCCCCGGCGATCGGTTTCTGGCCCGCCGTAGCCCAGGCGCAGCAGCCGCCAGTCACCCGTCGGGATCCCGTAGAACTGCGGTGTAAAGCGTGAGAAGGGGATCGCCCCGGCCGTCACCGTGTCGTCGCGGGGCGCGAACCAGGCCAACACGGGCCGGTAGATCCACATCTCCGTCCCGGCCAGCCGGTTCGACAGGCGGCGGATCAAGGAGTGGTCGACGCTCGTGGTCGACGCGGCGAGCGGATCACCAAGCAGATCACCTGAGAAGTCGTGGCCGCCGTTTCCTGCGCGCCTCCGACCTTCAGCACGGAATCGAGTTCGATCCCGTCGCTCGGGCCGACGTCGTGCGCCACGGACGGCCAGGGCGTGCACGAGCAACCGCCTGCAAGGCTCGCCGGGCAACCGCGTCATCTGAACGGGCGGCGCCGTGCTCGTCCCGGCAGCCACGGCCACGACATCAGTCTGATCACCAGACCACATCGACCCGCACGGGGCCGCAGAACATGGGGCTCTCGACGTCCTCGCGGCGGAAGCCGGGGGCGAGTCGGAGAGCGGGCAGTCGGTCCAGCAGGGCGGCGAGCGCGGCGTTGATCTCGGTGCGGGCCAGTTCGGCGCCGAGGCAGAGGTGGATGCCGTGGCCGAAGGACAGGTGCCGGCGTGCGGTCGGGCGGTGCAGGTCGAAGGCGTCGGCGTCGGGGCCGAAGACGGCCTCGTCCATGTTGGCCGACTCGAGCCCGACGATCAGCCGCTGGTCGGGTTGCAGCGGGTGGCCGGCGAGCTGGGTGGGGGCGGTCACGGTGCGCAGGACCCAGCGGATGGCGGACCCGTGGCGCAGGCCTTCCTCCCGGGCGTGTCGAGCAGTGACCGGTCGTCGAGCAGCTGCTCCCAGCGGGTCCGGTCGAGCAGGAGCTGGTGGACGGTCGAGCCGATCGTGTACGCGGTGCTCTCCAGGCCGGCGACGAAGAGCTGCCAGGCATGGAAGGCGACCTCCTGTTCGGTGAGGCGGCGGCCGTCGAGCTCACCGACCGCGAGCAGGGTGATGAGGTCGTCAGGTGGCTCGGCGGCCGCGCGGCGCTCGCGGGCCGCAGCGGTGAAGTAGTCCTCCAGCTCTTGCCAGGTGTCGGTGCCGACGAAGCGCTTGGGGAGGATGGCGGTGATGTCGAGCGAGAGCCGGGCCAGGCGCGCCGCGTCCTCGTGGGGGACGCCGACCAGTCGGGCGATCACGCGCGCGGTCAGCGGCAAGGCGACCTCGCCGACGACGTCGGCCGGGCCGCCCGGCGGGAGGCCGTCGATCAGCTCGTGGACGTAGCCGGTGATCCACGGGGCGGCGTCGGTGATGGCGGCGCGGGCGAACCCGGGGCGGAGCAGGCGCGCAGGGCGGTGTGCTCGGGCGGGTCGCTCTGCGTGATGAGCGCGGGCGGCGCGGGGCCGTCGTCGGGCGCGTCGAGGACGAAGTTGCCGCGGTTGCTGAGCGGCGGCTGGGCGAGCAGGGCCTCCCGGGCGAGGTCGTGGCCGGAGACGAACCCGACGCCGGGCGCGACCTCGGTCGCGGGGCAGCCGCTGTTGCGGACCCGGCTCAGCTCCTCGCGGATCTCGGTGGTCCGGCCACTGGCGAGCGGGTCGAACGGTCGTGGTTCGAAGTTGCGGGTCTCGTCGCTGTCGACGTCACTGTCGATCATCACGCACGCCCCTTTGCGGGTGAGGGATCAGGAAGGTGGAACGGCTCCGCCGTCCGGAGTTGGATCTCCGGGACGAAGCACGCGGGGGAGGTGCTCAGGAGGAACCGGACGGCCTGGGCGACGTCCTCGGCCGGAAGCTTGTCGCCGTCCGCGGCCCAGGACGCGCCAGGGGTGTCGACGAGTGCCGGACACACGGCTGTGAACTGGACGCCGTGGCGGGCGCACTCCAGATGGCGCCCTGGCAGAAGGCGCGCTGCGGCGGGCTTGGTCATGCTGTAGGGCACGACGTCCGGCTGCGGTTCCACTCCGACCAGGGACGAGACGGCGACGACGAGCGCTTTGCCGTGCTCGGCGCCGGCCTTGCGCAGCGCGCGCAGGCCGTGTGCGCTCAGCCGGGCGAGGGCGCGCAGGTTGAGGTCGATCTGCAGGTCCACCCGCCGGTCGCCCTGCTCGTCGAGTGCGCCGAACAGGCCGACCCCGGCGCTGTGCACGAGGACGTCCAGCCGACCGTGGGCCTGCAGGTGGGCGTCGACGGCCCGGCCCGGCGCGTCCGGCTCGGCGAGGTCGGCGGCGACCGCGACGACGTGCGCTCCGCCGACGGCGAGGGTGTCGCGCGCGGCGGTGAGCCGATCGCGAGTGCGGGCCACGACCGTCAGGTCGTGCCCGAGCGCTCTCAGGGCGGTCGCGACGGCGAGGCCGATCCCGCTGCTCGCTCCGGTCACGAGTGCTGCGCGCGGGCCGCTCACGACGTGCTGACCTCCGGGTCGCCGACGGCGACCGGCCGGGTGCTGGTCGTGGCGGCCCGCGGGCCGGGCACGAGGGCGACGAGGACTGCGCCGACCAGTGCCGGGGCGGCGAACGCGTAGAACAACGCACTGGTCGGGAGCTGGGCCGACAGCAGGAGGCTGCCGTAGAGGGGGCCGAGGATCCCGCCGAGCCGGCCCACCGACAGCGCGGTTCCGATCGCCGTCGCCCGGACCTGCACCGGATATCGGCTCGCCACGAAGACGTTGATCAGGATCTGGGTGCCGACGGTGCCGACGCCGGCGAGCACGACCGCGACGTAGAGCAACCCGATCGGCAGCGGGGTGCTCAGCACGGCGATGCCGACGACGGCCAGCAAGAACGAGGCGGCGGTGGCCGGCTTGGAGCCGACGCGGTCGGCGACGCGGCCGACGAGGAGCGGGCCGCCCGCGGTGCCGAGGTTGAGCACGATCAGGAACGTGAGCGCGGAGCCCAACTCGTAGCCGGCGGTGCGCATGAGCTGCGGCAGCCAGGTGTAGAGGCCGAACAGCACGAGCAGCGACACGAACGTGGTGAGGCAGAACAGGACGGTCGTCAGCGCATGCCGCCTGCCGAACAGCGCGGCGAGCCGGCCGGGACCGTCGCCGGACGAGCCCGTGAGGGCGTCGGGTGACGCGGGCTCCGGGTCCAGCCGCAGCCGTTGCGCCCAGCGCCGCGCGGCGTCCTCGCGGCCGCGCGCCCGCAGGTGGACCAGCGACTCCGGCAGCAACCACAGGGCCAGGGGCAGCACGACGAGGGCGGCGAGTCCGCCGATCAGGTACTCGGCGCGGAAGCCGAGCGCGGGGACGACGGTTGCGGCCACGATCGCGGCGAGAGCGCCTCCGGTGCCGACGCCGGCGAACGCGAGCGCGGTGTTGAGGTTGCGCCGCTGCGGCGGGGAGTACTCGAAGACGAGCGCGGCGATCGAGGGCAGCACGCCGCCGACGCCGAGCCCGACGAGCAGCCGGCCCGCGGCGAACAGCGGCACGCCGGGCGCCAGGCCGCACAGCAGCATCGCCAGCGAGAAGACCGCGACGCTGGCGAGGATGAGCCGCCGCCGCCCCACGACGTCGGTGAGCACCCCGACGACGACGGCGCCGACGAGCATCCCGATCGGTGTGAGGCTGCCGAGCAGCCCGGCCTGGGCGACGGTCAGGTCCCAGCCGGCGTCGGCGAGCATGAACGGCAGCGCCGCTCCGTACGCGATGACGTCGTACCCCTCCAACGTCATGCACGCCAGGCAGAGCAGCAGGACGCTGCGGGGGGTACGGGCAACCGGTACGGACGCGGCCGAGGACATGGCAGCACTGCCTTTCGGGGTCGGTCGGGTCGTGGAGGAAGCGGGTGTCAGCGCGGTGGGGACAGCGGGAAGCGCTTGTCCAGCCAGGTGGTGATCTCCGCGGCGGCCAGCTCGTTGCCGGTCGGCTCGCCGTCGGTGACGGGGCCGCCGAAGTGCAGTCCACGCACGGTGGCGGTGGTCAGGTCGGCGGCGCCGAGCGCGTCGATCATGCGGTGGCTGTCGGCGGGGAACGCGGCCTGGTCGCCGGTGAGCTCGACGAACAGGGTGGGGACGGTGACCGCGGGGGCGCAGCGGACGAAGTCGGCGTTGGAGCTGAGCCCGGACCAGGTGGAGAGCCATGCCTCGGGGGTGGTGAGGCGGCCGAAGCCGACCTGGCCGTAGTTGATGAGGTCGGGGCGGCGGCCGAACAGCGACCCGTAGGGGCGTTCGCTGGGGTCGAGGGACAGGTCGAGGGTGCGCGGGTCGGCGTCGGTGCGGAACACGGTGATGATCCCCGGGGCCAGGGCGCGGCGCCGGTCGGCGGTGCTGCCGCTGCGCTTGTGCGCGGCCCGGGCATCGGCGGTGCGGGCCAGGTGCGTGCGGGCGAGGGCGTCGATGCGGGCGACGCGGTCGTGCTGGGCGGCCCGGTAGCGGCGGAGGAACTCCCCGTCGTAGGAGGCGCTCGCCGGCGGTTCGGCAAAGCCGTTGGCCGGGTCGAACGGATCAAGTTCGGGGACGACGGACAGCGGGTCGGACTCGTCGGCGACGGACGGATCGATGCAGGAGAGCAGCAGCCTGCCTTGGCCCGGGTGCGGGGCGAGGAAGACTGCTCCGTCGGCGAGCGGCATGGGTGCGTCGGCGAGCCCGGTGGGACGCCCGCCCGGGGTGACCGGGATGCGCCCGGCCGGCGTGAGCCCGGCCTGCTCCAGGTAGAAGGCGTAAAGCGGACCGCCGCCGGAGTGCCCGAGCGTCACGATGGCGTCGAAGCCGCGTTCCCGCAGGAAGACCATGCCGGCGGCGACGTCGAGCAGGGCCTGCTCGTGCACCAGCGTGAGGTCGTTGTTGACCGAGCGGGTGTGCTGTGTCCACACCGCCGCGCCGGCCGCCAGTAGCGGCGGCACGAGCGGGTGGTGGGTGAGGTCCTGGCGCGGGTGCGTCAGGCACACGACGGTCCGCGCGCCCGGCACGGTGGCCAGCACGCCGCGCACGGTCGCGCCGTCCGCCGTGGTCAGCTCGTGTACCGAGGTGAGCGTCGGGTTCGGCCGCTGCCCGGCGGCGACGTGGCGGCCCGCGCCGAGCCCGCCGACCGGGGAGCTCACGCCGGCCCCACGGCCGGCACCGGTTCGAGGCGCTCCCCCGCTGGTTCGAGGCGCAGCGCGTCCTTGTCGTGCTGGACGATCCGGCTGCCGCGGGCCACCCCGGCGATGGCCGAGTACCAGACGGCGTGCCGGCACCCGGTGGCCCGGCGGTCGACCACGATCGGGCCGGCAGAGGTGATCTCGAAGTACGGGCCGACCCGCCCGACGGTCACCGCCGGGTTCTCGGCGCGACCTTGGCCACTGGCGTGTTCTCCGGGACGTCGAGGACGTAGAACGTGGTCGACACGCCTGCCACCGCCCTGGTCGCCGCTCTGGTCACCGGCCCGCCTCCCGGCCCGAACGCGTGAGCTCCCACGCGGCGGCGTGCTCGACGATGAGCTCGGCCTTGCGGGCGAGGAGCTTGCCGAAGGTGGGCTCGGCTGCGCCGACGACGTCGAGCAGGGCGTCGATGGTGAGATTCGCGTCGAGGTCCTCCTGCGGTGTCACCGGGCGCATCGCGCGGGTGATCTCGAACATGTAGCCGTTGGGGTCGTGCGTGTAGATCGACTCGATGGTCTCGTGCTGGATCTGCATCTCCACCGGCCAGGCGCTGGCGTCGAGCCGGCGCCGGTACTCCAGCAGGTCTGCCTCGCTCTCGACGTGGATGGCGAGGTGGCGGGACCGCACGAAGTACTCCGGGACGTCTGCCTCGAACCGGGCGTAGACGTCGCCCTTCGCAGCCTCCGCGCCGCCGATCTCCGGGCCGGTGCCGAAGTAGTAGAAGAACGCGATCCGGTCGTCGTTGCCGATGTCGAAGAAGAAGTGGATGAAGTCCGGGTGGTCCTCGGGCCCCACCCGGCGGCGCAGATCGAGTGGACGACCGGGAAACCCAGCACGTCCCGGTAGAAGCGGACCGTGGCAGCCGGGTCGAAGGTCGGGAACGCGACGTGGTCGACCCCCCGCACCCGGTGCTCCAGCTCGGTCATGTCCTGCCTCCCGCGCGTGTCGTGTCGTGTCCGCCACCGAGCTACGCGCGCTTCAACGAGTGAGTCAAGAGTTTGACGTTTGTGCTGAACAGGCTTGTCGGTCGACGCAGAAAGGCCCCTCCACCTGCGGTGAAGGGGCCGTGTGCGGGTCGTGGTCAGACGTCGAGGATGCGTTCGAGATGATCGAGGTCCTGGCGGATCATCTTGAGAGCCGCCGCCGGGCCTTCGCCGTCGAGGACGTTCCCGTCGGGCCGTTGCAGGGCGCCGACGGCCATGTCGGCGAGCTGCTCGGTCACGGACTCGGCCGTGTCGCGGCCGCCGGGGTGGAACCACCAGGCAACCCAGTTGCACATGCCGAGCACCCCCAGTGCCGCGATCCGGGAGTCGACCGGCCGGAACCGGCCGGCTCGTACCCCGTCCTCGACCACGCCGGCGATCGTCCGGAGCACCGCCCGGCGGCTCTCGTCGTAGGCCGCGGTGAGCTCCTCGGGCAGCTCCGCCTCCGAGCGAATCAGCAACCGGAACCGGGCGGGCTGGGTCGCGCGGCGACCGACGATGATCTCGACAATGCCGCGCAGCTTCTGGACCGGGTCCAGCTCGGCGCGGGCGACCAGCTCGCTCAGGTCGTCGAGCGGGCCGTTGGTGACCTCGGTGACGAGCTTGGCGAGCAGCTCGTCCTTGCTCTTGACGTAGTAGTAGAGGGCGGGGCGGGTGATGCCGAGCGCGTCGGCGATGTCCTGCAGGTTCGTGCCGGCGAAGCCGCGCTCGGCGAAGAGCCGGGTGGCGTGCTCGTACAGCTCGTTCTCCACGAGCTCACGCCGCGCGGTGCCCGCGCGGGCGCTACGGACCACCCTGTCGCCGTTCCCGTCGCCGGCGCGGGCCGCGGGCGCCGCCTTCCTGCGGGTCCCGCCACGGGGTGCGCTGCCGGGTGCGCTGCCGCTCATGCGCCGATCGTAGGGCCGCGCCGCGGGATACCGGCGGTCATGACGTCCCGACCGACGCACGTGCGGTGAGCAGCTGTCCGGCGCCGGGCAGCTCGGGCGCCAGGCCCAGTGCCCGGAGCACCGCGTGCGCGCCTGCAGTCGCGGCTGACAGCACGGGCAGCCCGAACTCCTGCTCGGCCGGCGCCACCAGGTCGAGCGAGGGCATCTGCACGCAGGCGGAGATCACCAATGCATCCGCCCTCGCGAGGTCCAGGCCGCGGGCGGCGTCCAGGACCCGCTGACCGGGTATGCACCCGACTTCGGCGTTGTCCGCGACCCCCAGTGCCGCCCAGTCGACGACGTCGAACCCCTCCGCCGCCAGGTAGTCGACCACCTGCTCGGCGAGCGGCCGCAGGTAGGGCGTGACCAGTGCGATCCGCCCGGCACCGAGCGCAGTCAGGCCGTCGACGAGGCGCCGGCGCTGGAGACGACCGCTGCCCCGGTGCCCCGCTCCGCGAGCCGGCCGCGGACGGCCGCCTCGGTGCGCCGGTGCTCGCCGGGTCCCTGCGCCATGAGCGCGACCAAGCACGCGTACAGCAGCGCGTCGACGCGTGCGTCGGCCAGCTCGTCGACGCAGCGCTCGCGCTGGGCGTTCATCGCGCACAGCTCCGCCGGCGAGACCCGGTGCATCCGCATCCGGCTGGCGTGGAACGAGAACCGCGCGCCGCGGTGCCGGGCGAGCAGCGCCGGGATCTCGGTCTCCACGGTGACGTTGGAGCTGGGGACGACGAGGCCGACCCGGCGCAGGAGCCGGGTGTCCGAGACGGTCATGGGGTTCCTCCGGGGGCGGTCAGGGCGGCCTGCTCGGCGGTGACCTTCGCGGTGATAGCGGCGTGCAGGCGTTTCTTGTCGGTCTTCCCGACGAGGGTGCGCGGGATCTCGTCGAGGTGCTCGATCCGCTCGGGCCACTTGAACTTCGCCACTTGCATCGCGGCGAAGTGCTGCTGCACCTCGGGCAGAGTCAGCGGCTCCCCCTGCGCGACCACGAATGCGCAGGTCCGCTCGCCGAGCCGGGGATCGGGCATCGCGACGACGGCCACCGCGCCGACCCGCGGGTGCCGCAGGAGCAGCAGCTCGACCTCCTCGGCGTGATCTTCTCGCCGCCGCGGTTGATGAGGTCCTTGATGCGGCCCTCGATCGACACGTGCCGTTCGCCCGCGATCAGGCGGACGGCGGCCAGGTCGCCGGTGCGGTAGAAGCCGTCGGAGGTGAACGCGCGTGCGTTGTGCTCGGCGGCGTCGAAGTAGCCGCGCAGCGTGTACGGACCGCGGCAGCACAGCTCGCCGACCTCGCCGTCGGGCACCTCGGTCTCCGTGCCCGGTTCGAGGACGCGGATCTCGTCTCGTTCCGAGAGCGGCGTGCCGACCGTGGTGGCGCGAGCCTCGCGCGGCGCGCCGGGGCGAGTGGTGAGGAAGAGGCCCTCGCCCATCCCGAACAACTGCCCTGACCACAGCCCGCGGCGCTCCAGCTCGTCGAACAGGGCGGGTGGCACCTTCGCCCCCGACAGCACCGCCTGGGTCACCGCCGCCGTCGCCGCCGGAAAACCGGGGTGCGCAGCGGCCGCGAAGTGTCCGTGGCCGAGCAGGACGTGGGTGGCGCCCTCGCCGCCATCAGCGGGAGGGACTCGTCCAGGTCCGCGGTGCCGAGCAGCAGGCATGCCCCGGCGCTGTGCGGCCCGTGCACGGCGCACACGATCCCGGCGTTGTGGATGATCGGGATGAGGTGCGCGACCCGCGTGTCCGGGCGCCAGCCCCAGGACCGGGCGTAGGCGGCGGCGTTGTACCAGTACTCGGCGTGCAGCCGGGGGATCACCTTGGGCGCGCCGGTGGTGCCGCCGGAGAGCTGGAAGACCGCGACGTCGTCGGGGTCGATGCCGGCCTGGATCCGTTCGACGACGCCGCGGGCGGCGTGGGCGTCGAGGTCGCGGCCGAGCGACTCGACGGCCGTGCCGCGCGGGTCGGCGTCCGAGTCGGCACCGCCGAGGACGAGGACGTGCTCCAGCGTGGGCAGCTCGCGTCGTTGCCGCAGCGCAAGGTCGACCAGGTCGAACCCGCGCGTCCCGGCTTCGACGAGATGCGCGACGGCGCCGACCCGGCGACCGATCTCGCCGATCTCGTGGCCGCGGTGGGCCGCGAGCGTGCACACAGGGACGAGCCCCGCCTTGAGCACCCCGTACCAGGCGACGATCGCCTGGAGGCGGTTGCCGACCTGGAAGAGCACCGGGGCGCCCGGCGCCAGGCCGAGCCCGGCCAGCCCGGCGGCGACCAGGTCGGTGCGCTCGTCCAGCTCGCGGTAGGTCAGGTGGCCGTCCAGCGCGATCACGGCGGGCCGGTCGGGATGGGCCGTGGCCACCCGGTGGAACTCGTCGGGAATCGTGCGGGTGCCCCACAGCCCGGCCGCGCGGTACTCGCGGGCGACGTCCGGCGGGTACCGCACAAGCCGGTCATCCCGTCGCAGGTATGTCATGGCGTCTCCTGCCCGGTCTCCTCGTCGGTGAGAACCACCAGGTCGGTGCGGCTGCTCACGAGCGCGGCGGCGAGGTCGTCGCGCAGCAGCGCCGGCGCCTCGACCAGGGCGAGCCCGCCGACCTCGGTGCGGATCCGCTCCGCGAGATCCAGCCTCGTCAGCACGGCGGACCGGTCCGGCGGGCCGGTCAACCGGAACCCGCAGGCCCCGGCGTCCCGCGCGCGCCGCGCCCGCGCCACCACGGCGTCCGCGGTGGCGTCCCACGGGTCGGTGAGCACGTCCTCGACGGAGGCGAGGTTCGGCGAAGGCCGGTCGACCCGGCGGCGCGGGAAGGGTCGGCCGTCGTGGACGAGCGGCCGGTCCAGCACCCAGTCGGCGACGGCCGCCGGGTCGGGCGGCGGGTCCGCGCCGCCGTACTGGGCGAGCGCGGTGGCGACCACGTCCGGGCTCGTCGTGGCGAACCGCTCCAGCGACACGTTCCCGGCACGCGACATGTACGCGACCATCAGCCGCTCGACCGGCAGGTGCATCCGGGACGGGAACGACTCCCACCACAACTGGCTGCGCCGGGCGAGCTCCTGCAGGCGCTCGACCGCCGGTCGGCGGACGTCCTCGTACCGCGCGAAGGCCGTCGCCGCGTCCGCTTCCGTGCGCAGTGCGTCCACCAGCGCGATCGCGTCCTCCATCGCCAGCTTGGTGCCGGAGCCGATGGAGAAGTGCGCGGTGTGCGCGGCGTCGCCGAGCAGCACGGTGCGCCCGGACGACCAGCGGTCGCAGCGGACCGTCCGGAACCGCAGCCAGCGCGTGCGGTTGCCGATCAGTGGATGGCCCTGCAGCTGTTCGGCGAAGACCTCCTGCAGATAGGTCAGCGACGTCTCGTCGGACGCGTCGGCGGGGGTGGCGGTGGTCGTGGCGTCGGTCGTGGCGTCGAACCCGGCGCGCCGCCAGCTGCGCTCGTCGGTCTCGATCAGGAACGTGCTCCGCCCCTCCGAGCTGCGCCCGCCCGAGTAGGGGTAGGCGTGCGTCACGAAGACGCCGTGCTCGGTCGCCACCGGAGCGAAGACGGCGTCGTCCAGGCCGACGTCGGCGCCGCACCACAGGTACAGCCCTCGTCCCACCTCGATGTGACCGCCGAACGGCCCGTTCTCCCGGGTCGCGCTGCTCACGCCGTCGGCCGCGACCACGACGTCGGCGTCCAGCTCGTCGGCGCTGCGCCGGGCGCCGAACTCCAACGTCACGCCGGCCTTCTCGGCGTGCCGCTGCAGGATCGCGAGCAGCTCTGTGCGCGCGATCCCGATCAGCCGGTCGTTGCGCACGTGCACGGTGTGCCCGCCCACCTGCATGGTCATGTCGTGGTGGCAGCCGGCCGACACGAGGTCGTGCAGCGTGTCCGGGTCGGCCGCCTCCAGGTTGCGCTGCGTCCCCGCCGCGAGCCCCACACCGAAGCCGAAGGTGCTTCCCGGTTCACCCTGCTCGTACACGACGACGTCGCAGGCCGGGTACGCCAGCTTGACCAGGCGCGCGGCATAGAGCCCGCCCGGGCCTCCGCCGAGCACCGCAACACGACGTACCTGCATCCCGACCTCCGCTCGACGCATTCGTCAGTTATTTGCGTCTGAGACGGCTCTGCGTCAAGTCCCGCTTGACTTGTCGCATGTGTCGAATAGTCTACGTCAGAGTTGGCAGTCGCCGCGCGAAGGAGCGTGAGTCATGGCCTATGTCATCGGCGTCGATGTGGGCGGCACGTTCACCGACGCCGTCCTCGACGACGACGCCGGCACCGTGCTCGCCGCGAAGTCGCCGTCCACCCCGCCGGACTACTCCCGCGGCGTGCTGGACGTGCTGGAGCTGCTCGCCGAGCAGCTCGGCGTGCCCCTGCAGGAGATGCTGGCCCGGACCCACCACGTCGCGCACGGCACGACCTCGTCGCTGAACGCCCTGGTGACGGGCAACGTGCCGGCGGTCGGGTTCCTCACCACCAAGGGCCACCGCGACTCGATCTTCATCATGAACGTCGAGGGCCGCTACCTCGGCCGTTCCCCGCACGAGCTGCAGAACGTGCTGGGCCAGACCAAGGACCACGGCCTGCTGCCCAAGCGGCACGCGCTCGAGGTGACCGAGCGGATCGACCGCGACGGCACCGTCGTCGTCGGGCTGGACGAGGACGAGGCCCGCACGGCGATCCGGGCGCTGCTCGATGACGGTGCACGCGCGATCGCCGTGTCACTGCTGTGGTCCTTCCGCAACCCGGTGCACGAGCGGCGGCTGCGCGAACTGATCGCGGACGCGGACCCAGACGTCTACGTCGCTCTGTCCAGCGAGGTCAGCCCGCGGATCCGGGAGTTCGCCCGCAACGCGACCACGATCATGAGCACGCAGATCGGACCGGGCCTGCGGGACTACCTCGGCACGCTGGAGTCGTCCCTGCGGGCGAGTGGGCTCGCCGGTCCGCTGCTGGTGATGCAGTCCAACGGCGGCGCGGTCGCAGCCAAGGAGGCTCCGGCGGCGGCGATCAGCACGGTCGGCTCCGTCCTGACCGGCGGCGTGGTCGGCTCGGTGGCCCTCGGCCGGCAGCTCGGGCATCGCAACATCATCTCCACGGATGTGGGCGGGACGACGTTTCTCGCCGGTCTGGTCGTCGACGGCGAGCCGGTGCGGGCCACCACGACCGTCATCAACCACCATCCGATCAACGTGCCCACCCTGCGCGTCGACGCGATCGGGTCCGGAGGCGGCGCGATCGCCTGGCTCGACGCCGGCGGCAACCTGCGCATCGGCCCGCGCAGCGCCCAGGCCGTTCCCGGCCCCGCCTGCTACGGGAACGGGGGCACCGAGCCCACCAACACCGACGCCAACCTCGTGCTCGGCATCCTGCCCGAGCGGGGCCTGCTCGGTGGCCGCAAGCCGCTGTCGGTGGAGCTGGCCCGGCAGGCCCTCGACACCCATGTCGCGAAACCGCTGGGGCTGACCGTCGAGGAGGCCGCCGCCGCGATCTACACCGTGCAGAACGCGCAGACCGGCGACCTGCTGCGCAAGACCGTGGTCGAGGCCGGGCACGACCCGCGCGACTTCGTGCTCTATGCGTTCGGCGGCGCCGGCCCCGCGCACTGCGCGGGTTACGCGGCCGAGGTCGGCTGCACCGAGGTCGTTGTCCCGCTCGGTCCGGTGGCTCGGCGTTCTCCGCCTTCGGCCTGGCGTCCTCGGACATCGTTCTGGCGGCCGAGCTGTCGGACCCGGCGGTCGTGCCGCTCGACCCGGTCCGGGCCGAGCGCAACTTCGCCGAGCTGGAGCGACGCGTCCGGGACGGGCTGGAGCGCCAGGCCGTCCGGTTCGCGACCGTCGAGCTGCACCGCGAGATCGACATGCGGTACACGATGCAGCTCGCCGAGGTCACGGCTCCGGTGGCGAACGGGCCGCTGGACGCAGCGGCGGTCGAGGCGGCCGCTGCGGCGTTCGAGGAGCGCTACGCCGCCCTCTACGGCAGGGACGCCGGGTTCCGCGAGGCCGGCATCCAGGCCATCACCTACCGGGTCCGCGGCATCGGGATGCTGCCGTTCAGCCCGGAGCTGCCACACGTCCCTCCCGCCGGCGCCGAGGCGACGCCGGACGGCACACGGCCGGTGTGCCTCGACGCCGCGACCGGTTTCGTCGACACCGCCGTCTACGACTACCGCGCGCTGCGCGCCGGCCACGTGCTGACCGGGCCCGCCGTCGTCGAGGTCCCCACGACGACCGTGGTCGTGCCCGCGGGTGCCACCGGCACCGTCGACCGGCTCGGCAACCTGATCATCCGCATCGGCCCGGGCCGCCCGGCCGGTGTCCCCGCCGCCGTCACCGCTGGGAGCGCCGCATGACCATGCCGATCCCCGGCTCGGAGCTGTTCTCCAGCCGCCCCGTCGACCCGGACGAGCTGCAGCGCTTGCTGCCATCGACGCTGCCGGTCCACTCGGTGACCCCGGAGCAGGCCGACGCCCTCGACCCGCTCACCTACGAGGTGGTGCGGCACCGGCTCTGGTCGGTTACCGACGAGATGGGCGAGGCGCTCAAGCGCATGTCCGGTTCGCCGATCGTCACCGACGCGAACGACTTCGACTTCGCCATCTCCGACGAGCTGGGCCAGGAGGTCCAGGTCGGCCTCTACAACACGATGCTGGTGGGGGCCGTCGACCTCGCCATCTACTGGACGCTGCGCAACCGCTCGGTCAACCCCGGCATCGCCGAGGGCGACATGTTCCTGTGCAACGACCCATGGGTGGGCGGCGGGCTGCACCAGAACGACGTGATCGTCTACCAGCCGTCTTCCACGACGGGAAGCTCTTCGCCTGGACCAGCGCCATCGCCCACCAGCCCGACCTCGGCGGCGTCGGGCTCGGGTCGTTCTCCCCGGCGGCGCAGGACGTGTTCTCCGAGTCGCTGCCGACCCCGCCGGTGAAGGTGGTGCGCGAGGGGCGGCTGCAGCGCGACGTCGCCGACCTGTGGGTGCGCCGCTCGCGCGTCCCGATGCTCGTCGGGCTCGACCTGCGCGCCAAGATCGGCGCGAACAACGTAGGCGCCGAGCGGCTGCACGCCCTGATCGCCCAGTACGGCGCCGACACCGTCAAGGCCGTGATGAAACGGATGATGGCCGATGCCGAGACGCGGCTGCGCGCCAAGCTCGCCGGCCTGCCCGACGGCAGCTGGTCGGCCACCGGCTACCAGGACCAGTCGCACGAGGCGACCGCAACCTGCACAAGATCACGGTCACCACCACGAAGACCGGTGACCGGCTGACCTTCGACTTCACCGGCACCGACCCCCAGCCGGCGTCGTCAACTGCACCTACGCCGGCATGCGCGGCGGGGTGATGCTCGCCCTGCTGCCCATCCTCGCGAACGACATCCCGTGGTCGGCAGGCGGGCTGATGCGCTGCTTCGACCTCGTCACCGAAGAGGGCACGCTCAACAACGCCACGTTCCCGGCCGCCGTCGGCCGCGGCCCGATCGGCCCGGCCTGGCTCACCGGCAGCCTCGTCGCCGAGTGCCTCTCCCAGATGCTCGACCGCGACCTGGAGCTCGGCAGGAACGTGCAGGCCACCTGCTGCGGCACCTGGGACACCGCCGTGATCGCCGGCCTCGACGAGCGCGGCGAGCAGCCCACCCCGTTCCTCAACATCATCATGGAGCCCATGGCCGGTGGCTATGGAGCCCGCCCGCACGCCGACGGGATCGACACCGGCGGGCTGTTCTGCATCCCGATGGGCCGCGTCCCCGACGTCGAGATGACCGAGTTCCTCTACCCGGTCCTGACGCTCTGGCGCCGGGAGGTCGCCGACTCCGGAGGCCCGGGCCGCCACCGCGGCGGACTCGGCGCCTCGATCGCGATCACCCCACACGGCACCAGCGTCCCGATGGGGCTCGTGCTCGCCTCCGCAGGCAAGGCCGTCGCCCAGAACGCGGGCCTCTGCGGCGGGCACCCCGGCAACAGCGGCCTTGACGTCGTCGCGCGGCGCAGCCGGGTCGCCGACCAGCTCGCCGCCGGGCGCATCCCCGCCGACCTGGCCGAGATCAGCGACACGCTCGAACCCGGCCAGAACTACGCCACCAGCTACCTGGCACCAGGCGAGGTGTTCGCCATGACCTGGCAGGGCGGAGGCGGCTACGGCGACCCGCTCACCCGCGACCCCGAGGCCGTCGCCCGCGACCTGCGCGAGCAGAAGATCACCGCGGCCGCCGCCACCGACGTCTACGGCGTCGTCCTCGCAGGTGGGGCCATCGACACCGCAGCGACCGCCGCCGAGCGCGACCGGCTGCGAGCCCGGCGCACCGAGCGCTCCCGCGTCCTGGGGACCACACGAGGCAAGGCCGACCTGGCCACGGCCCGGCGCATCGACGACAACCTCGTCGAGGTCGGCCCCGGCGGCGAGCACACCGTAGTGGCGTGCCGCCACTGCGCCGAGGTCCTCGGCGGGCCGGACGACCTCGCGGTCGCCGTCTATGAGGGACCCCGACGGAGGCGGGACCCCAGATCATCGCCACAGCGTCCGACTACGTCGACGCACCCGTCGTGTTCCGGCAGTACAGCTGCCCCTCCTGCTGGACCGCGCTCTCCTCCGCGGTCGTGCCGGCCGACCACCCGGATCACCTGGGCGCCTTCGGACGGCACACCGTCACCACCGCCGGCTGAGCGGGGTGGGCGAGCGGGCGCTCCCTCCCGCTCGCCCACCCCGGGCCCGCATCCATGACCACACACCCCCGGAGCGACAACCCTGATGATCACCGAAGTGCCCGGACGGGAGCCTGGAGCATGAGGGACGCCGTCATCGTCGCCACGGCGCGCACACCGATCGGCAAGGCCTACCGCGGCGCCCTCCGGGACACGACCGGCCCGCACCTGGCAGCGCACGCCATCACCGCAGCGCTCCGGCGCACCCGGCTCACGGGCGCGGAGATCGAGGACGTCGTCCTCGCTGCGCCATGCAGGAGGGCACCACCGGCTACAACGTCGCCCGCCAGGCGGCGCTGCGCGCCGGCCTTCCCACCGGCGTCCCTGGCATGACCATCGACCGGCAGTGCGGATCCGGGCTGATGGCCATCGCCACCGCCGCCAAGCAGATTGTCACCGACGGCATGGAGATCGCCCTCGCCGGCGGGGTCGAGTCGATCTCCCTCGTCCAGAACGACCACCGCAACACCCACCGCGCCCTCGACCCGTGGCTGCGCGACCACGGCCACTCGATCTACGTCTCCATGCTCGACACCGCCGAGAACGTCGCGCGGCGCTACGGGATCGGCCGCGACGCCCAGGACGAGTTCGCGTTCGTCTCCCAGCAGCGGACCGCCGCCGCCCAGCAGCGCGGGCTGTTCGACGACGAGATCGTCCCCATCACCATCACCGTTCCCGGCGGGCACGGCGACCCCGTCGAGGTCACCCTGGACCGGGACGAGGGCAACCGGCCGGACACCACCCTTGCGGGCCTCGCCGAACTGGCGCCCGTGCTCACCGACCACCCGCACCCCACCGTGACCGCCGGCAACGCCTCCCAGCTCTCCGACGGCGCATCCGCGGCCGTCCTGATGGAGGCCGGGGAGGCGGAGCGCCGGGGCCTGGAGCCGCTCGGCATCTACCGCGGGATCGCCGTCGCCGGGTGCGCCCCCGACGAGATGGGCATCGGCCCCGTCCTCGCCGTACCGACCCTGCTCCGCCGACACGGCCTCACCGTCGACGACGTCGATCTCTGGGAGCTCAACGAGGCCTTCGCCGCGCAGGCCGTCCACTGCCGCGACGCCCTCGGCATCGACCCCGACAAGCTCAACGTCAACGGTGGCGCGATCGCGGTCGGGCACCCCTACGGCATGACAGCGCCCGGCTGGTCGGCCACGCCCTTCTCGAGGCCGCCGCCGCGCGCCCGCTACACCGTCGTCACCATGTGCATCGGCGGCGGCATGGGCGCCGCCGGCCTGTTCCAGCTCCGCTAGGGCCGAGACCATCCTCACCGCCGACTCGATGCGGGCGTCGTGATGGTCACACACAACGTCCACGTGGTCGCCCGATATTGCAGCGACGTCGCCGCGATGGCGTCGGGGGTGCCGACGAACCGCACGATGAGCGACTCGATCTCGGCGGGACCGAGCGCCGCGTGTTCCGCGTCGACGCACACGGCGTCGAATCCCTGGGACGCGAGGATCTCGACGCTCGTCGCATGCCCGACGCTCGCGAACGTCCCGAGCACGGGACCCCGGAGCAGAGCGTCACGCAGCGAGGGCCGATCCGACAGGTAGGTCACCACTGGCCTCCACGGTCGTTCGATCAAACAGCGACAGCCGGATAAAGTGTCGACAGTCGCCAGTAGCGGGAGACCGCAGAGTGAAGTGTCGACAGTCGTCAACCACGTGGGAGCAGGAGAGCGGCATGACGATCCAGGCCATCCGGGCCGGCAGCCTCGTCGAGACGGTTCGCCAGCAGCTGCGCCTCGCGATCCTGTCCGGCGAGCTGCCGGTCGGAGAGGCCGTCCGGGACTCCGTCGTCGCCGCGCGGATGGAGGTGAGCAGGGCACCCGTGCGGGAGGCGCTGCGCGCGTTGGAACAGTCCGGGCTCGTGGTCAAGACGCCCAACAAGTCCTACGTCGTCGCCAGCTTCACCCCGCGCGACCTGGTCGACCTCGCCGGCGTGCGGACTGCACTCGAAGGGCTCGCCAGCAGGCTCGCCGTGAGCGCCAGAGCGAGTCCGGACGGCATGGAGCAGGCCCTCGCCCGACTGCATGAGGCGGTCACGGCCGACGACGCGGTCGCCATGGTGTCGACCGACCGCCAGTTCCACGAGGCGCTCGTCGCCGCCTCGGGCAACCAGCGGCTCGTCGCCAGCTACGCGCAGATCCGCGACCAGATAGAGCTCGCGCTGCACGCCACCGACGCCCTCACCCGCGGCCGCGAAGGGCTCGTCGAACGGCACGAGGAGCTCCTCGCGGAGTACCGCGCCGCGCTCACCAACCGGGACCTCTCCACACTCCTGAAGCTCCTCGAGGAGCACATCGCCGGCGGGCTCGGCGTTCCGCCCTTGGACGTCTGACTCGCGCGTGACCGGGCGAACGGCAGGGTCACGTCGAACAACGGGGACACGACTGCGCGCCCGTGGCGCCCAATCGTCGACCCGCGGTCATCGGCCGAGAGGACGCGGCGGCGCCGACCACAACCCACGCGACAACAGTGCTACCCCACAACGCTGCCGCGGCCGCACCTAGACCGCGCTCCGGGTCGCGCCGGGCATCCGACGCCGGTTGCATCAAGCCCGGCTGCCCCTGCCAGGTGAAGCTTAGCCTGTCGAATCAGGCGTACTTTGCGTTTGCCGAAGGGCCGGAAGACCCGCACCGTGCCGATGGCGCCATGGGTACGAGACGAGCTTCAGGCGCACCGGCCGGCGGGCCGGCCTGGTGCGCCAGATGTGCGCCAACAGGGAAGATGATCTACGTAACGCCAGGTCAACGCCACCCGTCGTGCTCTACTACGACGTGTGATCCGCAGGTCGTAGCAACCGCGTAGAGCAACCCCGGAACGGCGGATGAGCGGCCCGGATCGGACGTCAGCAGCGACCACGCGGAACGCGGGTGCTACCCCTCGCGCCATGCGGCCGCCGCCAGCGAGCGACCGATCGCGCGCGCCGATGTCTGGACGAGCTGGCCGAGGGCCCACGGCGTCGCTCCGTCCGCCCGCACGACCAGCGAGACCGCAGCGACGACCACCTCCGTCGGGCCGAAGATCGGTGCGGCGACGGACAGCGTCTCCTCCGAGATCTGCCGGTCGCTCACCGCGAAACCACGCCGACGTGTGGCGGCCAGCTCCTCGGCGATCAGCGTGGGATCGGTGAGCGTGTACGGCGTGAAGCGGCGCAGGGAAGCGGACGCCACCTGCTCGGCCACCTCCAGGGGAGCGTAGGCCAGCAGGGCGAGCCCGAGCCCCGTGGCGGTCAGCGGGAACCGGCCCCCCACCCGGGTCAGGACCGGCACCGCCGCACGCCCGGCGATGCGCTCGAGGAACACGACCTCGTCCCCGTCCCGGACCCCGAGCTGGACGTTCTCCCTGGTGACGTGCGAGAGGTCCTGCAACACGGGCAACGCGAGCCTGCGGAGCCCCAGACCGCGGGGCGCGAGCGATGCGACCTCCCACAGTCGCAGGCCGATCCGGAACCTGCCGTCGGGGAGCCGTTCCAGCGCGCCCCAGCTCAGCAGGGCGGTGGCAAGCCGGTACACGGTCGTGACCGGCAGCCCGGACCGGTGCGCCAACTCCGTCAGGGTCAGCTCCGGCTCCTCGGCGCTGAACCCCTCCAGCAGTCTCAGCGCGCGCAGCGTCACCGAGCCCGTCCGACCGCGGCGGCCCCGCCCCGTCTCACGTTCCGACGGCAACCCCGGCGCAACCCCGGCGGCGGCCCCGCCCATTCCGCGCTCATGAGACCGCGGGGCTCGTGGCGAACGTGGCGGATGCGCTCTGGTCCGTCGTCATGCTCATTGCTCCATCACGAGAACGGGCTTGACCGTCTTGCCCGTCTCGGCGTCCGCGAACGCCGCGTTGATGTCCTCGAACGGGTACGTCCGGACGAGCCGGTCGAACGGGAACCGCCCCGCGCTCCAGAGCTCGACGAGCTGCGGGATGAACACCTGCGGCACGGAGTCGCCCTCGATGATCATCCGCAGGGTCCAGCCACGAGTGATGGACAGACCGGTTTCGAAGGAGGTCTCCGTCCCGGGCGGCGCGGCGCCGACCAGCCCGACGACCCCGCGGAGCGCCAACGAGTCGGCGGCCTGCCGCAGGACGGTGGGGGCGCCCGTGGCGTCCAACGCGAAGTCGACTCCGAGGCCGCCCGTGAGATCCATGATCCGAGCGGGGACGTCGCCCTGCGATGCGTCGATCACATCCGTCGCGCCGACCTGCTGTGCGAGCGAGAGCCGGTCCGGGTTGAGGTCGACGACGATGACGCGGGAACAGCCGACCAGGTGTGCCGCCATGACCGCGGCCGTGCCCACCGCTCCCGCGCCGAACACCGCGAACGACGACCCGGCCGCGGGCCGCAGAGTGTTGATCACTGCGCCGGCGCCGGTCTGGATCCCGCAACCGAGCGGCCCGAGGAGCTCCAGCGGGACGGCCTTCGGCACGGGCGCCACGGCACGCTCGGCCACGTTGGCGTACGTGCTGAACGACGACTGACCGAAGAAGGCCGAGGAGACGGTCTCACCGCTCAGCGACAGGGAGCTCGAGCCGTCGGGGCGGCGCCCGCCGAAGTTGCGGGCGTAGAGGTCGCTGCAGTAGGTGCCGGCACCGGACAGGCAGCTGCGGCACCAGCCGCAGGTGTTCACCGACAGGACGACATGATCTCCGGGCCGCACGGTGCGGACGCCGAACCGACCTGCTCCACGACACCGGCCCCTTCGTGGCCGAGGACCGCCGGCAGCGGTGTGGGGTAGACCTGGTCACGGACGATGGCGTCGGTGTGGCACACACCGGTACCGACGATGCGGACCCGGACCTCGTCGGGACGAGGATCGTCGATCTCGACGTCCTCGATGGTGAACGGCCCGGCCTTCTCCGAGACCACAGCGGCTCGTATCGCAGTCATGGTGGACCTCTCCAGTGAGGGATTCTGCGGGTCGGGGGTGCCCGTGACCAGGCGAGACGGTATGGAGGCAGTGCCCGGGCCTCAACGAACCTTCCGATTAACGGCGGTGCGGAAGCCCCTCAGGCGGCGTGCACCCGCACCGGCACGTGGCTCCAGCCCTTCAGCGTGTTGTTCAACCGCGGGACGGGCGGAGCAAGGGGCTCGAGCCGTTCGATCCGTTCGGCGAGGGCGGCGAGGACCAGTTCGGCCTCCATGCGGGCGATGGGCTGGCCCACGCACTGGTGGATGCCCATGCCGAAGCCGACGTGTCCGGACGCGGTACGGCGGATGTCGAACCGGTCGGCGGTGTCGCCCCACCTGCGCGGATCACGGTTGGCGGCCCCGAGGAACAGGAGCACCTTCTCCCCCTCGGGGATGGTGGTGCCGCCGATCTCGGTGTCCTGGGTGGTGGTGCGGAAGAAGGTCTGGACCGGCGAGTCGTGGCGCAGCGCCTCGTCGAACGCGAACCGGGCCAGCGACGGCTGCGCGTGCAGGGCCGCCCACTGGTCCGGGTTCGCGGCCAGGGCCTGCATCGTGTTGGCGATGCCGTACACGGTGGTGTCCACGCCGGCGGACAGCAGCGAGCGGACGAGCATGGGGGCCTGCGCGTGCGTGATCTCGCCTGCGTCCGCAGCGGCCCAGATGGCCGCGCCGAGCCCGCCGGGGGCGAGGGCGTCACGTTGGCAGCTGTTCCAGATCCATTCCTGGGTCGGCGCCGCTCGCTCCAGCGCCTCGGTGAGGCGCGCGTTGCGCGGCCCGAACGCGTTGAAGGCCAGTGCCCCGTAGGCAGGAGGTTCTCCCGGCCCTCGGCGGGCAGGCCGACGATGTCGGGGAAGACGGTCAGCGGGTACCGCTCGGCCAGGTCACCGACCGCGTCGAAACCGCCGCGGGCCACCAGTTCGTCGGCGATCGCGGCGGCGGCGGCCGCGAAACCCTCTCGGAACCGCCGGATCGTGCGCGGCGCGAGCACGGCGTTCATCGCCGTGCGCACGACGGTGTGGTCCGGCGGGTCCGCCTCGAGCAGGAGGCTCGGCGGCCGCCACGGCTTCTCCTTGTGGAGTCCGCGAGTCCCGCGGCGCGCCCGGAGCAGAACCTGGCGTGGTCGGTGAGCGCCGCGTGGACGTGCTCGTAACGGGCCATCGCCCACAACCGGTAGCGCTCGAGGTAGACGACCGGGGCGGTGTCGCGCAGCAGCCGGTGCAGCGGGTGGGGATCGGCGGAGGACGTCGTCGGCGAACGGGTCCGCGTCGAGGACCGGCACGTTCCGGTCGGCGGGGATGAGGGTGGTCACGAGGTCCTCCACGTCACAGGTCGAGCACCAGCCGGGCCGAGCGGGACCGGGACACGCAGATCATCATGGTGTCGTTCGCGGCCTGCTCCTCCGCGCCGAGCACCGAGTCCCGGTGGTCCGGCACGCCCGCGAGGACCGTGGTCTCGCAGGTCCCGCAGGTGCCCTCCTGGCAGGAGGACAGCACCTGGATCCCGGCCTCCTCCACCACGTCGAGGATGGACCGGCCGACGGGGACGGTCAGCGTCGTGCCGGACCCCGCGAGCTCGATCTCGAAACTCTCCTGCGGCCCGTCGTTCGCGCCGGTCCTCGGTGCGAACCGCTCCACGTGCAGGGCCCCGGCGGGCCAGGCGGCGCAGCGCTGCTCGACGGCGGCCAGCAGCGGCTCGGGGCCGCAGCAGTACACCGCGGTGTCCTCGGCGGGCCGGCCCAGCAGGGCGTCGAGATCGAGCAGCCCGGTCTCGTCCTGCGGGAGGACCTGCACACGACGGGGGTGGCGCTGCTCGAGCCGGTCCCGGAACGCCATCGACGCCCGGGTGCGCCCGCCGTAGACCAGCCGCCAGTCCGCGCCCGCGCGTCCGCCGCGGCGATCATCGGCAGGATCGGGGTGATGCCGATGCCGCCGGCGACGAACAGGTAGCGCGGGGCGTCGACCAGGGGGAAGTGGTTGCGCGGGCCGCGCACGCGGACGGTGTCGCCCTCGGAGAGCACGTCGTGGACGTGAGCGGAGCCGCCGCGGCCGTCCGGCTCGCGCAGCACGGCCACCTGCAGCACGGACCGCTCGGCGGGGTCACCGCACAGCGAGTACTGCCGGATCAGCCCGTCGGTCAGGACGAGGTCCAGGTGCGCACCGGGCGTCCAGGCCGGCAGGTCCGCGCCGGCGGGGTCGCGCAGGGTCAGCTGGACGACGCCGTCGGCCGGCGTCTCCTTCTTCTCCAGCACCAGTTCGAGGTCGTGCTCGACGTGGGGCTCGGTCGGCATCGATCGCTCCCTTTCCGGCTCAGGTGGGGGTGGCGACGAGGCGGCGGGCGGGCGCCGTCGGCCCGGGACCGGCGGCACGGACATCGCCGGGCTCGTGCCCGTCGGGATGGGCGAGCAGCCACTCCCACAGCTCGACCGGGTCGTCGAAGATCCGTTCGCTGCCGCAGTGGCAGACCCCGCGCAGCCGGTCGGCGCCGAGCACCCAGTGGATGCGGTAGACGCGGTCACCGCCGCGGACCGGTGGCGCTTCGGGGATGCCACCGCTCATCGGGCCGGGGCGGTGCTCGCGGGCGCGGCCGGGGCGTTGCGCGGGGCCGGCCCGGCCATCCGGGCGAGCAGCCGCCGCGCCGCCAGGCCACCGGTGTCGATGTTGATCGAGAGCTCCTGGTAGCCGTCCGGCTCGCCCTGGAGCACCCGCTCGAGAACGTCGAGGGCCTCGACGCCTGGAGGACGACGGTCCGGTTGTTCTCCGCGAGGAACGCCGAGACCTCCTCGTCGTCGAGGGCGAAGTCGCGCGCGACCATCCAGAAGTCGTGCGTGGAGTGCTCCGTCTCCGGGGTGATCGCGTAGACGACCTCGACGTGGAAGGCGTCCGGGTCGGTGCCGTCCGGGTTCGGGACGGAGCCGACGGGCGCGATCCGGCTGTGCAGCTTGTAGAGGCACGGCGGGACGTACTCGATGTCCTGCCAGCGCGCGATGCGTCCCTGCAGGCCGGTCGACCTCGAGTAGAACGGCGGGCACTCGGCGTCGTCCATGTGCCGGGAGACGTGGACGACGCCGGCCTCGTCGTCGACCTCGGTGGTGATCGGGGTGGCTGCCACCTCGGGCGTGCCGATGTAGCCGCCGTGCAGGTAGGTCTCGTGGGACAGGTCGAGCAGGTTGTCCACCAGCAGGGAGAACCGGGCGGCGAGCGGTTCCATCCCGCGGACCGTCGTGTAGCCCGGCGAGGCCAGGTAGGGCGCACGGGGGATGCGGGTCGGGTCGGCCAGTGCGGGATCGCCGATCCACACCCAGACCAGGGAGTCGAGCTCGACGACCGGGTACGCGGTGAGCCGGGCCGTGCGCGGCACGCGGGTCTGGCCGGGCACCGCGACGCATCTGCCGTCCGTGCCGTAGGTGAACCCGTGGTAGCCGCAGACGACCTGGCCGTCGACCAGCCGCGACGGGGCCTGCGACAGGGGGAAGCGGCGGTGGACGCAGCGGTCGGAGTGGGCGACGACCTCACCGTGCTCGCTGCGCCGGAACAGGATCGGTTCGCCGAGGACGGTGCGGGCGAACAGCTCGTGACGGATCTCGGACCCGTAGGCCGCGACGTACCACTGGTCACGGGGGGCGGCGATGCTCACGGGTCGCTCCTCTGCTCGGGTTCGGGGGCCGATCCAGGATGCAACGGACCCGGGAGCGCACCCACGCCCTTACCGGATGCCGGAAACGGCCGCCGCGCCGCGGGTTTGCGCATTTCGGAAGGCTCCTCGATCCCCCATGACAGGAGCCGTAGCGTCCGCCCGGCACATCCGGCCCTGCTCGTTCCCGGCGTACTCGTTCCTGAAGGAGGACTCGATGACCGAGTCATCCCCGCTCCGTTCGACCGCGCTCTCCGACCCGGACTCCCCGCCGGACGCACCCGACGTCCGGACATCGCTGTTGATCGCGGGCGACGACGTCACGACCCCGGACTCGATCGAGGTGCGCGACCCGGCCGCTCCCGGCGTCGTGGTCGGCCGGGCCGCGGCGGCCACACCCGAGCACGTCGCCGCGGCCGTCGAGGCCGCGGCCGGTGCCTGGCCCGCGTGGGCCGCGCTCGCCCCGCAGGATCGGGCCGCCCAGCTGGTCGCCGCGCTCGACGCGCTGGCGGCCTCGCACGAGGAGCGGGTCGACGTCCTGGTCCGCGAGAACGGCAAGCTCCGCTTCGAGGCGGACATCGACCTGCGGGTCTTCGAGAGCCGGACGCGGCTGGCGGCCGGCATGACCGACGACCTCGCCGTGCAGCACCTGCCCGGCCCACCGATGCGCAGCGAGATCCACTCCCTGCCGCTCGGCGTGGTGTCGATCGTCGTGCCGTTCAACTGGCCGGCCGCGATCCTGGCGGCGAGCATGCCCTACGCCCTGGTCGCCGGGAACACGGTCGTGGTCAAGCCGCCGCCGACGGCTCCGCTCGCCACCGTACTGACGCTGCGCCACTTCGCGCGGCAGCTGCCTGCGGGCGTGGTCAACGTGGTGACCGGCGAGGACGCCGCGGTGGCTCCGGTGATCACGCACCCCGCCGTGCAGCGGGTGGTCTTCACCGGAAGCACCGGCGCGGGCAAGCGGATCATGTCCATGGCCACGGAGAACCTCACCCGCGTGACCCTCGAGCTGGGCGGCAACGACCCCGCGATCGTCCTCGACGACGCCGGCCTGGACGAGGCGGCGCTGCAGCGGCTGACCGTGGCGTCCTTCCTGACCAGCGGCCAGGTGTGCATGGGCGTCAAGCGGATATACGTCCACCGGTCGCGCTACGCGGAGCTCGTCGACGGTCTGACCGCCGCGCTGGCGACCTCGGTCGTCGGACCCGGGCTGGACCCGTCCAGCACGATGGGACCCGTCCACACCCGCAGGCAGCAGGAGCGTCTCGCCGAGTACGTCGCACAGGCGGCGGCCACCGGGGCCGAGGTGCGCGAGCTCGGCGAGCTGGGCGCCGGGGCGCACCCGGACGGCTACTTCGTCCGGCCGACCCTCGTCCTCGACCCGGCCGCCGACGCCCGCCTGGTGACCGAGGAGCAGTTCGGCCCGGTGCTGCCGATCCTGCCGTTCGACGACCTCGAACCCCTGGTCGAGCAGCTCAACGGCGAGTGGTCCGGCCTGTGCTCGTCGGTGTGGACGTCAGACGCCGAGCGTGCCGACCGGGTTGCCCGGACCCTCCGCACGGGCACGACCTGGGTGAACAACGCGAACGCCGTCGCGGAGGACGACCGCGCACCGTTCGGCGGCTTCCGCCGGAGCGGCATCGGGCGCGAGCTCGGGCGCGAAGGCCTGCGCGAGTTCACCGAGCCGCACACGATCACCTACCCCTCGTGAGTCTGCTCGGGGAGGCCGCAGGCAAGCGCGTCAGGCGTCGCGGACCAGGACGACGACCTTGCCGAGCGCCCTCCCCTCGCCGTGGTGGACGAGGGCGGCGGGCAGGTCCGCCAGGTCGAACGTGCGGTCGATGTGGATGTCCACCTCTCCCGCCGCGCAGCGGTCGGCGAGGTCGGTGAAGTGGGCGGGGCCCTCGTGCACGACGAGGATGCCGAGACGGGTCCTCGTGAGGGCGCCGACGACGGTGCCGAGGGTGAGCATCCGGAGCATCGTCCGGACCGTGCCGCCCACCATCAGGCACCGGCCGCGCGGGGCGAGCGCCCGCCGGTAGGCGAACACCGACCGGTGCGCGACCAGGTCGACCACGACGTCGTACGGGCCGGTGCGGGTGAAGTCGGTCTGCCGGTAGTCGATCGCCTCGTGCGCCCCCAGCCGGCGGAGGAAGTCGAGCTTCCCGGCGTTGTCCACGCCCGTGACCTGCAGCCCCTTCGCCACGGCCAGCTGGATCGCGAAGCTGCCCGAACCCCCGCCCGCGCCGTTGATCAGCATCCGCTCGCCCGGCGCCGCCAGCGCGACGGCCTGCGCCGCGATGGCACCTGCCTGCGGGACGGCCGACGCCTGGGCGAGGGTCAGGGCCGGCGGCTTCCGGGCGAGCGCGGTCTCGGGCATCGCCACGTACTCCGCGAACCCCCCGAAGCGCGGGATGTTGTCGCCGTAGACCTCGTCGCCGACGGCGAACCGCGTGACCCCGTCCCCGACCGCGACGACGCGCCCGGCGACGTCGGAGCCCAGGATCGGGCGGCGCAGCGGCCGCCGCAGCCCGCCCAGCCGCGCGTAGGCAGGGCTGCCCCGCAGGCCCTCCCAGTCCGAGAGGTTCACCGACGTCGCGACGACCTCCACGAGCACCTCACCGGGCGCCGGCTCGGGTGTGGGCACCTCCCGGAGATCGAGCTCCTCGACCGACCCGTACCGCTCGTTGACCCAGGCGCGCACCCGCCCACCGTAGATCCTTTGACGGCTTACCGGCTGCCGGCATATCTCCGGCATATCGAGATTCGGATACGTGCCGGCAACGCCGGGGTGCCTTGACTGACGGCATGACGTACAGCGAGCCGGAACGGACCGCGGGCAGCCGCACGTCCTCCCCTTCCTGCCCGACCGTCCCGGCGCTGGGGGTCACCTTCTACGGATGCGGACCGGACGAGGCCGTCCTGTTCCGGGAGCTGGCGCCCGAGTTCGGCGTGCTCCCGACCATCACCGCGGCGGCGGTGTCCGAGTCCACCGCCGAACTCGCGTCCGGAAACCGGTGCATCAGCGTCGGCCACAAGTCGGAGATCACGGGTCCCACGCTCCTGGCGCTCAGCCGCGCCGGGGTCCGGTACATCTCCACCAGGAGCATCGGCCACGACCACATCGACGTGGCGTACGCGGCGAGCGTCGGCGTCACCGTCGGGAACGTCGCCTACTCGCCCGACGGCGTGGCGGACTACACGCTGATGCTGATGTTGATGGCGGTACGCGACGCGAGGTCCGTCGTGCGCCGGGCCGATGCGCACGACTACCGGCTCGGCGAGGCCCGCGGCAGGGAGCTGCGCGACCTGACCGTCGGCGTCGTCGGAACGGGACGCATCGGCACTGCGGTCGTCGACCGGCTGCGCGGTTTCGGCTGCCGCGTGCTGGCCCACGACACGCACCCCGGGACGACCGCCGACTACGTGCCTCTCGACGACCTGCTCCGCCGCAGCGACATCGTCACGCTCCACACCCCGCTCACCCCCGAGACACACCACCTCCTCGACCGGCGACGCATCGCGCGGATGAAGCCGGGCGCGTTCCTCGTCAACACCGGACGCGGCGCGCTTCTCGACACCGACGCCCTCGTCCCTGCGTTGGAGAGCGGCCGGCTGGGCGGCGCGGCACTGGACGTCCTCGAAGGCGAGGAGGGGATCTTCTACGCCGACCTCCGGGACGGACCCGTCACCAGCACGGCGCTCCTGCGGCTGCACGAGCTGCCGAACGTGCTCATCAGCCCGCACACCGCCTACTACACGGACCGCGCCCTGCGCGACACCGTCCGGAACAGCCTCGTCAACTGCGTGCGCTTCGAGAACGGGAACCACCATGGATAGGTTGAAGGTCGGAATCGTGTTCGGGGGCGCGTCCGAGGAACACCCCGTCTCCGTCAAGTCCGCGCGAGAGGTCGCCGAGAACCTCGACCCGGACAGGTACGAGCCGTTCTGGATCGGGATCACCGAGAGCGGTTCCTGGACGCTCTGCGACGGCCCCGGCGCCGGCTGGGAACGCGGCGCCCGGGCGGCCGTGCTGTCCCCGGACCGGAGCGTCCACGGGCTGCTCGTCCTGGAGCAGGGACGGTACGAGGCGATCCGACTGGACGTCGTGCTGCCCGTCCTGCACGGCAGGCTGGGCGAGGACGGTGCGCTGCAGGGGCTGCTGGAGCTCGCAGGAATCCCGTACGTCGGCTGCGACGTCCCGAGCTCCGCGCTGTGCATGGACAAGTCGCTCGCGTACACCGTCGCCGCGAGCGCGGGTATCGCGACGCCGGCCTTCCGGGTCGTCGGCGCGGACGAGAGTCCCGACCCCGGCCGGTTCGGCTATCCCGTCTTCGTGAAGCCGGCCCGTTCGGGGTCGTCGTTCGGCGTCAGCAAGGTGACCCGCGCGGCGGACCTGCCGGGTGCGGTGGAGGCGGCGCGGCAGTTCGACACGAAGGTGCTGGTCGAAGAGGCCGTGGCCGGCAGCGAGGTCGGCTGCGCCGTCCTGGGGAACGACCCGGACCTGACGACCGGCGAGGTCGACCGGATCGCGCTGTCCCACGGCTTCTTCCGGATCCACCAGGAGAGCGCGCCCGAGAGCGGATCCGAGAACTCGACGCCCGTCGTTCCGGCGGACATCCCGGCGGAGTCGCGCGCGCTCGTCCGGGAGACGGCGAAGGCCGTCTACCGCGCACTGGGCTGCCGGGGGCTGGCGCGGGTGGACATGTTCCTGAAGGACGACGGCACCGTGGTCCTCAACGAGGTCAACACGTTGCCCGGCCTGACCTCGTACAGCCGCTACCCGCGGATGATGGCGGCCGCCGGGCTGCCGCTCGCCGAGGTGATCGACCGGGTCGTCTCACTGGCGTTGACCGGGAAAGCCCGATGAAGGACGGCTTCGCCTTCGTGGACGCGGTCGTGCCCGGAATACGCTGGGACGCCAAGTACGCGACCTGGGACAACTTCACCGGCAAACCCGTGGACGGCTACCTGACGAACCGCATCGTCGGCACGACGGCGCTGTGCGCGGCCCTGGAGAGGGCGCGCCGGGCGGCCGCGTCCGCCGGCTTCGGCCTGCTCCTCTGGGACGCTACCGCCCGCAACGCGCCGTCGACTGCTTCCTGCGCTGGACGGAACAGCCGGAGGACGGCCGCACGAAGCTGCGGCACTACCCGAACATCCGCCGGGCCGAGATGCTCGACAGGGGATACGTGGCCGCCAGGTCCGGACACAGCCGGGGCAGCACCGTCGACCTGACGCTCTACCACCTGGCCACCGGTGAGCTCGCCCCCATGGGCGGCGGCCACGACCTGATGGACTCGATCTCCCATCACGACGCGGACGGGATCGCGCCAGTGGAGGCGGCGAACCGGCAGGCGCTCCGTTCCCTCATGGAGGGCTGCGGTTACCGGTCGTACGACCGCGAATGGTGGCACTACACGCTGGCCGACGAGCCCTACCCGGACACCTATTTCGACTTCCCCGTCGCCTGGGGCACGTCATGCGGCGAGGCGCAGAGGTGATCAGAGGGTGGCACGACGTGGTCTTCACGTTCACCGGCGTCGTGTTCCTCACGGTGGCCCTGCTGCCGGTGGCCGCACTGGCGGTGTGGGCGCTCGCCCGCCGCCGCAGCGCCACGGGCACCGCCCCCGCACGGGCCTGGCGCACGTCGCTGGCCGAGATCGGCGTCGTCTACGGGACGGTGCTGTGGGTCTGGATGACCATGCTGCCGGGCAGCGGGGCCGGTGTGGTGCCCGGCCGGGTGAGCTTGGTGCCGCTGCGGGACCTGCTCACGATGTCGGCGGGCCAGGTCGTCGGCAACCTGCTGGTGTTCGCGGCACTGGGGTTCTTCGCCCCGCTGCGGTTCGCGGCACTGGCGTCGCTGCCGCGGGTGCTGGTGCTCGCGGCGTCCTGCTCGGTGCTGGTCGAGGTCGCGCAGTACGTCCTGCGGCTGGATCGGGTGTCCTCGGTGGACGACGTGCTGCTCAACGCCGCCGGCGCCGGACTGGCCGCGCTGGCGTCGCGCCGCTGGTGGGCGACGGGGGCCGGGGCACCGACGCCGGTCGGTGCACCGCAACGATCACAAGGCTCCTGAGCACGACCGTCACCGCCGGACGGCCCCGTGCAGCCAGGAGCACCAGGCCGCGGGAGGTCCGTCTCCCGCATCATCGGGCCCGCTGCGGCAACGCCCATGGTCAGGTGGCGCGCAGAAGATGCACGGCGCGCGAGCACCTCCGCCCTGCCCGCACCACCCGCCCCAACGACATCAACACCCCGCCCGACCCGGGACCTCCCCCGCCGAGTTCTACGCTCGCCGAGAACGACTCGGAGCCGATGAAGTCGATCCAGAATCGCCCTCGGCTCGGAAGAACCCGCAGCTTGACAAGTGTGCGCCCCGCGGACGCGGGGGTGGTCCCGCAGCACCCGCTGTGAATGCTCAGCAGGAGGAGTGCGCCCCGCGGACGCGGGGGTGGTCCCCGGGACGCGTTCGTCGGGTCCGGCTGCTGCGAGTGCGCCCCGCGGACGCGGGGGTGGTCCTGCTTGAACTTCCGGTGTGAGCGCGCTCTCCGTGCGCCCCGCGGACGCGGGGGTGGTCGTGCGCCCCGCGGACGCGGGGGTGGTCCCGCGAAACCGTCGCCAAGCACGCCG
>MKJX01000170.1 GCA_001942415.1 Pseudonocardia sp. CNS-139
TGACCCGGGCCAAGGAGCTGCGGGCCCGGATCGCCGAGCTGGACGCGGGCCCGGCGGCTCACGGCGGAGCGGATGGCCGAGTCGGCCAGGACGATCCCGTCCTTCCCGCTCACCACCGAGATCGACATGACCCGGGCCAAGGAGCTGCGGGCCCGGATCGCCGAGCTGGACGCGGGCCCGGCCCCGTCGTTCACCGACATCGTCGTGGCCGCGTGCGGCCGGGCGCTGCGCGAGCACCCGCGGGTCAACGCGGCGTACGACGACGGCGCGGTGACGCAGTTCGGCCGGGTGAACGTCGGCATCGCGGTCGACGCGGGGAACGCGCTGCTCGTCCCGACGATCACCGACGCGGACACCCGCTCGCTCAGCTCCGTCGCGGCCCGCACGAAGGAGCTCGCGGAGCACGCCCGCTCCGGCCGGATCACCCCGGCCGAGCTGGAGGGCGCCACGTTCACCGTGTCCAACCTGGGCATGTTCGGCGTCACGGTGTTCGAGGCGGTGATCAACCCGCCGCAGGCGGCGATCCTCGCGGTCGGGGCGCTGCGCGAGCTGCCCCGCTTCGTGGACGGCGAGCTGCGCGCGGTGCCCGTCATGACCGTGACGCTCACCAGCGACCACCGCGTGCTCGACGGCGCGGAGGCCGCCCGCTTCCTCCGCCGGCTGGCCGCGCTCGTCGAACGGCCGATGGCGCTGCTGCTCGATCCACACGTCAACGACGACCGAGGAGACGACAGGGGGATGGGATGACGATCGACGTGCTCGGGGCGTACTGGACGACCGCCGGGCCCGTGGAGATCCGGACCGGCCGGGAGTGGAGCCTCTTCGACTGGCAGGACCGGTGCGCCGAGGCCGAGAAGACCGGCATGAGCGGTCTCGGGCTGTGGCACACGGACCTGGAGCACCTGCTGGAGACCCGCAGCCTCGCCGAGATCAAGCAGTCTTCGACGACCACGGGCTGCGCGACCTGGAGCTGGAGTTCCTCAACGACTGGTTCGTCGCACCGGGCGACCCCAAGCGGGAGCGTCCGACAGGCAGCGCGACCTGCTGTTCGAGGCCGCCGCCGTGCTGGGCGCCCACCACATCAAGGTGGGCAACCTGGCGCGCACGTCGGCGAGCGTCGAGCAGCTGACGGACGCGTTCGGCGAGCTGTGCGCCGACGCGGCGAACCGGCACGGCTCGCCGCTGACCTACGAGCTGATGCCGTTCGACATCAACGCGGCCTCGCTCGACGCGGTGCTGCGGATCGTGCAGGGCGCGGCCGCGCCCAACGGCGGCATCTGCCTCGACACCTGGCACCTCGGCAAGATGGGCATCACCCCGGAGGACCTGCGGGTGATCCCGAACGAGTACCTGCTCTACGTCGAGCTCTCCGACGGGCAGGTCGAGAACATGCCCGACCACAGCCGCGAGACCACCCGGTTCCGCCGGCTGCCCGGCGAGGGCGAGTTCGACATCGCCGGCTACGTCCGGGTGATGGCCGAGATCGGCTACGCGCGGCCGTGGGGCGTCGAGGTGCTCTCCGACGAGCTGCGCGCCCTGCCCATGTCGCAGATCTTCTGGCGGACCGTCGAGACCGCCACCTACCAGGTTGAGAAGGGACTGAAGCCGTGAGCGAGCGCGAGCGAGCGAACGATCGACACAGCGCCTGCGCGAAGCGCCGGCCGAGCGTCAGCGAGGACGTGCGATGAGCGGCCTCTCAAACGAGCGGCTCGTCGAGCTGTACGCGCAGATGGTGCGCATCCGCGAGTTCGAGGAGCGGGTCAAGCGCACCTTCGCCGAGCACCCCGGCGTCATCCGCGGGCACACCCACCTCGCGGACGGCGCCGAGGCGTCGATCGTCGGCTCGATCGCCGCGATCGGCGAGGCGACCAGCTCGTGGCCACCTACCGCTGCCACGGCTACCCGATCGCGCTGGGCAGCGACACCGCCGCGATGATGGCCGAGATCTACGGCCGCTCCGGCGGCATGTGCAAGGGCTACGGCGGGTCGATGCACCTCGCGACCCGGCGCGCGGCTTCCTCGGCACGTCCGGCATCGTCGGGCAGAACATCCCGCAGGGCACCGGCGCGGCGTACGCGGCGCAGCTGCGCGGGCGCGGCGAGGTCGTGCTGACGTTCTTCGGCGACGGCGCGTCCAAGCAGGGTGCGTTCCACGAGTCGCTGAACATCGCGGCGGTGTGGAAGCTCCCGGTGATCTTCATCATGGAGAACAACAGCTTCTCCGCGACGGTGCGCACCGAGCGAGGAGGACGCCACGCGGCGGCCGGCGACCCGCTGGCGCAGAAGGCGCAGGCGTACTCGATCCCGGGCGTCACCGTGGACGGGTCGGACGTGCTGGCCGTGCACGAGGCCGTGGCCGCGGCCGTGGCGCGGGCCCGCGCCGGGGACGGGCCGACGCTGATCGAGTCGCTGGTCTACCGGCTCTCGGCGCACGGCAACTCGATCGCCCCGCCCGGGGTGCCGCTGCACTACCCGGAGCACGAGGCCATCTCGAAGTACGGCGCCGTCGAGGAGTACGAGGCGGCCAAGCGCGGCGACCCCATCCCGCGCCTGCGGGCCCACCTGGTCGAGACCGGCGCGCTGACCGCCGAGGGCGCCTCCGCGATCATCGCGGCCGCCCAGGAAGAGATGCAGAAGGCCGTCGACTTCGGCCTGCAGAGCCCGCACCGCGAGCCCCACGAGGCGCTCGCCTACGTCTACGCCTGAGGAGCTGATCGACTGTGACGAGCGAGACGGGCCGCGAGCTCACCTACGCCGCGGCGATCAGCGAGGCCATCTTCCAGGAGATGGCCCGTGACGAGGACGTGGTCTTCTTCGGGCAGAGCGTCGGCAACAACCCCGAGGACCCGTTCGTGAAGGCCTACGGGGACGGCCGGGTGCGCGTCACCCCCATCTCCGAAACCGCCGAGATCGGGCTGGCCGCCGGCGCCGCGATGGCCGGCAAGCGGCCGGTCGTGGACTGCACGATGGCGGAGTTCCTGCTGGTCGCGATGGACCAGGTGGTCAACGAGGCCAACCGGTTCCACTACATGACCGGCGGCCAGGTCACCGCCCCGCTGGTGCTCAAGGCCGGCTACGGCTTCACCGCGGGCTGGGCCGGCCAGCACACCGGCTCGATCTATGGCATGTTCATGGGCGTGCCGGGGCTCAGGGTCGCGCTCCCGGCCACCCCCGCCGACGCGAAGGGCCTGATGGCCACCGCGATCCGCGACGACAACCCGGTGCTCTTCCTGCAGCATTATCTGCTCACGCTGGAGACCGGCCCGGTGCCGGAGGGCGAGCACCTCGTCCCGTTCGGCAAGGCCGCGATCCGCCGCGAGGGCGACGACGTCACGATCGTCGCCACCGGGTGGACGCTCGGGCACGCGCTGCGCGTCGCCGAGACGCTCGCGGCCGAGGGCGTGAGCGTCGAGGTCATCGACCCGCGCACGATCAACCCGCTCGACACCGAGACGGTGCTCGCGTCCGTCGCGAAGACCGGCCGGCTCGTGGTCGTCGACCAGGCCACCCGCCACGGCGGGGTCTCCGCGGTGATCGCCGCGGAGGTGGCCGAGCACGGGTTCTCGTCGCTGCGCGCGCCGATCGTGCAGGTCACGGCGCTCGACGCGTCGATCCCGTACGCGCAGGCGATGGAGGACTTCATCCTCCCGGACGACGAGAAGGTCGTCGCCGCGGTCCGCCAGGTGCTGGGCGCGGGGGTCGTGGCCTGAGATGACGGCGGCATCGAGCTACGAACCGAGCCCCGAGCAGCTGCGCTCCGCCCTGCGCCTGATGTGGCGCATCCGGGCGATGGAGGAGCGCGTCGGGCAGCTCAAGCGCGCGGGGGAGGTGCACGGCCTCATCCACCTGTCCGTCGGGCAGGAGGGCGTGGCCGCGGCCGTCTGCGGGCAGCTGCGCGACGACGACGCGATCTACAGCGGGCACCGGGCGCACGGGCACACCCTCGCGAAGGGGGCGTCCCTCACCGCGCTCATGGCCGAGCTGATGGGCCGGGTCGACGGGCTGTGCAAGGGCCTCGGCGGCTCGATGCACCTCTGGACGCCGAGCACGGGATGCTCGGCGCCACGGGGGTCGTCGGCGGCAACATCCCGATGGCGCTGGGCAGCGCGCTCGCCGCCCGCACCAAGGGCACCGACGCGTCGCCGTGGTCTTCTTCGGCGACGGCGCGGTGCAGGCCGGCCAGTTCACCGAGTCGATCAACATCGCGACGCTGTGGAAGCTGCCGGTGCTGTTCGTCTGCGAGAACAACGGCTTCGCGGAGTTCAGCCCGCGTTCGGCGCACACCAACGTCGAGCGGGTGAGCGACGTCGTCGCGCCGTACGAGCTGCCGCGGGAGACCGTCGACGGCAACGAGGTGGCGCAGGTCTGGGCCCAGTTCGGCCGGATGCTCGCGGGCGTCCGGGCGGGGGAGGGCCCCGCCCTGCTGGAGTGCCTGACGCACCGGCTGCGCGGGCACTACGAGGGCGACCCGGACAAGTACCGGGAGGCCGTCTCCAAGGCGGACTGGCAGGAGAAGGACCCGCTCCTGCGGCTGCAGCGCCAGGGCGCGGCGGACGGCTGGCTGGGCGAGGCCGAGCCGGCCGAGCTGGAGGCCGCGGCGCGGGCCGAGGTGGACGAGGCGGTGGTCGCGGCGCGGCAGAGCCCGTTCCCCGGCCCCGAGGTGGCGGCCGCCTACGTGCGGCCCGGTGTTGTCAGGTCCGGAGGAACGGCGGCATGAGCGTGACCCAGGACGCGGGGACGCGGGAGATCACCTACGCGGCGGCCGTCGCGGGCGCGATCGGGGACGCGATGCGCGCCGACCCGACCGTCGTGGTGATCGGCGAGGACGTCACCGCGGGCGGCCCGTTCACGACGACGGCCGGGCTCGCCGACGAGTTCGGCACCACCCGGGTGCTCGACACCCCGATCAGCGAGGCCGCCATCAGCGGCATCGCGGTCGGCGCCGCCCAGTCCGGCCTGCGGCCGGTGCTGGAGATCATGTACATCGACTTCATCACCCTGGCCCTGGACAACCTGTTCAACCAGGCGGCGAAGGCGCACTTCATGTCCGGCGGCCAGCTGACCGTCCCGATGGTGCTGCGCACGCAGGCGCGCCGGGCACCGCTCGCGCCCAGCACTCGCAGAGCATGGAGAGCTGGCTGACCCACATCCCGGGCCTGACCGTCGTCATGCCGAGCGGGGCCGTCGACGCCGCGGGCCTGCTGGCCAGCGCGATCGCCGACCCGGGGCCGGTCGTGGTGGTGGAGAACAAGATCCTCTACTTCCGCAAGGAGACCGCGCCGGCGAAGATCGAGCCGATCCCGCTCGGCAAGGCCGCCGTCCGGCGGCCCGGCCGGGACGTCACGGTCGTCGCGCTCTCCCGGCTCGTGCACGAGGCGCTCGACGCCGCCGAGGAGCTGGCCGCGGAGGGCATCGAGGTCGAGGTCATCGACCCGCGCACGCTCGTGCCGCTGGACCTGGACACGATCCTGGAGTCCGTCAGCCGCACGAACCGGCTGGTCGTCGCGCACGAGGCCGTGACGCACGGCGGGTTCGGCGCCGAGATCGCGGCCGCCGTCCAGTACGCCGGCTTCGACGACCTGGACGCGCCGGTCGAGCGGGTCGGCGCGCCGTTCACGCCGATCCCGGTCAGCCCGCCGCTGGAGGACGCCTACCTGATGGGCGCCGCCGACGTGAAGGCCGCGGTGCTGAGGACGCTCGGCCGAGGGTAGGTTTTTCTGAGCATTGCCAGGTGGTTCGGGGCGGCGAGGAGACCACGGTGACCGGAGCGGCCCGAAGGCCGTCGGCTTGCGCTCGGAGCGCGGCCCGGTGCTCGGCTCCGTGATGCTGTGCACCGGGCTGGTGGCGCTGGACAGCACGATCATCGCCACCGCGGTGCCCTCGATCGTCACCGACCTCGGCGGGTTCTCGCAGTTCCCGTGGCTCTTCTCGATCTACCTGCTCACGCAGGCGGTGACCGTCCCGATCTACGGGAAGCTCGCCGACGTGCTCGGCCGCAAGCCGGTGATGTTCTTCGGCATCGCGGTGTTCCTGCTCGGCTCCGTGCTGTGCGCGGCGGCGTGGAGCATGCCGGTGCTGATCGCGGCGCGGGCGGTGCAGGGCATCGGCGCGGGCGCCGTCATGCCGATCAGCCTGACGATGGTCGGCGACATGTACACGGTGCCCGAACGCGCCCGGGTGCAGGGCTACCTGGCCGGCGTGTGGGCGGTCGCGTCCGTCGTCGGACCGACGCTCGGCGGCGTGTTCGCCGAGTTCCTGCGTGGCGGTGGATCTTCTTCGTGAACGTCCCGCTCGGCGTCTTCGCCGCCGTCATGCTCGCGCGCAGCTTCCGCGAGCGCGTCGAGCGGCAGCGCCGCAGCATCGACTACGCCGGCGCCGCGCTGCTGACGTTCGGCTGCTCGCTGCTGATCCTCGGCCTGCTGGAGGGCGGGGCCGCGTGGGCGTGGGACTCCGCCGTCAGCGTCGCGATCTTCGTGGTCGGCGCCGCGGCGCTCGCCGTGTTCGTGCTGGTCGAACGGCGGGCGGCGGAGCCGGTGCTGCCGCTGTGGGTGTTCCGCCGCCGCACCGTCGTCGGCGGCAACCTCGTCTCGCTCGTCGTCGGCGCGCTGATGGTGGGGCTCAGCTCGTTCCTGCCGACGTTCGTCGAGGGGGTGGTCGGCACCGGCGCGCTCGTCGCGGGGTTCGCGCTCGCCGCCCTGACGATCGGCTGGCCCCTCTCCGCGTCCCTGTCCGGGCGGATCTACCTGCGGATCGGGTTCCGCGACACGGCCCTGATCGGCAGCGTGCTCGTCGTCGCCGGCACGGTGCTCGTCGCGCTGCTGGGCGTCTCGGCGACCGTGTGGCACGCCGCGGGCGCGGCGTTCGTGCTGGGCGCGGGGCTCGGCCTGATCGCGAGCCCCACGATGGTCGCCGTGCAGGCCGGCGTCGGCTGGGCCGAGCGCGGCGTCGCGACCGGCAGCAACATGTTCTTCCGGTCGCTGGGCAGCGCGGTGGGTGCGGCGATGTTCGGCGCGATCGCCAACGCGACCCTCGCCGCCCGCTTCGCCGCCGCCCCGCCGGAGCTGGCCGGCCGGCTCCCCACCGGCGCCGACCCGGCCGACGCCGCGGGCATCGTGCTCGGCGGTCCAGGGGAGGTGTCGGCGATCACGGGGTTCGTGCGCACCGCGCTGTACGACGCCCTGCACAACGTCTTCGTCGCGATGGTCGCGGTGGCGATCCTGACGGTGGGGGCCCTGTTCCTGATGCCCCGCCGCACCCCCGTGGCCTGACCTCGCAGCGCGCGGCGCCTCGTCGCAGCGTGTCGACGTGCTGCGGGAACGCACGAGGGGCTGCGAGGTCGTCGAAGGCCGGGGTGCGGGGTGACTCGTCTTCCGCGGTGTGAAAGCGGTCTCCATCGCCGTGCGCGGACTGGTGAGGCTGGGTCGTGAGCCCGGTCACGCCAGGGCCGCTGGAGGGCGTACATGGAAGTACGGACGTGATGGCCGGACGGCTCGTCGTCAAGCGGCTCCTGCTCGCGATCCCGATCGTGCTGGGTGTCAGCATCCTGACGTTCTGGGTGCTCAACCTCATCCCGGGCAGCGCGGCCCAGCAGCTGCTCGGCGCGGAGGCGACCCCCGAGCAGGTCGCGCAGCTGGAGGCGCAGCTCGGGCTGGACCGCCCGGCGGTCGTGCGCTACCTCGACTGGCTCGGCGCCGCCGCCACCGGCGACCTCGGTACGTCGCTGGTGAGCCAGCAGCCGGTGACCGGCCTGCTCGCGGAGCGGTTCGCGGTGAGCGGGGAGCTGGTGCTGCTGGCGTTCCTCATCTCGCTGGGCCTCGCGATCCCGACGGCGCTCTTCGCCGCGTACCGGCCGAACCGGGTGTTCGACCGGATCAGCATGGTCGTGAGCATCTCCGGGCTGTCGGTGGCGAACTACGTGCTCGCGCTGCTGCTCGTGCTGATCTTCGCCGTGGAGCTGGCGGTGCTGCCGGCCATCGGGTTCGTCCCGGTCTCCGAGGGGCTGGGGGAGAACCTGCGCTCGCTCGCGCTCCCCGCGGCCGCGATCGCGTTCCCGCTCTACTGCTTCTACACCCGCTTCCTGCGCGGCGACCTCGTCGACCAGATGCAGGGCGAGGACTACATCACCACCGCACGCGCAAGGGCATCGGGCCGTGGCAGGTGCTGCTGCGCCACGCGTTCCGCAACTCGGCGTTCGGGCTGATCACCGTGGTCGGGCTGAACCTCGGCTCGCTCATCGGCGGCACGGTGATCGTCGAGCAGATCTTCGCGCTGCCCGGCATCGGCCAGCTGATGCTGCAGGCCGTGAACACCCGCGACTTCGTCGTGGTGCAGGCGTGCGTCGTGGTGTTCGCCGTGGTGGCGGTGGTGGCCAACCTGATCGCCGACCTGCTCTACACCGTGCTCGACCCGAGGATCCGCTATGGCAGTGGCTGAGGCCGCCCCGCCCGCCGGGCGCAGCCGGCTGCACCGGCTCGGGGTGGTGATCCCCGCCGGGGTCGTCGCGTTCGTCGCGCTGGCCTGCTTCGCCGGGCCGCTCCTGCTGCCGGTTCCGGCCCCCGTCGGCGGGAACGTGCTGGAGAGCTACCTGCCGGCGTTCTCCCCGGGGCACCTGCTCGGCACCGACCCGAACGGCAACGACATCCTCTCCCGCATCCTGCACGGCGGGCGGTCGTCGCTCACGGTGGCCGTCGCCGTGAACGTGCTGGGGCTGGTCGTCGGCGGCACGCTCGGGGCGCTCTCGGGTGCCGTCGGCGGCGTCACCGACACGGTGATCATGCGGCTGCTGGACGTCCTCATCGCGTTCCCGTCGCTCGTGCTGACGCTCGCGGTGGCGCAGAGCCTCGGGCCGAGCCAGGTGAACACGATCCTGGCGCTGGCGTTCTTCTCCGTGCCGGCGTTCGCCCGGATCTCCCGCGCGGCGACGCTGCGGCTGCGCGAGCTGCCGTTCATGGCGGCGGCCGGCCTCTGCGGGACACCGGGGTCGCGGATCCTGCTGCGGCACATCGCGCCCAACATCGCCCCGCAGCTGATCACGTTCGGGATGCTCGGGATGGGCATCGTGATCGTGATCGAGGGGGCGCTGAGCTTCCTGGGGCTGGGCATCCCGCCACCCGCACCGAGCTGGGGGAACATGATCGCGCAAGGGCAGCAGAGCCTCTCGGCCACGCCGATGCTGGTCGTCTGGCCGTCGGCGGTGCTGTTCGTGACGGTGCTGGCGTTCAACCTGCTGGGCGAGAACCTGCGCTCCCGCTGGAGCGAACGGTGAGCGCCCCTGGCATCGGGGACGCGGGGGAGGCGCTGCTGGAGGTGCGGGACCTGCGGGTGCGGTTCCACCAGCCGGGGCGGCGGGTGGACGCCGTCAACGGGCTCACCTACCGGCTCCCGGCCGGCCGGATGCTGGCGATCATCGGGGAGTCCGGCTCGGGCAAGAGCGTCAGCTCGCGGGCGCTGATGGGCCTGCTCCCGGCGACGGCGACGGTGTCCGGCTCGGCCCGCTTCGCCGGCACCGAGCTGGTCGGGCTCTCCGAGGCGGAGATGCGCAGGCGGCGCGGGGCGGAGATCGCGATGGTGTTCCAGGACCCCACGCGCTCGCTCAACCCGACCATGCGGATCGGCGTGCAGATCACCGAGGCACTGCACGCGCACGCCGACCTCGACCGGGCGACCGCCCAGCGGCGGGCCGTCGAGCTGCTGGAGCTGGTGCGGCTGCCCGCCGCCGCGCGCCGCTTCCACGAGTACCCCCACCAGCTCTCCGGCGGGATGCGGCAGCGCGTGATGATCGCGATCGCGCTGGCGTCGCAGCCGCGGCTGCTCATCGCCGACGAGGCCACGACCGCGCTGGACGTCACCACGCAGTCGCAGATCATGGAGCTGCTGGTCGACCTGCAGGAACGGCTCGGGATGGCGGTCGTCCTGATCAGCCACGACCTGGGGCTGGCGGCCGGCTATGCGCAGGACGTGATCGTGATGTACGCCGGGCGGGCGGTGGAGTACGCGCCGGCGGGCACGCTCTTCGACCACGTCCGGATGCCGTACACGGAGGCGCTGCTGGGCGCGATCCCGCGGCTGGAGCGCGAGTCGCACGCCACGCTCCCGGTGATCCCGGGCCAGCCGCCGGACCTGACGCGGCTGCCGGCCGGCTGCCCGTTCGCGCCGCGCTGCGGGTACGCGGACGAGCGGTGCGCAGCCGAGCACCCGCTGTTCGCCGAGCACGAGCCCGGGCACTGGTGGGCCTGCTGGCATCCCGTGCCGGACGCGCCCGCCCGGGTGCCCGAGGAGGTCCGGTGACGGCGCTGCTGGAGGTCCGCGACCTGGTGCAGGAGTTCCCGGTGCGCGGCGCGGGCGGGCTCAGGAGCGGCGTGGTGCACGCCGTCTCCGGGGTGTCGTTCGAGATCGCGGCGGGCGAGACGCTGGGTGTGGTCGGCGAGACCGGCTCCGGCAAGTCGACGCTGGCCAGGTCGGTGATGCAGGCGCCGCGCCCGAGGTCGGGCACCGTGCGGATGCGCGGCACCGACCTCATGACGCTGTCGCGGCGCGCCCTCGTGGACGCCCGTCGCGACATGCAGATGGTCTTCCAGGACCCGTACGGCTCGCTGAACCCGCGCTGGCGGGTGAGCGAGCTGGTGGAGGAGCCGCTGCGCGGCTACGGCTGGCGCGACGCGACGAACGCGCGCGGCGGGTGGCCGAGCTGCTCGACCTCGTCGGGCTCGACCCGAGCACGTACGGGAAGCGGCGCCCGCACGAGATGTCCGGCGGGCAGTGCCAGCGCGTCGCGATCGCGCGGGCCATCGCGCTGCACCCGGCGCTGGTCGTCTGCGACGAGGCGGTGTCGTCGCTGGACGTGCTGATCCAGGCGCAGGTGCTCAACCTGTTCGAGGACCTGCGCCGCGAGCTGGGCCTGTCGTACCTGTTCATCTCCCACGACCTGGCGCTCGTGAAGCAGGTGAGCGACCGGGTCGCGGTGATGCACCTCGGGCAGCTGTGCGAGGTCGGGCCGGCGGACGCGCTCTACCGGCGGCCGCTGCACCCGTACACGTCGGCGCTGCTGGCCTCGATCCCGAGCCTCGTGCCCGGCGCGGGCCGGGCGAGGCGGGCGGCCCCGCTGCACGGCGAGCCGCCCTCGCCGCTGGACCCGCCGAGCGGCTGCCGGTTCCGCACCCGCTGCCCGTTCGCGCAGGACCGGTGCGCCGCCGAGGAGCCGGTGCTGCGGGAACGGGCCCCCGGCCATGCGGTGGCGTGCCACTTCCCGCTGGACGGGGCGGCGGTCAGCGCCGTCGCCACCAGCGCTGCTTCGGTCCCCTGAGCTCGACCGACCCGGCGCGCACCGTGCCGACCAGCCGGAACAGCACGCCGTTGCCGCGCCGGGACCTGTCCTCGACGGAGCCGAGCGTCACGTACAGGCTGTTGTGGTCGACGCGGGCGCCCTCCGGGAGCCGCATCTCCACCGAGCCCGCGGTGACGTCGAGGTCGATCTCGACCTCCGGGTGCGGGATGCGGGCGGCGGTGAAGTCCAGCTCGGCCGACCCGAGCTGGACGCGCACGGCCAGCCGCGCCGGGACGTCCCACTCGCCCTTGCGCACGGCCGTGCCGAACGTGCTGCGGATCTCGGTGGTGCTGCCGGTGTCGACGCTCGCCGCCGGCGCCGGCCGCGGCGCCGCGGGCGGGCGGTGCAGCGGGAGCTGCCGGGGCTGCTCGGGGTGGGTCACGCCGGGCAGGTCCAGCAGCACGACGTTCAGCTCGGCGCGGGTGCGCGCGGCGAGCGCGGTGTCGACGCGGCGGGTGAACTCGTCGAGGTCGAGCAGCCCGCTGCCGGTGGCCCGCTGGAGCAGCCCGACCACGTGCTCGCGCTCGGCGTCGGAGACACGCAGGTTGCGGGCGCTGCCCGGGTCGTCGGCCACGGTCCGACCGTACCCAGCGGTCAGCGGGCGCCGGGGCCGGTGCTCCGGACGCGAGGTCGGCCGCCGTCCGCCCGGCGAGCGCGCCCCGGATCGTCGGCACGGCCGCGACGAGCCGGCGCGTGTACGGGTGTTCGGGCGCGCCCGCGACCCGCTCGGCGGGGCCGGTCTCGACCAGCTCGCCGTTGTGCAGCACCGCGATCGTGTCGCACACGTGCGCACGACCGACAGGTCGTGGGAGACGAACACGAGCGTCAGCGCGAACGACTCCACGAGGTCGGCCAGCAGGTTGAGGATCTGCGCCCGCACCGACACGTCCAGCGCGCTCACCGGCTCGTCGGCCACCAGCACGGACGGGCGCGGGGCCAGCGCGCGGGCGATCGCGATGCGCTGGCGCTGCCCGCCGGAGAACTGGTGCGGATAGCGCGCGCCGGCGTCCGGCGGGAGGCCGACGGCGTCGAGCAGCTCGCGCATGCGTTCCGCCGCGTCGACGCCACGCCGGCCGGCGAGCGGCTCGGCGATGATGTCGCGCACCCGCATCCGCGGGTCGAGCGAGCCCATCGGGTCCTGGAACACCACCTGCAGCTCCTCGCGCAGGAAGCCGAGCCGGCGTTCGGGCTGCCCGCCGACGTCGCGACCGGCGAACGTGACCGTGCCCGACGTCGGCGAGTCGAGCCCGGCGACGAGCCTGACCAGCGTCGACTTGCCCGAGCCGGACTCGCCGACCAGCCCGAACCGCTGCCCGGCCGCGACGTCGAAGGAGACGCCGCGCAGGGCGTGGACCTCCGGCGCCGGGCGCCGCAGCGAGGTGCGCGGGCGCCGGTGGACGCGGTGCAGGTCGCGCACCCGGATCAGCGGCTCAGCCATCGGCGGCCACCGGGTGCCAGCACGCGAACCCGCCGCCCGCGGCGCCGTCCGTCCAGGCCGGGAGCGTCGCGCACGCGCCCGTGGCGCGCGGGCACCGGTTGCGGAAGACGCATCCGGCCGGGAACCGCCCGGCGGCCGGGACGGTGCCGGGGATCGTGCGCAGCCGTCCGTTCGCGCTCGTCAGGTCGGACGCGTCGAGCAGCCCGCGGGTGTAGGGATGCCGGGGCCGGGTGAACACCTCGCGCACCGGGCCCGCCTCGACCACCCGCCCGCCGTACATGACCAGCACCCGTTCGCAGACGGTCGCGACGACGGCCAGGTCGTGGGTGATGAAGAGCAGCGCCGCGCCGCGTTCGGCGACTCCGGTGAGGACGAGGTCGAGCACCTGCGCCTGCACCGTGACGTCCAGCGCGGTGGTCGGCTCGTCGGCGAGCAGCACGGACGGGCCGTTGGCCAGCGCGATCGCGATCATCACGCGCTGGCGCTGCCCGCCCGAGAGCTGGTGCGGGTAGGCGCGCGCGGTCCGCTCCGGCTCGGGCAGCCGCACCTGCGCCAGCAGGTCGACGGCCGCGGCCCGGGCCGCCGTGCGGTCCGGACGGGTGCCGTGCAGCAGCATCACCTCGGCGACCTGGTCGCCCACCCGCATCGCGGGGTTGAGCGCGGTCATGGGCTCCTGGAACACCATGGTCAGCGCGTTGCCGCGGACGGCCGCGAGCTGCCGTTCGGAGGCGCCGACGAGGTCGTGCGGCACCCCGTGCAGGCGCACCGAGCCGGTCGCGTGCACGCCCTCGGGCAGCAGCCCCATCACCGCGGCGGCCGTCAGCGACTTGCCCGAGCCGGACTCGCCGATCAGCCCGACCCGCTCGCCGGCCGCGAGCGTGAAGGAGACGTCCGAGACCAGCGCCAGGTCGTCCGTGCCGACGTGCAGGTTCTCGACGGTGAGCACGGTCATCGGCGGTCCGCCAGCCGCGGGTCGAACCGGTCGCGCAGCCCGTCGCCGAGGAGGTTGAAGCCCAGCACGGCGACCGCGATCGCGAGGCCGGGCCAGAGCGCCAGCTCGGGCGTCGAGTAGAGGAGCTGCTGGGCCTCCTGCAGCATCCGGCCCCACGACGGCGTCGGCGGGCGGGTGCCGAAGCCGAGGAACGACAGGGCCGCCTCGGCCAGCACCGCGATCGCGAACGACACCGACGCCTGCACGAGCAGCAGCCCGGCGATGTTCGGGAGCACGTGCCGGACGGCGATGGCCGCGCGCGGGCGCCCGGCGGCGCGGGCCGCGAGCACGTACTCGGCGGCGAGCACCTGCAGCGTCCCGGCGCGGGCCAGGCGGGCGAACGACGGGACCGTCGCGATGCCGATCGCCACCATCGCGGTGAGCGTGCTCGGCCCGAACACCGCCCCGAACATGATCGCGAGCAGCAGTGCCGGGAACGCGAGCACCAGGTCGTTCGTGCGCATCGTCAGCTCGCCGAGCCAGCGCGGGCCCATCGCGGCGAGCACCCCGAGCGGCGTGCCGACCACCGCCGCCAGCCCGACCGCGACCACCCCGACGAAGAGCGTGGTGCGGGCCCCGACGAGCAGCATGCTGACGACGTCGCGGCCGAAGACGTCGGTGCCGAGCCAGTGCGCGGCGCTCGGCGGGGCGATGCGGGTGGTGGAGTCGACCTGCACGGCGTCGTACGGCGTCCAGACGAACGACACGAGCGCCGCGGCCACGACGAACCCGACGAGCACGGCGCCCACCCACAGGCCGGCGTTCCTCATCCGGCCCGCCGCAGCCGGGGGTCGAGCACCGTGTAGGCGACGTCGACCAGGAAGTTGACCACCAGCACGGCCAGCACCAGCACGACCACCACCCCCTGCACGAGCAGCAGGTCGCGGTTGGCCACGCCGTCGAGCAGCAGGCTGCCCAGCCCGGGGATCACGAACACCCGCTCGACGACGACGGCGCCGATCAGCAGCGTGGCGAGCTGCAGCCCGAGCACCGTGACCACGGGGACGGCGGCGTTGCGCAGGCCGTGGCGCAGCAGCGCGCGGATCGGCGTCAGGCCCTTCGCGCGGGCCGTGCGCAGGTAGTCCTCGCGCAGCACGTCGAGCACGGCCGAGCGCACGTACCGGGTGAGCACCGCGCCCTGCACGAGGCCGAGCGCGAGCGCGGGCAGCGCCAGCCGGCGCAGGAACTCCACCGGGTCCTGCGCGGGCGGCGTCCACCCGCCGGACGGGAGCCAGCCCAGCCGCACCGCGAACACCGTGACCAGCAGGATGCCCGCGATGAAGCTCGGCACCGCCACCCCGACCTGGCTGAACCCGGAGATCAGCGCCCCGCCGGCCCGGCGGTGCAGCACCGCCGCCGCGATCCCCAGTGGCACGGCCACCACAACCGCGACCGCCGTCCCGGCGAGCACCAGCCAGGTCGTGACGAGCAGCCGGTCGAGGATCTGCGGGCCGATCTCGGTGTCGGTGACGTACGAGCGGCCGAAGTCGCCCACCGGCAGCCCGGACACCCAGTCCGCGTACTGGACGGCGAGCGGCCGGTCCGTGCCGAACTCCGCCCGGGTTGCCGCGACGGCCTCCTCCGTGGCGTTCACGCCGAGCGCGACGCGCGCCGGGTCGCCCGGCAGCACCGTCATGAACGCGAACACCGCGACCGTCGCGACGGCCAGCGAGACCGCGAACACCGCGGTGCGCCGCAGCAGCTGGACGACCATCTCCGCAGGTCAGGCCCGCGACAGCGTCGTCAGGTCGAGCGCCTCGCCCACCCGGTTGTCCGGCAGCCCGCGCACGTCGGCGTCGACGACCATCAGGTTCGGGATCAGGAAGAGCCAGTCCGCGGCCGCGTCCTGCGCGAGGATCCGCCCGACCCGGCGCAGGTCGGTGACCTGCTCGTCGGGCGAGCCCGCGTCGGCGGCCGCGAGCAGCCGCGCCACCTCGGGGTTGGCGTAGCGCCAGTAGTACCGCGGGTTGCCGAAGGTCGTGATGTCCCGCGGCTCGACGTGGGCGACGATCGAGAGGTCGTAGTCGGCGTTCGTGAACACGTCCTCCAGCCAGCGGGCCGGGAACTCCATCGGCTCGATCCGTGCGTCGATCCCGACGGCCGCGAGCTGGCTCTGCACCACCTGCGCCGCGGCCACGGCGTAGGGCAGGTTCGCGATGCGGAACCGCAGCGTGAGGTTCGGCGTGCCGGCCTCGGCGAGCAGCGTGCGCGCGGCCGCCGGGTCGTACGGGGTGACGTCGGGCAGCGGCTCGTACCAGGGGTCGGTCGGCGGCACCATCGTGTCGACCAGCGCGCCGCGCCCGGCCCACGCGGTGTCCAGCACCGCCTGGTGGTCGATCGCCGTCGCGATCGCCCGGCGCACCCGCACGTCCGCCGTCGGGCCGGTGGCGTTGTTCATCGCGAGCGTGACCTCGCCGTTCGTGGTGCCCTCGATCACCCGGAACCGCGGGTCGCCGTCGAACCGGGCGAGCGCCTCGGGCGCCTGCACCGTGCCGATCACGTCGATCCCGTCGGTGAGCAGCGCGTTCGTCGCTGCCGTCGGGTCGTCGAAGTACCGGAGCGTGACCTCGCCGATCGCCGGCCGCTCGCCCCAGTAGCCGTCGCGGGCGCGCAGCACCAGCGCGTCGCCCCGGCGGAACGACGCGACCTCGTACGGGCCCGTGCCCACCGGCGAGTTCGCGAGGTCGGCGACGCCGGACGGGTCGAACATCGCGCCGATCCGCGTGGTCATGAGGAAGAGCCAGTTGTTGCTGGGCCGCGAGAGCGTCACCCGCGCCTGCGTCGGCGAGACCGCCTCGACCGACTCGACGACGTCCATCCCGCTCTTCAGCGAGACCGTCCAGTCCGCCGACTTCACCCGCTCGATGCTGAACCGCACGTCTCGGCGGTGAACGCCTCGCCGTCGGCGAACGTGACACCCGGGCGCAGCGTGAAGTCGTAGGTCCGCCCGTCGGGGCTCACCGTCCACGACTCGGCGAGCAGCGGCACGATCTCGCCGGTCTCCTGGTCGAGCTTCACCAGGCCCTCGTAGACTTGACGAGCAGCGCCTCGGGGATCGCGGCGCCGTCGGTGCGGGTGAAGTCGAGGTTCGCCGGCTCGGCGGCGAGGCCGATCCGCAGCTCACCGGCGCCGCCCGCGGGACCGGCCGTCGACCCGGCCGAACAGCCGGCGAGCAGGAGAGCGCCGGCCAGCAGCAGGGCGGCCCGGCGGCCGCGGGGGAGCGGTGGGAGCACGCCGAAGATCCTCCCACCTCGGATCTCAGGCGTGCAGCAGCTCCACCACCGGCTCGAACGGCTCCTGGTAGGGCTCGTGGACCGTGACGAGCGTGAAGCCGTAGCGCTCGCGGCGCTCGCGCAGCTGCTCGGCCATCTGCTCGGGGGTGCCGATGAGCAGGAACGGCGTCTCCAGCACCTCGTCGACGCTCATGCGGCCGCCGAACCGGGTGCGCAGGTCGGTGGCGGCGGCCCGCCGGTCCGGGGCCGGCACCACGGCCTGGACCAGCAGGTTCCACTCGACGTCCGCGTTTCGCTCACCGGCCGCGGTCCGCGCGAAGGCCACCCGCTCGTCGGCCTCGGCCGCCGTCCCGATCCGGAACGTGCCCGGCGGCTGGCCGGGGATCTGGTAGACGCCCGCGACGCCGATGACGTCGGCGTGGCGGCCGGCGATCGTGAGGATGCGGTCGCCGGTGCCGCCGACGATCAGCGGCGGCCCGGAACCCCCGAACCCGACGTGCTGCACCGGCGCCGGCACGCTCCCGTTCGGCAGCGCGGCCAGCTCCGTGGACAGGAACCGCTGCACGTCCGTGATCGTCTCCTCCAGCCGCTGCGCCCGCGCGCCGAACGGCTCCCACGGGATGGCGGCCTTGTCGAACTCCCACTTCATGTGCCCGGCGCCGAGCCCGACGTCCAGCCGGCCGCCGGTGAGGACGTCGGTGGTGGCGATCTCGCGGGCGAGCAGCCCGGCGTTCCAGAACGGGGCGTTGAGCACGAGCGTGCCGACCCGGAGCCGCTCGGTCGCGTCGGCCGCGGCCACGAGCACCGGGAACGGGGCGGGCGCGCCGAGGTGGTCGGCCGCGAACAGGACGTCGAAGCCCACGCTCTCCAGGTGGCGGCAGCGTTCCCGGAACGCCTCCCGGGTCGGGATGCCGAAGACGTTGGTAGAGAACCGGAAGTCTCGGGTCACCTCGCCCACCCTGGCCACGCCACCACCGGGGGCACAACGGGTGTTCACCCCTGGCTGATCACCGCTCGTCATCGGGGGAGGCTGGTGGACGACCCGGTCGACCTGAACGGGCCGTGGCCGGCTGAACCTCAGGATTCGATATGCAAGAACTCTGGCCGACCGGCTTTTCCATGGACGGAATCGATGTCTAGCCTCAGCTCCATGACCTGGGACCCCGCGACCGCCTCCCCGGTGACGCCGGACCGGCCCGTGGTGGTGGTCGGCGGCGGGCCCGTCGGCATGACGGCCGCCGCGACCCTCGCGGCCGAGGGGCTCCCGGTGGTGCTGGTGGAGCAGTCGCCGCAGCCGCGCCCGGACTGGCGGGCCAGCACGTTCCACGCGGCCACGCTGGAGCTGCTCGACACGATCGGCATCACCGAGCGGATGCACGCCGAGGGGCTCGTCGTCCCGACCTACCAGTTCCGGGACCGCCGCGACGGGCTGATCGCCGAGTTCGACTTCCGGCTGCTCGCCGACGAGACCCGCTTCCCGTACCGGCTGCAGCTCAACCAGCAGCAGCTCGTGCGGTTCCTCGCCGAGCGCCTGCACGGTGACCAGCGGGTACGGCTGCACTTCGGCAGCCGGCTCACCGGCCTCGCGATCACCGCCGACGGCGTCCGGCTGACGGTCGAGGGGCCGGCCGGGGAGAGCGACCTGCTCGCGTCGTACGTGGTCGGGGCGGACGGCCCGCGCAGCACCGTGCGCGGCGCGCTGGACGTCCCGTTCGAGGGGTTCACGTACCCCGAGCGGTTCGCGATCACCAGCACCCCGGTGGACCTGCAGGCCCTGCTGCCGGGCCTCGGCCACGTGAACTACGTGGCCGACCCGCAGGAGTGGCTCTTCATCCTGCGCACACCCGAGTCGTGGCGGGTGGTGTGGCCGGTGCCGCCGGAGATGTCGGCCGAGGAGGCCGGCTCGGCGGCGCGGCTGCAGCGCCAGCTCCAGCGGGTGGCCCGTACGAGCCGGGCTACCCGGTGATCGACCACCAGTCTACAACGTGCACCAGCGGGTGGCGGGGTCGTTCCGGGTGGGCCCGGTGCTGCTCGCCGGCGACGCCGCGCACATCAACTCGCCGCTCGGCGGGGTCGGGCTGAACTCCGGCATCCACGACGCGATGGACGCCGCGCGCCGGCTCGGGCGCATCGGCCGGGGCGGCGCCGACGTGGAGGCCGAGCTGGCGGCGTACGACCGGGTCCGGCGCACGGTGGCCGTCGAGTACGTGCAGGCGGACACCCAGCGCAACACCGACCGACTGAGGGAGACTGACGACGCGGTGCGGCGGCAGCACCAGGACGACATGCGGGCGATCGCCGCCGACCCCGAACGGGCCCGCGCCTACATCCGGCGGGTGTCGCTCCTGGAGAGCGTGCGCCGGTTCGGGATCGGCACGCCCCCGACGGAGTTGGAGCTGGAGGAAGTGGGATGACGATCGACGCGACCCACACCGAGAGCGAGCTGGAGGAGTTCTACCGGGACCTGGCGGCGGTGGACCTCCAGCCGCTCTGGACGATCACGGCGGACCTGCTCACCCCGACACCCCGGCCGAAGGCCGTGCCGTGGCTGTGGTCGGCAGCGACGATGAAACCGCTGGCGCGGCGCGCGATCCGGCTCGTGCCGGTGGAGCGCGGCGGCGAGCGCCGGGTGCTCAGCCTGCAGAACCCGGGCCTGGGCGGGCAGCCGTACGCGGTGGGCACGCTGTGGGGTGCGCTGCAGTGCCTCGGCCCGCGCGAGAAGGCGCCGGCGCACCGGCACTCGCCCGGCGCGATCCGGTTCGTGCTCGCGGGCGAGGGCGTGTTCACCACCGTGGACGGCGACGCGTGCGACATGCACCCCGGTGACCTCGTGCTCACCCCCGCCATGAACTGGCACGACCACGTCAACGGCGGCGACGGGGAGATGTTCTGGTTCGACGGGCTCGACCTGCCCATGGTCGCGGCCCTGGACGGCACCTTCTTCGAGCCGTGGGCCGGGCCGGGGCTCAACCAGCCCGAGCCGGCCGAGCACAACGTCTCCGAGCGCACGTACGCCGGCGGCACCCGCCACACCGACGGCGCCGTGACCGGCCCGCTCAGCCCGCGCCACTCCCGGCTGATGGTCTACCGCTGGGCGGACACCACCGCGCAGCTCGACCGGCTCGCCGCCGCGTCCGACGCGCCGCTGCTCGCCGTCGAGTACACCGACCCGGAGACCGGCGCGAGCGTCATGCCGACGCTGGCCTGCGCCGTCCACCGGGTCCGGGCCGGCGGGCGCAGCCTCCCGGTGCGCCGCGCCGGCAACGCCGTCTACGTCGTGTACTCCGGGCACGGCTCCAGCGTGATCGCCGGGCAGCGGTTCGACTGGGGGCCCGGCGACATGTTCGCCGTGCCGTCCTGGGCCCCGGTGGAGCACGCCGCCGACGAGCAGGCCGACCTCTTCGTGCTGACCGACACGCCCGTGCTGCGCGCGCTCGGCCTCTACCGCGAGGAGCGGCTGGCCGAGGCGCAGCCCGTCACGTCCGTCTTCGAGCCCCGCTGACACCTCTGGGAGACCCGTGAAGCTCGCCCTCTTCGACGACCACCGGCTCGGCGTCGTCACGTCCGCGCCGGACGGCGACACGATCGTCGACGTCACCGACGCGCTGCCGTGGCCGCACGACCCGGACCCGGTCACCGCGGGCTGGTGGCGCGGGCTCGCCCGCGACTTCGGCGCCCTGTCCGGGGCGCTGCGCACCGCGGCCGAGCGGGGCGCGCCGCGGCCCGTCGCGGACGTGACCCTGCTCCCGCCGGTGCTCGGCCCGTCGAAGGTCGTCGCCGCGGCCAGCAACTACGGCGAGCACGTCGCCAGATGCACGAGGTGCAGGAGCGCACGCTCGGGCGCGTCGAGGCCTGGATGATGAACTTCGACGTCTTCCTCAAGGCGCCGTCCTCGATCGTCGGGCCGGGCGCACGATCACGCTCCCGCCGGACGTCGTGGCCGCGGCGCACGAGGTGCACCACGAGTCGGAGCTCGTCGTCGTGATCGGGCGCGGCGGCAAGGACATCCCGGTCGAGAAGGCGATGGACGCCGTGCTCGGCTTCACCGCCGGCCTCGACATCACCGTGCGCAGCGCGGCCGACCGGTCCCGGCGCAAGAGCTACGACGGGTTCAGCCCGCTCGGCCCGTACCTCGTCACCACCGACGAGCTGGGCGACGGCTCGGACCTCGACATCCGGCTCACCGCCGACGGCGCGTCCGGCAGTCGGTGAACACCCGGGACATGATCACGCCGGTGCCGGCGATCGTCGCGTACGCCTCGACCATCATGCGGCTGGTGCCCGGGGACGTGCTGTTCACCGGCGCGCCGCCCGGCGTCGGCCCGATCGCCGCAGGTGAGCGGCTGGACATGAGCATCAGCGGGATCGGGTCGATGTCGGTGACGATCGCGTAGGACATCCGCCGCTTGACAGGTCCTCCCTGCGCCCCGAACCTGAATCAGAACGGGATTCCAGAACGGGCACGGGCGCAGGGAGGCGCGGATGGTCGACTTCTCACTGACCGACGAGGAACGCCAGGTCCGCGACACGGTCCGGCGGTTCGTCCAGCGGGAGGTCATGCCGCTGGAGAACGAGGTGCTCCGCAACGAGCGCGCCGGTGCGCCCGGGCTGGACCGCAGCGTCCTGCGCGCGCTGCAGGAGAAGGCCCGCACGGCCGGCTTCTGGGGCATCGACACGCCCGAGGAGTACGGCGGGATCGCGCTGGGGCCGGTGATGTCGTGCGTGCTGGCGATGGAGCTGGGGCGCACGTTCGTGCCGTTCCAGTTCGGCGGCAGCGCCGACAACATCCTCTTCGCGGCGAACGACGAGCAGAAGCGGGCCTACCTGCTCCCGACGATCGCGGGTGAGCGCCGCCCGTGCTTCGCGATCACCGAGCCGGGTGCCGGCTCGGACGCCCGTGCGATCCGCACCCGGGCCGTCCGCGACGGGGACGACTGGGTGGTCACGGGCGAGAAGACGTTCATCACCAACGGCAACGAGGCCGACTTCTGCATGGTCTTCGCCGTCACCGACCCGGAGAAGGGCGCCGCTGGCGGCGTCACCTGCTTCCTCGTGGACCGGGACATGGGCTGGAAGTCCTCACCGATCCCGACCATGGGCGAGTGGGGCCCGGCCGCGCTGAGCTTCGACGGCGTCCGGGTGCCGGCGGCGAACGTGCTCGGCGAGGTCGGCAGGGGTTTCGAGCTGGCCATGAGCTGGATCGGGAAGGGCCGGTTCATGATCCCGGCCCGCGCGGTCGGCGCGGCGGAGCGGCTGCTGGAGATGGCCGTGGGCTACGCGAACGTGCGCGAGTCGATGGGCCACAAGATCGCCGACTACCAGGCCATCCAGTGGCAGATCGCCGACTCGCAGGTGGAGATCGAGGCGACGAAGTGGCTCACGCTGCACGCGGCGTGGCGCGCCGAGCGCGGCCTCGACGCGCGGCACGCGTCGTCGATCGCGAAGCTGCACGGCGCCGTGATGGCCAACCAGGTCGTCGACCGCGTGCTGCAGATCCACGGCGGCATGGGCTACACGAAGGAGCTGCCCATCGAGCGCTGGTACCGGGAGCTGCGGCTGCTGCGCATCTTCGAGGGCACCGACGAGATCCAGCGCCGCACGATCGCCCGCAACCTGCTCAAGGGACACGTCAGGCTGGGGACGATCGGCGAGTGACGGCGCCCCGGAGCCGGATGCCGCTGAACCCCAGAGACGAGGCGGTGACGGCGGTCCAGAAGCCGTGCAGCTCGGGCAGCACGCGCAGCTGGATGCCGGCCTCGGCGTGCAGGGCGAACAGGTCGCCGACCCGCTCCGGCGGCCCGAGCGGGCGCACGACCTCGGTGCTCACGTGCGCGTGCGGAGCCGGCCCGGGGAACGGGGTGAAGGCCGCCGCGGGCAGCCGGTAGGCGTACAGCTCCACCGTCCGCATCCGCTCCAGCCAGCCGAACTCCACGGCGTGCACCCGCCGCCCGCCGCCCGGCCCGATCAGCCGCTCGACGTCGGCGGGGCGGGAGGCGGGCGTCGCCCAGGCCAGCGCGCGCGGGCACTGGCGCGGGAACCAGTAGTCCGGCGCGCGGCCGGCGTCGACGGCCCAGACGTACGGGGTGCCCACCTTGGCGGTCGCGGCGACGTGCGGGACGAAGACGGTGATCGTCGGGTCCTCCGAGAAGTGCAGGACCTCACCGGGACCGGGGCGCATGCCCGCAGTCTGGCGGGCCGTCGCGCGTTCGACGTCGGGGAGCGTCAGCCCTGGTAGAGCTCGGCCTCGATGGTCGGGCGGATGCGGCCGAGGAGGCCGGTCATCGCCGCGACCAGCTCCGCGGCCTCCGCCGCCGACCCGGCCGCCGCGACCTCGCGGCGGGCCTCGCCGATGAAGCTGGTCAGCAGCGCGACGAGCACCCGGCTGACCGGGCGGGCGTCGTCGGCGCCCAGCAGCCGCAGGTTCGACCGCACCCACTGCTCCCCGCTCTCCCGCAGCAGCCGCTGGAAGCCGGGCGGCGCCTCGCCGTCGTGCATCATCGTCACGAGGTCGCGGTTCTCCCAGGTCGCGTCGAGGAACGCGCGGGCGCCGGCCTCGAACAGCGCGAACGGGTCGGTCTCGCCGCGGTCGCGCGCGGCCGCGACGGCGCCGGCGGCGATGTCGTGCTGCTCGTCGCGGTAGCGCTCCCAGAGCGCGGTGAACAGGTCGGCCTTGCCGCCGAAGTGGTGGTACAGGCTGCCGACGCTCGAACCCGCCGTCTCGACGACCTCGGCGATCCCGGCGTCGGCGTAGCCGCGGTTGGCGAAGACGGCGCGCGCCGCGTCGAGCAGGTGGGCCCTGGTCTGCTCGGTGCTGCCCCAGCGGCGGCCGTTGCCGCGCGTGGTGCCGCGAGTCGTCACGGCGCTTGAGACTAGTGGCCGTTCCGGCTGTTCCGGCGTGCGTACGCGGCCGGCGTCTCCCCGAACGCGGTGCGGAACCGGCGGGCCCCGCCGTCCGGCCGTCAGAGCCGGGTGGTGCTCGCTCCCTCCGCGGGTGCGCTCTCCCACGGGCACGGCGCGCCGCCGTCCTGGGCGGGGACCACCTGGCAGGTGCGCCGCTGTCCGTCGCGCTGGTGGCCGCGTAGGCCGCCCCGGCCGCGACGAGCGTGCCCAGCGCGAGCGCCCCGACGACCACCGCGATCCGGGCCGTGCTCCGGCGGCCGGCCGGTTCCGGCTCCGGAGGGGTGTCGTGCGTCCAGTTCACGGTTTCCTCCCGGGTGTCGGGCCGGCCCGTCCGCCGACGGGGGGCGTGGGCGGCGGGCCGGCCGTGGTGCCGGTGACGGAAGGGGGTGCGCCGCCGGCAGGCACCCAGCAGACCAACCGGACCCGAAAACCCCGGGAAGCCCGACCGAAAGCGGACCGAAAGCGCTCCGAAAGCCAGGACCCGTGCCGCGGCGATCGTCGCTACCGTCGGCCGCATGCGGCTCTTGGTGGTCGAGGACGCACCGGACCTGGCGAACGCGCTGCGCACCGGACTGGGCCGCGCCGGCTACGCCGTCGACATCGCGCTGACCGGCGCCGAGGCGGCCGGCAAGCTGGGCGTGCACACCTACGACCTGCTCGTGCTGGACCTCAACCTGCCCGATGTCGACGGCTTCACGGTGTGCCGCGGGGTGCGCGACGGCAGCATCGCCGGGCCGAGCGGCGCCGACCTGCGCATCCTCATGCTCACCGCGCGCGGCGAGCTGGCCGACCGGGTGCGCGGCCTCGACGAGGGCGCCGACGACTACCTCGTCAAGCCGTTCGCGCTGGCCGAGCTGCTGGCGCGGGCGCGGGCGCTGCTGCGCCGCGACGTCGGCGGCGGCACCGCCGTGCTGACGGTCGGCGAGCTCTCCCTCGACGACGGGCGCAACACCGCGGCCCGCGGCGACCGGGAGCTGGCGCTCACCCGCAAGGAGTTCGCGGTGCTGCGCTACCTCATGCACCGGCCGGGGCACGTCGTGTCCGCCGAGGAGCTGCTCGACCACGTCTGGGACGAGCACACCGACCCGTTCACGCAGACCGTGCGCGTCACCGTCGGGACGCTGCGCCGCAAGCTGAGCCGGGACGGGGAGCCGCCGGTGATCGAGACGGTGATCGGGCGCGGGTACCGGCTGCGGGAGCCGGCGTGATGCCCGCGTGGACGCAGACGGTCCGGTTCCGGCTCGCCGCGACGTACTCGCTGGTGCTGTTCACGCTGGCCGCGCTCGTGATGGTCGCGGTCTACCTGGTGGTGTCGCAGAGCGTGGACGCGGCGCCGCTGAACCCCGTCACCGTGCAGAAGGTGAAGGAGGTGGACGGGGCGCTGGTGCTGCGCGCGGGCGAGCAGTTCCAGGCGGCCGACCTGGCCAGCGTGCAGCAGGCCGTCAACTTCCAGACGCTGCAGGTGCTGCGGGCCGCGTCGGCGGTGGTGCTGGGCGGGCTGCTGGTCGCGAGCTTCGGTGTGGGGTGGTGGCTGGCCGGGCGCGTGCTGCGGCCGATCCAGCAGGTGACGGCCACCGCCCGCGAGATCGGCGCCACCGACCTGTCCCGGCGCATCGCGCTGACCGGCCCGCGCGACGAGCTGCGCGACCTCGCCGACACCGTCGACGACATGCTCGCCCGGCTGGACCGGGCGTTCGCGGCGCAGCGGCAGATGATCGACGACGCCTCGCACGAGCTGCGCAACCCGCTCGCGATCATCCAGATCAACCTCGACGCGGTGCTCTCCCGCGACGACGTGGACGCCGCGGAGCGCCGCCGGGCGAGCGCGGTGACCGGCCGCGCGGCCCAGCGCATGGGCAGCCTCATCGAGGACCTGCTCGCCGCCGCCCGCCGGGCCGCGCCGGCGTTCACCGACACCGACGTCGACCTCACCGACGTGGCCGTGGAGGCCGCCGACGGGCACGCGCTGCTCGCCGGCAGCGACGGAAAACGGCTGGTCCGGGACCTGGAATCGGGGCTCGACGTGATCGGCGACCCCGAGTCGCTGCGCCGGGCCGTCGACAACCTGCTGTCCAACGCCGTGCGGGTCTCGCCGTCCGGCGGGGAGGTCGCGATCGCGACGGGCCGGCGCGGCGGCTGGGCCTGGCTCGCGATCCGCGACCACGGCCCCGGCATCGCGCCCGAGCATCAGGAACGGGTGTTCGACCGGTTCTGGCGCGGCGCGGACGGCGGCCGGGAAGGCGGCCGGGACCGGGGCACCGGCCTCGGGCTGGCCATCGTGCGGCAGGTGGCCGAGAGCCACGGCGGCACCGTCGCGCTGCACAGCGTGCCCGGCGCCGGGGCGACGTTCGTGCTCTGGCTGCCGCTGCGCAGCTCCGGGCCGCGCGAGCCGCGCCCGCCGGACGTCAACCCGCTGCGGGAGCCCGCGCGCTCGCCCTGACGTTTGCGTTCCAGGTCACGTGGTGGCAGCATCCGCGGCCCTCCGAGGAGGCCGGCATGACCAGCACCACCAGCGCGGACCTCGTCGCGGCCGCCACGGCGACGGCCGCGCGGCTGCGCCACGGTGGACGTGCGCTGGTCTTCGGCAGCGGCCCGGCCGCCGCCGACGCGCAACGGCTGGTGGCCGCGCTCGCCCGGGAGGCGGTGCCCGCGCTGGTCCTGCCCGGCGGCCCGGCCGGGTTCGCCGCCGCGGTCGAGCTCTTCGGCACCCGCCGCGACGTCGCGATCGCGCTGGCCCGGGACGGCGGCGACTACCCGATGGCCGCGGCGCTCATCGCCGCCCGCGCGCGCGGCCTGCTCACGGTGGCGCTGGTCGCGCCCGCCGGCCCGGTCGCGCGGGTGGCCGGGATCGACCACCTGCTGACGACCGGACCGGCGGCCCGCCGCCGGCTCGGGGAGCTACTCCGCACGCTCCTGCACGAGCCGGTCTAGCCGTCGGTCAGGCCGTGCCCGGCGCGAACTGCGCCATCGCCACCTCGACGCCGGCGTTCACCTCGTCGGCCGTGGCCGTGCCGGACTCCTCGACGGTCGCCTTCCACGCCAGCACCGACTGCCGGGCGAGCTCGATGCCCTCGGGGGAGCCGCCCGCGGCGAGCGGGTCGTCCGCGACGACGCCGACGGCGTACCGGCCGAGCGCGAAGAGCGTGAGGTCCCAGCCGGGGCCGACGTAGAGCGCGCCCGCGCCGCTCTGCGCGATCTCGATCGGCACGGTGTGCTGCAGCTCCAGCGCCGTCTGCTCGTCGCCGAGCGGGGACAGGCGCAGCTCGACGACGCTCGTCTCGCCGCCCCACGTCACGCGGAGCAGCTTGGGCGCGTCGCACACGAGGATCTCGCCGCCGGCGTTGCCCTCCGTCTGGAAGGTGCCGCCCTCCCGCAGGTCCCCGCTCACCGGGAGGAACCAGCGGCGCAGCCGCTCCGGGTCGGTGATCGCGTCCCACACGTCCTCGACGGCGGCGTCGCAGGTCCGTTCGAGCGTCACGGAGACGGTCTCGCCGCTCTCGGCGGCCACGCGGCCGACCCGGCGCCCGATCGCGCGGATCTCCTCGGCGATCTCGATCATGACTGGTCCTCTCCCCGGGGGTCCCGGGAGTTGTCGGTGGAGCTCTCGGTGGGGGACCGCTGCTCCCGGGCCCGGCGCTCCCGCTTGCCGCGCGCCAGCTCCGTGGCGAGGGCGTCGAGGTGCTGGCCCCAGAACCGGCGGAAGCGGTCGAGCCACATGTCGACCTCCTCCAGCGGACGCGCGTCCACGGAGTACAGCCGCCGGGTGCCCTGCGCCCGGACCGTCGCGAACCCGTTCTCGCGCAGCACCTTGAGGTGCTGCGACACGGCCGGCTGCGAGATGCCGAACTCGCGGCGGATCACCTCGACGACCGCCCCCGACGACTGCTCGCCGTCGGCGAGCAGCTCCAGGATGCGTCGGCGGACCGGGTCCCCGAGCACGTCGAACGCGTGCACGGCGCAGACTATCTCAGCACTGACTTATATAAGTCAAGCCTTGTAGAAACGGATCAGGCCTCGGCGAGGGCGGGCGTGGCCTGCTCGCCGGCGGCGTGCGCACGGCGCAGGAGGTGCTCGAGGTCGCGCCACGACCGGCCGTCCTCGTCCTTCGCGCTGATCACGCTGACCGGCAGCGGCCAGGGGATGTCGAGGTCCGGGTCGTCGTAGCGGACCGTGACGTCCTCGGCCGGGTCGTGCGCGGCGTCGATGCGGTAGCAGGTGTCGGCGGCGTCGGTCAGCGCCTGGAACCCGTGCAGGCAGCCGCGCGGGATGTAGAGCGCTCTCAGGTACTCGTCGTCGAGCCGGAACGACGTCCAGTGGCCCATCGTGGGGGAGTCGGGCCGGGCGTCCACGACCACGTCGAAGATCACGCCCCGGGCACACCGGACGAGCTTGGCCTCGCCCCGCCCGAGGCGCCGTGCAGCCCGCGGAGCCCGCCGCCGAGCGTGCGCGACTGCGAGTCCTGCAGGAACGCGGCGGGGTCGACGCCCGCGGCGCGTGCGACGTCGGCGTCGAACGTCCGGCTGAACCAGCCCCGCGCGTCGTGGTGCGGGGTCGGCTCGAACACGAGGACGCCGGGAATGGGGGTCTCTCGGACGTGCAATTCATGCCTCCGGGGGCCGTCGCCGTCGTTGTCGCTGCTCTCTTGTTACCGAACGTCCCTCAACGACTACGCAGCGACAGTACCGCTGGCCGCTCCCCGTGCCGGAATCGACCCAGGAGTCCGTTGTGACCGCCCTCGTGACCGCGTCCGTGACCACGCCCGAGACCACATCCCCCGCCTGCCGCTCCTGCGCCGGGACGGACGGCGCGATCGTCCTCGACCTCGGCGCCCAGCCGTCGTCCGAGCTGTTCCCGGCGGCCGCCGACCCGGGTCCGGACCCGCTCTACCCGTTGCGGATGTGGCTGTGCGCAGGGTGCGGGCTCGCCCAGCTCGCCGACGACGCGGACGTCCCGGAGGAGCCGCTGGGCCGCGAGCCGGCCGCGCTCACCGCGCAGCGGGTGGAGGCCGTGCGGGAGCTGGTGGCGGCGGGCGTGCTGCCCTTCGGCGGGACGGCGCTGGAGTTCCCCAGCCCGCACGGCGGCACGTGGCTCGGCCTGCTGGCCGGGCACGGGTTCACCGCGGTCGAGGGGCCGGGGCGGCCCGCCGACGTCGTGGTGGACGGCTGCTTCGGGCTGATGCACGAGCCGGACCAGGACGCGGCGCTGCGCGAGCGGATGGCCGCCGTCCGCCCGGGCGGGCGGCTCGTGCTCCAGTACCACTCGCTGGAGGCGATCATGGCCGGCGCGCAGTGGAACGCCCTGCGCCTGGGCCACTACGCCTACTACTCGACGCCGGCGATGGCCCGCATGCTCGACGCCGCCGGGTTCACGATCACCTCGGCGCACCGCTTCCCGCTCTACGGCGGCACGGTCGCGCTGACGGCCGGGCGCACGGCGGAGCGGCCGATCGTCGACACGGCGGCCGTCGAGGCCGTGCTCGCGCCGGAGCGGGCGGCCGGGGTGCTGGACGCGGCGCGGGTCGGGGCGCTGCAGGACTCCGTCGCGCGTACGGCCGAGGAGCTGCGCGCGCTGCTCGTCGAGCAGCGCGCCGCGGGCCGGACGGTCTACGGCTACGCGGCCGCGTCCCGGGCGGTCTCGCTGCTGCGGCTGGCAGGCGTCGACGCCACGCTGCTCGCCGGCGTCGCGGACGCGGCACCGGCCAAGCAGGGCCGGCGCATGCCCGGCACCGACGTCCCGGTCGTCGCGCCGGAGGCGCTGGCCGCCGCGGTTCCCGACCTCGTGCTCGTGTTCGTCTCGGAGCTGGTGGCCGAGGCCCGGGCCGCGCTGCCTCAGATCGAGCGGGCCGGCGGCATGTGGCTCGACGCCGGGGCCGGGCGCCGGACGGGCTCGACCGGCTGAGCCGGCCGCGTCGCGATCGTCGGCTGGGTGGCGTGCACCGAGCGGATCTGCTGCGGGACCCAGATCGGGGCGGTGTCGCCGGGCTTGGCCCGGTGCCGTCCCGGCGGCCCGGTGACACGCTGCGCGAGCCGGTCGGCAGCGGGCTGTGCTTGTACCCGAGCGCCGGTTTCTCGACCAGGTACCACGACAGCGCCGACGGCAGCAGCGTCACGAGCACCCCCAGCGCGATGAACGCCGCCGGGGGGAGGTCGCGGGCCGCGGTCAGCACCAGCAGCTGCATGACCGGCCAGTGGTAGATGTACAGCCCGTACGAGACGTCGGCCCGCATCGACCACGGCCACGGGAACGACACCGCGAACCACAGGAACAGGTACGCGAGCGGCACCGCGCCGAGCACCCGGTAGTCGTCGAAGAGCGCGAGGGAGACGCCGAACAGCGCGAGGCACCCCGTCGCGATGCCCCAGTGCATCGGGATGCGGTCGGCGTACAGGCAGGCGACGGCGCCGAGCAGGAACACCAGCACCAGCCGCAGCACCCGGTCGTTGACCAGCACCGGCAGCCCGAACTCCTGCATCGCGGTCAGCACGAGCAGCACGGCGATCGCGATCGGCACCAGGACGCGCCGGCGGGCCAGCAGCCCCGCGGCGCCGAGCGCGCCGATGATCGCGTAGCAGAACGCCTCGAAGACGAGCGTCCAGAGCGAGCCGTCGAAGCTGTACGGGCTCGGGTTCTCGGACAGGATCCCGGCGATGTCGTACTGCAGGATCAGCAGCCCGGCGTTCACGGCCAGGAACCGCAGCGCCGACGGCTCGCCGGTGAACGCGACGGCCGGGGAGAGGCCCTGCAGGATCGCGGCCAGCGGCGCCGCGACGAACGCGAGCACGATCAGGCACGCCCAGAAGCCGGGCATGATCCGCAGGAAGCGGTGCCACGCGAACCGGGGGAACGAGTCGAGCGTCAGGTAGCTGCGCGTCACCAGGAAGCCGCTGAGGATGAAGAAGCCGTCCAGGCCGAAGGTGCCGGGTGCGGACAGGCCGATGCGCGGCTGGGTGCCGCCGTGCAGCTCGATGCCGTGGGAGACGGCGACGACGAGGGCGAACGACAGTCGCAGGAGATCGAAGCTGTTGCGCCGGGGAGCGAAACGATCCTGGAGCGTCGGCATGAAGTCCTTTCCCGGGTCGGGGGCCGGACTACTATGCATGTTCGTAGCTGAACCTGCGCTGAGACGTCGCTGAGGGGGCGTTCTCTAAGGTCCGGCGGCCCGGGGTCGATCAGTTGCGCGCCGAGAATGGGGTGTGCCCCGGCCGCGCGCGAGACATGGGTTGCCTTCGTGTCGTCCACCGGCAGCTTTCCGTCGGTGAGCTGTAGGCGGCCGGTGCTCCGGCGCGCCGGACGGACGCATTTCCGCCTGAGAGTCACGTTTAACGGCGAAAGGACGACCCCAGTTACGTGCACATCGCCGAACTGCAGGTCGGAGCGGCCCGCAACGGCCGTTTCCGCCCCCGAACGGCGCATGCGAGGATCGCGCGGTGATGCAGATCGGCGAGGCCGCCTCCCGGGTGGGACTCTCGCTGCGGACGATCCGGCACTGGGACGAGGTCGGCCTCGTCGTGCCGTCGGAGCGGTCGGCCGGCGGGTTCCGCCTCTACACCGAGGCGGACATCGAGCGGCTGGCGCTCGTCAAGACGCTCAAGCCGCTGGACTTCAGCCTGGAGCAGATGCGCGAGCTGCTCGACGCGATCGACGGCATGGAGTCCGACACCGGCGCCGACCCGGGGCGCACGGCCGAGCTCACCCGCCGGCTCGCGATGTACCGCGCCGCCGCCGAGGCGCGGGTGGAGGCGCTGCGCGCCCAGGTGCAGGGCCTGGAGCTGCTCTCCCGCCGGCTGCGCCACCTGGCGAACCACCACCCGGCCCGCCAGAGCTGACCCGCTCCACCCCGACTCGCGCGCACCCAGGCCGCGACTCGCGTGCACTCACACCCCGACTCGCGGGGCGCGGAGCGCCCGTCCCGCGAGTCGCGCGAAAAGTGCACGCGAGTCGCGCTCTGGATGCACGCGAGTCGCGTCCGGCCCAGCCTGCTGCGCCGCTCGGCGCAATGCCCAGGTCGGGCCGGTGCCGGCGGCCGACGGCGGGGTGGGACGCGCCCGCCGCGTGCCAGGATTCGGCCATGAGAGGCGCGGTCGTCGGCCGGGACGCGCTGTTCGACCGGGCCTGGACCGCGCTCGCGGCGGCGGGCACGGTGCTCCTCGACGGTCCCGCCGCATCGGCAAGACCGCGCTGTGCCGCGCGCTCGTCGCCGCGGCCGAGCGCGCCGGGTGGCTCGTGCTCGCGTGCGCGCCGGCCGAGTCCGAGGTCGACCTCCCGTTCGCCGCCCTCGCCGACCTGCTGCGCCCGCTCACCCCGCAGGTGGCCGCGCTGCCCCGGCCGCAGCGCGCGGCCGCCGAGGCCGTGCTGCTCGCCTCCGACGCCGGCGAGCCGATCGACGAACGCGTGATCGGCGCCGCCACCTGCGCCCTCCTCGACGCCGCGGGTACCGGCCCGGCGCCCGTGCTGGTCGTCGTCGACGACGCGCCGTGGCTCGACCGGCCCAGCGAACGGGCGCTGCGGTTCGCGCTGCGCCGGGTGGCCCGCCCGACCGCCACGCTCGTGACGTGCCGGCGGGGTGACGCCGCGCCGGAGGACGTGCCGCTCGGCCTCGAACGCGCTCCCGCCGACGCCCGCCTGGTCCGGATCGGGCTGGGCCCGCTCGGCGTCGGCGCCCTGCACCACATCCTGCGGGCCCGGCTCGGCACCACGTTCGGCCGGCCGCTGCTCGGCCGCATCGCGCGCGAGGCGGGCGGCAACCCGCTGCTGGCGATCGAGCTGGCCCGTTCGGTGCTGCGGCTGCCGCGCCCGCCGTCGCCGGGGGAGGACCTGCCCGCCGCGGCGTCCATGCACCGGCTCGTCGCCGACGCGCTCGCGACGCTCCCGCCGGCCGGCCGCGCGGCCGTCCGCACCGCGTCGCTGCTCGCCACGCCGACGCTGCGCGACCTCGCCGCCGCCGGCGCCGACCCGGCGGACTTCGAGCCCGCGGAGGAGGCCGGGCTGCTCACCGTGACGCCGGCCGCGGTCGCGTTCGCGCACCCCGTGTACGCCTCGACCGTGCGCGCGGGCATCCCGGCGGGCGTGCGGCGGCGCCTGCACCGGACGCTGGCCGGCGTCGTCGCCGACCCGGACGAGCGGGCCCGCCACCTGCGCGCTCTGCACCACCGACCCGGACGCTCTGCACCACCGACCCGGACGCGCGACCGCGCGCACCCTCGCCGACGCGGCCGCGCGCCAGCACACCCGGGGCGCGCCGGAGTCGGCCGCGCAGCTCTACGAGCGGGCCGCGCAGCTCACGCCCCCGGACGACCCGGACGGGCTGGGCCGCGCCGGCTCGCCGCCGCGCAGTGCCGCTTCGACAGCGGCGACTACGCGGCCGCCCGGGCCGCCGCCACGGCCGCGGCCGCCGAGCTGACCGGCGACCTGCGCGCCGAGTCGCTGCTGCTCGCGGCCATCGTCGCGTGGAGCACCGACGAGTCCGGCGACGCGGCGGTCGACGCGGCCGAGGGCGCGCTGGCCGCCGTCGCGCCCGGGGCGCCGCTCGCCGGGCGCATCCACGCCTACCTCGCCATGTTCCGGGACGCCCCCGGCCGGGCCCGCGCCCACGCCGAGGCCGCCGCGACGCTGCTCGACGGCCGTCCCGGCGACCGGCCGCTGCTCGCCGCCGCCCTGTTGCAGCTCTTCTTCAACGAGGTGCGGGCGGGCCTGCCGGCCCGCACCGAGCTGCTCGACCGCGCGCTCGCGATGGAGGGCGACGAGCCGTCGTGGCTGGCCGGGACCGTGCCCGCGATCTGGTGGAAGGCGATCGACGCGCCCGACCGCGCCCGCGAGCGGCTGGAGTGGATGCTCGGGCGGGCCGTCGCGCGCGGCGACGAGCCGTCCCAGCACGAGCTGCTCAGCCACCTCGGCGAGGCCGAGCTGCTGGCCGGGCGCTTCCCGGCGGCCGAGCGGCACATCGCGGCGGCCCGCGAGCTGGGGGAGCAGCTCGGCACCGGGCTGGCCGGCGAGACGTGGCTGGCCGGCCTGCTCGACGCGCACCGCGGCCGGCTCGCCGAGGCCGACGCGGTCGCGCGGGCCGGGCTGCGCCGGGCCGACGAGCTGCGCGACCACTGGCTGCGGCGGATCAACCAGCACCTGGCGGCGTTCGTCGCGCTGTCGGCCGGCCGGATGGCCGAGGCGGCCGCCGCGTACGGCGCGCTCGCGGCCACCGTCGACGCGATGGGCCTGGTCGAGCCGCTCGCCCAGCGTTTCGAGCCGGACTGGGTGGAGGCGTGCGTCGCGCCGGGGACGTCGCGGGGGCGGTCGCCGGACTGGAGCGGCTGACCGCCCGGCACGCCCGCCTGCCCCGCCCCTGGACGCGCTGGGCATGGCGCGCAGCCGGGCCCTGATCGCCGGCGCCACCGGTGCCGACCCACGCCCGCGCTGGCCGAGCTGGACGCGGCCCGGGCCGCGGTGCCCGCCGGGATCCTCCCGCTCGACCGCGCGCGCTGCCTGCTCGTCGCCGGCATGGTGCACCGCAGGGCCCGGCGCAAGGTCGCGGCCCGCGACGCGCTGGTCGCGGCCGTGGCCGAGCTCGACGCCGTCGGCGCGGCCGCGTTCGCGGAGCGGGCCCGCGCCGAGCTGGCGCGCGTCGGGGTGCGCGCCGCGGCGCCGTCGCCGGAGCTGACCCCGACCGAGGAGCGCGTCGCCCGCCTGGCCGCGAGCGGGCGCACCGGCCGGGCGATCGCCGACGAGCTGTTCATCAGCCCGAAGACCGTCGAGGCCAACCTCACCCGCGTCTACCGCAAGCTCGGGATCTCCAGCCGGGCCGAGCTGGGCGGCGCGATGGCCCGGCTGCCGGCGCCCGTCACGCCCGGCAGATCGGCACGTCCGGATGCACCACGTAGCGGCTGAAGAGTCGTGCGTCGACCCGATCCCGGCACTGGCCTCGATCGGCCGGGTGTTCACGAGCTGCAGGAACCTGTTGACCACCCGCACCAGGCCCGGCGGCATCGTGTACCCGACGCGTACCCGGCGAGATCCCCAGCTGGGCGCTGCGGCACACCTCGATCGGCGCGCCCAGCGCCGAGCCGACGGCCAGCCCGAGCGTGGTCGTCAGCGCGAAGTAGAGCCCGGCCGTGAACCCGAACGTCCCGAGCCCGACCCGGAACGTCGCCTGGTGGTTGACGATGATCCCGGTGACGCCGGTCGCGATCCCGACGATCGAGTCGGTGATGCTGTCGACCACGGTGAGCGTGCGCGGCGCGCTCGCCCGGAACGCGCCGTTCGCGTAGCCGAACCCGAGCGCCCCCGCGAGCGCCCACTCGCCGGTCGCCTGATGTTCCCGTCCTTCGAGCTGAACGCCGTCTGCACGCCGATCAGCTGGTTGACCGTGACCGAGAACGGCACCCCGAGCAGCTCCGCCACCGGCACGCTGAAGTCGACGGGCACCGGGATCTGCTTGTTGATGTTGCGGCCGGTCCGCGTCGCTCCCGCGATGTCGACGCGCAGCCCGGCCATGCCCTCGACCTGCATCTCGGCCCGCCGGATCGTGCCTCCCCGCGATCTCCAGGTGGAACGTCGCCGACGGCCTGCGCATGAGGATCGTGATCGTCCCGGCCAGCCGCACGCCGTCGCGGTCGTAGGCGATGTGCGCGCCGACGCCGCCTGCGCAGCAGACCGGGTTGACCGAGAACCCCGGCGCCGGACGCTGCTGCGGCCGGACGACAGGCGCGTCCCCGGTGTACGACGACGGCCGGACGGGCGTCTCCGCCGGGGTCTGCGGGGGTGCCTCCGTCGGCCCGGCTCCGGGCTGCCCGCCCTCCGCGGGCCCGGGTGCGGAGCCGGGGCCCGGGCCGCCGGCGCCGTCCTCCTCGACGTCGTACTCGCCCCAGAACGGCGCGGCGGCCTCGTAGCGGGCGGGCGACTCGAACGAGACCGGGCTGCTCCCGTCGAACGTGCCGTCGCGGATCACCTCGGTGATGTCGACCGGCCCGAGCGTCACCGCGAGGTCGCCGCCGTCCGGCTCGGCGGCGAGCACCCGGCCGACCGCACGGCCCGTCAGGAACATGATCCTGCCGGGCTCCAGCCCTGCCGCGCGTCCGCGCCGGGGTCGATGCGCCAGGTCAGCGCGTCGTCGGACACCGATCGCACGGCCGACCCGCCACCGGCGACGATCACGACGTCGGGCTGGTAGGTGACGTCCGCGTCCGGGGACGGCGCGGCGCCGTACGGGCCGGCGTCACCGGGGCCGCCGCGGGCGAGGGCGTGCCCCCGACCGGCCCGGCGCACGCGGCCGTCCCGAGCGCGAGCAGCGCGACGAGCGCGACCAGCGTGCGGCGCATCTCAGATCCTGCCGGCGACGGCTCCCGCGAGCGCCTCGAGCGGCCCGCGGATGACCTCCGGGTCGTCCAGGCGCACGACGAGGATCGCCACCCACGTCCCGTCCACCTGGAAGAACACCGACGAGCCCTGGGAGTACGCCTCGGCGCCGACCCCGGGCAGCGGCCGCAGGTCGTGCCCCAGCTCGCGGTCGATGTCGAGGATCTTCTCGGCGCCGTCCCCGACGTAGACCTCGACCTGCGCGGTCGGGCCCGTCACCGGCGCGGTCCACCAGCAGGCATCCGGCCCGGCGACCGGCTCGTCCAGCGGCGTGGCGGCCACCACCTCGGCCTCCGCCTCCGAGATGAGCGCGCACGCGTCCGGTGCCGCGGCGGCCGGCGCCGCGGTCGTCTCCTCGGCGCCGACGTCGGCGGCGTCGGTGGTCGCCGCCGGGTCCGCCGCGCTCGGGGTGCCGGTGACCGTCGCGCACCCGGCGAGCGCCGCGACGACGGCCAGCGCCGCCGCCGCGACCGCGAGCCGTCGTGCGTTCACAGCGGGAGCGCGTCGACGAGCCCGCGCAGCACCTGCTCGTAGCCGCCGGGGGTGTCGCCGAGGCGCTCGAAGCTGCTGAGCGTGATGGTGTAGCTGCCGGACGGGCTGACGACCACCGCCTCGCCCGCGATGTCCTTCACCGCCAGGTACGCCTGGTCGCCGGCGTCAATGTCGGTGACCTGGTCGTAGACCGAGTCGGCCTGCTCGCGCTGGTAGTCGTACGTGACGAGGCCCGCGGTCTCGGACGCCATCGTGACCGAGAGGCTCGCGACGCCCTTGCCGTCCCCGAAGAGGCAGTTGCCCTCGTCGACCAGCGGCTCCCCGACCAACTGCGTCGCCTGCGCCTCGGTGAACGGGCACTCCGGCACCTCGGCGTTCCCGATGTCGAAGCCGATGTCGGTGGCGGGGTCGCCGTCGGCGTCGGCGCTCCCGAGCGCGGACCCGCCGGGGCCGCCGCAGCCGGCCAGTGCCAGCAGGGCGGCGAGTACGAGGGGTGCGACCAGCCGGCGCATCACTGTTCTCCTGTCGTCGACGTCTCGTCGGGGTCGGTCTCCGGCGCGGGCGGCCGGAGCCATCGGGCGGGCGTGACCCGGTCGGCCCGCCACCGGGCGGTGGCAACGGCCGCGACCGTGTCCGCGTCCGGGCCCTCGACCAGCGCGATCACGACCTCGTCCGCCGGGAGGTGGACGGCCGCGACGAGCCGCGTCTCGGCCGTCGTGAGGGCCGGCGCCGCGGGCCCGGCATCCCCGTCCCCGGACGGGTCGTACCGCTCCACGGCGAACAGTCGGCGGGCCACGGGCGCAACGCTAAGGACCCGCAGGCGGGAACGAATCGGGTGATTCCCTACGCGCTCACGCACACGACCGCACACACCTCCGGTACTCGGCACACATGTCCGGCCGTGTGTGCGGAGGCCGGGAGGTGTGTGCGGTGAATCCGGAGGCGGTTTTCATGTTGCGTTCTCCTGCCCGTCGGAGCGCGCTGGTTGGGTGGCGAGCCGTGTTCCCGCGCACCCCGGTCGAGAGCCTCGTCCACCACGCCGCGACGGCCCCCGGCCGCCGGGCCTACGTCCACCTCGACGAGGAGGGCGCGGAGTCCGACGCGCTGACCTACGGCGAGCTGCACGCGGCGGCGCTGCGGCTCGCGGGGCGGCTGGCCGCGCACTGCCGTCCCGGCGACCGGGCGCTGCTGGTCTTCGCGCCCGGGCTCGACATGGTCGTCGCCTGGTTCGGGTGCCTCTACGCCGGGGTGGTCGCCGTGCCGGTCAACCGGCCGCGGCGCGGGCACGTGCAGGGGGCCACCCGCAGCATCGCCCGCGACGCCGACCCGGCCGTGGTGCTCGCCGACGCGCACGTCGCGGCGCTCGCGCGGCCCGCGCTCGCCGAGGCGTGCGGACCGCTGCCGTGGCTCGTGGTCGGCGACCCGGACGCGGCGGCGGCGCCCGTCCCCGCCGGGCCGCACGCCGCCCGCCGGGACGAGGTGGCGTTCCTGCAGTACACCTCCGGCTCGACCTCGACCCCCAAGGGCGTCATGGTCACGCACGCCAACCTCGCGGCCAACGAGGAGATGATCCGGCTGGCGTTCGGGCACGACGAGCACTCGACGGTGGTGGGGTGGGCGCCGCTCTTCCACGACCAGGGCCTGATCGGCAACGTGCTGCAGGCGATGCACGTGGGGCGCTCGCCGTGCTCATGTCGCCCGCGGCGTTCGTGCGGCGTCCGATGCTGTGGCCGGCGGCCGTCTCCCGGTACCGGGCGCACTCCAGCGGCGGGCCCGACTTCGCCTTCGCGCTGGCCGCGACCGCGGCCCGGCGGCACGGGGTCGAGGGGCTCGATCTCTCGTGCTGGGAGGTCGCGTTCGACGGGGCCGAGCCGATCCAGGTCGCGACGCTGCGCCGGTTCGCCGAGGCGTTCGCCCCGGCCGGCCTGCGGCCCGGGGCGCTCTACCCGTGCTACGGGCTGGCCGAGGCGACGCTGCTGGTCACGGGCTCGGGGAAGGGCCGCGGCCCGCGGACCGTCGAGGCCGACGCCGACGAGCTCGCGCAGGGCCGGTGCGTCCCGGCGGCGTCCGGCCGGCCGGCCCGCGCGCTCGCGGGCTCGGGCCGGGTGCTGCCCGGCGAGCGGGTGGCGGTCGTCGACCCCGCGACGGGACGGCCGGTCGCGCCGCCCGCCGTCGGCGAGATCCGCGTCGCCGGCGACCACGTCACCGCGGGCTACTGGCGCAACCCGGAGGCCACCGCGGCCACCTACGTGACCGGCGAGGACGGGGAGCGGTACCTGCGCACCGGGGACCTCGGCGTGGTCCTCGACGGCGAGCTGTACGTCGTCGGCCGGCTGAAGGACGTGATGATCCTGCGCGGCCGCAACCACCACCCGCACGACATCGAGCGCACCGTCGCCGCCGCCCACCCCGCCGTGCGCCCCGGCGGCTGCGTCGCCTTCGCCGTGCCGCGCGACGGGCAGGAGGCGCTCGTGGTCGTCGCCGAGCTGGTGCACGACGGCGGCGAGCACGACCTCGACGCGATCACCGTGGACGTGCGTGCGGCCGTGCTGCGCGAGCACGACGTGAGCCCGTCCGACGTCGTGCTGCTGCCGCGCGGCCGCACGGTCGAGAAGACGAGCAGCGGGAAGGTGCGCCGGGCCGCGGCCCGTGCCGCATACGTGTCAGCGCAGCCGCAGGGGTAGCGCCGCGCGGCCGCGCACGAGCTGCGTGGTGCGCCACGGCACCGGGCCGGCCGGCGCGAACGCCGCCAGCCGCTCGGCGAGCACCCGCAGCCCGGCCCGGCCCTCGACGCGGGCCAGCCCGGCGCCGAGGCAGTGGTGCGCGCCGAGGGAGAAGCTCAGGTGGGCCCGGGCGTTGGGGCGGGCCGGGTCGAAGGCCGCAGGCTCGGCGAACACCGCCGGGTCGCGGTTGGCCGCGGCCAGGTGGACGAGCACGAGCGTGCCGCGCGCCACCGTGTGGCCGCGCATCTCGACGTCGCGCGTCGCCCGCCGGGCGGCCCGCGCGACCGGCGGTTCGAGGCGCAGCAGCTCCTCGACGGCCCCGGTCCAGAGGTCCGGCTCGGCCCGCAGCGCGGCGGCGAGGCCGGGCTGCGCCACGAGCGTCTCGGCGCCCGCGGAGAGCAGGTGGGTGGTCGTCTCGATGCCCGCCGCGACCAGGAACGTCACCAGCACGACGAGCGCGTCGTCGTCGAGGCCGCCCTGGGCGGTGAGACGCGAGAGGAGGTCGTCGCCCGGCTGCCGCTCGGCGAGCCGCCCGCGCAGCCAGCGCTGCATCTCCGCGAGGTCGGCCTCGATCTCGGCGAACCGCTCCCACGGGACGCCCGTGTCGAGCGCCGCGGCCGCGCTGTCCGCCCATCTCCGCAGCTCGGGGGCGGTGTCGAGGGGCAGCCCGAGTATCGCGGACACCACCCGGACCGGCACCTGCGCCGCCCAGCCGGCGACGAGGTCGACCGTGTCCCCTCGCCGGGTGCCGGCCAGCAGGTCGTCGAGCAGGCCGGCGGCGATCCGTTCGGTCGCCTCGCTCCACCCGGCCACGGCCCGCGCGGAGAACGTCCGCGCCATGAGCCCGCGCAGGCGGGTGTGGTCGGGGCCGTCGAGGGCGAGCAGCGAGGGCCGGTCCAGCGGGCCCGCGGTCCGCCCGCCGGTCGGGGACCCGCGGCGCTGTTGGGCATCGCGAACGCGTCGGACGTCAGCACCTCGCGGGCCACGTCGTGGTGCACCGTGACGAGCATCCCGGGCACGGCGCCCGCGGCGAACGGGCCCGCCGTGCGCAGCGCCTCCCACTCGGCCACCGAGGTGCCGTCCTCCGGCCCGAGCGCGAGCCGCGCGCCCACCACGCCGTCCCGGGCCCGCCTGCCGGCCAGCCCGCGGTAGGCCCCGTGGCGGGTCATCCAGCGCCGCCGCTGTGCCGCCCGGTCGCCCCCGCGTCGACGTCGTCCGGTCGCGTGCCGAGCACCCCGTCCATCGGGTCGCCCCTTCCCGTGGGTGGTGCCGGTACCCGCCGGGACCGACCCTGCCACGTGACGCGTCCGGGACAATGCCCGATCCGCTTCCCGGCGATAGCCGGGCCGCTATCCGGGGGCCGGGACGAGCAGGTGCTCGCGCAGGTGCCGGCGTTCGGCGGCGGTGATCCCGCGGGCCGCGGCCCACCCGTCGGCGCCGCCGTGGAGGCGGTCCAGACCGTCCAGGACGCCCCGGATCGTGTGCTCCTGCGCCTGGTAGACCTCGGCCGGCACGGCGGCCATGTGGTCGCGGTAGCGCGCCCACGTCCGGAACCGCTCGACGATCCGCGGCATGTTCGCCCCGGACCGCAGGTAGTCCGCCACGATCTCGTCGTCGTCCACGCCGAGCAGCCGCAGCAGCAGCGCCGTGACCAGGCCCGTGCGGTCCTTCCCGGCCGCGCAGTGCAGCAGCACCGGGCGGCCGGCGAGCGCGCCGACCACCCGTACCACGGTGGCGAGCGGCGAGGCCGGCGACGCCAGGTGCTGGAGGGAGAAGTGCAGGATCTGCTCGCGGGCGGCAGGTCGGAGACGGGCAGGTCGCGCAGCGGCGCGTTGAGGTAGCTGACCGGCGCCGCCGCCATCGGGCCGCGGCCCTCGGTGACGGCCTCGGTGCCGATCCGCAGGTCGACGACCAGCTCCAGCCGCAGCTCCTCGGTCAGGTGGGCGACGTCGGCGGGGGTGAGGGCCTGGAGCGTGTCGCTGCGGAAGAGCACCCCGGGCCGGACCCGCAGGTCCGCCCCGGCGCGCAGCCCGCCGAGGTCCCGGAAGTTGAACGCTCCGGTGAGGGCCGGGATCCCCGTCACGAGCGCATCACCCTCCGCACCGCGGCCAGCAGCTCGTCCTCGACGGGATCCGCCGCGAGCTGCGCGGACAGCGCCGCGGCGGCCACCCGCCGCCGCTCCCGCCGCACCGCACCCGGCGCGGCGGGCGGTGCGGGCCCGCCGTCGCAGCCGCACGCGCACCCGTCCGCCGGCAGCGCGCATACCCCGGTCGGCGGGGCCGCCGCGGCGTCGCCGAGCAGGTGCGCGGTGATCTCCTGCGGCCACAGCGCCACGAACTCCGCGCCCGCGTCCGTCAGCTCCGCCACGGAGTGCATGCCCCACGCGACCCCGACCACGCGGATGCCGGCCGCGAGCGCGTCCCGCACGTCGCCCGCGGTGTCGGTGACGAGCACGGTGCTCGCGGGCCCGGGGACGTCCGCGTCGCCGCCCTCGTCGTACCCGGCGGCGCACCGGCGGCCCAACCCGCTGCCGGAGTCGGCGAGGAACGCGTCGATCGCGGTCCGCTTGTCCGGCGTGACGTCGCCGCTGAACACGTGGGCGAAGCAGAACGCCAGGTCGTTGCCGGTGAGCACGCGCCGCAGCACCTGCATCGCGTTCGACGACATCACGGCGAGCGTGCAGTGCCCGGCCAGCCGCCGCACGACGTCCGTGACGCCGGGCACCAGCGGGGGCGTGTAGTCGCTGCGCAGCAGCTCCAGGAACGCCTCCTTGACCTGGGCGGCGTGCGCCTCGTCGCGGCACAGGCGGGCGATCGAGGCGTAGACGTTGCCGCGGAACAGGTCGAAGTACTGCTCGGGCTCGTCCACCCCGAGCCCGAACCGGGCGTTGATCCGCTCGAAGACCTCCCAGGACGCGACGCGGGTCTGCACCAGCGTCCCGTCCAGGTCGAAGATCACCGCGCGTGCCGTGCTCATCGGCCGCTCACGCGCCGCTGTGGAGGCGGTCGTAGACGGCGCCCAGCTCGCCGAGGCCCACGAAGTCCATGCACTCGCCGTGGCCCGGCTGCCCGTCGAGCGTCCAGCGCAGCAGGCTGTTGTGCCCGACGACGCCCGGCTGCGACTGCCACGGGAACGTCGTCAGCGCGTGGCCCTCGGCCTCCCAGACCCGGCCGGTGGCGTCGGTCACGGAGATCGCGACGTGCTCGGGGTAGAACCCGGCGCGGGTGGTCAGGCCGCCGCCGCCCTTGAGCCCGCGCACGGTGCCGTGGTCGAGCACGTAGCCGTGGGTGAGCGTGAGCGGCGAGGGCCCGTCCGGCCCGTTCCCGGTGGAGAAGTCGAAGAGCGCGTGCAGCGCGAGGTCGGGGGACACGTGCGCGTGCATCCAGCTCAGCCGCGACGTCTGCCGCTCGGCGCGCACGCCCCAGCTGTGGTCCATCGTCGAGACGCAGTCGATCGGCGTCGTGACGCCGCGCAGCCGGATCTCGCCCTCGAACCGGCCGGTCTGGTCGAAGTGCCCGGCGTAGGCGTGGCCCCAGGTCAGGTCCATGTCGCGGCCGACGGCCATGGGGTCCTGGGCCGGGTCGTTGATGTCGTAGGGCGCCATCAGCGCCGTGTAGCGGAAGTGCAGCTCCAGGTCGGCGGCGGGGTCGGAGAAGCCGACGTCCCACACCCTGTTCGGCTCGGAGCAGACCACCCGCAGCCCGTTGGCGAGTGCGTAGTCGAGCAGGTTCGACGGCTGCGGGACGACGAGGTGCTCCCAGGCGTCCCAGTAGTCGGCCGCCCACGGCATCGTCACGCGGCGGCTGTTGACCGAGACGGTGGAGCCGACCACGCCGAGCGGCTCGCGGAAGAGCCCGTAGACGCCGATGTTCATCGGCCGGGCGGTGTCCTGGCCGGCGTAGAGGCCGAAGTAGTTGGTCTCGGCCCAGAGCGGGTCGTCGCTGGTCGGGGGGTGGAACTGGGCGTCCTCGGGACGGATCACCGATGAGCCTCCTCGGGCGGCCGGGCGGATGCCCGCACACTGTCGCGCCTTGTCCGCCCGGGCCATGACGTCGGGGGACAACGGGGCCGGTGGATGTTGTCCGTGCGGGATAAGGCAGGCGCGCGCCGCGCCGCCCTACTGTCCGGCCAGCGGCGGCCCGTGGCACGGGCCCCGCCACGACCGACGGAGGTGGCCCGGGCATGCAGCTGGCCAAGGTGCTGGGCCAGGTCGTCTCGACGGTCAAACAGCCCGGGCTGGAGCGGTTCACCCTGCTGCTCGTGCAGGACGCCGGCAGCGCCGACCCCGAGCACGCCGACGGCCCGTCCTACGTGGCCGTCGACGTCGTCGCGCGGGCGTCGGGGAGATCGTCCTCGTGGCGTACGGCGGCGCGGCGCGGGTCGCGGCCGGGGCCGACGCCCCGACGGACCGCGCGGTCGTCGCGATCGCCGACACCGTGATCCGGGCGGGGACCGTCAGCTACCGCAAGACCTGAGAGACCCCTTTCGAGATGGAGGACGACATGGCTACGACGACCGGTGCCGCCGGGGCGCCGCCCTGCGCGGGGCGCTCGGGCTCATCGAGACCCGCGGGCTGGTCGGGGCCATCGAGGCCGCCGACGCGATGGTCAAGGCCGCCAACGTGCAGATCCTCGGGCACCGCGAGATCGGCGGCGGCCTCGTCACCGTGATGGTGCGTGGCGACGTGGGCGCGGTGAAGGCCGCGACCGACGCGGGCGCGTCGCCGCGGAGAAGGCGGGCGAGGTCGTCTCCGTGCACGTCATCCCGCGCCCGCACGACGAGACCGAGGGCATCCTCGCGGTCCTGACCCGCCCGAAGAGCTGATGACCGCCCTGCTGGACGCCGACCTGGCCGGTCTGGCGGAGGTGCGGGCCAAGGCCCGCGCGGCGCGCCGGGCCTTCGCCGCGATCGAGGGCGCCGACCAGGAGACGCTCGACCGCTACGTCCGCGCGATGGCGCTGGCCGGGACGAAGGCGGCCGAGGAGCTGGCCCGGATGGCCGTGGACGAGACCGGCTACGGCGTCTACGAGCACAAGGTCCACAAGAACCGCTACAACACGGGGTTCGTCGCCCGGTGGATGCTGGAGCGCCGCGCCGTCGGTGTGCTGTGGGTCGACGAGGAGTCGCGCGTCACGGCCGTGGGCGCGCCGATGGGCGTGATCGCGGGGATCATCCCGGTGACCAACCCGACGTCGACGGCGCTGTTCAAGAGCCTCGCCGCGGTGAAGTCGGGCAACGCGATCGTGCACGCCCCGCACCCGCGAGCCGCGCGGTGCACGCTGCGCGCCGTCGAGGTCATGGCCGAGGCCGCGGTCGCGGCGGGCGCCCCCGAGGGCCTGGTCGCCTGCCTGGAGAACCCCACGCTGCCCGGCACCCGGGAGCTGATGCGCCGGCCGGAGGTCGCGCTGGTGCTGGCGACCGGCGGGCCGGGCATGGTGCGCGCGGCGTACTCCAGCGGGAAGCCGACCATCGCGGTCGGCGCCGGCAACGTCCCGGCCTACGTCGGCGCGAGCGTGCCGGACGCCGCCGAGGCCGCGGAGATGATCATTACGTCCAAGTCGTTCGACAACGGCACGGCCTGCGTCGCCGAGCAGTCGGTGGTGGTGGCGGCCGAGGCCGCGCCGCGTTCCTCGCCGCGTCGAGGCGCGCGGGGCGTACTGGATGAACGGGCCGCAGCAGGCGGCGCTGGTCAGGGTGCTCTTCGACGACCGCGGCGCGCTGCGGCCGGACGCGGTGGGGCAGAGCGCGGTGCGCCTGGCCGAGCTGGCCGGGTTCGGGGTGCCTTCGGCCACCCGGGTGCTGGCCTGCGAGCTGGACGCGGTCGGCGCCGACGTCCCGCTGTCCCGGGAGATCCTCGGTCCGGTGCTCTCGGTGTACCGGGTGCCGGACGCGGCCGCCGGGTGGCGGCGGTGCCGGGAGATCCTGGCCCTGGACGGCGAGGGGCACACCACCGCCGTGCACGCCGCGGACCCCGCGGAGATCGCCCCGTTCGCGACGCTCCCGGCGGGGCGCATCGTGATCAACACGCCGGCCCTGTTCGGCGGGATGGGCTACTCCACCGACGTCGACCCGTCGTTCCAGCTCGGCACCGGCACGTGGAGCGGCTCCATCTGCTCGGACAACGTCACCCCGCTGCACCTGATCAACATCAAGCGCATCGCGCACGAGGTGCGCCCGTGGCGGACCGTCTACGACCCGGTGGAGCTGTAGATGACCGCGATCATCGACGCCGGGGCCGACGAGCTGCTGCGGCTCGCCGCCGCCGTGCGCGACGGCGCCGCCGACCCGCCGGCCCCTGACGAGACGCTGCGGGTGGGGGTCGACCTCGGCACCGCGACCTGCGTGCTCGTCGTACTGGCCACCGGCCGGGACGGGCGCCAGCGCCCGTTGTGGGTGGCCGGCCACCCGTCCGGCGCCCTGCGCGACGGCGTGGTGGTCGACTTCGCCGCCGCGACGGCCGCCGTCCGCCGGCTGAAGGACGCCGCCGCGGAGGCGCTCGGCGTCGCGCTGGACCGCGCGGCCACCGCCTACCCGCCGTGCATCCCCGTCGGCGACGCGCGGGCCTGCCGGTACGTGTGCGAGTCGGCCGGGTTCGCGGACGTCGTGCTGGTCGACGAGGTCAGCGCCGCGCAGCGCACGCTCGGCGTCCGCGACGGGGTGGTCGTCGACGTCGGCGGCGGGTCGACGGGGGTCGGCGTCTTCCGGGACGGCGCGCTGGTCGCCCTCGACGACCGCGCGGGCGGCGGGCACCACCTGGACCTGATGCTCGCCGGCGCGCTCGGGCTGCCGCTGGAGGCCGCCGAGCCGTACAAGCGGGAGCATCCGCGCGAGGCGTTCCCGGTGCTGGTCCCGGGCCTGCAGCGGATCGCCGAGAACGTCCGCGCGCTGACCGTCGGCGCCGAGGAGCTGCCGCTGCACGTCGCGGGCGGCGCGCTGATGCTCCCGGGCGCGGCGACGTACTGGCCACCTACCTGGAGCGAACCGTCGTGACCTACCCGCACGCCCTGCTGATCACGCCGATCGGGATCGCGAGGTCGGCGCCGTGACCCGGCCCGCGCCGACCCTGCGGACGTACGCGTTCGTCGACCGGATGCAGCCGCAGTGCGCCGCGCACATCGCCGCCACCAGCCCGGGCGACGTGCCGCTCGCCGGCATGGCCGAGCTGTACATCGAGATGGCGCCGGGCAACGAGGTCTTCCGGGCCGCCGACATCGCGCTGAAGGCCGCCGGGGTGCGCCCGGCGCTGCAGATCATCGAGCGCGAGTTCGGGCTGCTGGAGATCCACTCCGAGCAGCAGGCCGAGGTGCTCGCGTCCGGCCAGGCGATCCTCGACGAGCTGGGCATGACCGAGGCCGACCGGATCAAACCGGTGATCGCGTCGACCCAGTTCATCACCAACGTGCACGCCTACCAGGCGCAGCTGCTCAACAAGTGGCGCAAGGGCTCGATGCTCATGCCGGGACAGAGCCTGTTCGTCATGGAGGTCGCGCCCGCGGCCTACATCGCGATCGCCGCCAACGAGGCCGAGAAGGCCGCGAACATCACCGTGATCGAGCTGCGGGCCGTCGGCCGGTTCGGGCGGATGTTCCTGTCCGGCAGCGAGAGCGAGGTGCAGTCCGCCCGCGACGCCGCCGTCGCCGCGCTGGAGGGCGTGCACGGGCGGGAGGACCGGCGATGACCGTGTGGGGTGCGGCGGCCGTCGACGGCGCGGCCGCCGCCGGGACGCTCCGCGTCGGTCTCCGGGACGTCGTCACGCCGCTGGCCCGGGAACGGGCCCGGGAGCTGGGGGTGGAGATCGTCGTCGGCGCGCCCGAGCCGCCGCGGGAGCCGGCGCCCGTGCCGCCGCCGAGCCCCCTGGCCGCGGCCGGCCCCGCCTCGCCCGTGCGCCGGATGCGGCCGCCGTCCGGGGCGCTGTTCCGGCGGGGTGCCCCGCTGCCGGACGCCGTGCGGCCGGGTGTGGCCCCGGATGCGCGCGACAGCGGCCGGGTGGTCGTCGTGGGCGCCGGCAACGTCGGGACTGTCGCGGCGCTGCGGCTGGCCGAGTCCGACGTGTTCACCGAGGTCGTGCTGGTGGACGTCGACGAGGGCCGCGCCGCGGGCGTCGCGCTGGACCTCGCGCACGCCGCCGCGCTGAGCGGCTTCGGCACCCGGGTGCGCGGCGCCGGCACCGTCGAGGCGGCGGGGGAGGCCGACTTCGTCGTGGTCACCGCGGGCCGCCCGCGTCAGCCCGGGATGAGTCGGTCGGACCTGATCAGCACGAACGCCGCGATCGTCGGCGACGTCGCCCGGCGGGTCGCGGCCACCTCGCCGCGCGCCGTGATCGTCGTGGTGACCAACCCGCTCGACGAGATGACCCAGCACGCCTGGACGTCCTCGGGCTTCCCCGCCGAACGCGTGCTCGGCATGGCCGGCGTGCTCGACACGGCCCGGTTCCAGGCGCTCACCGCGCTCACCGGGGTGGCCCGCGCCGACCGCGTCGCGGCGTGGGCGCTGGGCAGCCACGGCGAGGAGATGGTCATCCCGCTGTCGCAGGCCAGCGCCGACGGGCGGCCGCTGCCGGCCGTCCTGCCCGGCCCGCAGCTCGACGCGATCGTCGACCGGGCCCGCGGGTCCGGCGCCGAGGTCGTCGGGCTGCTGCGCTCGGGCAGCGCGTTCCTGGCGCCGGGGCTGTCCGCGGCGCGGATGGTGCTGGCGATGGCCGCCGACAGCGGCGAGGTCATGCCGGCCGCGGTGCTGGCCGACGGCAGCTACGGCATCCGCGACGTCTACGTCGGGCTCCCGGCGCGGCTCGGGCGGGGCGGGGTGCGCGGGATCGTCGAGCTGGACCTGCGTCCCGACGAGCTGACCGCCCTCCGCGCCGCCGCCGACCGGATCCGCGAGCGCCTGGCCGGCCTCGCGTCCGTCGCGTGACCGCGCCCGCGCGACTCGCGCGCACAAATCCAGCGACTCGCGGGGACAGGCCCGCGAGTCGCCGGAAAAGTGCGCGCGAGTCGCCGGAAAAGTGCGCGCGAGTCGCGGCTCGGGGGCGGGGCGTGCCGTGAAGGCCGTGGTGTTCGCCGGGGACGGGCAGGTGCGGGTCGCGTCGGTGCCGGAACCGCAGGTGGTGGACCCGGGGGACGCGGTCGTGCGGGTTCGCCGGGCCGCCGTGTGCGGCACCGACCTGCACCTCGTCGCGCACGCCGGGGACCTGCCCGTCGGGACGGTGCTCGGGCACGAGTTCGCCGGCGAGGTCGCCGCGGTCGGCCCGGGCGTGCGCACGCACGCCGTCGGCGACCTGGTGGCCGGCGCCGACTTCACCGCGTGCGGGACGTGCTGGTGGTGCCGGCGCGGCGACCACTGGGAGTGCGCGCAGCGGCGGTTCTTCGGGACGGGGCCGGCGTTCGGGCCCCCGCTCGCCGGCGCGCAGGCCGAGCTGGTGCGGGTCCCGTTCGCCGACACCGCACTGCGCCCGGTGCCGGACGGGGTCGGGCTCGACGCGGCGGTGTTCCTCGGCGACACCCTCGCCACCGGCTACGCCGCGGTGCGCCGGGCGGGGCCGCGCCCGGGGACACCGTCGCGGTGCTGGGCGGCGGGCCGGTCGGGCAGCTCACGAGCCTCGCCGCGCAGGCGTGCGGCGCCGGGGTCGTGATCGTGGTGGAGCCGGTCGCCCAACGTCGCGCGCTGGCCGCGCGCGAGGGCGCGCTCGCCGCCGAGCCCGCCGCGGCGCGGGCGCTCGTCGACGGCGTGACCGACGGCCGCGGCGCCGACGCGGTGGTCGACGCCGTCGGCGGGACGCGCGGGCTGGACGCCGCGTTCGCGCTGGTCCGGCGCCGCGGCACGGTCGTGTCCGTGGGCGTGCACACCGAGCCGTGGACGCTGCCCGCCGACCGGGCGTTCGCCGGGGAGCTGACGCTGCGGTTCGCGATCGGCGACCTGGCGCGCGACGGCGACGCGCTCGTGGCGCTCGTCCGCTCCCGGGCGCTGGACCCGGCCGTCGTCGCGTCGGAGACGGTGCCGCTCGACGCGGTGCCCGACGCGTACCGGCGGATGGCGGATCGCCGTACGCTCAAGTCCCTCATCGCGACGTAGCCGGGGGTGGCATGGCAGCCGGACCCGACACCCGCGAGGCCGGGCTCGCCGGGCTGCTGCAGTCCGTGCCGGCCGACGTCGCGGGCGCGGCGGACGCCGTCGCCGCCCGGGCGTCGCTGCTCATCGGCTCGCCGGTGACCGTGGCGGCCTGGGCCGGGCAGCGCTGGACGGCGCTCGCCGGGGCCGGCACGGGCCTGGCCGGCCTGCCGCGCACGGGCCCGCCCGCCGCGGGTGCCTGCACCGACCGGCGCGGGCTCGTCGTCCCCGGGCCGGTTGCGCTGTGCTGGGACCCGGCCGCCGCGGTCGACGACGGGACGCGCGGGCTGCTGCGGCAGGTGTGCGTCTGGCTCGCCCTGGTGCTCGCGGGCCGCTCGGCCGCGGGCGAGGGGAACGCCGCGGCGGACGAGTCGGAGGCGATCCGCGAGGTCGTCGGCCAGCTCCTGACGGTCCGCGACGTCGACCAGGTACTGCACTCGATCGCCGAGCGCACGCTGCGGCTGCTCGACGCGGACATCTGCGGCGTCATGCTCCGCGAGGGCGACGTCGTGCGGATGCGCTCGTGCGTCGGCAACCGCGCCGCCGAGACCGCGCGGCTGCGGATGCGCCGCGGCCAGGGCGTCGCCGGGCTCGTCTTCCTCACCGGGGAGCCCGCGAAGGTCGACTCCTACCTCGACGACGAGACCATCAGCCAGGACTTCATGTCGCTGGCGGCGAAGGAGGAGACCCGGTCCGCGCTGGCGTCCCGCTGCGCCTGCAGGGCGAGCTGATCGGGGTGCTGGAGGTGTGGCGGCGCCGGCAGTCGATCTTCACCGACCAGGACGTGCGGCGCATGGTGACGCTCGCCGACTTCGCGACGATCGCGATCGACAACGCCCGCCTGCACGACGAGCAGGCCGCGTCGACCGCCGAGGCCGAACGGGCGCGCGACGCGCTGCAGCAGCAGGTCGCCGTGCTCGGCCGGTCGTCGCGGCTGCAGCAGGACCTGCTGACCACGGTGATCGGCGGCGGCGGGCTGCCGGCGATCACCCGCACGGTCGCCACCGAGCTGGACTGCGAGATCGGCGTGTACGGCCCGGACGGCGCGCTGGTCGCCGCGCACAGCGGGCGGCGGCTGGTCTCGGCGCTGCCCGCCGCGCTGCCGCTCGCGCGGGCCGCGCACGACCCGCGCACGTGGGTGCGGCCCGTCTACGCCGACGGCGACCAGGTGGGCCAGGTCGTGCTCTTGCAGGGCACCCGGTCCGGCGAGCTGATGGACGCCGTCGCGGGCCAGGTCGCGATGGCCTGCTCGCTGGCTCTGCTGCGCGAGCGCGCCGCCAGCCGGGCCCGCGCGGAGGCCATCGACCAGGTCGTGTGGGACCTGCTGCAGGGCCCGGTCGAGCACCGGCTCGCCGCCCGGACCCGCGCCCAGCAGCTCAACGTGCCGCTCACCGGCGGGCTGCGGGTGGTGCACGGCCGGATCGAGAACGTCGAGGACGTCGCCACCGAGCACGGCTGGGACGCCTCGCGGACCGACCGGGTCCGCCGCCACCTCCTGCGCACCGTCCGCACCCTGGAGGACGGCCGCGGGCTCGCGCTCGCCAGCCTGCGCGGCGACCTGCTCGTCGCGGTCGCCGCCGACCTCGACCGGGCCGCGGCGAAGGACCTGGTCAGCGCCATCTCCACGGCCGTGCGCCGGGACTGGCCGGACCTGCGGCTTTCGTGGGGCGTCAGCCGCGAGCACCACGACGTCGTCGCGCTGCCGAGCGCGCTCAACGAGGCCCGCACCGCGCTCGCCGCGGCCAAGCGCCTCGGCGGCGAGCACGTCTTCCTCTATGAGGAGCTCGGCATCGTGCGGCTGCTGCTCGGCTCCGGCGACGACCCCGACCTGCAGACGTTCATCGACGACGTGACCGGCCCGCTGGTCGCGTACGACCGGGAGCACGACGGCTCGCTGATCCGGACGCTGCGCGCGTTCTTCGACGCCGACTGCTCGCAGCGGGTCGCCGCCGAGCGGCTGTTCGTGCACCACAAGACGCTGCGCTACCGGCTCGAACGGATCCGCCAGCTGACCGGCCTCGACCTGAGCCGCCACGAGGACCGGATGCGGGCCGACTTCGCGCTGCGGCTGCTGCAGGTCAACCAGGCGGCGGGGGAGAGCGGCGCGGACGAGCCGTAGCTCACCCGGGCCGGACGACCGCCTGCGCCACGACGTCCTCGGTCTCGCCGTGCGGGCGCGGGATGACGTGGCTGGCGTACAGCTCGCCGACCCGCGCCGCCGCGGCCCGGCCCGCGGCCACCGCCGCGTCGACCGCGCCGACGTCGCCCCGCACGAGCACCGACACCTGGCCGTTGCGCAGCGTCCGGTAGCCCTCGACCTCGACGTTCGCGGCCTTCACCATGGCGTCGGCCGCCTCGATGGCCCCGACCAGCCCCTTCGTCTCGATCAGGCCGAGGGCACCGCCGGCCCGCGCCGCGTCCGCCATGGTCGCTCCTTCCCGGAGGTTCGCCGGCGACGGTAGTGCGCGCCGTCCCGGCCGGCGCTGTCCCGGCCGGACAACAGCGGCGGGGGCGGTTGTCCCCGGTGGAGCGGGTCGCGCCGCAACCGGTCTTCCGTCCCCCGCGCACGCCCCTTGCGCGCGGTGCGCCCTGTGCGACGCTGGCGGCGGGACCACGGGCGAGGGGGCTTGCGATGACCGTCGACGACGCCGGTGGGCCGGGGGAGATCCGCCCGGCGGGGGACCTGGTCTGGATCCGGGAGCCACTGAACGGCGCGGTGCGCCCGCGGCGGCAGGTGATCGTGCCGCCCGCGGCCGCGACGCTGGGCACCCCGGCCCACACGGGCGCCCGGGTGGCGCAGCGGGCCGCGATGGCGGAGCCGGGCACCGTCTACATGATGGGCGACAACCCGGCGCTGCCGCGGATGCCGCAGCGTCCGGCGCTCGCCGACTTCTACCGGCTGCGGTTCGACGGGTTCTCCGTCTCCCACATGCTGCAGAGCGCCCGGCTGGCCCGGTCGAAGGGCCTGGACGAGAAGGTCGTGCTGGCCTGCCTGCTGCACGACATCGCGGTGCCGGGGCTGCTGCGCAGCGACCACGGCTACTGGGGTGCGCAGATGGTCGCGCCGTGACGTGGACGAGGAGGTGGACGTGGGCGAGTCGGAGAGCAACGAGGCGCTGCGCTACTTCGTGGGCACGAGTCGGTCGGCTACGCTACCCGCAGGAGTACGTGGCGTTCTTCGGGAAGACGTACGACCCGCCGGAGTACATCCACCGCGAGCACGAGGCGGCGCGCACGCACCGCTGGTACATGACGTCCCGGCTGATCACGATCAACGACATGTACTCGTTCGACCCGGCCGCCCGCGCGACTTCGCCGAGTTCGAGGACGTGGTGGGCCGGCACTTTCCGGCAGCCTCGCCCGAGGGCCTCGGGTTCGACGGGTCCCCGGTGGCGCACATGTGGCGCACGATGATCTGGCCCAACAACTTCCTGTAGCCCGGGCCGCCTGCGCGGCGGCCCGGGCCCGGTCAGTGCGCGGTCAGCGTGCGGTCAGAGCCGAGCGAGCAGGTCGTCGAGGCGCTGGTAGCCCTCGACCACGCCGTACTCCATGCCGGAGGCGAGCGCGGCGTCCCGCGACTCGACAGACGGGTAGACGTCGCGGCTGGTCAGCCGGGTGCGGCCGGCGCCGAGGTCCTCGAACGTGAGGATCGTGACGCCCACGGCCTCCGGGAACGGCTCGAACTCGAACGTCTCGATGATCCGCTGCTGCGGCACGACGCTGTGCACGACGCCGTTGAAGCCGAACTCCCCGTCTCGCCGCGGGCGACGTAGCGGTAGCGCCCGCCGGGCACCTTGTCCCAGGTCTCGATGGTGATGCCGGCGTCGCGCGGGCCGAGCCACTGGGCGACGAGGTCGGCCTCGGTGTGCGCGCGCCACACGGCGGCGACGGGCGCGTCGAACTCGCGGGTGGTGTCGACGAACGCCGAGCCGGGCTGGGCGACGATCTCGGTGGCGTTGGTGGTGCTGTTCACGGTGGCTCCTCGGGTGTGTCGGGCTGCGGGTCGGTCTCGGTCATGGCGCTCAACAGGGCGTCGAGGCGCCGGTAGCTGCGTTCGGTGGCGATGCGGTGGCGGTCGATCCACGCCGTGAGCCGTTCCAGGGCCGCGGCGTCGAGGTGCACGGGGCGGCGCTGCGCGTCGCGCGTGCGGGTGACCAGGCCCGCGCTCTCCAGCACGGCGATGTGCTTCGACACCGCCTGTTTCGTGATCGCGAACGGGGCCGCGAGCTCGTTGACGGTGGCCGGGCCGCGGCTGAGCCGGGCGACGATCGCCCGTCTGACCGGGTCGGCCAGCGCGAGGAACGCGCGGTCGAGGTGCTGTTCGTCGTCCTCCGGCACATCCCTCCTTGGTCAATCTATAGGTTTATCAACCTTATGGTTGTCAACGTAGGCGAAAGCCGCCGACGGGTCAAGCCCGCGTGCCGCGGGCGGGGTGGTCAGTAGTCCCGGCCGGTGAGGCCCCGGTAGACGAACCGGGTCAGGGCCTCGACGACGTCCTCGGCCGCGTCGCCGCCGTCGGTGTCCCCGGTGAGGAGGTGCTGGTGGGCCACGCCGTCGACGAGCTGGTACATCATCGCGATGCTGAGGGTGGTGCCCGCCGGCAGCCGCATCCCGGCCCGCGTGACGTGGTCGAGGTGCCCGGTGACGTCGGCGGCCTGGCTCGCGGCGAACCCCGCGAGGGTCCGGGCGAACCCGTCGCTCACCAGCGCGGCCTGCCGCAGCGCCGCCATCGTCACCGCGTGCTCGCGCACGAAGTCCCAGTACTGCGCGACGTGCCAGCGCACGGCGGCGGGGTCGGAGAAGTCCGAGAGGTGGTCCGCGCCGGCGGCGCGCTCGTCGCCACGTCGGCCATGTCGGCCAGCAGCGCCTCGAGCAGTGCCTCCTTGCCGGTGAAGTGGTTGTAGAACGACCCGGCGGCCCGGCCCGCCTCGGCGGTGATGTCGGTGATCTTCGTGCTCAGGTAGCCCTTGCGGGCGAACACCCGCTTGGCCGCGCCTTGAGCGCGGCCTCGGTCTCCGCGGCCTGCTCCTTGCGGCTCGTCACGCAGAACCTCCTTGACGGCGGACGCTAGCAGCAGCCATCCTGAATTCAGATTCAGTGAAGCATGATTCAGGAAGAGGTGCGACATGCAGGTGCAGGTGCTGGTCGCGGGTGCCGGCCCGACCGGGCTCACGCTGGGCGTCGAGCTGGCCCGGCGGGGGATCGCGGTCCGTGTGGTCGACTCGGCGGAGACGTTCGCCGTCGGGTCGCGGGGTGACGGGCTGCAGCCCCGCACGCTGGAGGTCTTCGAGGACATCGGAGTGCTCGACGCCGTGCTCGCGGCGGGCGCGCCGCCGTGCCCCACGAAGGTCTACGTCGGCGGCCGGCCGGTGGGGGAGCGCACGATGGGCCCGCCCGCCGAGCCGACGCCCGCGGTGCCGTACCCGACCGCGTGGTTCCTCGGGCAGTCGCGCACCGAGGCGATCCTGCGCGAACGGCTGGCCGGGCTCGGTGTGCCGGTCGAGCTGGGCACCGCGCTGGCCGGGTTCACCCAGGACACCGGTGGGGTGACGGCCCGGCTGGGCACCGGGGAGGTGGTCCGGGTCGACTACCTGGTCGGCGCGGACGGCGGGCGCAGCACCGTGCGCCGCGCGCTCGGTGTCGCGTTCGAGGGCAGCACGGACGAGTCGGTCCGGATGCTGCTCGGCGACGTCCGGGCCGACGGGCTCCACCACGCCCACGGGCACTGGCTGGGTGCGGCCGACGACCCGATGCGGGGTGTGGTGTTCAGCCCGCTGCCCGGCACGCCGCACTTCCAGTTCGGCGCGCCGCTGGATCCCGGGGAGGCCGAGCCGGGCACCGAGCTGGCCGCGGTGCAGGCCCGGGTGGACGAGGTGGCGGGCGAGCTGGGCGTGCGGCTGCACGACCTCGTCTGGTCGACGGTCTGGCGGCCGAACGTCCGGCTGGCCGCGCGGTTCCGGGTCGGGAGGGTGTTCCTGGCCGGGGACGCCGCGCACGCCCACCCGCCGACCGGCGGCCAGGGCCTCAACACCGGGGTGCAGGACGCGTACAACCTCGGCTGGAAGCTCGCCGACGGCGCCCCCGACCTGCTCGACAGCTACGAGGCCGAGCGGCGTGCGGTGGCCGCCCACGTCCTGGGCCTGTCGACGCGCTCGATGCGCAAGCACCTCGACGGCGACGCCGACGCGCACGAGCGGGGCCGCGAGTACCACCAGCTCGACCTGACCTACCGTGACGGCCCGCTCGCCGCGCCCGGCACCGGCGAGCTGCGGTCCGGCGACCGCGCCCCCGACGCGCCGCTGCTCGACGCCCACGGCACGCGGGTGCGGCTCTTCGAGCTGTTCCGCGGCCCGCACGCCACCCGGCTCGTGCTGGGCGACGGCCCGGCGCCCGCCGACGGCATCCCGACCTACCGCATCCGGCCGGCCGGCAGCCACCCGGCCGGCGGCGACCTGGTGGACGCGGCCGGCCACGCGTTCACGGCCTACGGGCCCGGCGTCACGCTGGTCCGGCCGGACGGCTACGTCTGGTCCCGCCCGCAGGCGGCGGCGTAGCGGCGGCCGCACGTGCGACATGTGCTGGCTGCATTTCCGTGCCGCGTGTCCCATCCTTGGCGTGCACGACCGGGCCGGTGAACCGGGGAGCCGCCGCGTCCGTCGTGAGGGGGCGGCCCCCGCACAGGGCCGCGACATGGGGAACGGCTGATCGGGAGGCAGGTGCTCGATGGCTACACATCCGCAGGCCGTGTCGCACGGCGCGGGACGCTCGGTGATGGTGTGGCAGGCGGCCGGTGCCGTGCTGCTGCTGGCGATGGCGGCGATCCACCTCTACCTGGTGATCGCGGGCACCGGCGGCGTGCTCGGCCTCCTGTTCGTGCTCAACGCGATCGGCGGGCTCGTGCTCGCGATCGCCGTGGTCGCGGCGCCGCGGCGGCTGCAGCCGCTCGCGAGCGTGCTGGGCCTGCTGTTCATGGCCGGCACGCTGCTCGCGCTGGTGCTCGCGCTCACGACCGGGCTCTTCGGGATCCGCGAGGTGATCGACGGCCTCCTGGTGGTGCCGACGCTGGTCGTCGAGTCGATCGGGGTGCTCGTGCTGATCGGGACGACGCTGGCGACCACCCGGGCGCAGCGCGCGGCCTGAGCGGAACCGGGTCCTACCGCTCGGCGGCCCGCCCGGACTGCAGCAGGCGCTGGCGGGCTAGCCGCTCGACGAGCTCGGGCAGCGCGGCCGGCGGGCAGCCGGACAGGTCGCTGCGGCTGTGCCGGACGACCCGGCGGACCACCGTGGGCCCGATCGCGTCGGTGAACTCCGCCGTCAGCCGGGCGACCGCCCCCGCCACGGCGGGATCGGCGGCGTCGGTGTCGTGGGCGTCGGCCGTCTCGTGGAAGGGCACGGGCACGACTGTGGCATACGACACGCCGTCCGTCACGGGCCGAAGGTCCCGCGCCCGCGGGCCGGGTGGCGTGCCCGCCATGGGTCCGGCCGGGCGATGACGGGCGCCGGGGCGGCGCGCATGCTGGTCAGGGGGGTGCGGGGAGGTGGGACGTGATCGGGGATCCGGACCGCCGGGCGGCCACGCCGGGCGTCCCGCTGCGGCGTGTCACCGATGTCGTCGAGGACGTGGTGGCGTGGGTGCTCGCCGTCGCCGTGCTCGCGGTGGTCGTGGCCGCCGCGGTGGCGGGCCTGTCCGCGTACGGGCAGGCCGCCGAGCAGGCCCGCGCCGAGGCGGGCGAGCGCACGGCCGTCACGGGCACGCTGCTGGAGGCGGTGCCGGTGGCGGCCGGCAGCGGCTACCAGCCGCCGGTCGACGCCGACGTGCGCTGGACCGGCCGCGACGGCGCGCCGCAGACCGGCGTGGTGCCCGTCGAGGGCCCGGCGGCGGCCGGCACGCCTGACGGTGTGGCTGGACGGGGCGGGCCACGTGGTGTCGCCGCCACGTGGTGTCGCCGCCGGTCACGGGGGTGGAGGCGGCCGGCGCGGGCGTGCTCACGGGGCTGCTCGCGCTCGGCGCCGGGGCCGTTGCGGTGGCGCTGGGCCGCGATCTCGCGCGCCGGGCGATCGACCGGGCCAACGCCCGGCGCTGGGAGCGCGAGTGGGCGGCCGTCGAGCCGCGGTGGAGCGGCCGGCGCTGACGGGCCCGGCCGCACCTCGCCGTCAGGCGTGCGCGGCCTCGGCCGGTGCGCCGGCCCGTTCGGCGGCGCCCGCGCGCGGGGTGCGCACGATCGTCACCGGGCACGGCGCGTGCATCGCGCACTGGAGGCTCACCGAGCCGAGCAGCATGCTCGCGAAGCCGCCGCGCCCCCGGTTGCCCAGGACGAGCAGGTCGGCGCCGTCGGCGGCGGCCACCAGCGCCTGCGCGGCCGGGCCGGGCACGATCGTGACGCCCACCGGCGGCGCTGCGGGGAGGTCGCGCACGACCTCGTCGACGACCTGCCGGGTCTGCGCCCGCAGCCCGTCCTGGATCTGCTCGACCGACTCCGGCGGCAGCGCGTAGTAGCCGGCCCAGTAGTCCGGCACGGCGAACGCGCCGACCACCTCGACCGCCGCGCCCCGGCGGGCGGCGTCCTCCAGCGCGTAGCGCAGGGCGGCCCGGCTCCCGGCCGACCCGTCCACGCCGACGACGACGCGCCGCTGCGTGTGCTCCATGTGCGGTTCCTCCCTCTCCGACCGTTGGCACGCCCATGCTCGGCCCGGCGGCGCGCCGGCGGCAGGGCCGTCGGCCCGGTGCGGGGCGGGCCGGGGGACCCGGCCGATCCGGCGGACCGGCTCTCACCCGGCTGTGGGCCGTTCAGCCCTGGCCCGGGGCGCGCAGGGGAGGAGGGTCGGGGGCATGGCTGAGGAGAACGGCGGGATGCGGGAGCCGGCTCGCCTGGAGCGGAACCGGCAGGACAGGTTGGTGGGCGGCGTCTGCGCGGGGATCGCGCGCTACTTCGGGATCGACCCCGTGGTGGTGCGGATCGCCGTGGTGGCGCTCACCCTGGTGTCAGGCGGGGCCGGTGCGCTCGCCTACCTCGTGGCGTGGGTCCTCATGCCGCAGGCGAGCGGTGCGCCGGAGGCCACGCACACCCGGGACGACCTCCCGGACGCGCGCACGGCCTGGGGCACCGTGGGCCGCGAGCTGCGGACGCTGGCCGCGGACCTGCGGGCCCCGCGGCCGGCCGAGGAGCCGCCGCCACGGCCCGCGGACCAGCCGGGTGAGCCGGGCCGGCAGGGTCCGGTCGGGTCGGTCGACGCGGCGATGACCGCGCTCGGTGACCGGCTGCGCGCGCCCGAGGTGCGGGCCGGGGCCAAGCGGACGGCGACGAGCCTGTCCACGGCCGTCACCGCGACCGCCGACCAGATCGGGCGCGGGCCCGCAGGCCCGGCGAGAGCGCCGGCGCCCCCGGCGGCACCGCGGGTGACGGCGGCGGCACCCCGGGCTGAGCAGGTGCCGTCAGGCGGCCGGACCTGACCGGTCGGTCGTCACGGCGTTGCAGGTCACGGGGGCCGCATGCCAAGTTGGAGGCGGCTACACCACAGCTCGTGAGAGCTTGACCTCCTGCCGCCGTACCGAGGGGAACCGATGCCGAACGACGCCACGGCGAGCGAGGGGCCGCGGCCGAACGTCCTGTCCGGGCTGCGACTCGACGAGCTGTTGCACGGGGTGCAGGAGCGGCTCGCCGAGATCGTGCAGATCCGCGACCAGATGCAGGGCCTGCTGGACGCGGTGCTCGCCGTCGGCTCCGGCCTGGAGCTGGACGCCACGCTGCGGCGGATCGTGCAGGCCGCCGTCGACCTGGTGGACGCCCGCTACGGCGCGCTGGGCGTACTGGCGGCGGACGGCAGCATCGCGCGGTTCATCTACATCGGCGTCGACGAGGCCACCCGCAACACGATGGGCCGGCTGCCGGAGGGCAAGGGGCTGCTCGGCCAGCTGATCGAGGACCCGCGCCCGCTGCGGCTGGCCGACCTGAGCCGGCACGAGGCGTCCGTCGGCTTCCCGCCCAACCACCCGCCGATGCGCAGCTTCCTCGGGGTGCCGGTCCGGGTGCGGGAGGCCGTCTACGGCAACCTGTACCTCACCGAGAAGAACGGCGGCGGCGAGTTCACCGCCGACGACGTGGTGGTGCTGGAGGCGCTCGCCGCGGCGGCCGGGATCGCGGTGGAGAACGCGGACCTGTTCGAGCAGAGCCGGCTGCGCCAGCTGTGGCTGGAGGCGGCCAGCGAGATCCGCGCCGAGCTGCTCTCGGGCGCCACCGACGAGGACGCGCTCGGCCTGGTCGCGCAGCGCACGCTGGAGCTGACCGGGTCCGACGCCACGTTCATCGTGCTGGGCCCCGACGACGTCGACGGGCACTTCGTGATCCGGGCGCAGCGCGGCCCCACCGAGCCGGACCTCGTCGGGCGTGTGCTCGACGGCGGCGCCCTGCTGCGCGAGGTCGTGGCCGGGCGGGTCGCCGTGCTCGCCCCGACGACCGACGCACTGGTGTCCGCGTTCGACGCGGACCTGCTGGAGTACGGGCCCACCGTCGTCGTGCCGCTCCAGTCGCAGGACCGGGTGATCGGGGTGCTCGTCGTGCTGCGCCGCGGCGACGGGCACCCGTTCGACGCCACGGAGGTGCCCCTGCTCACCTCGTTCGCCGAGCAGGCGACGCTGGCGCTGGAGCTGGGCGAGAAGAACCGGGCGCTGCGCCAGCTCGACGTGTTCTCCGACCGCGACCGGATCGCCCGCGACCTGCACGACCACGTCATCCAGCGGCTGTTCGCCACCGGGCTGCAGCTGCAGGGCACGCTGCGGCGCAGCAACGAGCCGTCCGTCCAGCGGCGCATCCAGGACGCGGTGGGCGAGCTGGACGAGACGGTGCGCGAGCTGCGCACCGCGATCTTCGACCTGCACGCCGTGGGCGACGGCGTGCAGAGCCTGCGGCGGCGGCTGCTCGACTCGGCCGTCGACGCCGCGGCGGGGTCCGGGCTGACGCCGTCGGTGCGGATCGCGGGCGCCGTCGACACCCTGGTGCCGCCCGTCGTGGGCACGCACGCCGTCGCCGTGGTGCGGGAGGCGGTCAGCAACGCGGTGCGCCACGGCCGGGCGAGCGGGGTCCGGCTGACGGTCGAGGCCGGCGAGGAGCTGCTCATCGAGGTCGTCGACGACGGCGTCGGCATCCCGCCGGGGGTGGCCCGCAGCGGGCTGCTCAACCTGGAGGAGCGGGCGCACGAGTGCGGCGGCGAGCTGCAGGTGCGGCCCGAGGAGCCGGGCGGCACCCGGCTGAGCTGGCGCGTTCCCCTCGGCTGAGGTCGGGGGCGGGGCAACGGCCGTTGCCGCCGCCGATCGGCCGCACGGAAGTCAGGGCTTCCGGCCCTGCCGGGCGGCGGTGGCGCGCTGTGAGAGTAGGAGGCGTCGGAGGAGCGGCGGGCTCCTCGCAGCCGACGGCCACGGAGCTGGGGAGCGGACCGCGGTCCCGACCGGCTCGGCGCCCGCCGGGCCCGTATGCGCTTGACGGACGCTCGCGGGCCGCGCCTCCGACACGCCCGGGGAGCCGCAGACCCGTGCTGGGGAGCGACGCGTGTGCGGCACCCCGGGCCCTCAGCGGCCCACCGGAAGTACCGGGCGGGCCGGGCCGTGTCCCGCGGATCGTCGCTCGCGGGATTCGCGCCCAGATCGCCCCTGGCCGCGTTGTCGGCGCGCCCGAGTACGCCCGGTACGAGGACGCGCCTCCGCCTTGCCAGGAACGATCTGGATCACGAATCCCATCGACCACGATCCACGGGACACGGCCTAACCTGCTCGCGTGCCGATCGTCGCGCTCAACGGTGTGGGGCTCTCGTACGCGACGCACGGGGCCGGCCCGACCGTGCTCCTGCTGATGGGCACCGGCAGCCCGGGCCGGGTGTGGGAGCTGCACCAGGTGCCGGCGCTGGTCGCGGCCGGGTTCCGCGCGGTGACGCTCGACAGCCGTGGCATCCCGCCGTCGAGCGAGTGCCCGGAGGGCTTCACGATCGACGACCTCGTGGCGGACGCCGCGGCGCTCGTGCGGCACCTGGACGCCGGGCCGGTCGCCGTGGTCGGCACGTCGCTCGGCGCGCGGGTCGCGCAGGAGCTGGCGCTCGCGCACCCCGAGCTGGTGGCGCGGGCGGTGTGCCTGGCCGCGCACGGCCGGGCCGACCCGCTGCAGCGGGCGATGTCGCGGGGGGAGCGGGCGCTGCACGACGCCGGCATCGTGCTGCCGCCCGACTACCACGCCGCGACCTCCGCGGTGCTCAACCTCTCCCCGCGCACGCTCGCCGACCCGCGCCGGGCCCAGGACTGGCTCGACGTGCTCGCGTTTTCCGGGTCGGCCGTCGGGCCGGGGGTGCGGGCGCAGCTCGCGCTCGGCGACCATCCGGACCGGCTCGCCGCCTACGCCGCGATCTCCGTGCCGCTGCTGGCGGTGGCGTTCGCGGACGACCGCGTGATCCCGCCGGAGCGCACGCGCGAGGTGGCCGACGCCGTGCCCGGCGGGCGGTACGTGGAGGTCGCGGACTGCGGGCACTTCGGCTACCTGGAGCGGCCCGAGGCCGTCAACGCGGTGATCCTCGACTTCCTGCGAGGGTGAGGTTAGCCTGCCCATGGTCCGGCGCCCGGGCCGCGGAAGCACCGACACGGAGGAGTGGCCAGGGATGTCGACGAACCCCTTCGACGACGAGGACGGCGTGTTCTACGCGCTGGTGAACGACGAGGGCCAGTACTCGCTGTGGCCGACGTTCGCCGACGTCCCGGCGGGGTGGACCGTCGTGCACGGCCCCGGCTCCCGCCAGGAGGCGCTGGACCACATCGAGGCCAACTGGACCGACATGCGCCCGCGCAGCCTCGTCGAGGAGATGGAACGCGACGCCGGCCGGGTCGCGGGCTGAGCCTCCCGGGTGGACGACGAACCCACGTCGGGCCCGCGCCTGCGCGGCGAGGGCCTGACGCTCTCCTACGACCAGCGCACGGTGGTCGACGGCCTCGACGTCACGATCCCCGACGCGGGGTTCAGCGTGATCGTGGGCCCCAACGCCTGCGGCAAGTCGACGCTGCTCAAGGCGCTCTCCCGGATGATCAGGCCGGCCGCGGGCGCGGTCTACCTGGACCACGCGGCGATCTCCTCGTACCCGACGAAGGAGGTGGCGCGGCGGCTCGGGCTGCTCCCGCAGACGTCGCTCTCGCCGTCCGGCATCACGGTGAGCGACCTCGTCGCGCGGGGGCGCTACCCGCACCAGACTCTGCTGCGCCAGTGGTCGCGCGAGGACGAGGCGGCCACCGTCGCGGCGATGGAGGTGACCCGCACGCTCGACCTCGCCGGCCGGCTGGTCGACGAGCTGTCCGGCGGCCAGCGCCAGCGGGTGTGGCTCGCGATGGTGCTCGCGCAGGAGACCCCGATCCTGCTGCTCGACGAGCCGACGACGTTCCTCGACATCGCGCACCAGGTGGAGGTGCTCGACCTGTGCGCCGAGCTGCACGAGCAGCGCGGCTACACGCTGGTCGCGGTGCTGCACGACCTCAACCAGGCGTGCCGCTACGCCTCGCACCTCATCGCGATGAAGGAGGGGCGGATCGTCGCGCAGGGCCGGCCCGCCGAGATCGTCACGGCCGGCCTGGTGGAGGAGGTCTTCGGGCTGCCGTGCCGGGTGGTGCCGGACCCGGAGACCGGCCTGCCGATGGTGGTCCCGCGGGCCCGGCGCACGGTGGCCTCGCGCACGGTGGCCCCGGCGGCCGGCCCCGCCGCGCACCTCAGTGCGTGACGTGCGGGTCCGCACGCATCACGGCGGCGGGTAGCACCGAGAAGGGCCGCATCATCTTGTGGTCCTCGTGCTCGTAGATGTGGCAGTGGTGCAGGAACCGGCCGCTCGCGGGCCCGTACCGGCCGATGACGCTGACGAGCTCGCCGCTGCGACCCGCACGACGTCCTTCCAGCCGCGCTCGCCGGGGCCGATCACCCCCGGGTCGGCCGGGCGCACCGGGGTGCGCGTCCCGCCGCCGATCCCGCCGCTCGCCAGCCGCAGGTACTGCCAGCCGCTGACGTCGTAGTGCACACGCGACTGCACCTGGAACGTGAACGCGTGCACGTGCATGGGGTGCGGGAGGCCGGGACCCTCCAGGCTCAGGAACCGCCACCGCTCGAAGCTCTGCGCCGCGGCGAAGAAGTTGACCGGCTCGTTGAACTCGCTCGCGACCCGGCGGAACGTGCGGAGGCGGCCGTCGGCGTCCTCGAACTGGACGATGCCGTCGATCGGCAGCCGCCCGCGGGGCGCGTCGGTCTCCTCCATCTCCCACATCCGGGCCGCACCGGGAACGCCGGGGTGATCAGCACGAGGCGCTCGGCCAGCGGGGCCACCGAGGACGGGCCGATCGGGGTGAAGGACGGTGCGAGCCGCGTGCGCGGCGGCTCGGACGGCACGGCCGGCACCGGCGCCACCCGGAACTGCATCACCTGCGGGATCGGCGCGTGCACGAAGCACTCGTCGGTGAAGCGCAGCGTCTGCCCGGCGAAGCCGGAGAAGTCGACGACGAGGTCGAGGCGCTCGGCGGGGGAGATGCTCACCACACCGTCCAGCGGGACCGGCTCGGGCAGCAGGCCGGCGTCGGTGCCGACGAGCGTGACGGTCCCGGCCGGCACCTGCGGTGCCCGGTCGGTGTACTCCTCGGCGTCCGGGTCGACGTCGGCGTCGCCGATCCGCAGGCTCAGGTCGTACTGGCGGATCGACGAGGCGTTGAGCAGGCGGAACCGGTAGCGCGTCGGCTCGACCTCCATGTACGGCCAGATCATGCCGTTGACCAGCGTGAACGGGCCGGTGAACGAGCGCGGGACCTTCTCCGCCTGGTCCGGGTAGACCACGATCTTGTGCAGCAGCCGGCCGGTGAGCCGGCCGTCGGAGTCGGTGTCGAGGTTGCGGTCGCAGACCACGAGCGGGACCTCGCGGTCCCCGCCGGGCAGGCCCGCGGCGTCCTCCTCGTCGTCGCGGATCAGGTAGCAGCCCGCCGACAGCCCGGCCATGGTGTTGAACCGGCTGATGTGCATGGCGTGGTCGTGGTACCAGAGCGCGCACGCGGGCTGGTCGTTCTCGTACCGGGCGATCTGGCTGCGGCCGGGCAGCACCGCGTTCTCCGGCCAGCCGTCGTTGCCACCGCCGGTGAGCGCGCCGTGCAGGTGCGTCACGACCCACGGCGGCAGCGCCGCGACCTCCGGCAGCAGCGGTGCGCCGCGCAGGCCGGGCAGGTCGAACTCGGCGATCTCGCCCTCGTTGTCCTGCACCTCGGTGGCCGCGAGGGGGTAGGGGCCGCTCAGCTCGTTGGACCACTCGACGGTGAGGTGGGTGCCGCGGCGGACCTCGATGGTGGGGCCGACCGGGCGCCCGTCGTAGCCCCAGATCGTGGTCGGCGGCAGGTCGGCGTGCAGCCGCACCGAGCCCGGCCGGATCGGCAGCACCAGCCGCATCCGGCCCGGCCCGTCGGGCTGCGGCTCGGCCCGCGGCGGGACGGGCAGCGGGTCGCGGAACGGGGTGAGCTGCCGCCACGCCGTGCCGCTCTCCGGCGGCGGCCGGTGCACCGGCGTGGCCGGGCGGACGGCGTCCGGGTGGCCCTGGTGGTCGCCGGGCGCGAGCGGGACGTCGCCGGCCGGGCGGCACGCCGCCGGGGCCGCCGCGACGAACCCGGCGATCGCCGTGTTGGCCAGGAACCAGCGCCGCGACATCTCCCAGCGTTCCTTCGCGGTGCGCCGCCGGCTCGCGGGCCGCACCAGCGTGCCGTCGGGGACCCCGTCCTCCCGGTCGCGGGTTCCTCCCGGTCGCTGGGCTCGCTCACGTCGACGGGACTCCTCCGACACGTTCGGTGATCATCTGGGTGCGCCGCGCCGGAGCTTAGGCGAGGCACGCCTGCGTTACCAGGGTGTTGCGCTGACCATCGCTGAGCTTAGGCTTGCCTCAGCGATTGCGTGTGGCGTCGCGACGAGCTCAGCGGGGGAAGGGCGGGACGAGGATGTCGGACGCGCACGGCCGGTTCGCTCTGTCCGCTGCGCAGCGACTTTCGGCGGCGCAGGAGGGCCTCTGGTTCGCCCAGCAGGTCGACCCGGCGAACCCGATCCTCAACACGGCCGAGGTGGTCGAGATCGCCGGCCCGCTGGACGAGCGGCTGCTCGTCCGCGCGGTCGAGCAGGTCACCGCGGAGGCCGAGGCGCTGCGCCTGCGGCTCGCCGCCGGCCCGGACGGCCCTGTGCAGGTCGTGGCGGAGCAGGGCGGGCCCGTCGAGCTGGTCGACCTGACCGGCCGGCCCGACCCGCGGGCCGCCGCCGACGCGTGGATGCGCGCCGACCTCGACCGCCCCCTCGACCTGCACCACGACCGGCTGGTCCGGCTCGCGGTGCTCGTCCTGTCGCCGGGCCTGCGGCTGCTCTACCTGCGCGCCCACCACCTCGCGCTGGACGCGTACGGCTACGCGCTGGTCGAGAAGCGGGTCGCCGAGGTGTGCACGGCGCTGGCCGAGGGCCGGTCCGCGCGCCCCAACCCGTTCCGCGCGTTCGCGGAGGTCGCCGCCGAGGAGACGGCCTACGCCGGGTCCGGGGAACGCGACGCCGACCGGGAGTTCTGGGCCACCGAGCTGGCCGGCGTCGGGGAGCCGGTGAACCTCGCGCCCGGCCCGGGCCGCAGCGCGCACACCCACCGGCGCCGCCGCGTCGCGGTCGCCGCGGCGACGGCCGAGGGCGTCGACAAGCTCGCCGCCGCGGCCGGCGGCACCTGGGGCGACGTCGTGCTGGCCGCGGTCGCCGGCTACCTCTGGCGCGTCACCGGGCGGTCCGACCTGGTGGTCGGGCTGCCGGTGATGAACCGGATCGGCGGGGCGGCGCTGCGGGTGCCGAACGTCTCGGTCAACCTCGCGCCGGTCCGGGCGCAGGTGGCGCCGTCGGTGACGCCCGTGGCGCTGACCGAGCAGGTCCGCCGCACGGTCGCGCGCACCCGCCCGCACCACCGCTACCGCGGCGAGGACGTGCGCCGGGACCTCGGCACCCCGCCGAGCGCCGACTTCCTCGGCACCTGGGTGAACGTGAAGCCGGTCGGCGGCGGGCGGCTGCGGTTCGGCGGCGCCGCCGGGACCGTCGGGTTCCTCGCGGCCGGGCCCGTGCAGAACCTGACCGTCAACGCCTACCGCGGCCCCGACGGCGAGCTGACCGTCGAGCTGGACGCCCACCCCGACGTCTACGACGAGGCGCGCTCGCCGGGCACGCGGAACGGTTCGCGCGGTTCCTCGCCGCGTTCGCCGACCCGGGGGCCGCGGACCGGGCGCTGGCCCGCGTCGACCTGGAGGACCCGCCGGCCGACTGGACCCGCCCGCCGCGGCGGCCCGGCGCGGCGCGGCTGGCCGACCTCGTGGCCGCGCAGGCCGCCCGCACCCCGGACGCCGTGGCCGTGCACGGGCGGGACGCCACGCTCACCTACGCGGAGCTGGACGCGGCCGTCACCCGGCTGGCCGGGCGGCTCGCCCGGCGCGGGGTCGGCCCGGAGCGGGTGGTCGCGCTCGCGCTGCCGCGCGGCGCCCGGCTGGTGGTCGCGGCGCTGGCCGTGCTGCGGGCGGGTGGGGCGTACCTGCCGATCGACCTCGCGCACCCGGCCGAGCGCATCGCGTTCGTCGTGGGGGACGCGCGGCCGGTGCTGGCCCTCACCGCGGGTGCGGTGGATGCGCTGCCGGCCGGGCTCGCGCGGCTCGACCTCACTGAGCCGGACGGCGAGACCGCCGCACCGCTCACGGGTGCCCGGCCCGCCCACCCGGCGTACGTGATCTACACCTCGGGCTCGACCGGCCGCCCCAAGGGCGTGGTGGTGAGCCACGGGAGCGCCGTGGAGCTGGTGGAATGGGCGGTCGCCGAGCTGGGCCCGCAGCGCCTGCGGCACGTGCCGCTCTCGACGTCGCTGAGCTTCGACGTCTCCGTGTTCGAGCTGTTCGCGCCGCTGGCCTGCGGCGGCCGGATCGACGTCCTCGACGACGCGCTCGCCCTCGCCGAGGCGGGCGAGCCGGGATGGTCGCTGGTCAGCGCCGTGCCGTCGGTGCTCGCGGCCGTCATGGAACGGCGGGCGGCCGCGGGTGTGCCGGCGCTGCCGGCCGCCGGCACCGTGGTGTTCGCGGGGGAGGCGCTGCCCGCGGGCGTCGTGGAGACGGTCCGCGCGGCCCGGCCGGACGTCGAGGTCGTGAACGCGTACGGGCCGACCGAGGCCACCGTCTACGCGACCGCGGCCGGCGGGCCCGGCGTGCCGCCGATCGGGCGGGCCATCGGCGACACCCGCGCCTACGCGCTCGACCACTGCCTGCGCCCGGCCGCCCCGGGCGCGGTCGCGGAGCTGTACCTGGCCGGGGCCGGCGTGGCCCGGGGCTACCTGGGCCGTCCCGCGCTGACGGGCGAGCGGTTCGTCGCCGACCCGTTCGCCGCCGACGGCAGCCGCATGTACCGCACGGGCGACCTGGTGCGCCGCGACCCCGACGGCACGCTGCACTACCTGGGCCGCGCCGACCAGCAGCTCAAGGTCCGCGGCTTCCGGATCGAGCCGGGCGAGATCGAGGCCGCGCTGCGGCGGCACCCGGCCGTCGGACAGGCGGTCGTGGCGGACCGGCCGGTGGCCGGCACCCCGCGGCTCGTCGGGTACGTGACGGCGCCCGCGGCGACCGACCCGGAGGCGGTGCGGGCGGCCGCGGCGCAGGTGCTGCCCGAGTACATGGTCCCGGCCGCCGTCGTGGTGCTCGACGCGCTCCCGCTCGGGCCCACCGGCAAGCTGGACCGGGCCGCGCTGCCTCGTCCCGTTCTGGCCGACCGCGCGCTGCCCGCCGCGCCGCGCACCCGGCGGAGGAGCTGCTCGCGGGCCTCTTCGCCGAGGTCCTCGACCTGCCGGCGGCACCGGGCCGGGACGACGACTTCTTCGCGCTCGGCGGGCACTCGCTGCTCGCGATGCGGCTGCTCGGGCGCGTCCGCGCGGTGCTCGGCGCGGACGTCCCGATCCGGGACCTCTTCGGCGCGCCCACCCCGGCCCGGCTGGCCGCCCTGCTCAGCACCCGCGGGACGGACGCGCCCGCTCCCGCGGCGGGCCCGCGTCCGGCGCGGCCGCCGCTCTCGCCCGCGCAGCGCCGGCTCTGGTCGCTGGCCCGCATCGAGGGCCCCTCGCCGACGTACACCATCCCGCTCGCGCTCCGGCTCGACGGGCCGGTCGACGCGGACGCGCTCGCCGCCGCGCTCACCGACGTCACCACGCGGCACGAGAGCCTGCGCACCGTCCTGCCCGACGAGCACGGCGTGCCGTGGCAGGAGGTGCTCGACCCGGCGCCCGTGCCGCTGCACCGGCGCACGGTGGCGCCCGCCGGCCTGCCCTCGGCGCTGGTCCGGGCCGCGCGGGTGCCGTTCGACCTGGCCGTGGACCGGCCGCTGCGGGCCACCCTGTTCACGTCCGCCCCGGACGCGCACGTGCTGCTCGTCGCGCTGCACCACGTGGCCGGGGACGAGTGGTCCACGGTGCCGCTGGTCGCCGACCTCGCCGCGGCCTACCGGGCCCGGCGCGGCGGGCGGGCGCCGGAGTGGGCGCCGCTGCCGCTCCAGTACGCCGACCACGCGGCCCGCGAGCCCGGCGACCACACCGCGTCGCTCGCGTACTGGCGGGAGGCGCTGGCCGGGCTGCCCGACGAGATCACGCTCCCGGCCGACCGGCCGCGCCCGCCGGTGGAGAGCCACCGCGGTGACGTCGTCGACTTCGCGCTCGACGCCGACCTGCACGCGGGGCTCACCCGGCTCGCGCGCCGGGCGGGCGTCACGACGTTCATGGTGGTGCAGGCCGCGGTCGCGGCGCTGCTCACCCGGCTCGGCGCCGGTACCGACGTCCCGCTCGGCACCCCGGTGGCCGGCCGTGGCGACGCCGCGCTGGACGACGCCGTGGGGCTCTTCCTCAACACGGTCGTGCTGCGCACCGACACGTCCGGGGACCCGGCGTTCGGCGAGCTGCTCGACCGGGTCCGCCGCGCCGACCTCGACGCCTACGCGCACGCCGGCCTGCCCTTCGACGTGCTCGTGGACGCGCTCAACCCGGCGCGCTCGCTGGCCCGCCACCCGCTCTTCCAGGTGATGGTCACCCACCAGCACCTGCCGGCCGCCGTCCCCCAGCTGGCCGGCGCGCGCACGGAGATGGAGCTGGTCGACGCGGGCACCGCGAAGTTCGACCTGACCGTGCGCACCCTCGAACGCGCCGGCACCCCCGGCCTGGACGGGCAGATCGAGTACGCCACCGACCTGTTCGACGCGGCCACGGTCGAGCGCACGGCGCAGCGGCTCGTCCGGCTGCTGCGGGCCGTCGTCGCCGACCCGGACACGCGGATCGGCGCCGTCGACCTCATGAGCGCGGACGAGCACGCCCGGCTGCGGGAGGTGTCGGCCGGCCCGGCGCACCCGCTGCCCGCGGAGATGCTGCCGGCGCTGCTGCGCCGCGCGCTGCGGGCCGCGCCGGCCGACGTCCCGGCGCTCGTCTGGACCGACGCCGCCGGCACCGCGTCGCTGAGCGCTGCCGCGCTCGACGTGCGCGTGGACCGGCTCGCCGGGCTGCTCGCCGCCCGCGGCGTCGGGCGCGGAGACGTCGTCGCGCTGCTGCTGCCGCGCACGGCGGCGCTGGTGGAGGCGGTGCTCGCGGTCGGCCGGGCCGGTGCCGCCTACCTGCCGCTCGACCCGGACTTCCCGGCTGACCGCATCGCGTACATGCTCGCGGACGCCGCGCCCGCGCTGCTGCTCACGACCGCGGAGCTGGCGCCGGACGGCGTCGCGGCGGTGCTGCTCGACCGGCCGCTGCCCGCGGCCGACCCCGTCGAGCCGGTGGCGGTCGGGCCGGACGACGCCGCGTACGTCATCTACACGTCGGGCTCCACCGGGCGGCCGAAGGGCGTGGTGGTCCGGCACGGCGGCATCGTCAACTTCGTGCTGGACATGGCCGCGCGCACCGGGCTCGGCCCGGCTGACGTGCTGCTCGCCGTCACGACGGTGTCGTTCGACATCGCGGCGCTGGAGCTGTTCGGGCCGCTGCTCACCGGCGCCCGCCTCGTGCTCGCCCCGGCGGAGACGCCCGGCGACCCGGCCGCCGTCGCCGCGGCGGTGGCCGAGCACGGCGTCACCGTCGTGCAGGCCACGCCGACGCTGTGGGCGCAGCTCGACCCGGACGTGCTCGCCGGGCTGCAGGTGCTGGTCGGCGGCGAGGCGCTGCCCGCGGAGCTGGCCGCCCGGCTGGCGGGCGCGGGCCGCGGCGCGCTCAACCTCTACGGGCCCACCGAGACCACGGTGTGGTCGAGCAGCTGGCCGGTCGCCGCCGGGACGGCCCCCGCCATCGGCACGCCGCTGCGCAACACCACCCTGCACGTGCTCGACGAGCGGCTGCGGCCGGTGCCGGACGGCGTCGCCGGCGACCTCTACATCGGCGGGCTGGGCCTGGCCCGCGGCTACCACAACCGGCGCGGGCTCAGCGCCGAGCGGTTCGTCGCGGACCCGTTCGGGCCGGCCGGGGCGCGCATGTACCGCACCGGCGACTCCGCCCGCCGCTGCCCCGACGGGGTGCTCGACTTCCTCGGCCGCACCGACGCGCAGGTGAAGATCCGCGGCCACCGCATCGAGCTCGGCGAGATCGAGGCCGCGCTCGGCGCCTGCCCGGGCGTCACCGGGGCGGTCGTGACCGTGCGCGCGGACGCACCGGGCCGCCCGCAGCTCGTCGGCCACGTGACCGGCGCCGGGCTCGACCCCGCCGACCTGCGGCGCCGGGTCGGCGCGACGCTGCCCGACTACATGGTCCCCGCGCACGTCGTGGTGCTGGACGCGTTCCCGCTCACCCCGAACCGCAAGATCGACCGGGCCGCGCTGCCCGCGCCGGCCGTGGGCGCGGGGATCCCGTCGCGGCCGCCGGCCACCCCGCGGGAGCGGGTGCTGCACGCCCTCGTCGGCGACCTGCTCGGGCTGCCGGCCGGCGCGTTCGGCGTCGACGACGGCGTGTTCGACCTCGGCGGCGACAGCATCGTGGCGATCGGGCTGGCCGCGCGGGCCAGCGCGGCCGGCGTCCCGCTGCGCCCGCGTGACGTCTTCGTGCACCGCACGGTCGCCGCGCTCGCGGCGGCGGCCGGCGAGCCCGAGGCCGTCGTGGAGCTGCCGCCGCTGCCCGCCCCCGCGGACGCGGAGCTGGCCGCGCTCACCGCCGAGCACGGGCCGGTCGAGGCCGTGTGGCCGGTCGCGCCGCTGCAGGAGGGGCTGCTCTTCCACAGCGAGCTGGCCACGGCCGACGTGCACACCGTGCAGTGGTTCGTCGACCTGGCGACGGAGCTGGACCCCGACCGGCTGCGCACCGCGGCCGCCGGGATCGTCGCCCGGCACCCCGCGCTGCGCGCGGCGTTCACGCGGACCCCCGACGGGCGCGCGGTGCAGGTGATCCGCGCCGCCGGGGCCGCCGCCGTCACCGCCGAACGCGCCCCGGCCGACCGGCTCGACGCGATCGCGGACGCGCAGCGTGCCCGCCCGTTCGACCCGGCGCAGCCGCCGCTGCTGCGCCTGCACGCCGTGCACGTCGACGGGCCGCCGGCGCGGACCCGGCTGGTGCTCACGCACCACCACATCGCGCTCGACGGCTGGTCGATCCCGCTGCTGCTCGGGGAGCTGCTGGGGCGCTACGCCGACCCGGACGCGCCGCTGCCCGCGCCGTCTCCGCGGAGGGCACCTGCGGCTGCTCGCCGCGCGCGACGCCGGCGCCGCTGGCGGAAGGCGTCGCGGGCACCGAGTCGGCGACGATGGCCGTCGACCTGCCCGCCGGGCACCGGCCGGCCCTGCCGCGCGACGTGCCCGTCCCGCTCGACGGCGGCCTGGGCGACCGGGTGCTCGCCGCCGCCCGCCGTGCCGGCGTCACCCCGAACACGGTGCTCCAGTGGGCGTGGGGCACGGTGCTCGCGCGCACGCTCGACCGGTCCGACGTCGCGTTCGCCGCGACCGTCTCCGGCCGTACGCCGGCCGTGCCGGGCGCGGACGCCGCGGTCGGGCTGCTGATCAACACGGTCGCCGTGCGGGTGCGGCACCGGCCCGGCGAGACGGTCGTCGCCGCGCTGCGCCGGCTCCAGGACGAGCAGGCCGCGCTCATCGACCACCAGCACGTCGGGCTCGCCGAGATCCAGCGCGCCGCCGGCGCCACGCCGCTGCTCGACACGTTCGCCGTGTTCGAGAACTTCCCGCTGGCCGCGGGCGAGCTGCCGGTCACGGGCGTCTCCGGGCGGGACGCGTCGCCCTACCCGCTGGGTGTGGTGGCGCTGCCCGACCCCGGGCTGCGGCTCGTCGTCCGCCACCAGCCCGATGTCGTCGACGACGCCGCGGCGCACCGGACCGCGCGGTGGCTGGCCCGGGTGCTGGCGGCCGTCGCCGAGGCCGACCCCGGCACCCGCGCCGACGCGGTCGACCTGCTCACCCCCGCCGAACGGGCGGCGATCACGGCGCGCGGCACCGGCCCGGCCGGGGGCGGCGGGGCCCGCTGGGAGGAGCTGGTCGGGCGCTGGGCCGCGCGCACCCCGCACGCGCCCGCCGTGACCGACGGGGACCGCCGCCTCACCTACGCCGAGCTGGACGCCGCCGCCGCCCGGCTGGCCGCCGAGCTGGTCGCCCGCGGGGTGGGGAGGGAGCGGATCGTCGCGCTGGCGATGCCGCGCTCGGCCGACCTGGTGGTCGCGATGCTCGCGGTGGCCCGGGCCGGTGGCGCGTACCTGCCGCTGGACCCCGACTACCCGCCGGCCCGGCTGGCCTACATGGTCGCGGACGCGGCCCCGGTGCTCACGCTCGCGACCGCCGCCACCGCGGCCCGGCTCGGCGGCGACCTCGGTGACGTGCTGGTGGTCGACCCGCTCGGGGACGCGGGACCGATTCCCGTCCTTCCCGTGCCCGGCACCCCCGCCGACGCGGCCTACCTGATCTACACCTCCGGCTCCACGGGCCGCCCGAAGGGTGTGGTCGTCACGCACGCCGGCCTCGCCGCGCTGGCCGACACGCTGGCCGACGGCGTGCACGCCGGGCCCGGCAGCCGGGTGCTGCAGTTCGCCTCGCCGAGCTTCGACACGTCGCTGTGGGAGATCGGGATGGCCCTCTTCACCGGCGGCGAGCTGGTGGTCGTCCCGGCCGAGGAACGGCTGGGCGCGCCGCTGGCCGAGGTTGCGTGCGCCGCGAGCGGGTCACCCACCTCACGCTGCCCCCGTCCGCCCTGGCCGAGCTGCCGACAGACGTGCTGCCCGCGGAGACGGTGCTGGTCGTGGCCGGGGAGGCGGCGTCCGGCGACCTCGTGCGGGAGTGGGCGCCGCGGGTGCGGCTGCTCAACTCGTTCGGCCCCACCGAGACCACCATCGACGTCACGCTGTGGGCGGCCGACCCCGGCCTGCGCGGCGCGGTCGTGCCGATCGGGCGGCCGGTCGTCGACACGGTGGTGCACGTGCTCGACGCCGGGCTGCGGCCCGTGCCCGACGGCTGTGTCGGCGAGCTGTACGTCGCCGGCACCGGACTGGCCCGCGGCTACCTCGGCCGGCCGGGGCTCACGGCGACGCGCTTCGTCGCGGCCCCGGGCGGCGCCCGGCTCTACCGCACCGGTGACCTCGTGCGCTGGCGCGCCGACGGCGAGCTCGAGTACGCCGGGCGCAGCGACCACCAGGTGAAGGTCCGCGGCTTCCGCGTCGAGCCGGGGGAGGTCGAGGAGGTGCTGCGGCGCACGCCGGGCGTCGGGCGGGTGGCGGTGGTCGCGCGGGAGGTGCGCGGCAGCACCGCGATCGTCGCGTACGTCGTGCCGGCGCCCGCGCGGATCGGCCCGGACGGGGTCGAGCCCGCCGTCGTCCGGCCCGAGGTGCTGCGCGCCGCGGTCGCGGCCGAGCTGCCCGACCACATGGTCCCGGCGCACGTCGTGGAGCTGGACCGGCTGCCGCTCACCCCGAACGGCAAGCTCGACCGCGACGCGCTCCCGCTCCCGGAGGCGGGTGGGGGCGGCGGCCGCGGCCCGCGCTCGGAACGCGAACGGGTGCTCTGCGCGATCGCCGCCGACGTGCTGGGCGTGCCCGAGGTCGGGATCGACGACGACTTCTTCGCGCTCGGCGGGCACTCCCTGCTGGTCACGCGCGTGGTCTCGCGGGTGCGGGCGCAGTTGGGCGTCGCGATGCCCGTGCAGGCGCTGTTCGACCACCCGACGGTCGCCGCGCTCGCCCCGGTGCTGGACGGCCCGGCCGCCGCGCCCGCCGTCCCGTCCCGGCCGCGGCCCGCGCGGGTGCCGGCGAGCCGGGCCCAGCAGCGGCTGTGGTTCCTCGCCCGGCTGGAGGGCCCGAGCCCCGCGTACAACATCCCGGTCGCGCTGCGGCTGCGCGGCGCCCTGCACCCGGGCGCGCTGCACGCCGCGCTGCTCGACGTCGCGGGGCGGCACGAACCGCTGCGCACGCTGCTCGTCGAGCACGACGGGCGGCCGTACCAGGAGGTCGTGGAGCCCGCGCCGGTGCTGGAGTTCCGCGGCGTCACCGCGGAGACGCTCGACGCGGCGCTCGCCGAGGCCGCCCGCCACCCGTTCGACCTGGGCGCCGAGCCGCCGTGGCGGGTCACCGCGCTGCTCCTCGCGCCCGAGGAGACGGTGCTCGCGATCGTCGTGCACCACACCGCCGCCGACGAGGGCTCCTTCGGGCCGCTGCTGCGCGACCTCGACACCGCCTACCGGGCCCGGCGCGCCGGCAGCGCGCCGGCGTGGGAGCCGCTCCCGCTGCAGTACGCCGACCACACGCTCGCCGCGCTCGACCGCGAGCCCGACGTGGACCGCTGGGCCGCCGCGCTCGCGGACCTGCCCGCCGAGCTGGAGCTGCCCACCGACCGGCCGCGGCCCGCGCTGCCGCGCTACGCCGGGCTGGACGTCGAGTACACGGTGCCCGGCGCGCTGCTCGACGGCGTGCGCGCGCTCGCCGCGCAGACCCGCACCACCGTGTTCATGGTGCTGCACGCCGCGGTCGCGACGCTGCTGCACCGCCTCGGCGCGGGGCCGGACGTGCCGCTGGGCAGCCCGGTCGCCGGGCGCGACGACACCACCGCGGACGTGGTCGGTTTCTTCGCGGACACGGCCGTGCTGCGCACCGACCTGTCCGGGCGCCCGTCGTTCCGCACGCTGCTGGAACGGGTGCGGGCCACCGACCTGGACGCCGTCGCGCACCCGGTGCCGTTCGACCGGCTGGTGGAGCTGCTCGCGCCGCAACGCTCGGCGGCGCGGCACCCGCTCTTCCAGACGATGATCGCCTACCAGCGACGCGGGGACGCGGTGACCGCGCTGGGCGACCTCGGCGTCACCCCGCTGGCGCTGCACGCCGGGACGGCCCGGTTCGACCTCACGTTCGGGTTCGTCGAGCGGGACGGGCAGCTGGACGCCGTCGTCAACGCCGACACCGCGCTCTTCGACCGGGCGACCGCCGAGGGGCTCGCCGGCCGGCTCGTCCGGGTGCTCGCCGCCGCGGTGGCCGACCCGGACCGGCCGGTCGACACGATCGACGTG
>MKJX01000171.1 GCA_001942415.1 Pseudonocardia sp. CNS-139
TGGCCGGCGTTCTTCGCGCAGTGGGCGATGTTCCGCGACGCCGCGGGCGTCACCCAGCTCGACACCGTGCTGCGCTGGTTCCCGCCGGTCATCGAGGGCGTGTGGGCGATCGGCGTGTACGCGCTGGCCCGCTCGATGCTCGGGGGCAGCCGCGCGCCGTGGGCCGCGTGCTGGCTCTTCCTGGGCCTGAACTGGATCGAGCAGGACTACTTCTCCCCGCAGGCCATCGGCATCGTCCTGATGCTGACCGTGCTGACGTTCGCGCTCGGCCCGCTGGCCACCCGGCGGACGGACGCGGCCGGCGTACCGGGCTGGCCCACACCGCACACCGGGGCGCGCCGGCTGCCGCTGTGGCGACGATGGGTGGTGGCGGCGCTGACGCCGCCCAACAGACCGAGCCTGCCGGCCAAACAGCTCCTCCTGATCTACTTCTGCGCGTCGCTCTGCCTGATCGCGCTCGTCCCGGAGCACCAGCTCACGCCGTTCGCGATCATCGGCCAGCTCGTGGTGCTGGCGATCGTCGGCCGGTTCCGCGGGCGCGGGATCGTGCTGGTGGCGCTGCTCGCGGTGATCGTCTACGTGCTGATCGCGGGCCGCGAGTTCTGGCTCACCCAGCTCAGCCTGATCACCGGCAGTGACAACGAGGGCAACGCGCTGGAGACCGGCGTCGCCGGCCGACTACAGGGCGACTTCGGGCAGATCGTCGTGAAGGCGCTGCGCGTCATCGTCCCGGGCCTGACGTGGCTGCTCGCGATCGTCGGCGCGTGGGTCTACTGGCGGCGCCGGCGCGACCTGGTGCCGATCGCGCTGGCCGCGGTGCCGATGGCGTTCGCCGCGCAGGGTACGGCGGCGAGGTGTTCCTGCGCATCGTCCTGTACGGGCTGCCGGTGCTCGCGGTGCTCGGCGCGACGCCTGCGCCGGCTCGTGCGCTGGCGACGCGGCATGGAGTACGTGCTCGCGGTCGGCATGGCGGTGCTGTTCGGGTCGATCATCCTGATCCGCGGCGGCAACGAGTCGTACATGATCGTCTATCCGGACGAGGTGGAAATGGTGCGCGAGTCTACGCCACCACACCACCGGGTCTGGAGGTCGTGCCGCTGATCAACGTCGGCCCGTACGCGGTGGAGGGCGTCGACACGCACAGCGACGGCACCGTGATCGAGGGCTGCGACCAGCTCGCCGACGACCCGATCCGCTGTGTCGACGCCGAGTCGCCGGACGTGCTGCTCACGTTCGACGCCGTCGAGGCGCAGGGCCGCGACCTCGACCTCAAGCCGCCGGGCTGGTCGCTGCAGGTCGTGCAGGAGCTGGTCGCGTCCGGGCGGTACGTCATCACCTACCAGAACGGCTACGACGTGGTGCTGCGCAAGGTCGCGGAGCCGCCGGCGGCCGAGGCACCGGCCGGTGCGGGCGGAGGCTGAGGTGGGACGACCGTGGTGATCAATCCCGACCTGGACGTCTGGGTCTGGGTCACGTGCGGCGTGCTGCTGGCGACGCTGGGCGCGCGGGCGTGGGTGGTCGAGACCGGCCAGGGCCGGCTCGGCCGCACCCCGGTGCAGGTCAAGGTCCTGACCGGGCTCGTGGTGCTCGTCGTGGTGGCGCTGATGGGGCTGCTCGCGATGCAGGGCGGCATCCTGCTGGTCGACTCGGTGATCAACGGCACCGACCCGTCCGAGGTGTACTACGGCGACGACGGCGGCGACGACGGCGGCGACGACGGCGGCGCAGCCCACGACGCGGGAGCGGACGCCGGAGCCGACCCAGCCGCCCCACCGGCCGGCGCCCCTGCCGGCGGCACCCCACCCCCGCCCGGCTGACCGACCGCATTGTGGAGCCAGAATGCACGTGGGCGACTCCCCCAAGTGCAGTCTGGCTCCACAATGCGGTTCTCTAGCCGGCGAAGCGATCGCCACGTACTTCGTCTCCAGGAACTCGTCGATGCCGGCGCGGCCGCCCTCGCGGCCCAGCCCGGACTGCTTGATCCCGCCGAACGGGGCGGCCGGGTTCGACACCAGGCCGGTGTTGAGCCCGACCATCCCGGTCTCCATGCGCTCCGACACGCGCAGGGCGCGGTTCAGGTTCTCCGTGTAGAGGTAGCCGACCAGCCCGAACTCGGTGTCGTTCGCGGCGGTGACGGCGGCGTCCTCGTCGTCGAACACCGAGATCGGCGCCACCGGGCCGAAGACCTCCTCGGCCGACAGCCGGGCGGTGAGCGGCACGTCCGAGAGCACGGTGGGCGGGTAGAAGTAGCCGGGCCCGTCCACCGGGTCGGCGCCCAGGTGCACCTTGGCGCCGCGGGAGACCGCGTCGCGCACGAGGTCCGTCACCTTGTCGCGGCCCTTGGCGTCGATCAGCGGGCCCACCTGCACGCCCTGCTCGGTGCCGCGGCCGACCTTGAGCGTGCCCATGCGTTCGGCGAGCCGGTCGCCGAACTCCTCCGCGACCGCGCGGTGCACGAGGAACCGGTTGGCGGCCGTGCACGCCTCGCCCATGTTGCGCATCTTCGCGAGCATCGCGCCGTCGACGGCCTTGTCGAGGTCGGCGTCCTCGAACACGAGGAACGGCGCGTTGCCGCCCAGCTCCATCGACGTGCGCAGCACCTTCGCGGCGGCCTGCTCCAGCAGCAGCCGCCCGACCCCGGTGGAGCCGGTGAACGACAGCTTGCGGGCCCGCCCGTCCCGGATGAGCGGCTCCATCACGCCGCCCGCGTCGGACGTCGTGACGAGGTTGAGCACACCGGGCGGCAGCCCGGCCTCGGTGAGGATCGCGGCGAGCGCGTGCATGGACAGGGGGTCTGCGCGGCGGGCTTGACCACCATCGTGCAGCCGGCCGCGACCGCGGGGCCGATCTTGCGGCTGCCCATCGCCGCCGGGAAGTTCCACGGCGTGATCAGCAGCGACACCCCGACGGGCTGCTTCTGCACGAGGAACCGGCTCGCCCCGTTGGGCGCCACGGCGTAGCCGCCGTCGATGCGCACCGCCTCCTCGGCGAACCAGCGGAAGAACTCGGCGGCGTAGGCGATCTCGGCCTTCGACTCGGCGACCGGCTTGCCCATCTCCAGCGTCATGAGCAGGGCGAGGTCGTCGGCGCGGGTGGTCATCAGCTCGTAGGCGCGGCGCAGGATCTCCCCGCGCTCGCGCGGCGGCATCGCGGCGAACGACGCCTGCGCGGCGCAGGCCGCGGCGAGCGCGTCCATCCCGTCGGCGGGGGTGGCGTCGGCGACCTCGCAAAGCGCCTTCCCCGTGGCGGGGTCCTCCACCGCCAGCGTCATCCCGGACGCCGACGGCCGCCACTCCCCACCGATGAACAGCCCGGTCGGTACGGCGTCGACGACCCTGGTCTCGTCGGTGTTCGTCATGCGGGCGATGCTCCCACCGCCACACCGGTCCCGCAGGCACCATCGGGGCAGGACGGGCCCCGTGACGTCGACGGTGACCAGGCTGCCCGCCCTCGTCCCGCCTGCCGCGGAGCTGCCCCCGCGGGTGGCGGCGCCGCGCGCGGAGGTGCGGGCGTTCCTGGCCGAGGAGCGGGCCGCGGCCCGCTGGACGCCGCGCGCGGACGGCGGGCGCGCCGGTGGCGGCGCACCGGGTGGCCGACCGGCAGATCGGGCCCACGCTGCTGCGGCACGGCACGGAGGCGCAGCGGCGGCGGTTCCTGCCCGGGATCGGGATGAGCGAGCCGGACGCGGGTCGGACCTGGCGGCGTCCGCACCCGGGCCGAACGGGTGGCCGGCGGTCTGACCGTCGGGCGCGCACCGGGCGCACGCGTTCTTCGCGCTCGCGCGCACGAGCCCGGGTCTTCGTGCCCGACGACATGGTGCTCGGCGAGATCGGCGCCGGATGGAAGCAGGTGACCGGCGAGCTGGCGTTCGAGCGCAGCGGGCCCGAACGGCTCGTCGACGTTCCCGCTGCTCGCGGCCCTGGTCGGGGAGCTGGCCGGCACACGCGGCGCGGAGCGGGAGGTCGGCGGGCTGGTGGCGTGGCGCGGCTGCTCGTCGGCGACGCTGGAGGAGACCGGGCTGGCCCGGCTGATGCTGCCGGCCGCCGCGGGCGGGAGCGAGGGCACGGTCGCCGACGCCGCCGTCGTGCTCGTCCCGCTGGTGGAGACCGACCTGCTCGCCGGCCGGCTGCTGCACGCGGCCGGGATCGCCGTGCCGGACGGGCCGCTGACGGTCGCGACCGGCGACGTCGGGAGCCGGCTCGTGCGGGTCCCGTGGGCGCGCGCCGCCCGCGGCGTCGCCGTGCTGGCCGGTGACCGGGTCGCGCTGCTCGACCCGGCCGCGTACACGGTGACGGACGGCGCGAACGTGGCGGAGGAGCCGCGCGATGCCGTCGACGTGATCGGGGACGCGCTCGCCGTGGCCCCGGCGCCGGAGGGTGCCGCGCAGGAGCTGCGTCTGCGGGGCGCGCTCGCCGCGAGCGTCCGCCACGCGGGGGAGCGTGTGCAGTTCGGCCGCCCCATCGGCCGCTTCCAGGCGGTGCAGCAGCAGCTCGCGCCGATCGCCTACCAGGTGCACGGCGCGATCGGCTTCACCCGCGAGCACGACCTGCGGCTGCTCACCACCCGCCTGTGGGCCTGGCGCGACGAGGACGGCTCGGACGCCGAGTGGAACGCGCAGCTCGGCGCGACCGTGCTCGCGGTCGGCGCGGAGGAGCTCCGGCCGCTCGTCGCAGGCCACCCGTGACGCTCCGGAACCGGTAGCGTCACCGCCCGATGGACCAGGAGCAGGACGCCGCGACGGAACCGGCCACGCTGGGTCGCTACCGGATCGAGGGCCGCCTCGGCGCCGGACCCATGGGTGAGGTGCTGCTCGGCGTCGACGAGGCCGAGCGGCGTGCCGCGATACGGGTGGTGCCCGCGCAGCTCGCCGCCGAGCCGGGCTTCCGCGAACGGTTCCGGCGCGAGGTGCAGGTGGCCGCCACGGCGCCCGCCTGGTTCGTCGCCCCCGTGCTCGACGCCGACCCCGACGCGGAGCAGCCGTGGGTCGCCACCGCGTACGTCGAGGGGCCGCCGCTGCACCGGTTCGTCGCGGAGAACGGGCCGCTGGGCGCGCAGGGCACGGTCGCGCTCGCCGTGCGGCTGGCCGAGGGCCTGGCCGCGCTGCACGCTGCGGGGCTCGCGCACCTCGACCTCAAGCCGTCCAACGTGATCCTCGCCGCGGACGGGCCGCGGCTGGTCGACTTCGGGATGGCCCGCTCCGCCGACGGCTCCGCGTACGCGCAGGCGCCGGTGCTGGGGGCGCCCGCGTTCCTGTCGCCCGAGCTGGTCGCGGGCGTGCGGGAGGTCGGCCCGCCCACCGACGTCTTCGCGTTCGGCTCGGTCGTGACGTTCGCCGCGACCGGACGTTCACCGTTCGCGGACGCGCGCCCGCGGCCGAGGCGCACCGGGTGGCCGCGGCGCCGCCGGAGCTCGGGCCGGTCGACGCCGGGCTGCGCGAGGTGCTGCTCGCGTGCCTGGTGAAGGACCCGGCGGCGCGCCCCGGGATGGCGCAGGTGCGCGACCGGCTGCGGCTGCTCGACGCGCCCGCGCCCGCGCCCCCGCCGCCGCCCTCGGCCGCGCAGCAGACCGTGGTCGGGGCGCCCGTCGTGCACACGGCGCGCCGGCGAGGGACGGGTGCCGCGCTGGCGGCGGCCGTGGTGGCGGTCGCCGCGCTCGCGGTGATCGTCGTCGTGATGGTCGACCGGGCGGGCGGCGGGGACCCGGTGCCCGCCGCGGCGCCGCCGGCGCCGACCGCGGCCGCCCCGTCGGTCACGGCCGACGGCGTGCAGGTCTTCGACGTCGCCACCGACACCCGCTTCGGCAACGGCCAGGCCCGCTTCGCCACCCCGAGCGGCAACATCGCGTGCCTGTTGCAGGCCGGCGAGGCCCGCTGCGACGTGCGGAACCGCACCTGGCCGATCCCGCCCGCGCCCGCGAGCTGCACCCTCGACTACGGCACGGGCACCGTCGTCGCCGCGGGGCGGCCGGGCGAGCTGTCGTGCGTCGGCGACACGATCGCCGACCCGTCGCTGCCGGAGCTCGCCTACGGGCAGGGCGTGCGGCTGGGCGACCTCGTGTGCGTGAGCCGGGAGACGGGCGTGCGCTGTGAGGACGAGCGCAGCGGGCACGGCTTCGCGGTCGCCCGGGCCTCCTACGACCTGTTCTAGGTACCTCCGGGACGGCCATCGATCAGCCGATCTTGCGGAAGTCCCAGCTCGTGATCTTCTGCGGTACCAGCCGCAGCCAGGCGTGCCGGCCGTCGTGCCCGACCGCGCCGCCGGTGTAGCGGTCGGCGAACGCCTGTTCGGGCCCGTCCAGCTCCGGGACGGGTTCGCCGGTGCGCGGCACCTCGCCGACCACCTCGACCCGTCCGCGCAGCTCGACGCCCCGCAGCTCGCCGTACGCGTCGCCGGCGTCGACCACGACGGCCACCCGCGGGTCGCGCAGCAGGTCGGCCCACCGCTGGCTGCGGGCGAGCGACGTGAGCCACAGCGCCCCGCCGTGCCACACGAACCACAGCGGCGTGACGTGCGGGCCGTCCGGTCCGGTCGTCGCGACGCGGCACGTGCGTTGCCCGGCGAGGAACGCGTCCACCTCGTCCGGGGTCATCGCGATCCGCCGCCCGCGCCGCTGTGTCCGCACGGTGGGACCGTATCCGGGGCGATGCACGGCGGGCGAGGTTGTGGGGAGTAGAACCGGGGCGTGGACGAGCTGGTGGACATCGCGGTGGTGGGTGCCGGCCCGGCCGGCACGGCGACGGCGCTGCGGGCGCTGCAGCTGCGGCCGCAGGCCACGGTGCTGCTGCTCGACGCGGCCGGGTTCCCGCGGGACAAGACGTGCGGCGACGGGATCTCCGCGCACGTGCTGGAGCTGCTCGACGCGCTGGACGTGCCCGGTCCGGCGAAGCTGGGGCATCCCGCGCCGCGGATGCGGCTGCGCGGGCCGGGCGGCGCCCTCGTCGACCGGACCTGCGCGCGGCCGAACCGGGTGATCCCGCGGGCGCTGTTCGACGCCGAGCTGGTGGCCGCCGCCGTCGCGCGCGGGGCGCGGCTGCGCCGGCACCGGGTGCGCCGGATGGAGGTGCGGGCGGACCGGGTGGTGCTCGACGGGAGCCTCGCCGCGCGGGTGGTCGTCGGCGCGGACGGCGCCAACTCGACCGTGCGCCGGCTGCTCGGCGCGCCCGTCGCGCCGCCGTCGACCACGGCCGTCGCGATCCGCGGGTACGCCCCGACCGCCGTCGACCCGGACGCGCTGGTGATCGAGTTCGCGCACGGGCGGGCACTGGCGTACGCGTGGTCGTTCCCGCTGGCCGGCGGCGGGTCGAACGTCGGGTACGGGGTGTTCGACCGGCGCGGCGGCGGGTCGCGGGCCGAGCTGCTGGACGGGCTGCGGGAGCTGCTGCCCGGCCACGAGCCCGACCCGGAGACCGTCCGCGGGCACCACCTGCCGCTCTCCACGGCGCCCCGCCACCACCCCGACGGGCGCGTGCTGCTCGCCGGCGACGCCGCGGCCATGGTGAACCCGCTGACCGGCGAGGGGATCTTCGACGCCGTGGCGTCCGGGGTGCTCGCCGGGCGCGCGGCGCTGCTCGGGGCCGGCGCGGGGGCGGCGCACCGGCGGGCGATGCGGCGCACGTTCGCGCGGCACCACACGCACACCGACGTGCTGGCCCGGCTGCTGCCGCACGGCCGCGTCCTCGACGCCGCGCTCGCCGCGGCGGCCCGTGACCAGCGCGTCTTCGACGCCGCCGTGGACCTGGGGCTGGGCCGGGGCACGGCGTCGCCGGGCGCGCTCGGCAAGGTCGCCGCGGGCTACGCGGCGCTGCTGCGCGCCTGACGCGCCCGTGTCGAGATCCGGCGCGCGGCTCCGACCTGGTGACGTGAAGTACCTGCTGCTGATCTACGGCACGCCCGAGGGCCGCGACGGTGCGCTCGACCGCGAGATGGCGCTGCTGGAGGCCGCCGAGGCGGGGGAGTGGCTCGACGGCGCCCCCGTCGCGGACGCCGCGCTGACCTGCACCGTCCGCGTGCGCGACGGTGTCACGGCCGCGACGCCCGGCCCGTACGGGGGCGGCGGTCCGCTGCTGGCCGGGTACTGGGTGGTGGACTGCGCCGACATGGACCGGGCCGTGGAGCTCGCGGCCCGGCTGCCGGAGGCCGCCGCCGCGGCGGTCGAGGTGCGGCCGCTGATGGCCCCGTCCGGGATGGAGATGTGAGCGTGGTGCGCCGGGACGCGTCGGTGACCTGCTGCGCCCGCTGGCGCCGCAGGTGCTCGGCATCCTCGTGCGCCGCCACGGCGGCTTCGACGCGTGCGAGGACGCCGTGCAGGACGCGCTGCTCGCGGCGGCGGTGCAGTGGCCGGCCGAGGGCGTGCCGGCCAACCCGCGGGGCTGGCTGCTGACCGTCGCCGGGCGGCGGCTGACCGACCACTGGCGCAGCGAGCAGGCCCGCCGTCGCCGGGAGACGACGGCCGCGTCGCTGGACGGCATCGACGGCGCCGCGCCCGCCGCCGACGCCGAACGCCCGCTGGAGTCCGACGACACGCTGACGCTGCTGTTCCTGTGCTGCCACCCGGCGCTCTCGCCCGCGTCGCAGGTGGCGCTGACGCTGCGGGCCGTCGGCGGGCTCACCACCGCGCAGATCGCGAGCGCGTTCCTCGTGCCGGAGACGACGATGGCGCAGCGGATCAGCCGGGCCAAACGCACGGTGGCCGGTGCGGCGTTCGCGATGCCGGCGCCGCAGGAGCGGGCCGCGCGCCTGGGCGCCGTGCTGCACGTGCTCTACCTGGTGTTCAACGAGGGCTACACGGCCACCTCGGGCCCGGACCTGCAGCGTCCCGACCTCACCTGGGAGGCCGTGCGGCTGGTCCGGCAGGTGCACGGGCTGCTGCCCGACGACGGGGAGGTCGCCGGGCTGCTCGCGCTGATGCTCGTCACCGAGGCCCGCCGGCCCGCCCGCACCCGCCCGGACGGGGCGCTCGTCCCGCTCGCGGAGCAGGACCGCAGCCGGTGGGACCGCGGACCGCTGGAGGAGGGCATCGCGCTGGTCACGGAGACGATGGCCCGGGCGCCGGTCGGGCCCTACCAGCTGCAGGCCGCGATCGCCGCGGTGCACGGCGAGGCCGCGCGGGCCGAGGACACCGACTGGCCGCAGGTCGCGGCGCTCTACCGGGTGCTCGACGCCGTCGCGCCCAGCCCGGTGGTGACGCTCAACCGGGCCGTCGCGGTCGGGATGACCGAGGGGCCGCGGGCCGGGCTCGACCTGCTCGCCACCCTCGACGCCGACCCGCGCATGGCCGGGAGCCACCGGCTGCTCGCCGTGCGGGCGCACCTGCTGGAGATGGCCGGTGAGCGGGCCGGCGCGCACGCCGCGTACGCGGAGGCGGCGCGGCGCACCACCAGCATCCCCGAACAGCGCTATCTGGAGGAGCGGGCCGTTCGCCTGGGATGATTATCCGCAATGCCCGTTGCTCCCATCGGGCGGTTGGTGTTTCTCATCCTGTTGTTCACCTGGTGTTCCCCGACAGATGGGTGACACCTGGTTGCTATGTTCGCCCGCATGTGTCCGGATCGGCGCGCGCGCTCCCTGCTCGACCGGCTCGCCCCGGCCCACCGGGACGGCCTCGCGCTCGTGCTCAGCTCCGCGCTCACGTCCGGTGTCGGGCTGCTCTACTGGGTCGTCGCCGCGCGCCTGTTCGATCCGGCGACGGTCGGTGTCAACTCCGTGGCCATCTCCACGATGATGCTGCTGGCCTCGGCCGCGCACCTGAACATGACCTACGCGCTGCTGCGCTTCGTGCCGGTCGCGGGCGTGCGGGCGCGGCCGCTGGTGGCCGGCGGGTACGCGGTGGGGGCCGGGGTCGCCGCCCTCGCGGGCACCGTGTTCGCGGCCGGCGCGCCCTGGTGGGCGCCCGAGCTCGTCGCGGTCGCCGGACACGGCGCGCTGGTCGCGTTCTTCGCCCTCGCCACACCGCTGTCGGCGGTATTCGTGATGAAGGACTACGTGCTCACCGGCGCCGGGCGCGCCGCCGTCGTCCCGGCATGGAACCTCGTCTTCTCGCTGCTCAAGCTCGGGCTGCTGGCCGCCGCCGCGGCGCTCGCCCTGCCCGGCGGGATCGCGGTGTCCTGGACGGTCGCGACGGCCGTCGTGGTCGTCGCCGTCAACGCCTGGCTGCTGCCGGCCGCGCTGCCCCGGTTCGGCGCGCGACGCAGGACCGGGCGGTGCCGGTGACCGCCGCGGCCATCGCCCGGTTCGTCCGCGCCGACTACGCCGGCGCCGTGTTCTGGCAGGTCGCGATGTTCGGGCTGCCCGTGGTCGTGCTCGGCCGGCTCGACGCCGTGGCCGCCGCCACCTACGGCGTGGTCTGGACGATCGCGCAGTCGCTCTACCTGGTCACGTCCGGCATGGGGCAGTCGATGGTCGCCCACGGCGCCGCCGAGCCCGGACGCGCCGAGGAGGCCCGCCGGGCGCTGGTGCGCCGTTCGCTGCGGCTCGTGGTGCCGGCGGCGGTGGTCGTCGCGGCCGGGGCGCCGCTGGTCCTGTGGGTGTTCGGCGAGCACTACGCCGAGACCGGCGCGGCCGCGCTCGCCCTGGCCGCGCTGTCCGCGATCCCCAACGTCGTGACCGCCTCGACGGTCAGCACCGCGCGGGTGCGGCAGCGCATGGGCGTGCTGTTCGCGGTGCCCGCGTCCGTCACCGTGCTCGTCGTGACGGGGTCCTGGCTGCTCATGCCGGCGCTGGGCATCACCGCGGTCGGGCTGTCGTGGCTGCTCGCCCAGCTCGTCGTCGCGGGCGCGATCCTGCTGACCCGGGCACCGTGGCTGCCGCCGCCACTGGGCCCGAAGCTGGACACCGCACGCGCCACGCTGCTGCTGCGCCGCGTCGGGGCCGCCCCGTTCGGCGGCGCGATGACGGGATGGGCGCTGCGCGAACGGCTCTCCGGCGGCTCCACGTCGGTGGTGGTCGAGGTCGGCCCGGCCGACGGGCCGGGCGCGCTGCTCAAGGCCGCCGACACCGCACGGGGGAGCGTCGAGCTGCGCTGGCAGACCGAGGTGCTCAACCGGCTGCACACCGACCCGCGCATCCGGCACTGGGCCGTGCTCGTGCCGCGGGTGCTCTCCGACGGCGAGGTGCGCGGCAGCTACTACGCCGTCGAGTCCCGGCTGGCCGGCGCGGTGAGCGCGGCCGGCCTCGTCGACCCGGCGCTGCGGCGGCGCCTCGCGGCCAGCGCCATCGCCACCGTCAGCGAGCTGCACCGCTGCACGTCCGAGGTCGTCCGCGTCGGCGACGACGACCTGCGCCGCTGGGTGCACGACCGGATGGCCGTCGTGCGCAGGCGGCTCCCGCCGGCGCTGCGCGCCGACGCCCGGCGCCTCGAACAGGAGCTGGCCGACGGGCTGCGCGGCCGGCGCCTCGCCGTCGGCTGGACGCACGGCGACTACGGGCCGGGCAACATCCTCACCGGTCCCGACGGGCGCGTCGTCGGGGTCGTGGACTGGTGCAACGCCGACCCGCGCGGCCTGCTCGCGCTCGACGTGATGGGCTTCCTGATCCTCTCCGGGGTGGTCGCCGAGGGCGAGCAGCTGGGCGACCTCGTGGTCCGCTGGCTCGCGCAGACCCCGCCGCCGGCGCACGACGTGGTCGCCCGGTCCCAGCGGATGCACGGCGGGGAGCTCGTCGACGAGCGGGTGCTCTGCCTGCTCGCCTGGCTGCAGCACGTCGCGCAGAGCCTGGTGAAGTCCCCGCAGTACGGGGCGAACCCGGTGTGGATGCGGCGCAACGTGCGCGCGGTGGTGCAGCAGCGCCCGCGCTGCTCGGTCCGCGTGCGCCCGTGCCGCCGGGCCCGCCCGTCACCACAGCGGGTACCCGGCAGTAACCCCGCCCGGTGGCCGGTCGTTCACCGGGTGTGCGCCGCCGCCGGGCCCTGTGGGCCGCCGCCCCGCTCCTGCTCGCCGCCCTCGTCGTCCCGGCCGGGTCCGCCGCCGCCGGCGAGGCCGCGTCCGTCGACCGCTACGTCGCACTGGGCGACTCGTACGCGTCCGGGCCGCTGATCCCCCTGCAGACCGGCGTGCCGGCCGGGTGCCTGCGGTCCAACCGCAACTACCCGTCGGTCGTCGCCGAGTCGCTCGGCATCCGCGCGTTCCGGGACGTGAGCTGCGGCGGTGCCGTGACGGCCGACCTGCACGGCGCGCAGCAGGTGCCGCTGGGCGTCAACCCGCCGCAGCTCGACGCGCTCGCCGCGGACACCGAGCTGGTCACGCTCACGATCGGCGGCAACGACATCGGCTTCGGCGAGATCATCGACGAGTGCACCCGCCGGTCGCCGACCCGTCCGGGCGGGGCCGCCTGCCGCGACCACTACCACGCGGGCGGCGAGGACGAGCTGGCCGCGCGGATCGCCGCCACCGCCCCGGACGTCGACGCCGCGCTCGCCGCGGTGGCCGACCGCTCCCCGGATGCGCGCGTGCTGCTCGTCGGCTACCCGGCGATCCTCCCCGACACCGGCCCCGGCTGCTTCCCCGTGGTCCCGTTCAGCCCCGGAGACGTCGCCTACCTGCGGGAGACCGAGAAGCGGCTCAACGCGATGCTCGCCGACCGGGCGGACGCGGCGGGCGTCGAGTTCGTGGACACCTACACCCCGACCATCGGGCACGACGCCTGCCGGCTGCCGGGCGCAAGTGGATCGAGGGCCTGGTGCCGACCGCCCCCGCGGCGCCCGTGCACCCCAACGCGCTCGGCATGGCCGGCATGGCCGCCGCCGTCCTGGAGACGCTCGGCGCCGCGAGCGCCTGACCGCAACTCGCGCACACTTTTCCCGCGACTCGCGTGCACTTTTTCAGCGACTCGCGGGGCTGGGCCGGCGGCCGGCGGCCCTGGCCCCGCGAGTCGCTGGATTGGTGTGCGCGAGTCGCGCGGTTCGGCTCAGGGCAGCCCGGCGCGGCGGCGGTGCAGGTGGCGGCGTTCGGTGTCGGTCGTGGCGAGGTCCAGCGCCCGGTCGTACGCGGCGCGGGCGCGGCGGCGTCGCCGAGGCGGCGCAGCAGCTCCGCACGGGTGGAGTGCAGGTAGCGGTAGCCGTCCAGGTCCAGGGCGTCGACGATCGCCAGCCCGGCCGCCGGCCCGTACACCTCGGCGACGGCGACGGCCCGGTTCAGCTCGACGACCGGCGACCCGGTGAGCCGGCCCAGCCGGGCGTAGAGCGCGGCGACGGAGGGCCAGTCGATCGGGTCCTCCGTCTGCAGCGCGGCGATCGCGGCCTGCACGGCGTACGGGCCGGTCGCGCCGAGCGTCACGGCGTCGTCGAGCAGCGCCCGGCCCTCCGCGAGCTGCGCGGCGTTCCAGCGGGTCCGGTCCTGGTCGGCGAGCAGGACGAGCTCGCCGTCGCGGACCCGCGCGGCGCGGCGCGAGTCGTGCAGGAGCATCAGCGCCAGCAGGGCGCCGACCTCCGGCTCGTCCGGCAGCAGCGCGCGCAGCGTGCGCCCGAGCCGGACGGCCTCGGCGGCGAGGTCGACGCGCCCGTCGCCGTAGCCCTGGTTGAAGATCAGGTAGACGACGGCGAGCACCGCCGCGAGCCGCTCCGGCAGCGTGTCCGGCCCGGGGACGGCGAACGGGATCGCCGCTGCCCGGACCTTCGTGCGGGCCCGGGTGAGCCGGCGTTTCATGGTCTCCTCGGGCACCAGGAACGCCCGCGCGATCTCCGCGGTCGAGAGGCCACCGAGCGCCCGCAGCGTGAGCGCGACGCGGGCCTCCGGCGCGAGCGCCGGGTGGCAGCACATGAACACCAGCTCCAGCCGCTCGTCCGGCACCGTCGCCGCGGGACCGCCGGACGGCCCGGCGACCGCCGCGGCGGCGGCCAGCCGGGCCCGTTCGGCGAGGCGGCGCTCGCGGCGCAGCCGGTCGACGGCCCGGTTGCGCCCGACGGCCACGAGCCACGCCCGCGCGTGCTCGGGCGGGCCGTCGCGCTCCCAGCGCTGCGCCGCGGCCGCGAACGCCTCCTGCGCGGCCTCCTCGGCGACGTCGACGTCGCCGCAGAACCCGACGAGCGCGGCCAGCACCCGGCCCCACTCGGCGCGGAAGACGTCCTCGAACCGCACCTATCGCCTCGCGGCCGGGCGTTCCCTGACGGGCCGCACCTCGACCACACCGCCGTGCCGCAGCGCGGGGATGCGCCGGGCCAGCGCGAGCGCCGCGTCCAGGTCGGGCGCCTCGACGAGGATGAACCCGCCGAGGATCTCCTTGGTGTCGGCGAACGGGCCGTCGGTGAGCATCACCTGGCCGTCGGTGAGCCGCACGGTCGTGGCGGTCTCGCCGGGTTCCAGCCGGTCGCCGTCGAGCACCTGCGGGTCGGCCATGAGCTGCAGGTAGTCGGCGGTGACGGCGGCCCGGCCGGCCTCGTCGAGATCGGCGTAGCCGGTGGGGCTCTCGTTGATCAGCAGTGCGTACCGCATGGGGTCAGCCTCCTCGTTCCGGATCGGACGTGCTGGAGACGACGTCCCGCACCGGACGGGGACAGAGCCTTGGAGTGACGGCAGTCACACGGCGAGCACGTCGCTCTTCTCCAGCATGTCGAACCACTGCTCCCAGCCCTGCGCGAGCGACGTGTAGTCCGAGGGCTCGCACGGCGGCCCGGTCCAGCGGTTGGTCAGCACCACCTCGGTACGGCCCGCGCCGGCCGCGCGGAACTCGACGGTGACGGTCTCGCCGCTGATCCGGTCCTCCGGCGTCAGCCCGTGGTGCCGGAACGTGAACTCGACCAGCGCCGGCGGCTCCAGCCGCAGGTACTCGCCGGTGAAGCCGTTGACGCTGCCGTCGTCCTCGTGCAGCTCGATGCGGTAGGCGCCGCCCACGCGCACGTCGGCGTCGACGACGGTGGCGTACCAGCGGCGCATCTGGTCGGGCTCGGTCCACGCCGCGTAGAGGCGTTCGGGCGTGCCGGCCACCACCCGCCGGACGGTCAGGGTGTGCGGCACGACGTCGTCGGTCATCGGGACTCCTCGGGGTCGACGAACGCCTCCAGGGCGTCGAGGCGGTCGTTCCAGAAGCGCTCGTAGAAGCGCAGGTGGTCGCTCGCGGCTGCGAGCGGGCGCGGTTCGAGCCGGCAGACGTGCCGGCGCCCCAGCACGGTGCGCCGCACGATCCCGGCCCGTTCCAGCACCTTGACGTGCTTGGACGCGGCGGCCAGCGAGATCGGGTGCGGCGAGGCCAGCTCGGTGACGGTGCGCTCGCCGGCCGCGAGCGTCCGGACCATCGCCCGGCGCGTCGGGTCGGCGAGGGCGTGGAAGACGGTGTCCAGTTGCTCAACCACTCGGTTGAGGATAGGGCTCGCACCCCGAAAGGTCAACCCCTCGGTTGAGGATTGGCGGCTTGACGTTCCGGCTATCCTGAACCAGGACGTTAATTAACCGATCGGTTTCGCAGGCAGGTAGGTCATGGCAGACGACCCGCTCAGCACGACGTTCGCGGCGCTGGCCGACCCCACCCGCCGCGCGATACTGGCCCGGCTCGCCGAGGGCGAGGCCACCGTGTCCGAGCTGGCCGCGCCGTTCGCGGTGAGCATGCCGGCGATCTCCAAGCACCTGAAGGTGCTGGAACGCGCCGGGCTGATCACGCGCGGCCGGTCGGCGCAGTGGCGGCCGTGCCGGCTCGACGCCCGCCCGCTCGCCGGGGTGGACGAGTGGGTGCAGCGCTACCGGGCGTACTGGGACAGCAGCTTCGACCGCCTGTCCGAGCACCTCCGCGCGATCCAGGGCGACACCCGATGACGGCCGCCGAGCGCGAGCTCACGATCGTCCGCGTCCTGGACGCGCCCCGCGAGCTGGTGTTCCGGGCCTGGACCGACCCGGAGCACCTGGCCGCCTGGTTCGGCCCGCGCGGCTGCACCACCCCGCGCTCGACGGTCGCCGCCGACGTCCGGCCCGGCGGCACCTGGCGGGCCACCATGATCCGCGAGGACACCGGCGCCGAGCTGCCGACCGGCGGTTTCTACATCGAGGTCCGCGAGCCCGAACGGCTCGTCTTCACCTGGCGCGACCCGGGCGGCTCCGGCGAGGAGTCCGTCGTGACGGTCGCGCTCGCCGACCTCGGCGGCCGCACCGAGATGACGTTCCACCAGGCCGGCTTCTCGTCCGACGGCTACCGCGCCGGCGTGCACGAGGGCTGGTCGAGCTCGTTCGACCGGCTCGCCGAGCAGCTCACCGACAACCCGAGGAGGACCAGACCGTGAACGCCCCCACCGTCACCCTGCCGCCCGTCGTCACCGCCTCCGAGTGGGCCGCCGCGACCGCCGAGCTGCGCGCGGCCGAGAAGGAGGCCACCCGCGCCCGCGACGCCCTCGCCGCGCGCCGGCGCCGGATGCCCATGGTCGAGTTCGGGCCCTACGCCTTCGCGGGCGCGGACGGGCCGGCCACACTCGTGGACGTGTTCGAGGGCCGCCGCCAGCTGGTGGTCTACCAGTTCATGGGCGGGCCCCACCGGGGGACGGCAGCCGGCGGGGTGGGTAGGGAATGGTGCGAGGGCTGCTGCATGTTCAGCGACCAGGTCAGCCGGCTGGAGCACCTGCACGCCCGCGACACGACCCTCGCGATCGTCTCCTCCGCCCCGTACGGCGAGCTGGCCGGGCTGCGCGAGCGCATGGAGTGGCGGATGCCGTTCTACTCCAGCGCCGGCACGTCGTTCGCCGACGACTGCGGCGTGGGCGAGGACTTCGGGCTGAGCGTGTTCCTGCGCGACGGCGACCGCGTCTTCCGCACGTACTTCACCACCGGCCGGGGCGTGGAGCAGCTCGGCAGCGTGTGGAGCTTCCTCGACCTCACCCCGTTCGGCCGGCAGGAGACCTGGGAGGACACCCCGGCCGGGCGTCCGCAGTCGCCCGCGTACCACTGGTGGCACCTGCACGACGAGTACCCGGCCCGCTGACCCGGGGGAGGTCAGCGCTGGTCGTAGCCCTCCACGACCCGCGGCTGCATCGGGAAGCGCACCGGGACGTCGCCGAAGAGCCGCCGGCCCGCGGTGACGGCCGCGGCGCGGACGGCGTCGGCGGCGGGCTCGGCCTCCTCGGCCGGGGCGTGCAGGACGACCTCGTCGTGCTGGAAGAACACGAGCTGCGCGCGGCTCCCGCGCAGCAGCATCCGCAGCTCGGCGAGCAGCACCAGCGCCCACTCCGCCGCGGTGGCCTGCACGACGAAGTTGCGGGTGAACCGGCCGCGGGCGCGCGCCGCCGCGGGCTGCTCGTGGCCCGGGCGGGCCGGCGGGCAGGTGCGGCCCAGGTGCGAGCGCACGAGCCGGCCCTCCTCGCGCGCGGGCCGCGTCGTCGACGTAGGCCATCGCCGCCGGGAACCGCGTGCGCAGCGTCGCGAGCAGCACCCCGGCCCCGCCGGACGTCTGCCCGTACATGGCCGAGAGCAGCGCGAGCTTGGCCTTGGCGCGGTCGCCGTCGAAGTCGCGGGCGGCCAGCGCGGTGTAGAGGTCCTCGTCGCCGGGGGCGAGCGCGTGGTCGCCGGAGAGCGCGGCGAGCATCCGCGGCTCCAGCTGGGCGGCGTCCGCGACGACGAGCCGCCAGCCCGGGTCGCCCGGACGGCGGCGCGCACGGCCTTCGGGATCTGCAGCGCACCGCCACCGCGGGTGGCCCACCGCCCGGAGACGACCCCGCCGACGACGTACTCCGGCCGAACCGGCCCTCGTGCACCCAGGTGCGCAGCCACGCCCAGCCGTGCGCGGCGTGCAGCCGGGCCAGCTCCTTGTACGCGAGCAGCGGCTCGACGGCCGGGTGGTCGACCTGTCTGAGCTCCCAGGACCGGGTGGTCCGCAGCTCGTGGCCGGCGCGGGCGAACGCGCGCAGCACCTCGGCGGGGGAGTCCGGGTTGAGCGGGCGCCCGAACGCGTCGGACACGGCGTCGGCGAGCGCGGCGAGCTTGGGCGGGCGGCCGCCGGGCAGCGGGCGCGGGCCGAGCAGGTCGACGAGCAGCCGGTCGTGCACGTCGGCCCGCCAGGGCAGGCCGGCGGCCGTCATCTCCTCGGCCACGAGCATCCCGGCCGACTCCGCGGTGGCGAGCAGCCGCATCCCGGCCGGCCCGGCGGCCAGCGCGCGCTGCTGGGCCGCGTGCACGGCGACGACGCCGGCCAGCTCGTCGGTGGCCGGGCCGGCGTCGAAGAGCGCGAGCGGGCCGTCGTCGACGGCCGGCGGGTCGGGATCGGGCGTGCGGCCCTGCAGGCGGGCGAGCGCCGCGGCCAGGCCGTGCGGCTGCCCGAAGTGCCCGTCGGCCGCCACCATCAGGCCCTCGACCAGCTCGACGTCGTGCGCGCGGGCCACGTCCGCACCCGTGGCGAGCAGGCGCCGGTAGGCCCGGGCACGCGCGAACACCCACCGGGGCGCGTGCGCCCGTTCCAGCGCGGCGACGGCGGCCGGGCCCGCGACGGGCTCGGGCGGGCCGAGCGGCGTGCCGTGGTCGTCGAGCCGCTGCAGCCGGGCCGGCCCGTCGCGCGGCCCGGGGTCGAACGCGACTCTCACCGCGGCCGCGGCAACAGACCCGCGAGCAGGCCCCGCTGCGGGCCCGCGACCAGCGGTTCCGGGCCCGCACCGACCTCGGCGAGCACGTCGTTGGCGGCCAGCACGCCCGACACCGCGGCGCGTTCCATCAGCCCGGTCAGGAACGGCGTGTCGACGTGGTCGCCCGCCACCCGGATGCCGCGCCCCTCTCCGGTGACGCGCAGCCGGGCCGCCGCGCCGCCCGGCGGGAACGTCGGCGCGGTGGCGGCGATCCGCTCGTGCACGTGGACGACACCCGCCTCGGCCGTCTCGGGCCAGAGCGCGGCCAGCTCGTCGCGCATCCGGGCGGTGGCGGTCGCGGCGTCCGGCGCGGTGCACGCGTAGGAGTGCAGCTCGACGACCGCGCCGCCGGTGCGCGCCGCCCACTCCGCGGACGGGCGCTCCAGCCGCGAGTAGACCGTGACCGAGTCGAGCGTCGGCTCCCGGCTGACCGCGCTGAACGTGGCCCGCTGCGGCGCGACGTCCCGGTCGAGCCACAGCCGCGTGACGGCGAACGGCGGCGCGACGGGCAGCGCGGCCGCCTTCGCCGCGAGGCCCGGTGCGACGTCGGCGAGCTGCGGCGACCCGGCGACGAGCGCGCGCAGCGCCGGCGGGTCGGTGGCGAGCACGAGATGGCGCGTCACCAGGTGCTCGCCGCCCAGCTCGACGCGCCAGCGGTGGCCGTCGGCCGGCGCGAGCGCGTGGGCCGGTGTGCCCGTGCGGACGGTGGCGCCGTGGCGTTCGAGGTGGTCGCGCAACGGCGTCCAGATCGCCGTGTGGTGGTCGGTGGCGGGCGCGTCGAAGCCGATGCCCGCCGGGTTGCCGAGGAAGTAGTAGTGGAACATCGCGACCAGCTCGGCGGCCGACAGCGCGCCCGGGTCGGCGAAGAACGACCGCGCGAACGCCTCGAACAGCATGGCCTGGGCGCGGTCGGACATCCCGAGCGCGGCGAGGAACCCGGCCGCGGGCACGTCGTCGAACGCGGCGGTGGTGCGCTCCCGCTCGTACGCGAGCAGCTCGGCGGCGCGGCGCTGGTCGGACCGCAGCAGGTCGCGCAGCCCGAGGCTGGGGGAGCGGGCGAAGAGCGCCAGCAGGTTGAACGGCGCGACCCTCGGCAGGCCGGTGAGGTCCTCCGCCGGCCACTCCCGGGAGATCACCGGGTAGCCCCCGACCGGGCGCAGGAACCCGAGTTCGGGGTCGATGCGCCGCAGCAGCGCCCGCCAGGTGTGGTAATGCCGGAAGAAGGCGTGGAACCCGTGCTCCACCAGCTGTTCCGTACCGTCGGGCAGGGTGTCGGGCCATGCACCGAGCCGTCCGCCCAGCGCCGGTGCGGCCTCCAGGAGCGTGACGGCGACCCCGCGTTCGGCCAGGACCGTGGCCGCCGCGACGCCCGCGATGCCCCGCCCACGACCGCGGCCTCGGTGCCCGCCGGGGCCGTGCGGGGCCGGCTCGGATCGGCCGGGACGACCACCCGCGGGCGCATGCGACTCACGCGGGCGACCCTATGCCCGCCCACCGACAGCCGGCCGGAACACGCGCGATCGACATGGTGTTGTCCGGGCCATGACGGTCGAACTGGGTCGGTACGGCATCTGGCGGCGGGGCAGCGCGGTGAGCCCGGAGTTCGCGGCCGAGGCGGAGGCGCTGGGCTACGGCGCGATCTGGCTGGGCGGCTCGCCCGACGGCGATCTGCAGGGCGCGGAGTCGCTGCTCGCGGCCACGGAGCGCATCGCGGTCGCCACGGGCATCGTGAACATGTGGAAGACGCCCGCCGAGGAGGTGGCCGCGTCCTACCACCGGATCGAGGCGAAGTACCCCGGGCGGTTCCTGCTCGGCCTCGGGATCGGGCACCCGGAGGCGACGAAGGAGTACCGCAGCCCCTACGCGACGATGGTCGAGTACCTCGACCGGCTCGACGAGGCGAACGTCCCGGCCGAGGGCCGCGCGCTCGCCGCGCTCGGGCCCAAGGCGCTGCGCCTGGCCGCCGACCGCACCGCCGGCACCCACCCCTACCTGACACCGCCCGAGCACTCCCGGGAGGCCCGCGCGGTCGTCGGGCCGGGCGTGCTGGTGCGCCCGAGCAGAAGGTGGTGCTGGACACCGACGCGGAGCGGGCCCGCGCGATCGGCCGCCCGGTCGTCGACAAGCCCTACCTGCACCTCGTGAACTACCGGTCCAACCTGCTGCGCCTCGGCTGGACCGAGCAGGACCTCGCCGACGGCGGCAGCGACGCGCTGATCGACGCGCTCGTCGTGCACGGCGACCTGGAGACCGTCGCGGCCGGGCTCACCGCCCACCTCGACGCCGGCGCCGACCACGTCTGCGCCCAGGTGCTGCCCAACGACGCCGACCCGCTCCCCGTGCTGCGCGCGCTCGCGAAGACCCTCGCCCTCTGACCGTTGATCGCCACGGCCGGGACATGAGCTGCAGATGTGCAGCTCATGTCCCGGTTCCGGAGATCATGGGTCAGCGTTCGACGCCCGAGGGTTGCACCGGCGGCCCGCCGACCCCGCAGTGCGCGCACTCCTCGATCCGCACGCCGCCCGGCGGCACCGGCGGCTCGGGCCCGCGCGGGCGCCGGATCATCACGAACGACAGCACCGCGGCGCCGGCCAGCAGCCCGGCGCCGATCATCATCGCCGTCCGGAACCCGGCGTCGAACGCCACCGGGTCGGTGTAGACCTCGCCGGTGATCCCCGCGACGCCCGGGATCACGGCCACCGCGAGCAGCCCGGCCGCGCGCGCCACCGCGTTGTTGACGCCGGACGCGGAGCCCGCGAAGCGGTCGGGCGCCGAGTCGAGCACGGTGGACGTCAGCGGCGCGACGGTGAGCGCGAGCCCGGCGCCGAACACCACCACGCCCGGCAGCACGTCGGTGAGCAGGGACGCGTCCGGCCCCACCCGCAGCAGGAGCAGCAGCCCGGCGGCGCTCACGAGCGGCCCGACCGTCATCGGCAGCCGCGGCCCGATCCGCCCGGCGAGCGCGCCCGCGCGGGCGGAGAACGCCAGCATGATCAGCGTGACGGGCAGCAGCGCCGAGCCGGCGACGAGCGGGCTGAACCCGGCCACCACCTGCAGCTGCAGCACGAGCAGCAGGAACACCACGCCCAGCGCGCCGTAGATGAGCACGGTGGCCAGGTTGGCGGCGCTGAACGTCGGGTTGCGGAAGAGCGCGGGCGGCACCAGCGGGTGCGGCGACCGCATCTCCACCACTACGAACACGGCCAGGGCCACCACCCCGACGACCGTGGTGACGAGCGCCGCCGGGTCCATGCCGCCGGCCAGCTCGGTGAGCCCGAACGTCAGCGCGCCGAGCCCGAGGACCGCGAGCACGGTGCCGGTGATGTCGAGCCCCGGCGCGGACTCGGGATCGCGGCTCTCCGGCACGTGCCGCAGCGCGACCACCACGACCACCGCCGCGAGCGGCAGGTTGATGAGGAACACCGCGCGCCACGTCCACTCGACGAGCCAGCCGCCCAGGAACGGGCCGACGGCGCCGGCGATCCCGCCGAGCCCGGACCACGCGCCGACCGCGGCGGCCCGGTCCGGCCCGTGGAACGACGCCGAGATCAGCGCCAGGCTGCCGGGCGTGAGCAGCGCGCCGCCGACGCCCTGCAGCGCGCGCCACGATGAGCGTCTCGATGTTGGGGGCGAGCCGCAGGCCAGCGAGCGACCGCGAACCAGACCACGCCGATCACGAGACCCGCCGCCGCCCGTAGTGGTCGCCGAGCGAGCCGCCCAGCAGGATCAGCGACGCGAGCGTGAGCGTGTAGGCGTTGACGGTCCACTGGAGGCCGGCGAAGTCGGCGCCGAGGTCGGTGCCGATCCGTTCCAGCGCGACGTTGACGACGGTGCCGTCGATCATCACGAGGCCGGAGCCGAGCACGGTGGTGCCGAGCACCCACCGGCCCCTGGCCGTGCCCATCCGCACCTCGCCCGCGTCCGCAGCCATGGGCCGTAGCGTAGGGCCGGACTCCCGTTCCGTGACGCCGGTCACGCCCGTCGCGACGCCCACGCGCGGTTGCCGCGGACGCCTCACCCGGGAGAGTGGCCGGGCCGCCGGTTGCCTCCCGGGACCCGTCCGCGACCCATGATCTACGACACCCAGTGAACGACCCGTGACTGCCCGTCACCTCCGTGGGTTCCCGTCGTTTGACCTGTGCAGGGATCAGGGGAGGTGACGATGGGCAGACACGTCCGGGCCGGGGCCCGCCGTGCGTCCGCCGCCCGGGTGGCGATCGCGGGCGCGGTTGTCGTCGCGGCGGCCGTGGCGGTGGGCGGGCTGGGAGCGGCGCACAGCGGCGGTACGGCCGCGGCCGCGCCGGCCGCGGCCACCAGGACCGTGCCCGCCCAGGCCGGCCCCACCCCCGCGGCGCCGCGCGCGGCGCCCGACGAGCAGGCCGCGCCGACCACCCGGTCCCGCCCGCAGCCCGCGCCGAGCACCACCGCCGCCCGGCTGCCCACCCCGACGCGCGCCGCCGCCTCGGGCGGGTCCGGCGCCGCGCCGATCATCCAGCCGGCCCCGGAACGCGTGAGCGGCACGCCGTGCACGCCGACGGCCCGCGCGTGCGTCGACCGCGACGCCCGGATGGCGTGGCTGATCGACAACGGCCGGGTCGTGCGCGGGCCGGTGCCGATCCAGACCGGCGACCGCGACACGCCCACGCCGCTGGGCACGTTCTCCGTGCAGTGGAAGGCCGAGCAGTACACGAGCCGCGAGTTCCTGACGCAGATGCCGTACTCGGTGTTCTTCGCCGACGGCGGCATCGGGTTCCACGAGGGCCGGCAGGACACACCGTCGGCCGGCTGCGTGAAGCTGGTGCACGAGGACGCCGTGGCCTGGTTCGACTTCCTCCAGATCGGCAACGAGGTCCAGATTCGCTGATCTCGGTCCCCCACAGCGCTTCTACCTGAAGTAGAATGGCCGCGTGCCGACTCTGGGTGAACTCGAACGCGCCGTCATGGAGACCCTCTGGTCGGCCGGCGGGCCGGTCACGGCGCGCGACGTCCAGGACGCGCTGGCGCACCGCGAGCTGGCCACCACCACCGTGCTCACCGTGCTCGGCCGGCTGGAGCGCAAGGGCCTCGTCACCCGGGAACGGGAGGGCCGCGCCCACCGCTACCGGGCCGTGGCCAGCCGCGAGGACCACGTGGCCGAGCTGATGCGCGACGCGCTCGACGCCGCACCGGACCGCGGGGCGGCGCTCGCCCGCTTCCTCGGCTCCATCCCCGAGGACGAACGCGCGAAGCTGCGGGACCTGCTGGACTGAGGCCCCCGGACCGCCGCCCGCAACCGGCTGTCATCCTGGTACATCGTGGAGAGCACGGCACTGGGGCTGCTGGTGCTGGGAGTGCTGCTCGCCGAACCGGTGAGCCGGGCGCTCGCCGGCGCCCACTGGCCGGCCCGCGACCCGGTCGGCGCGCTGCTGGCGTGGCAGGCCGTGGGGCTCGCGGGCGGGCTCGCGCTGCTCGGCTCCGGCGTCGTCTACGGCCTCGCCCCGCTCGGCCCCTCCCTCCCCGTCGCGTTCCGCACCGCGGTCGACACCCTCGCCGCCGGACGGCTCCCCGCGCTCGGCGTCACGCACGTGCTGGCCCTGCTCGCCGCGCTGGCGCTGGCGCTGCGGCTGGTCTCCGTGCTCGTCGCCGTCACCGTGCGCACGCTGCGCGCCCGGCAGCGCCACCGCGACCTGCTGGACCTGCTCGGCACGCCGTGGCCGGCCGTGCCCGGCGCGCGGGTGCTCGACCACCCGGTCCCGGTGGCGTACTGCCTGCCGGGGCTGCGGTCGCGGCTCGTCGTGTCGGCCGGGGTGCTCGACGCCCTCGACCCGCCCGCCGTCCGGGCCGTGCTCGCGCACGAGCAGGCCCACCTGCGGGAACGCCACGACCTCGTCGTGCTGCCGTTCGTCGCGTGGGGCGCGACGGCGCCGTTCGTGCGCGGGATGGTGTGCGCCCAGGTCGCCGTGGCCGCGCTGATCGAGATGCGCGCCGATGACGTCGCCGCCTCCGCGGTGACGGCACGGCAGCTCACCGGCGCCCTCCGCACGATGGGCGGCGCCGCCCCGGCCGCCGCGCTCAGCTCCTTCACCGACGCGCTCGACACCCGCCTGCACCGGATCACCGAGCCTCCGCGCCCGCTGCCGCTCGCCGTCCAGGTGCTGGTGCGGCTCGCGGCGGCGGGGCTGGTCGGCATCCCGACGCTGCTGCTCCTGATGCCGTAGCGGCTCAGAGTCGCCCGTTCGCCCGCAGCACCTGCAACGCCCGCACGGTCGCGTGGCCGCGCCACTCCAGGGCGCCGGCCGGGGAGAACACGGCGTACTCGACGCGCCAGCCGCCGTCGGCCTGCTGCCCGGCCGCGAGCCGGCGCAGCTCCGCGTCGATCTGTTCCGTCCGGAACAGCGCCCGCACCGGCCGGTCCGGGACCGGTGCGATGTCCAGGGGACGGATCGCCTCGGCGGCAGTGCCGCCCTCCACCGGGACGATCCCGTCGGCGGGGACGAACCGGCCGAGCCGCTCCAGCACCGCGGTCTCGCCCGCCGCGTCGAGCAGCCGCAACGCGAACGCGAGCACGAGCGCGTGCGGTGGCTCGTCGGCCGCGGCGACGTTCCGCGCCGCCTCGACGCAGTACGCCGTGGCCCGAGCGAGCCACGGGTGCGCGGCGACCGCCGGGTCGTGCCGGGCGGTGGCGTGGGCGCAGGCGGCGACGATCGCGGTGATCTGCAGCGACGAGCCGTCCTGCGCGGCGCCCTGCGTCCACCACGTCGCGGTGCCCGCCGGGTCCGGGACGGGCAACGCGAACGGCAGCCCGCCGTCCGGGAGCGACACCGACGCGAGCCAGTCGCACAACGCCGCGGCGTCAGGGCTGGTCGCGGGCCCGATCTCGGCGAACACCTCGAACGCGTGCAGCGCCGCGCCCGGCTGGCTCGACCCCGAGCGCAGGTCGGGTTCCAGGCCCCAGCCGTAGCCGCCGTCCGGGTTGCGGTAGCCGGCGAGCGCGGCCAGCGCCTCCTGCGGGGTGGAGGTGCCCAGGAACAGGCCCGCCCGCCGGCGGTCGAGCAGCCGGGCGTGGCCGGCGAGGAAGTCGACGGCCGCGGTCCCGTCGACGGTGGTGTCCGTGCTGGTCATGGCCCCAGCTTCGGCCGGCGGACGGTGCCTGTCGTGAACGTTTCAGACGTCTCGCAGGGGCGCGCCCGCCCGGCGCAGCGTGCCCAGCGCCTCCGCCCACGACCGCCACAGGCTCGTCTCGTGGTAGGGCACCCCGATCTCCGCGCAGAACTCCCGCACGACCGGCCGGGCCCGGCGCAGGTTGGGCGTCGGCATGGACGGGAAGAGGTGGTGCTCGATCTGGTGGTTGAGCCCGCCGAGCGCGACGTGCAGCAGGCCGTCGGTGAGCGCGCCGCCGCGCACGTTGCGCGCGGTGACGACCTGCTTGCGCAGGAAGTCGAGGCGCTCGGTGGGCATCTCCATGCCCTTGTGGTTGGGCGCGAAGATCGAGCCGAGGTAGAGGCCGAAGAGGCCTGTGCAGCGCGGAGAACGCGATCGCGAGCCCCGGCGGCGGCGCACACGAACAGGGCGGTCAGGTAGCCGACGGCGTGCAGGGCGAGCAGCGCCAGCTCCAGCCCGCGCCGCGGCACGGTCGCGCCCTGCGCCCCGAGCAGCCCGCGGACGCTGTTGCGGCGCAGGTCGAGGCCGGCGAGCGTCAGGATCGGGAAGAAGAGCGCGGCCTGGTGCCGGTGCACGAACCGCAGGAACCGGCCGGCGTCCGCGCGCAGGGCCTGCTCGCCGGTCCAGACCAGCGCGCCCGGCTCGACGTCGGGGTCGAGGCCCTCGTGGTTGGGGTTGGCGTGATGCCTGGTGTGCTTGTCCATCCACCAGCCGTACGACATGCCGATGCCCAGGTTGCCCAGGATCCGGCCGGCCACCGCGGACGGGCGGCGGGTGCGGAACACCTGCCGGTGCGCGACGTCGTGCGCGAGCAGCGCGACCTGCCCGTAGCCGAGTGCCGCGACGGCGGCCACGAGGAGCTGCCACGCGAGTCGCCGAGAGTGAGGAACGCGGTGACCGTGCCCGCCACCAGGGCGGTGACCAGCAGGAACCGGAGGACGTAGTAGCCGGGGCGGCGGCGCATGAGCCCGGCCGCGGCGACCCGCTCGGAGAGGCGCGCGAAGTCGCTGCCGCGGCGAACGGCGGTGTCGATCGTCATGGCCACGAGCCTTCGGCGTGCGGGCCGCCGTGATGAGCCGGTGGACCTCCGAGCCCGGGTAGGGCCTGCCCCCCGTTTTGGCAAGGGCCTTCCCCCGCGCGTTCACAGCGTCGTCACAGCGATGCTCTGTCACGGTGTGGCCCTCCCCGAATGCTCCCCCGGAGGCGACGATGTCGATCTCGCTCCACACCGGCACCTGCATCGCAACCGTCTCCAGCGAGTGGACCGTCTGGGACACCCGCTGCCGCCTCGTCGTCACCGACCCGTGGGCCATGCACAAGGCCCGTTTCGTGCTGGAGGAGCAGCTCACGCTCATCGACCGGGTCGCGCACCCGGACCGCCGCCGCAGCGTGTCGTCCACCGCGGGCGACCGGGTCGCCGAGCTGCTCGGCCGCACCGTCGCGCTGCGCCCGTTCCCGTACGGCATCGCGCCGGCCGACGACGGCGCCGACGTGCACCAGCCCGCCCCGGAGCCGTGGCAGCTCGTGCTCGACGCCGCCGCGCACGGCCGCGAGGACCTGCGGCTGGAACCGGCTGCCTCGCTGCGGGCCTGGACCGCCCAGCTCTGCGCGGAGCTCGTCGCCGAGGTCATGTCCTGCGGGGTGCTCGTCGCGATCGGCAGCGAGGTCGCGACGTCCGGGCTCGCGCCGATGGGCGGCTGGCGCGTCGAGCTGCGGGACACGCCCGGCGCCGGGTCGACGGTCGTCGCGATGGACGGCGGCGGGATCTCCCGGCTCTCGACCGTGCGGGTCGGGCAGCAGCGCGGCCGCTCGCCGCTGCACCCCGTGGTGGTGCCGGCGACCGGGCGCACGGTCGCACCGGCGTGGCGGTCGGTCACGGTCGCCGCGGCCGACACCCCGTCGGCCAGCGCGGCGTGCGCCGGGGCGGTGCTGCGCGGCACCGGCGCCCTCGCGTGGCTCGCCGAGCAGGGCCTGCCCGCGATGCTCGTCGGCACCGACGGCACCCAGCACCTGATCGGCCGCTGGCCCGTGGCCGCCTGAGCGGCGCCCGGCGAGCGTCAGGCGGGCTGTTCCGCGCGTTCCGGGCCGCCGAGGAGCAGCGCGGCGAGCCCGGCCAGCGGGAGCACGGCGAGCACGCAGAACACCCCCGGCACGCCGATCGTGTCGGCCAGCCCGCCGACGAGCGCCGCGCCCACGCTCGCGCCGGTGAGGAAGACGAGGGTTGCGACGCCGAGCGCCACCCCGCGCCGGCCGGCCGGCACCGCGCCGCCGACCGACGCGACCATGGCCGGCTGCCCGATGCTGAACGCGCAGGTCAGGAGCAGGACGGCGGCGGCGAGCAGGACCGGTGAGGCGACCGCCCCGCCGACCGCGCCGAGGAGCAGCGCGACCACGGCGGTCGGGCACGCGGCCGCGATCGTGCGGCGCGGCCCGAGCCGCTGCATCAGCGTGCGGGCGATCGGCGGCGACACCAGCCCGACCACCGCCGACGGGAGCAGGAGCGTGCCGATCGCGAGCGGTGACCAGCCCCAGGACGCGGCGGTGAGCGGCACGCCGAGCAGCAGCGCGAACCAGCTCGCCGGCACGGCGGCCGCCGCGAACGCGCTGCGCAGCACCGTCGGGTTGGTGACGATCTCGCGGGGCAGGAACCCGTCGGGCCGGGCCCGCACGCGCAGCGCGAGCAGCGGGCCGCCGACGCCGAGCAGCACGGCCCCGACGACGGCCGCGACCGTCCCCGCGGACGCGACTGGAGCAGCAGCACGAGCCCGGACGCGGCGACGGCGACCAGCACGGCGCCGCTCCGGTCGATGGGCTCGCCGGTGCCGCCGCCGGGCGCCACCCGCCGCAGCGCCGGGATCGCCAGCGCGCCCAGCACCGGGATGGCCAGCGCCCACCGCCAGCCGCCGAGGCTCTCCAGCGCGCCGCCCAGCAGGGGCCCGAACGCGCCGAGCGTGGCGGCCATGCCGGCCACCCGGCCGAGCGCGCCGGGCTGGTCCTCGGGCCGCCAGCGGGCCGCGATGAGCGCCGTCGCCAGCACCGGGACGGCCGCCGCGCCCACGCCCTGCACCACCCGCGCCACCATGAGCACGGCGAACGACGGCGCGAGCGCCGCCGCCAGCGCGCCCAGCGCCATCGCGCCGACCCCGAGGACGAGCGGCAGCCGGATCCCGACCATGTCGGCGAGCCGGCCGTGCGTCGGGGTCGCGACGGCGAGCGCCACCGTGTAGCCGCTGACCATCCAGGCCGCCGTGGCCGCGCTGATGTCCAGGTCGGCGGCCATCTCGGGGAGCGCCACCGTCACGGCGGAGGTCGACATGCCGGTGAGGCCGAACAGGATGCCGAGGAGCGCAGCGGACAGCGCAGGACGACGCACGTACCGGAGGAACCCCGAGACGGCGCTCGTGATTCCACCGGCATTCGGGGGGCCGCTCAGGGGACCAGCACCACCTTGCCGGTTGTCGCACGGGTCTCCAGTGCCCGGTGCGCGCCCGCCGCGTCGGCCAGCGGGAAGCGCTGCACCACCGGCACCATCCGGCCGCTCGCGACCTCGGCGAGAGCGGCCGTCTCCAGCCCGCGCAGGCCGCCGTGGCGGCGCAGCATCCGCGGCCCGGTCACCCAGTGCACCGACAGCCCGCCCTTGACGACGTCCGCGGTCGTGAGCTGTGTCGGCTCGCCCGCGGACCAGCCGAACATGACGATCCGCCCGCCCACGTCCAGCAGTTCCAGGCCGGCCCGCCCGACCGCACCGCCGACGCCGTCGAGCAGCAGCGTGGGGCGGCGGCCGTCGAGCGCGGCGAGGACCTGCCGGGGCCAGTCCGGCTCCCGGTAGTCGAGCGCGACGTCCGCGCCGAGCGTCCGGACCAGCGCGACCTTCTCCGGCCCGCCCGCGAGCCCGACGGCCGTCGCCCCGGCCGAGCGGGCGGCCTGCACGAAGAGCGCGCCGAGCCCGCCGGCCGCGGCCGGGACCAGTACGACGTCCTCGGCGGTGGGCTCGGCGACGGCGAGGACGCCGACGGCGGTGCGGCCGGTGCCGATCGTCGCGACGGCGACCTCGGGGGAGAGCCCGTCCGGGATCTCGTGCAGCGCCGCGGCCGGCGCCGCGGCGAGCCCCGCGTACCCGCCGCTCGCCATGCCCAGGTGCACGACGACCCGCCTGCCGACCCACACCGGGTCCGCGCCCGGGCCGGCCTGCGTGACGGTGCCGGCGACCTCCCGGCCGGGTGTCATCGGCAGGTCCGGCGCGGGGAACGGTCCTCCCGAGGTCCCCGACCGGATCGTCGTGTCGACGAGGTGCACGCCCGCGGCGGCCACCTCGACGAGCACCTGGCCCTCGCCGGGGACGGGGTCGGGCACGTCCTCGTACCGCAGCACCTCGGCCGGCCCGAACTCGTACTGGCGAATCGCCTTCATGGTCTCTCCTGTGCTCCTGAGCTGGGAGGATCACGCTAGGAGCTCGACCGGAGTTCAGGTCAAGAGCGTGTTACGGGGGACCGCGGGGCGGGTGGCTCCACGGAGGCGGGCGTAACGTTGATTACGTGCCGCATGATCTTCCCCGCACCGTCGGCGCCCTCCGGGCGTCGGGCCACGAGATCCGTGGCGTCAAGGACGAGATCCGCAACAACCTGCTCGCCGCGCTCCGCGCGGGCCGCGACCCGTGGCCCGGCATCGTCGGCTTCGAGTCCACCGTGCTCCCGCAGCTGGAGCGGGCGCTGATCGCCGGGCACGACGTCGTGCTGCTGGGCGAGCGCGGTCAGGGCAAGACCCGGCTGCTGCGGTCGATCGTCAACCTGCTCGACGAGTGGACGCCCGTGATCGAGGGCTCCGAGCTGGGCGAGCACCCCTACGACCCCATCACCCCCGCCTCCCGCCGCCGGGCCGCCGAGCTCGGCGACGACCTGCCGGTGGCCTGGCGCCACCGCGACGAGCGCTACACAGAGAAGCTCGCCACCCCCGACACCGCGGTCGCCGACCTCATCGGCGACGTCGACCCGGTCAAGGTCGCCGAGGGCCGGTCGCTGGGCGACCCGAGACCATCCACTTCGGCCTGGTCCCGCGCGCCCACCGCGGGATCGTGGCGATCAACGAGCTGCCGACCTCGCCGAGCGCATCCAGGTCTCGCTGCTCAACGTCATGGAGGAGCGCGACATCCAGGTCCGCGGCTACACGCTGCGGCTGCCGCTGGACGTGCTGCTCGTGGCGTCGGCCAACCCCGAGGACTACACCAACCGCGGGCGGATCATCACCCCGCTCAAGGACCGCTTCGGCGCCGAGGTCCGCACCCACTACCCGCTGGAGCTGGCCGACGAGGTCGCGCTGGTGGAGCAGGAGGCCGTGCTGGCCGCCGACGTGCCGGCGCACCTGCTGGAGGTGATCGCCCGGTTCACCCGCGCCCTGCGCGAGTCGAGCGCGGTCGACCAGGGCTCGGGCGTGTCGGCCCGGTTCGCCGTGGCCGCCGCCGAGACCGTCGCCGCCGCGGCGCTGCGCCGCGCGGCGATCACGGGGGAGGAGCGCCCGGTCGCGCGTCCGGTCGACCTGGAGTCGGTGCCGGCCGTGCTGCGCGGCAAGCTCGAGTTCGCCTCCGGCGAGGAAGGCCGCGAGTCCGAGCACCTGGAGCACCTGCTGCGCCGGGCCACCGCCGACACCGCGCGGGCCCGGCTGCGCGGCCTCGACCTGAACCCGCTGGCCGAGGCCGTCTCGGCGGCGCCGGTGCGCACCGGGGAGCGGGTGCCGGCCGTCGAGGTCGTCGCGGCGCTCCCGGTCGTCGACGTGCTCACCGAGGTCGGCAAGCGTCTCGACGCCGCCGGCACCGAGGACCCGGGCCCGATGGCGAGCGCCGCGGAGCTGGCCCTGGAGCTGCTGTTCCTCACGCGGCGGCTGGCCAAGGACGAGTCCGACGACGGGGACACGGTGAGCTATGGCTAGGCGCCAGCGCCGCTACGCGTACGGCCCCTACACCGACGGGCCCGACCCGCTCGCGCCGCCCGTCGACATCCGCGCGGCGCTGGACGAGATCGGCCGCGACGTCATGGAGGGCGCGTCGCCGCGCTCGGCGCTGCAGGAGCTGATGCGCCGGGGGACGCGGGGGCGGCGCGGTCTCGACGAGCTGACCCGCGAGGTGTGGCAGCGGCGCAGCCGGCTGCAGCGGGAGAACCGCCTCGACGGCACGCTGCAGGAGGTCCGCGAGCTGCTGCAGCGTGCCCTGGACGCCGAGCGCGACGTGCTCGGCCGCCAGGACACCGACGACGCCCGGTTCCGGGAGATGCAGCTGGACGCGCTGCCGTCCGACACCGGCGGCGCCGTCCGCGAGCTGAACGAGTACGACTGGCAGTCCTCGGATGCCCGCGAGGCCTACGAGCAGATCCGCGACCTGCTCGGGCGGGAGCTGCTGGACCAGCGGTTCCAGGGCATGAAGCAGGCGATGGAGAACGCCACGCCGCAGGACGTCGAGCGCATCCGGGAGATGCTCGACGACCTCAACGACCTGCTCGCCAACCACGCGCAGGGCCAGGACACGCAGGCCCAGTTCGACGAGTTCATGCGCAAGCACGGCGAGTTCTTCCCGGAGAACCCGCGCAACACCGACGAGCTGGTCGACCTGCTGGCCCAGCGGGCGGCCGCGGCGCAGCGGATGCTCAACTCGATGTCGGCCGAGCAGCGGGCCGAGCTGATGGAGCTGTCGCAGCAGGCGTTCGGCGACCCGCGGCTCGCGCAGGCGCTCGCCCAGCTCGACGCCAACCTGCAGGGCCTGCGGCCCGGCGAGGACTGGGACGGGCGCGGCCGGTTCCGCGGGGAGAACCCGATGGGCATGGGCGAGGCCACCCGCGCCATGGAGCAGCTCGCCCAGCTCGACGCGCTGGCCGAGCAGCTCGCCCAGAGCTACCCGGCGCCCGCATGGAGGACATCGACCTGGACGCCGTGGCCGAGCACCTCGGCGACGCGGCCCGCGTCGACGCCCGCGCGCTGGCCGAGCTGGAGCGCGAGCTGGAACGCCAGGGCCTGTTCGAACGGGCACCCGACGGGTCGCTGCGGCTGTCCCCCAAGGCGCTGCGGCGGCTGGGGGAGTCGGCGCTGCGCGACGTCGTCGACCGGATCGGGGCCCGCCGCGGCGAGCGGGAGAACCGCCGCTCCGGCGCGGCCGGTGAGGCGACCGGGGCCACCCGGCCGTGGGCGTTCGGCGACACCGAGTCGTGGGACGTGCCGCGCACGCTGCTCAACGCGCAGCTGCGGCACGCCGGCGGCGACGAGCGCCGTCTCGACGTCACCGACGTGGAGATCGTGGAGACCGAGCAGCGGTCCCGGGCGGCGGTCGCGCTGTGCGTCGACACGTCCTGGTCGATGGTGCAGGACGGGCGCTGGGTGCCGATGAAGCGCACGGCGCTGGCCCTGCACCAGCTGATCTCCACCCGGTTCCGGGGTGACGAGCTGAAGCTCATCACGTTCGGCCGGCACGCCCGGTCGGTGGAGCTGGGGGAGCTGATCGGGCTGGAGGGTGTGTGGGAGCAGGGCACCAACCTGCACCACGCGCTGCTGCTGGCCGGGCAGCACCTGCGCCGCAACCCGGACGCGCAGCCCGTCGTGCTGGTCGTCACCGACGGCGAGCCGACCGCGCACCTCGAACCGGACGGCGAGGCGGTGTTCGACTGGCCGCCGAGCATGGAGACCCTGCGGGCCACGGTGGCCGAGGTGGACCGGGTCGCCGCGCTGCGCGCGAACATCACGTTCTTCATGCTCGGCGACGACCCGCGGCTCGCCGCGTTCGTCGACGACGTCGCCCGGCGCTGCGGCGGCCGGGTGGTCGCCCCGACGCTCGACGGCCTGGGCGCCGAGGTCGTCAGCGACTACCTGCGGTCCCGGAAGCGGTAACCCGCGAGTCGCCGGATTAGTGCGCGCGAGTCGTGCGCAACTCGCGTGCACTAATCCGGCGACTCGCGGGGGATCGGGACCGGCTCTCCGGCTCGGTAGACGGCGCGGACCTGCAGGTTCTCGTCGAGCACCACGAGGTCGGCGCGCTTGCCCGGCTCGATCGCGCCGACCTCGGTGAGCCCGAGCGCGCGGGCCGGGGTGGTCGCGGTCATCGCGACGGCCCGCACGAGCGCTTCCGCGCGCGGGACGGTGGCGCGGCGCACGATGTTGGCGAACAGCTCGCCGGTGGTCGCCGTGCTGCCCGCGATCGTGCCGGTGCCGGGCAGCCGGGCCACCCGGTCCCGCACGTCCACGCGCAGCGCGCCGAGGTGGTAGTCGCCGTCGGGCATGCCGGCGGCGGCCATCGCGTCGGTCACGGCGGCGACCCGGCCGGCGCCGGCGGCGCGCAGCACGTGCTCCCACAGCGCGGGGTGGACGTGCAGCCCGTCGGTCACCAGCTCGACGGTGCGCGCGGGTCCTCCAGCAGCGCGACGGCCGGGCCGGGCTCGCGGTGGTGCACCGGTGCCATCGCGTTGAACAGGTGCGTGCCCATGCGCGCGCCCGCGGCGATCGCCTCGCGGGTGAGCGCGTAGGTGGCGTCGGTGTGGCCGAGCGCGGCGACGACACCGGCATCGACGATCCGGCGCACCGCGTCGACGCCGCCGGGCAGCTCGGGCGCGAGCGTCACCATGCGGACGGCGCCGTCCCCGGCGCGCAGCAGCCGGTCCAGCTCGCCGGGGTCGGGCTCGCGCAGCTGGTCGGGGTCGTGCGCGCCGCAGCGGGCGGTCGCGAGCCACGGCCCCTCCAGGTGCACGCCGGCCAGCTCGCCGTCGGTGACCAGCTCGGCGAGCGCGTCCACGGCCTTGAGCAGCTCGCCCGCCCCCGCGGAGACCAGGCTCGCCAGCATCGTCGTGGTGCCGTGGGCCCGGTGGAACCGGATCGCGGTGGCCGCCGCGTCGACGTCGCCGTCCGGGAACGCGGCACCGGCCCCGCCGTGCACGTGCACGTCGACGAACCCGGGGACGAGCACGGCGTCGCCGAGGTCGACGTCCGGGGTCCGGGGCGGTGGGCCGGTGCCGACGTGCGCGATACGGTCGCCGGCCAGCTCCACCCAGCCCGGCCCGGCCCGGCCGCCCGCGACCACGGTGCGCGCGGCGAGCAGCCGGGAAGCGGCCGTCACAGCGTCACCGTCACAGCGTCTCCGTGATCTTGCTGAGCCCGCGCGGCGCGTCCGGGTCGCCCCCGCGCCCGACCGCGACGTGCAGCGCGAGCAGCTGGAACGGCACGATCTCCAGCAGCGGCGAGAGCTCCTCCGGCGCCCCCGCGGGGAGGGTGAACCCGACGGCGGCCCGCGCGACGGCTCCCGGGTGCCCCACGCAGCAGACGTCGGCGCTGCGCTCGGCCAGCCGGGGCAGCACGTGCTCCACCGGGCCGATCCCGTCCGCGACCACCGCGAGCACCGGCACCTGCGGGTCGACCAGGGCGAGCGGGCCGTGCAGCAGGTCGGCGCCGGAGAACGCCTGCGCCGACACGTAGGAGGTCTCCATCAGCTTGAGCGCGGCCTCCCGCGCCGTCGGGTACGAGTAGCCGCGCGCGGTCGTGACCAGCCGCTGGGCGAACCGGTAGCGCGGGGCGAGCGCGGCGACCTCGGCCTCGCGGGCGAGCACCGCGTCGCCCAGGTCCGGGAGGGCCGCCGCGGCGGGCCGCCCGTCGACGTCGCGCACGCGCTCCAGCAGCAGGTACAGCGCGAGCAGTTGCGCGGTGTAGGACTTGGTCGCGGCGACCGAGCGCTCCGGCCCGGCCAGCACGTCGACGTGCGCGTGCGCGGCCCCGGCCAGCGCGGACGTCGCGTCGTTGGTGACGGCCACGGTGAGCGCGCCCTGCTGCCGCGCGACCTCCAGGCAGCGCACGAGGTCGGGGGAGCCGCCGGACTGGCTGATCCCCACCATCAGCACGTCGCGCAGGTCGGGGCGGGCGCCGTAGGCCGTCATCGTGGACGGCGAGACGAGCCCGGCGGGCAGCCCGTGCCGGATCTCGACGAGGTACTTGGCGTGGAGCGCGGCGTGGTCGCTGGTGCCGCGGGCGACGAACAGCACGGCCCGCGGGCGGCGCGCGCGGACCATGGCGGCGGCCGCGTCGATCCCGGCCGCGGGGCCGTCGGCGAGCAGCCGGCGCCAGACGTCCGGCTGCTCGGCGATCTCCGCGGCCATCAGCCGCCCCGGCGCCGGCGCATCGTGGTGCTCGCACGGTCGGTCATGTCGTCTCCTGCCCCGACGAGGTTACGAGCGCGGCGGCCAGCCGGACCGCGCCGGTGACGGGTTCCTCCGTGAGGACGTGCACGTCCACGCCGGGCAGCCGATCCCGCACGGCCCGTTGGAGGGCGGGCTGGTGCACCGCGAACCCGCCGCCGAGCACCACCGGGCCGGGGATCCCGAGCCGGCCGAGCACCCGGGTCGCGAGCGCGGCGAGCGCGTCGGCGGCCGCGGCCAGGAGCGTGGTGGCGGCCGGGTCGCCGGTGGCGGCGAGCGCGACGAGCGCCGGGGCGCGCTCGGCCCAGTACCGGCGGTCCTGCGTGCGGTAGAAGAAGTCGATCAGCTGTTCGCGCACGTCCAGCCCGCACTGGGCGAGCAGCGTCGCGGTCAGCGGGTCGTCGGGCCGGCCGGCGTCCATCCGGTCCAGCGCGTGCCGCACGGCGTCGACGGCGATGCGGTAGCCGCCGCCCTCGTCGCCGAGCATCGTGCCCCCACCCGCCGGCCCGGGCCTGCACGCCGTCGGCCCGCACGCCCGGCGACCGAGCCGGTGCCGGAGATCAGCGCCACCCCGACGTCGACGCCGGCCGCGGCGAGCAGCAGGTGCGCGTCGTGCACGACGCGATCCGCGCGCCCGGCACCCGCTGGGCGAACGCCCGCTCCAGCAGGCCGACCGACTCCTCGCCGTCGGCGCGCCGCGCCCGCGCACACCGCGTCGACGCCCTCGGTGCCCAGCTGCGTGAGCAGCGCGTCGAGCTGGCGGGCGGCCTCGGCGGGCCCGACGGAGGAGACGTTGGCGCTGCCCGCGACCGCCTCGGCGACGGGCACGCCGTCGACCGCGCGGACGCCGTGCGTCTTGGAGCCGCCGATGTCGACGCCGATCACGGTCGGCACGCCCACCTCCCACGATCCGGAATAGACGTTTGGTCTAGAGGACTTGCCTGGAGAATTCCAGACGCCGATCCGGACGGTCAAGTGACCCCGGCGGCCGGCAGGGTGAACGTTCGGCCGGGTTACGGCGCGAACGGCGCGAGGTCGAGCGCGGGCTGCGCGCCGAGCACCGCCGCGGCCACCAGGTCCCCGGCGAACGGCGCCATCGTCAGCCCGCCCGCGCCGAACCCGGCCGCCACGAACAGGCCGGGCACACCCGGCACCGGGCCCACCCGCGGGACGCCGCCGGTCGCGAGCGGGCGCAGCCCCACCCGTGTCTCCAGCACCGTCGCGTCCGCCAGCCCCGGCGCGACACGCAGCGCGTGGTCCAGCACCTCCTGCTGCCCGCCGCCGTCACCCGGACGTCGAAGCCGCTGCCGGTCTCGCGGGTGGCACCGGCCACCACCCGCGAGTCGTCGAACGCGACGAGGTAGTGCCCGGCCATCGGCAGCACGCTGGGCCAGTCGCTGGTGTCGACGCCGTCGAGGCGCAGGTGGGTGATCTGCCCGCGCTGGGGCTCGATGCCGAGCCGGCGCCCGACCGGGGCGAGCACCGCGTCGGTCCAGCGCCCGCGGCGACGACCACGGCGTCCGGGGCGAGCTCGTCGGTCCCGTCGGGCGTCTCGATGCGGACGTGCGGCGCGCCGCCCGCCGGGACGAGCACGGCGCGTCCGGGCCGGACCACGGCATGGTGCGTGCGGGCGCCGCTGAGCAGCCCGTCGCGCAGCGTGCGGCCGTCCACCCGCCCGCCGCCGGGGACGTAGACGGCGCCCAGGCCCGGCGCGAGCGGCGGGAACAGCTCGCGGGCCTGCACGGACGCCAGCCGTTCGACCACACCCGTCGGGGCGCCGGCCGCGCGGCGGCGGGCCAGCCGCTGCTCCGCCGCGGTGAGCACACCCGGGTCCGCGCTGACGACCAGCGAGCCGGTCCGCCGGAAGTCGACCGACCCGACGCCGGCTTCGGCGAGCCGGTCCAGCACCTGCGGGTAGTGGGCGGCGGCCTGCGCGTACAGGTCGTGGTAGGGGCCGTCGGTCGCGGCGCTCCACGGCTGGACGATTCCCGCGCCCGCCGCCGTCGCCGGGCCGGGACAGGCGGCGTCCACCACCGTGACGGCGAGCCCGCGGCGGGCCGCCGCGAATGCGACGGCCGCGCCCGCGACGCCGCCCCCGACCACCACCACCTGCTGTTCCGGCACCCCGTTCCTCCCCGATCGCGTCCTGGGGGCGCGAGCCTACGACGGCGTGGTGCGCCTCACCGGTCGGACGGAGCGTGCCCGACCGGGCGGTTGCGCCGCGTAAGTTGTCCTTCATGCAGACCTGGGCATCCGTCGACGTACCCCACCTCGCCGGCGGCGGCCCGCCCCTGCGCCTCTACGACACGGCCACGGCGCGCGTCCGGCCGACCGCGCCCGGCGCGACGGCGCTCATGTACGTCTGCGGCATCACCCCCTACGACGCCACCCACCTCGGCCACGCGGCCACCTACCTGGCGTTCGACCTGGTCAACCGGCTGTGGCGGGACCTGGGCCACGACGTGCACTACGTGCAGAACGTCACCGACATCGACGACCCGCTCCTGGAGCGCGCCGCCCGCGACCAGGACGACTGGGTGGTGCTCGGGATGCGCGAGACCGCGCTCTTCCGCGAGGACATGGAGGCGCTGCGGGTGCTGCCGCCGCGGCACTACATCGGCGCGGTCGAGGCGATGGGCGAGATCGCCGAGCTGGTCGACAAGCTGCTCGCGGCCGGCGCCGCGTACCGCGTCGAGGACGAGCGGTACCCCGACGTCTACTTCGACTCGGCGGTCACCGGCCACTTCGGCTACGAGTCGAACTACGACGAGGCCACCATGATCGCGCTCTCCCGCGAGCGCGGCGGCGATCCCGACCGGCCCGGCAAGCGCCACCCCACCGACGCGCTGCTGTGGCGCACGGCCCGCCCGGACGAGCCGTCGTGGGAGTCGCAGCTGGGCCCCGGCCGGCCCGGCTGGCACGTCGAGTGCGCGGCGATCGCGCTCAACCGGCTCGGCCCGCAGATCGACCTCAACGGCGGCGGCTCCGACCTGATCTTCCCGCACCACGAGTTCGCGCCGCGCACGCCGAGGCGCACACCGGCGTGCACCCGTTCGCCCGGCACTACACGCACACCGGGATGATCGGACTGGACGGCGAGAAGATGTCCAAGTCCCGCGGCAACCTGGTGTTCGTCTCGAAGCTGCGCAGCGAGGGCGTCGACCCCAACGCCGTCCGGCTCGCGCTGCTGGCCGGCCACTACCGCACCGACCGGCCGTGGACCGACGCGCTGCTCGCCACCGCGCAGGCCCGGCTCGCCCGCTGGCGGGAGGCCGTCGCGCTGCCGGCCGCGCCGCCCGCGGACGACCTGGTGCTGCGGCTGCGCACCCACCTCGCCGACGACCTCGACACCCCGGCCGCGCTGGCCGCCGTCGACGCGTGGGCCGCCGAGGCCCTGGACCGCCACGGCCGCGACGCCGACGCCGGCCCGCTGGTCCGGACCGCGGTGGACGCCCTGCTCGGCATCGCCCTGTAGAACTCAGATGTCGAGGACGATGTCGCTCTCGGGCCGGGAACAGCACAGCAGCACCTGCCCCTCGGCGGGCGCCTCCAGCGGGTCCGGCGAGTAGCCGACCTCGCCGGACAGCAGCGACGTCACGCAGGTGTGGCACACGCCCGTGCGGCAGCTCCACCGGGTCGGGACGTCACAGGCGTCGGCGAGGTCCAGCACCGAGCCGTGTTCCGCGCCGAACGGCACGGCGAGGCCGCTGCGGGCGAACGTGACCAGCGGTCCGCGGCCGGGCGGTCCGGACGGCGGGTGCGGCGCCGGTCGCGTCCGGTCGAGCAGCCCGGGGTTCACCGGGCTCCGGGCGCCGAACAGCTCGGTGTGGACGCGGTCCGCGGCGATCCCGAGCGCGACGAGCGCGTCGCGCACCTCGTCCATGAACGCCGACGGCCCGCACACGTAGGCGGTGGCGTCGGCCGGGAGCGCGAGGGCGCGCAGCGTCGCGCGCGTGATGCGGCCCGTCGTGGTGCTGTAGAAGACGTGCTCGTGGGCGCGGGGCAGCGACCCGAGCAGCGCCCGCGCTTCGGCGGCCAGCGGGTGCTCCTGCGGTCCGCGGGCGCCGTGCACCCACCAGACCTCGCGGTCGCCGCCCGCCAGGTCGTGCAGCATCGCCAGCACCGGGGTGACGCCGATGCCGGCGGCCACCAGCAGCACCGGCCCGGTGCCGTCGGCGAGCACGAAGTCGCCCCGCGGCGCGGCCACGTCCAGCACCGCGCCCGGCCGCAGCGCGGTCGTCAGGTAGCCGCTCACGCTGCCGTGCCGCTCGCGCTTGACGCTGATCCGGTACTGCGCGTCCCCAGGTGCTGACGAGAGCGAGTAGCTGCGCACCGGGGCGGGCGTGCCGGCGCCGGGGACCCGCACGGTCAGGTACTGCCCGGCGTCGGCCGCCGGGAGCGGGGCGCCGTCGGGGGCGGCGAGCCGGAACGACGTGACGCTCGCGCTCTCGCGCACGACCTCCGTCACCTGCAGCGTCCGGAAACCCGCCCATGCGGGTGCGGTGGTCTCCGCGTCGGCCAGGAGGTCGCGGAACGACTGCTGCCAGCCCGGGCTCAGCGCCGGGATCGCGAGGGCGCGCCGCAGCGTGGCGGTGTCGCGCCCGGGCAGGTAGAGCAGCGCGTCCGTGGCCGCGACGCTCAGCGCGCCGGGCCCGGTGCGAATCCGGATGATCGGGTCGCCCGCCCGGATCCGGCCCTCCTGCACGACCCGCATGTAGAAGCCCGGGCGCCGGTGGCTCACCAGCAGCGCGGGCATCTCGGGCACGCCCAGTCGCATCCCGACCCGGTAGCACGTGACCCGCGGCTGGGTGACCTCGAACTCGGCCTCGCCGATGCGGTAGCGGTCGCCGATGCAGACCTCGTCGTCGGGCAGGCCGTCGACGGTGAGGTTCTCGCCGAACGCCCCATACCCGAGGTCCCGGCGGCCCAGGTGCTGCTCCCAGTGCCGGTAGGACTGCACCTGGTAGACCATCACCGCCCGCTGCTCGCCGCCGTGGCCGGCGAGGTCGCCCTGCCCGTCCCCGTCGAGGTTCAGCCGGCGCGCCGTCACCGGCCCGGCGACCGGCGACTTCCAGATCCCCGTGTGCACGGTCCGGCCCTGCCAGGCCACGTCCTTCGGCAGGCCGACGTTCACCGACAGCACCGAGGGCGCGGTCTCGTCCCGAGTGCCCACACCCATCAGTACCACGGGGCGCCGCGGCTACCCCGTCACGTGGCGGGCCAGGTGCTCGCCCGTGAACGAGCCGGGCGCCGTCACGAGCTTGGCCGGCGGCCCCTCGAACACCACCTCGCCGCCCCCGTCGCCGCCGTCCGGGCCGAGGTCGACCACCCAGTCGGCGTGCGCGATGACGTCGAGGTTGTGCTCGACGACGACCACCGAGCTGCCGCCGTCGACGATCCGGTCGAGCAGCCCGAGCAGGTGGCCGCAGTCGGACATGTGCAGGCCGGTGGTGGGCTCGTCCAGCACGTAGAGGTTGCCCTCCTCGTGCAGCCGGCCGGCCAGCTTGAGCCGCTGGCACTCGCCGCCCGACAGCGTCGAGAGCGGCTGGCCCAGCGTGAGGTAGCCCAGGCCGACGTCCACGACCGACTGCAGCCGCCTGCGGATGTCCCTGGCGGAGAAGAACTCGACCGCCTGCTCGGCCGTCATGTCCAGCGCGTCGGAGATGGACCGGCGTCGACGGTGAGCGCGAGCACCTCCTCGGTGTAGCGGCGGCCGCCGCAGTCGGTGCAGGTGGAGCGCACGCGTCGAGGTAGGCGAGGTCGGAGTACACGGCGCCGAGCCCGTTGCACGTCGGGCAGGCGCCCTCGGAGTTGAAGCTGAACAGCGCCGGCTTCACGCCGGTCGCCTTCGCGTAGAACCTGCGGATCGGGTCCATCACCCCGGTCCACGTCGCCGGCGTCGAGCGGATGGACGTCGCCACCGGGCTCTGGTCGACGACGATCGCGTCCGGGTGCTGGGGCACGAGCACCTCGCGGACCAGCGTGCTCTTGCCGGAGCCGGCCACCCCGGTGAGCGCCACGAGCACCCCGAGCGGCACGTCGAGGTCGAACCCGCGCAGGTTGTTGGCCGCGGCGTTCGTGAGGGTGATCCGGCCGGTCGGGGTGCGCGGCTCGTCCTTCACCCGCACCGGGCGGTGCAGGAACTCGCCGGTGAGCGAGCCGGAGCCGGCCAGGCCCGCGACGTCGCCCTCGTAGACGACCCGCCCGCCGCCGCGCCCGGCCCGCGGCCCCATCTCGACGACGTGGTCGGCCGCCGTGATCACGTCGGTGTCGTGCTCGACGACGAGCACGGTGTTGCCCTTGTCGCGCAGCCGGCGCATGAGCGCGGTCATCCGCCCGACGTCGCGCGGGTGCAGCCCGATCGTCGGCTCGTCGAACACGTACATGACGTCGACCAGCGACGACCCGAGGTGGCGCACCATCTTGATGCGCTGGGACTCCCCGCCGGAGAGCGTCGAGGTCTCGCGGTCGAGCGTCAGGTACGACAGTCCCATGTCGACGAGCGCGCCGATCCGGGCGACGGCCTCGTCGAGCACCGGGGCGACGTCCGCGTCGCGCAGCGCCGGCAGCAGGGCGTGCAGCGAGCCGAGGTCCAGCGCGCACAGCTCGGGCAGCGTGTGCCCGTCCACGGCGGCCGTGCGCGGGGCCTCGGCCAGGCGGGTGCCGGCGCAGTCCGGGCAGCGCACGGACGCGTGAACCGGGCGACGACCTCCTTCTTCCGGTCGGAGGCGCCCTCCTCGGAGGCGTTGATGTAAAGCCGGTTGAACTTGGTCTCGACGCCCTCGAAGTCCATCTTCATGGCCTTCTGGCCGGGGCTGGACAGCGTGACCTTCTCGTCGGAGCCGAAGAGCAGCAGGTGCCACTCCTGCTCGGAGTACCGCCCGAGCGGCTTGGTGTTGTCGAACTTGCCGCTCTGCGCGTAGACGTGCCAGTACCAGCTGTCGACGGCGAAGTCGCGGTGCAGGATCCGCCTCGTTGAGCGACCTGGCCGGGTCGAACATGCGGGAGTGGTCCAGCGCCACCTTGCGGCCGATGCCGTTGCAGCCCGGGCACATGCCCTGCTCGTTGAACGAGAACATGTAGCCGGGCCCGACGTGCGGCGTGCTGCGGCGGGAGAACAGCAGCCGCAGCAGCGGGTTGATGTCGGAGACGGTGCCCAGCGTCGAGCGGCTGCCGCCGCCGAGCCGCTTCTGGTCGACGACGATCGCGGTGGACAGGTTCTCGATCAGGTCGGCGTCGGGCTGCCCGAGCTTGGGCAGGAACCCGCGCACGAACGCGGAGAACGTCTCGTTGAGCTGGCGCTGCGCCTCGGCCGCGATCGTGTCGAACACCAGCGACGACTTGCCCGACCCCGACACCCCGACGAACGCGGTGATCTGCCGCTTCGGGATCCGGACGGACACGTCCTGGAGGTTGTTCTCACGTGCGCCGGTGACGACGATGTGCTCGGGGCTCTTCGCCTGCATCGGGCTCCTCGTGTGGTTGTGCCGTGGTGGGGTCAGGCGGGGTCGATCCGGAACACCGCGCAGCGGCCGGCCACGGCCTCGAACGCGTCGGGCGTGACGGCCTCCACCACGCCGGCGTCGGCCATGATCTTCGCGCCGTCCGGGATGCGCTCCGGCCAGAGCCGCAGCACGGGCACGGCGTCCGCGGGGTCGAGCTCGACCAGGCGCACCCGCTCCTCCCGCGTCCCGACGGCGAGCGTGGCGAGGCCGTGTGCGGCGCGGACGTTGCGGGTCCAGTCGGCGCCGGGGAAGCCCTCCAGCAGGTAGCGCTCGCCGCCGTGCTCCAGGATCGACAGCGGCGTGCTGCGCGGCTTGCCGCTGCGGCGGCCGGGCACGGACAGCACCGGCAGGTCCGCCATCCCGCCGAGGCGGCGCAGCAGCAGGAGCGCCCGGTTCAGCGGCTTGAGCCAGCGCGGCGGGGTGGGCGTCGGGGTCATCGGCTCATCTCCCGGTAGCGGCGGACGGACAGCGGGGCGAACACCGCGACGATGACCAGCGGCCAGACGACCGCCATCAGCACGGGATGCTGCGCCACCCACGAGCCGCCGCCCCACCCGGGGTTGCCGAACAGCTCGCGGGTGGCCGCCGCGGTGGACGAGAGCGGGTTCCACTCGGCGACCGTGCTCACGACCAGCGGCATCGTGGCCGGCGCGACGAACAGGCCCGACAGGAACCCGACGGGGAACTCGAACGTCTGCACGGCGGTCACCGCGCCCGGCCCGCGGGCGATCAGCCCGAGGTAGATGCCGACCCAGAGCAGCGCGAACCGCAGCAGCAGGAGCAGCCCGACGGCGGCGAGCACGGCGAGCGGGCCGTTCGGGGCGCGCCAGCCGACCGCCAGCCCGACGAGCAGCAGCGCGCCGAGCGCCACGGCGGACGTCACCATGTCGGCCGCGGCCCGGCCCATCAGCACCGCGGACGGCGCATCGGCATGGAGCGGAAGCGGTCGGTGATGCCGCGCTGCGCGTCGGTGACGACCGCGATCATCGTGGCCGACTGCCCGAAGAGCATCGTCATCGTGAACAGGCCCGGCAGCAGGGCCTGCCGGTAGTCGCCGCCGCCCGGGACGGCCATCATGCCGCCGAGCAGGAACGCGAACATCAGCACGAGCAGGATCGGGAACCCGATCGCGCCCGCCAGCTCGGCGGGCTGGTGGCGCAGGTGCGCGAGGTAGCGGCGGGTGAGGGTGGCCGAGTCGGACACGGCCCAGCGCAGCGCGGCGGCGCTCATGCGGGCACCTCCGTTCCGGTGCGGGTGAGCTGCAGGAACACCTCGTCGAGCGTGGGCCGGCGGACGGCCAGGTCCTCGGCCTCGATGCCGGCGGCCCGCACCGCCTCCAGCGTGGTGGCGAGCGCGGCCATCCGGTCCCGGACGGGCGCGGTGACCCGGCGGGAGTCGGCGTCGGTCTCGGCGCCGGTGCCGGCGACCTCCGCGACGAGCGCGGCGGCCGCCGGCAGGTCGCCGGCGTGCCGCACGACCAGCGAGATCCGGTCGCCGCCGATCCGTGAGCGCAGCTCGTCGGGCGTGCCCTCGGCGACGACCCGGCCGCCGCCGGTGCCGCGGGCGCCGAGCACGGAGATGCGGTCGGCGAGCTGGTCGGCCTCGTCGAGGTACTGGGTGGTGAGCAGCACGGTGGTGCCGTTCGCGACGAGCGCGCGCACCGCCGCCCACACCTCGGCGCGTCCGTGCGGGTCCAGGCCGGTGGTCGGCTCGTCGAGGAACAGCACCGCGGGCGTGAGGATCATCGAGACGGCCAGGTCGAGCCGCCGGCGCATGCCGCCGGAGTACCTCCCGACCGGCCGGCCCGCGACGTCGGCGAGGCCGAAGCGGTCGAGCAGCTCGCCGGCCCGGCGGCGGGCGGCGGCCGGGGACAGGTGGAACAGGCGCCCGAACATCTCCAGGTTGCGGCGGCCGTCGAGGATCTCGTCGACCGCGGCGTACTGGCCGACCAGCCCGATCCGCCGGCGCACCTCGGCGGGGCGTGCGGCGACGTCGACGCGTCGATCTCCGCGCGGCCCGCGTCGGCGCGCAGCAGGGTGGCGAGGATGCGGACGGCGGTGGTCTTGCCGGCCCCGTTCGGGCCGAGCAGCCCGTGCACGGTGCCGGCCGGGACGGTGAGGTCGAACCCGTCGAGCGCGGGTGCGTCGGAACCGGGGTAGCGCTTGCGGAGCGCCTGCGCGCTCACGGCGATGGACGCGGACGCGGCCATGCCCCTCCTCGTGCTCAAATTTGAATCCAGGGCCACCGAGTGTGCCCGGCGGGCGGCGGGTATGCAAACTTGAATCGCCAGGAACCGGACGGGCGTTACGCCGGACGGACGTGTGCGATCGCGAACGTGCGGGGGATGGGCCCCCGAGATCCACGCTACGGGTGGGGTCCGACGGTTTCGGGCGGCGCCGGTGGGCGCCCGGTCAGGCGCCCGGTCAGGGCTCGTCGCGCGGCGGGTACGGCGGGAACAGCAGCTCGGGCCAGCCGCCCGGTTTGCCCGGTGAGCCCGGCTCGCCGGCCATCGGGTACGCGCCGCCCTCCAGCCGCTCGATCACACCGCGGGTCCACTCCGCGGCGCTCTCCGCGTTGCTCTCCCAGAGCCCGAACAGCTCCTTGACGTGCGGCGGGTCGACCAGCGCGGCGATCTGCGCGGCGGCCTTGTCGCGGGCCGCCTCGTGCGCGGCCAGCCGCTCCCGCAGCAGCGCGACCGCCTCGTCGCGGGGGAGGGCGGGCAGCAGCGCGAGGGCGGCGGCCAGGAAGTCGGGCCGCGGCTGCGGGCGGCGCACCGCGTCGCGCAACAGCCGCATGAACTCGTGCTCGCCGCGCTCGGTCAGCTCGTACTCGGTGCGCGTCGGGACGTCGTTGTGGTCGAGCAGGAAGCCGGCCTCGGTCAGCGCCCGCAGGGCGTGGTAGATCGAGCCCCACTTGACGTTGGCCCACTCGTCGGCGCCCCACGAGAGCAGGTCGTTGCCGATCCGGTAGCCGTGCGTCCGCCCGTAGCCGCGCACGATCCCGAGCACGAGCAGCCGCGTCGCGGACACCGGTCACCTCCCTGCCACCTGCGGTGACCAGCGTAGGCCAGGTACCCCGATCGAATGGTTGCCCGACGCAACGTGTCGTGGCACCACACGTCTTCACCGGTGAACGGGGACGGTGCGGGGAGGCATCGGGATCGGGGGATCGCACCATGGTTCGACGCATGACGTTCGCGCTGGTCACGCTGGCCGTCACGGCCGGGCTCGCGGCATGTTCGGGAGGCGGGGGTGCGAGCCCGGCACCGTCCCCGGTCACGGTCGCACCGCCGCCGGTGACGGCGTCGCCGCCCACCCCGGCACCGGCCGAGCCCGCGGGCGGCCTGCCCCGCTGCACCAGCGGCGGGCTGTCGGTGTCGCTCGGCGAGGGCGACGCGGCCGCCGGGTCGGTCTACCGGCCGCTGGTCTTCACCAACACCGGCACCGCCACGTGCGAGCTGCGCGGCTTCCCCGGCGTCTCCTACGTCGCCGGCGACGACGGGCACCAGGTCGGCCCGGCCGCCGAGATGTCCGGCGACCGCGGCCCGCAGATCCCGATCCCGCCGGGACGCACCGCCGTCGCCCGCCTCCAGCTGGTCAACGTGCAGAACTTCGACGAGGCGGCCTGCCGGCCCACACCCGTGCGCGGGCTGCGGGTCTACCCGCCCGGCGACACGGCGTCGCTCTTCGTGCCGATGGACGGCACCGGCTGCGCGATCTCCCCGCCGGCCCGCAGCTGAGCGTGCAGACGATGCAGGCGCCGTAACCCCTGGTCAGGTGTGCAGGGTCGCGCCCTTCAGCACCTTGTCGACGGCGTTGCGCGGCCCGTGCACGGCCAGGCCGACGAGCTTGAGGTCGTCCCGGGCCACCGCCCGCACCGCCGCCCGGTTGGCCTCGTCGTGGCCGGTGGCGAACAGCTCCTCGGTGAACACCGCGGTCGGCAGCCCGCGGCGCAGCGCGCGGTCGTGGGCCGCCGCCAGCACCTCCGAGTCGCCGGCGAACACCAGCACGGGCTGGCGGAACATCGGCAGGTACGGCGTGCCGTCCGCGTCGGCGTAGGGCTCGCCGAGCAGCTCGGGGTTGGCCGCGATCCCGCTGGCCAGGAACGCGGTGACGTTCAGCCGCTGCCACACCTGCAGGTCGTCCCGCAGCAGCACGGCGATCTTGGTCTCGAAACGCACCTCACGAGCGTGCCGACGGAGTGGGCCCCGGTTCTTGTACGTTCTGAGCGTGCCTGCCGTGCGGGCCTGGGCCCCGGCCGTGCCGGGCATCGTGGAGGTGTTCCACGCCCGGTTCACCGACCACGCGTACCCCGAGCACGCCCACGACACCTGGACGCTGCTCGTCGTCGACGAGGGCGCGATCCGCTACGACCTCGACCGCCACGAGCACGGGGCGCTGCGCCCCGGCGTCACGCTGCTGCCCCCGCACGTCGCGCACACCGGGCGGGCCGCCACCGCCGACGGGTTCCGCAAGCGGGTGCTCTACGTCGACACCGGGGTCCTGCCCGAGTCGCTGACCGCGGCCTCCGTCGCCACCCCGAGCTTCCCCGACCCGCTGCTGCGCACCCGTGTCGACCAGCTCCACCGCGTACTGGACGGCCCCGGCGGCGAGCTGGCGGCCGAGAGCCGGCTCGCGCTGGTCGGCGACCGCATCCGCCGCCACCTGCGCGGCCCGGCCCCCGACCCGCCGCCCGCCCGGCTCGCCGCCGACCTGCGGGACCTGCTCGACGCGCACACCGTCGAGGGGCTCGCGCTCCGGGACGCCGCCGCGGCTCTGCACGCCCACCCGACGCACCTCGTGCGCGCGTTCACCCGCGCGTACGGGCTGCCGCCGCACCGCTACCTGACCGGCCGGCGGGTGGAGGCCGCGCGCCGCCGGCTCCTCGACGGCGAGCCGGTCGCCGCCGTCGCCGCGGCCGTCGGGTTCCACGACCAGTCCCACCTGCACCGGCACTTCACGCGCCTGCTCGGCGTCACCCCGGCCCGCTACGCGCGCAGCTGACCCGCCAGGTCGCCGAAGAACTCCAGGGTGCGCCGCCGCTCGGGCGCCGGGCCGACCGCGCACAGCTCGAACTCCGTGGCGCCGGCATCGGCGTAGCGGCGCACGGCCTTCTCCAGCGCCGCCTCGTCCCCGGCGAGCAGGGTGTCGGCCGGGTCGGCCAGCCCCTCCCGGTCGAGCGTCCGCCGGTAGCTGGGCAGCCCCGCGGCGGGCGCGAACCGCTCCGCCACGTAGGCGCGCGCCGCGTCCGGGTCGTGCGTGAGCGTCGCGACCACGCCGACCACCACCTGCGGCGCCGGCCGCCCGGCCGCGGCCGCCGTCACCGCCGGGACGACGTGCTCGGCGAGCCCGCGGGCGCCCGTCCACGTCGTGATCACCCCGTCGGCGCGCTCGCCCGCGAGCCGCAGCAGCCGCGGGCCGTGCGCGGCGACCAGCAGCGGCGGCGGGACCGCGCCCGGCACCGACACCGTCCCCGACGCCGCGACCGTCTCCGTGCGGACGTCCACCGGCGCGCCGGCCAGCGCGGGGACGAGCACCGTCAGGTAGTCCTCGACGTGCCGGCCGGGACGCTCCCAGCGGTAGCCCCACTTGCGCTCGACGATCACCTGGTGGCTCGGCCCGATCCCGAGCGTCAGCCGCCCGTCCACCGCGGCCTGCGTGCTGACGGCCTGGGTGGCGAGCGCGAGCGGGTGCTGCGGCCACGTCACGCACACCGCCGTGCCGAACGGGATGCCCGGCACCCGCGCCCCCACGGCCGTGACCAGCGTCAACGGGTTCCAGGTGCCGATGTCGCCGAACCACACCCGCGCGAACCCGAGCCGGGCCGCGTCCTCGACGTCCGCCACGATCTGCGTGAGCGGGGCGCCGTCCTCGATCCAGATGCCGATCTGCATGCCCCCAGCCCAGCGCGCGCCGACGGCCGGATCAACGAGCAGCTAACCTCCACAGCGATCACGAGTCGTGATGGATCGCTGCGACGGACGGGGACACCGTGGAGCTGCGGCAGCTGCGCTACTTCGTCGCCGTCGCCGAGGAGCTGCACTTCGGGCGCGCCGCCGAACGGCTCGACGTGGTCCAGCCGGCGGTGAGCCAGCAGGTCGGGCGCCTCGAACGCGAGCTGGGCGTGCGGCTGCTGGAGCGCACGTCCCGCCGGGTCGCGCTCACCGGCGACGGTGAGCGCCTGCTCGCCGAGGCCCGCGCCGTGCTCGCGGCCGCCGACCGCGTCCGCACCGTCGCCGCCGACCTGGTCGCCGGCCGCGGCGGTACCCTGCGCCTGGGCACCAGTCCCGGGCTGGGGGAGCGGGTGCGCCGCGGCGCCGCGGCCCTGCGCCGCGACATCCCCGGACTCGCGCTCGTACTCGTCGACGGCCCGGCCGAGGCCCACGTCGCCGCGCTGCGGGCCGGCGAGCTGGACGTCGCGCTCGTCCGCGGCCCGGTGCGGGCGCACGGGCTGCGCGCGGTGCAGCTGTGGCGCGACCCGGTGCACGTCGTGCTCCCGGCCGGCACCCGCTCGCCGCGCACGCGAAGGTCCCGGCCGACGCGCTCGCCGACCTCGCGCTGCGACTGCCCGAGCGCACCGCCGACCCCAGCCTGCACGACGCCGCGCTCGCCGCCTGCCGCGCCGCCGGGTTCACCCCGGCGCTGGGCCGGCCGGTCCGGTCCGTGGAGGACGCGCTGGTCGAGATCGGGCTCAGCGAGCGCGCGGCCACCGTCGCCCGCCCCTGCGGCGACGCCGACCCGGACGGCGTCGCCGTCCGCCCGCTCGACCCGCCGGTCTCCACCCCCGGGCTCCTGCTGGTCCGCGAGAGCGGTCCCGCCTGCCTGGACAGGCTGCTCACCGCCTTCGGGTGACGCCCCTGCGCGCCGCCGCGCCGGCCGCGGACGGAAGATGGGCGCATGACGTACGTCGCCGACCCCGCCCGCTACGAGCCCGACGGCTCCGGCCGGGCCACCTTCCGCCGCTGCGGGCGCAGCGGGCTCGACCTCCCGGCCGTCTCCCTCGGGCTCTGGCACAACTTCGGCGACGACAAGCCCGTCGAGACCCAGCGGGCCATCCTGCGCCGCGCCTTCGACCGCGGCGTCACGCACTTCGACCTGGCCAACAACTACGGCCCGCCCTACGGCAGCGCCGAGCAGAACTTCGGCACGATCTTCGCCCGGGACTTCCGCCCGTACCGCGACGAGCTGGTCCTCTCCACGAGGCCGGCTACGACATGTGGCCCGGCCCCTACGGTCAGGGCGGTGGCTCCCGCAAGTACCTGCTCGCGAGCCTCGACCAGTCGCTGGCCCGCATGGCGTCGACTACGTCGACATCTTCTACAGCCACCGCTTCGACCCCGGCACCCCGCTCGAGGAGACGATGGGCGCCCTCGACACGGCCGTCCGCTCCGGCCGCGCGCTCTACGCCGGGATCTCCTCCTACAGCGGTGAACGCACCCGCGAGGCCGTCGCGATCCTGCGCGACCTCGGCACGCCGCTGCTCATCCACCAGCCCTCCTACTCGATGCTCAACCGCTGGGTCGAGGAGGACCTCCTCGACGTGCTCGGCGACACCGGCGTGGGCTGCATCGCGTTCTCCCCGCTGGCCCAGGGCATGCTGACCAGCAAGTACCTCGACGGCGTCCCCGAGGCTCGCGCGCCAGCCAGGGCAAGTCGCTGTCGCAGGACATGCTCACCGAGAAGACCATCGCGCACGTCCGGGCCCTGAACGAGATGGCCCAGGCCCGCGGCCAGTCGCTCGCGCAGATGGCGATCGCGTGGACGCTGCGCGACCCGCGGGTCACGTCCGCGCTGATCGGGGCGAGCAGCGTCGCCCAGCTCGACGACAGCCTCGGCGCGCTGGCCAACCTGGAGTTCAGCGCCGACGAGCTGACCCGCATCGACGAGCACGCCGTCGAGGCGGGGATCAACATCTGGGCGCGTTCGGCCGAACGCTGAGCGCACCGGTCCGGCAGATTCCCGTGATCGACCCTCGGTGCCCGCCTCCCGCCGCTACCCTCGTCCCATGAGCAAGCCCGAGGACCTGGAGTCCCGCATGTCGGCCGTCGAGGCCGAGGTCCGCGAGCTGAAGGACAAGTACCGTCACACCCGGCAGGATGCGGCCGCAGCCCGCGTGCTGGCCGGCGGCGCCGACAGCGACGTCGCCGAGATCCGCACGGAGATCCGCGAGTTCCGGCAGGCCACGACGTCGAGCTTCAACGCGATGCGCGAAGACCTGAACGACCTGCGGCAGCGAGTGGAGAACGGCTTCGCGCAGGTCGACGACAACTTCGCCGAGGTCCGTGGCCGGCTCGACGCCACCGCCGCCGGTCAGCAGCAGATCGTCGACCTGCTCACCCGGCTGATCGACGAGCAGGGCGGGCCGGCCGCCGGATAGCGACAGGACTCAGTCGACCGGCAGGCCCTCGGGGTCGAGCCTCAACGGCAGCCCCCACATCGGGAACAGCGTCTCCACGTCGAGGAACGACGTGTAGCCGCTGATCCGGTCGCCGCGGATCTCGAGCACCTGCACGGCCCACGCGTGGTAGCCGGTGCCGTCGGGGTTGCGGCGCCACTGCGCGAACCCCGGCATCCCGCCGTTGGCCGTGAGCGGCACGATCTTCGAGCCCGCGCACCCGGCGCCCGGCCCGACCCACCACTTGGCGATCTCCTCGGGCCCCACCAGCCACAGGTCGAACGGCGGCATGTTGAGGATCGCGTCCTCGTGCAGCAGCGTGACCAGCGCGCTGACGTCGTAGCGCTCGAACGCGTCGGCGTAGCGGGCGAGCAGGTCCTGCTGGTCGGCGTCGAGGTCGCCGGCGGGCGCGGTGTCGAGGTCGTTCTCCGAGAGCGTGGCCCGGGCCCGCTGGAGCGCGCTGTTGACCGACGCGACGGTGGTGCCCAGCAGCTCGGCGACCTCCGCAGCCTTCCACTGCAGCACCTCGCGCAGGATCAGCACCGCCCGCTGGCGGGCCGGGAGGTGCTGCAGCGCGGCGACGAACGCCAGCCGCACCGACTCCTTCGACACGGCGAGCTCGGCGGGGTCGGCCACGGTGGGAAGCACCTGCCCGTCCGGGATGGGTTCCAGCCACGGGATGTCGGTGCGCGGCTCGGGCACGGGCGCGTCGGCCGAGCCGGCTGTGCCGAAGTCCATCGGACGGGCCCGGCGCCGGCGGCTCTCCAGCATCGTGAGGCAGACGTTGGTGGCGATCTTGTAGAGCCACGAGCGCAGCGACGAGCGGCCCTCGAACCGGTCGAACGAGCGCCACGCCCGGACCATCGTGTCCTGCACGGCGTCCTCGGCGTCGGCGGACGAGCCGAGCATCCGGTAGCAGTACGCGGTGAGCTCCTTGCGGTACTGCTCCGTGGCCGCCGGTCCGGCGTCCGCCGTCACGAGATCGGTCATGGCGTACGTCCCCCTGTCGTCGGCGCGCGGCGGGCCCCGCGGCGCCGGGCCCGATGCTAGGACCGAGCACCGACGATTCCGAACCGGGTGACCGGCCGGGTCAGCGGCGTCCCGCCGCGGCGAAGCGGTCCGCCGCGGCCCGGAGCGCGTCACCCGTGCCCGCGTGGCCGGTGTGCCCGGCGCCCTTCACCACCACGAGCTCGGCGTCCGGCCACGCCCTGGCCAGCTCCCACGCCGTGACCAGCGGGCCCTGCAGGTCGAGGCTCCCGTGCACGAGCACCCCGGGGATGCCGGCGAGGCGGTCCGCCTCCCGCAGCAGCACGCCGTCGTCGAGCCACGCGCCGTGGTGGAAGTAGTGCGTCACGATCCGGACGAACGCCAGCCGCCAGGCCGGGTCGGCGAAGTAGGGCGGCGGGGGCGCGTCCGGGTCGGGGGTGAGCACCGCGGTCTCCCACGCGAGCCAGTCGTCCGTGGCGCGTTGCCGCACGCCGGGGTCGGGGCTCTCGACCAGCCGCCGGTACGCGGCGACGAGGTCGCCGTCCCGGTACGCCTCCGGCACGCCCGCCCGGAACCGGTGCCACTGCTCGGGCAGCAGCCGGCCGAGCCCGTGGTAGAGCCAGTCGATCTCCGAGCGCCGGGTGGTCGTGATCGCGACCAGCAGCATCTCCGTGACGCGCTCCGGGTGCTTCTGCGCGTAGGCGAGCCCGAGCGTGGTGCCCCACGACCCGCCGAACACCATCCAGCGTTCGATGCCGAGGTGCTCGCGCAGCCGTTCGAGGTCGGCGACGAGGTGCCAAGTGGTGTTCACCGACAGGTCCGTGGCCGGGTCGCTCGCGTGCGGCGTGCTGCGCCCGCACTGCCGCTGGTCGAGCAGCACGACGCGGTAGGCGTCCTGGTCGAACACGCCGGCCAGGCTGCGTCGCGCCCCGGAGCCGGGCCCGCCGTGGACCACCACCACCGGCTTCCCGTCGGGGTTGCCGACCGACTCCCAGTGGACCCGGTTGCCGTCGCCGACGTCGAGCAGGCCACCGTCGTGCGGCTCGGGTTCCATGATCGTCAGGCTACCGGGACGGCGTCGTCGCGCACCTTCTTTCCGCTGCGCAGCAGCCGGTCCCGCCCGGCCAGCACGCCGGCCGTGCCCTGCACCGCCAGCGCGGCGAAGAGCAGCAGGAACGGCGCCGTCCACCCGCCGGTCAGGTCGTGCAGCGCGCCGAGCGCGAACGGGCCGAGGGCCGCCACCGTGTAGCCGACGCTCTGTGCCATGCCGGAGAGCTGCGCGGCGTGCTCGGCGTCGGGGGAGCGCAGCGCCATCATCGTCAGCGCGAGCCCGAGCGCCGCTCCTTGGGACAGGCCGAGCAGCACCATCGACACGACCTCGCGCCCGGCACGAGCAGCACGCCCAGCAGGCCGAGCACGGCGATGGCCGTGATCGCGGCCGCGAGCGCGCCCTGCCGCCGGAACCGGGTGGCCAGCACCGGCGCCGTCATCGACCCGACGAGCCCGCCGAAGCTGGCGAGCGACAGCAGCCAGCCGGCCGTCACCGGGTCGGCGCCGCGGTCGACGAACACCGCGGGCAGCCACGCGGCCGAGGCGAAGAACCCGAACGACTGCAGGCCCATGAAGCCCGTGACCTGCCACGCGAGGGGCTGGCGCCACAGCCCGCGCACCCGCGGCGCGCCGACGACCACCGCCCGCCGGGCCCGGCGCGCCTGCGGGAGCCAGCACAGCAGCGCCAGCGCGGCGAACAGCCCCCACATGCCGAGCGCGCTGCGCCAGTCCAGCCCGGCGGCCTGCGCGACCGGCACCGTGACGCCCGCCGCGAGCGCGCCGCCCGCGGAGATCGCCATCGTGTAGAGCCCGGTCATCAGGCCCGTGCGGTGCGGGAAGTCGCGCTTGATCAGCCCGGGCAGCAGCACGTTCCCGATCGCGATCGCCGCGCCCGCGACGACCGTGCCGGCGAAGAGCGCCGCGAGCGGGCTCAGCGTCCGCACCGCGAACCCGGCGCACAGCACCACCAGCGCGAGCAGCAGCGCGCGCTCCATCCCGATCCGCCGGGCCAGCCCCGGCGCCGCCGGCGCCAGCAGCCCGAAGCACAGCAGCGGCAGCGCGGTGAGCACCCCGGCCGCCGTGGCGGACAGGCCCTCGCCCGCCCGGATCTCCGCCAGCAGCGGCGCCACCCCGACCACCGCGGGCCGCAGGTTGGCCGCCACCAGCACGATCGCGGCGCCGAGCCACAGCGACGACGCCACCGGCCGGGTCTGCATCAGCGGTCCCGCTCGGCGATCGCGCGGGCCGCGTCCAGGTAGCGGTCGGCGGCCGCGCGGGCGGCCACCGGGTCCCGCGCGACGATCGCGGCGGCGAGCTCGTCGTGGCCGGGGAACGCCGCCGGGTCCGCGTCGTGCGCGTCGATCTCCGTGACGGTGCGCTCCAGCGCCTCGGTCAGCCCGGCGTAGAGGTCGACGAGCACCGGGTTGCCGGTCGCGGCGATCACCGCGCGGTGGAACGCCAGGTCGGCGGCCACGAACACGGCCCGGTCCCCGCAGGTCACGGCCGCGCGGCGGGCGGTGATCGCCTCCTGGATCGCGGCCACGTCCGCATCGGTGCGGTGCTGCGCGGCGGCCGCGGCGGCGTCGCGCTCCAGGCCGGTCCGGACGGCCAGCACGTGCAGCACCGTGGTCGGCGGGCCCGGCGCAGCAGCGCGGCGCCCAGGTCGCTCGTGGCCCGCACGTACGTGCCGTCGCCGCGCCGGGGCTCCAGCAGCCCGGCGCGCTCCAGCCCGCGCACGGCCTCCCGCACGGTGTTGCGCCCGACGCCGAGCGCCGCGACGAGCGCCGGCTCCGGCGGGATCTTCGACCCCACCGGCCACTCGCCCTCGGCGATCAGCCGTTCCAGCTGCGCCATCACCTCGTCGCACACGCGTCCCGTGCGCACCGCCGACAGACCCACGCAAAGAACCTAACATCCCATGTTTTCGGGATCAGGTCGTCGGCGTCGCGGCCCGCTCGAACGTCGCCACCAGCGCCGGGTCGTTGAACGCCGTGATGCGTGCGACCTTGGACCCGACCAGCGTGAGCACCTGCACCCCGTAGCCGGTGCCCGTCGTCCGCGCCCGTGTGGACGACGAACGCGGGCTGACCGTTCGCCCGGGTCGGCGACAGCCGCCAGCGGCCCGGCCGCAGCACCCGCGCCGCGAGGAACCCGACCACGGCGGCCCGGCCCGTGAACCACGTCGGGACGGGCGGCATCTCCATCTCGGCGTCGGCCCGCAGCACCGCCACCAGCGCGTCCGCGTCGGCCCGGGTGAACGCGTCGACGTACGCGTCGAGCAGCGCGCGCCGGGCCGGCCCGTCCGGCTCGGCCAGGTCGTCGGCCACCGGACCAGCCGCGGCCAGCCGCGTGCGGGCCCGGCGCAGCGCGCTGTCGACGGCCGCCTCCGTGGTGCCCAGCATCTCGGCGACCTCGGCCGTCCGGAACGCCAGCACGTCGCGCAGCGTCAGCACGGCCCGCTGCCGCGCGGGCAGCACCTGCAGCGCGGCGACGAACGCCAGCCGCACCCCGGCCCGCCCGGCCACGACGGCCGCCGGGTCGTCCGGGCCGAGCAGTGCGTCCGGGGCCGGCTGGAGCCACGGCACCGACGGCTCCCGCGGCGCCACCGCCACCCGGTGGTCGTCCGCCGGCGCGCCCAGCCCCGACGGCAGCGGACGGCGGGCCCGGGACTCCAGCGCCGTCAGGCACGCCCGCGTCGCGATCGCGTACAGCCACCGCCGCACCGAGGACCGGCCCTCGAACCCGGCGAACGCCCGCCATCCCCGCAGGTAGGTCTCCTGCACGAGGTCCTCGCGTCGTGGATCGAGCCGAGGATCCGGTAGCAGTGCGCGAGCAGTTCCGGCCGGAACCGCTCGGCCGCCGCGGCGAAGTCGACGTCCGCCGGCCCGGCGTCGGACACGAGCTCCATCGTCGCGCCTCAGCCGAGCGGGCGCACGCCGGCGCCGCCGACCTCGTACTCCGGGGCGCCGTCGGGGTCCCCGGCGACGTCCAGCACGGCCTTCGCGACCTGCTCGGCGGTGAGCACCGGCTGCCGGCCCCGCACGAACTCGTCCGGGTCGACGCCCGTGCGGGCCGCGTACCCCGCGACCCCGACGCTCCCGAGCGCCGTCACCGGCGTGAGCTGGGGGAGCAGGGTGACGAACCGGATGCCCAGCCCGGCCCGCTCCGACTCCTCGGCCGCGTACCCGCGCAGGTACCGGATCGCCGCCTTCGCGCTCGCGTACCCGCCGCTGAGCGGCGACCCGGCCAGCGCGGCCCCGCTCGACATCGCGACGACCACGCTCCCCGGAGCCAGCGGCGCGAGCAGCGCCTCCCGGATCCAGGCGAACGCGTGCCGGGTGTCGACCTGCCAGTTGCGGCTGAACGTCTCCCACGTCTGCTCCTGCACCGGCGCCATGTGCGGCGTGGCCCCGGCGTGAGCACGAGCAGGCCGGGCCGGTGCGCGCGGATCACGTCGCGCGCGAGCGGCTCGCCGGTGGCGTCGCCCGCGACCGGGACGAAACCCGGGCCCAGCTCGTCCCGGACGGCGCCCAGCGCCTGCTCGTCACGGGCGACGCCGACGACCTGCGTGCCCGCGGCGACGAGCGCGGCGGAGATCGCGCGACCGAAGCCGCGGCCGGCGCCGGTGACGACGGCGGTCTCGAAGGGAACGGACATCGGAAGCTCCTCGGAGGTGGCGGAACCGGTCCGCATCGAGACCGCCGGCCGGCCCGGAACCCGTCGCCCGTCGACGTGACGTGTGTCACGTCCGGTCGGCGTGCACCTCGACCAGCACCCGCTCCACCCGACCGGTGAAGGCGGGCGACGGGGCCGGGACGAACGCCAGGCTCCGGCGGGCCCGCTCGGCCAGCGCCGGGGGAGCGGCGCAGCACTCGATCTCCCAGCCCTCCACGGAGAACCCGACCGTGGTGCGCGCGCCGCGGCGCCGGATCACGGGCCCGCCACGGCGACGTCGAGCAGCACACCCGTCTGCTGCGGCACGTCCGTCCCGGAGTCGATCCGGTCGATCCGGAACCACCGCGGGCTGCGTTCCCGGTCCGCCATCGACACGGTGCCGCGCACGGGCAACAGCGTGCCGTCGCGGCCGGGCCGGTAGACCTGGCTGACCAGGCGGACGCGCCGGACGGTGCCCGTCGTCGCCGGGACGTCCTGCGGGCCGAGCCCGTGGGCACTCCCCACCAGCAGGCCGCGCAGCCGGTGGCGCCCCGGCGCCGGCACCGGCCCGGCGTGGTCGTTCCACCACGCGACGAGGGGCCCGTCGGTCACGGCGGTCCAGCCGTCCCGCGGCTCGACCAGCCAGTCGCGCTCCCGGTCGAGGTCCGGGTCGGCGTACTCACCGTGCCCGGGCTGGAACCCCAGCGTCCAGGTCGTGGGCTCGCCGACCGCCGGGGGCGGGGCACAGCACTCGATCTCCCACGACGCGACGAAGACCTCGACGACGGTCGGTTCGGTGAACCGGAGACTCATCAGCACGGCCCGTGCACTCGACACGTCCGGGGCACGACGTCCCCGGGCACGGGCTACCCGTGCCGGTCACCGTACCGGAGCCGGCCGGTACACCGTCAGCACGAACGCCGCGGTCACCGTCAGCCCGCCGACGTCCGCGGCCGACCCGCCGTGGTGCGCGCTCGGCCCCATCCCGACGACCTGCCGCACGCCGTCCGCGTCGAGCCGCAGCGCGAACGTCAGCGCCGTGCTGGACTCCGTCCGGAACGCGGCGCCCAGCGCCCGTTCCAGCCGCTCGGCCTTGCGGGCGTCGACGTCGACGAGCCGGGCGACCGTCCGCACCTCGGCGAGGTGCTCCGCGCCGGGGTCACCACCAGCAGCGCACCACCCGGGCGCAGCACCCGGCGGAACTCGGCAGGGTTGCGCGGCGCGAACACGTCCAGCACCAGGTCGGCCGATCCGTCCCGCAGCGGCCAGGGCTCCCACACGTCCCACCCGACGGCCGCCGCCCGCGGATGGGCCCGCGCCGCCCGCCGCAGCGCCGGCACCGACGAGTCGATCAGCAAGCCGCGGGCCGGGGGCGCACGGTCGAGCACGTGCGCCAGGTAGTGGCCGGTGCCGCCGCCCGCGTCCACGACGAGCCCGCCGTCCGCGGGCAGCACCGCCGTCGCGAGGTCGGCGATCCGCTCGGCCAGCGGCCGGTAGTGCCCGGCCGCCAGGAACGCGGCGCGGTCGCCGACCATCGCGGCGGTGTCGCCGACGAGCGCCCGGCCGGCCGCCAGGTTGACGTAGCCGTGCCGCGCGACGTCGAACGCGTGCCGGTCCGGGCAGGCCAGCGACCCGGCCCGGCGCGCCAGCGGCCCGGCGCAGAGGGGGCAGACGAGCGGCAGCCCGTCCAGACGGGTGGCGGACACGTCAGGAGCCGGTACCGGACGCCGGCCCGGCGGGCGGCGCGCTGTCGGGCATCGGGCGGGTCTCCTCCTCCGTCGGACCGGCAGCGTAACTCCGCAGCAGCTCGGAACCGATGCGCGCCAGCTCGGCGCGCACCGCGTCGGGCCCGGCCACCTCGACCATCGCGCCCCACCCGGCCAGCTGCTCGGCCACCGACCGCGCCGTGTGCGCGGACACCCGCATCCGCTCCCGCCCGTCGGCCGCCGTGCCGTCGGGGACGCAGTGGCGGCCCAGCAGCTTCCGCAGCACACCCGCGTACCGGGGCTCGACCAGCACCGTCGCCTCGACCTGCGAGCGGCGCCGCTCCACCTCCTCGACCACGCGCTCCCACGCCTCGGCCAGCGCGAACCGCTCCGGCCGGCGGGCCGGCTCATCGGTGAGGACGCGTCCGCGATCCGCTCGACGCGGAACGTGCGCCGGCCCGCGTCGGTGCCCGCGACCAGGTACCAGACGTCGTCCTTGTCGACGAGGCCCCACGGGTCGACCAGCCGCTCGGACCGGTTGCGTGCCCGGTCCTCGTACGTCAGGCGGACCTTGCGCCGGCGCACCACCGCCGACTCCAGCAGCGCGACCACCGGCGGCCGGTCCCGGCCGGCCTTCCCCCACCCGGCCGGGTCGACGACCACCGCGTCCAGCGCGGCCTCCGCCGCGTCCCGGAACGGCCCGGGCAGCGCGCGCACCAGCTTCCGCAGCGCCGAACGCGCCTCCGGGGCCTCCGACCCGGACCCGAGCAGCAGGAAGAGCGCCTCCGCCTCGGGCGCCGTCAGCCCGCTGAGATCGGTGCGCGCCCCGCCGACCAGCGCCCATCCGCCCCCGCGGCCCGGCTGCGGGTAGACCGGCACGCCCGCTGCCGACAGCGCCTCCAGGTCGCGGCGGGCCGTCGCGACCGACACCTCCAGCTCGTGGGCCAGCTCGGCCGCGGTGACCCGGCCGCGGGCCTGCATCAGCAGGAGGGTGGCGACGAGCCGGTCCGCACGCATGCGCCGATTCTCCTCGGAAAAGTGCGCAGAGGGTGAGCACTTTGCGCAGCAGCATGGGTTCCGTCAGCAACGAACGGACACGAGAGAAGGACACGCCATGCTCCGCGGTCTGACCACCATCAGCTACTTCGCCGACGACGTCCCCGCCGCGAGCCGCTGGTACGCCGACCTGCTCGGCGTCGAGCCCTACTTCGTGCGCCCGGAGGACGGCCCGGCCGCGTACGTCGAGTTCCGGATCGGCGACTACCAGCACGAGCTGGGCATCATCGACCGCCGATTCGCGCCCCACCATGACCCGCAGCCGGGGGGAGCGGTGGCGTACTGGCACGTCGACGACGTCACCGCGGCCCTGGAGCGGCTGGTCGCCCTGGGCGCCAAGGAGCACGAGCCGGTCACCGAACGCGGCTCCGGGTTCGTCACGGCGTCCGTGGTCGACCCCTTCGGCAACGTGCTCGGCGTCATGCAGAACCCGCACTACCTGGAGATCCTCGCGGCGCGCTGACCCCGCGGCGGGGCACGTAGTCCTACCGATGCGCGCCCCCGCCCGGGCCGGTCATGATCGGCGCCGTGCCGACCGGACTCAACGTCGCCCTGCAGCTCGCGGCCCTCGCCGTCGCCGTCATCGTCCGGCTGGCGTCGCCGGGCTGGATGCTGGTGATCGCGGTCGTCAGCGTCGTCCCGCTCGCCGTCGCGGCGCTCCCGAGCGTCCTCGCGCTCGGGACGCTGCGCCGGCACCGGCTCACGGCGCCGGTGGCCGTCCCGTTCACCGTCAGCGCCGCGGCGTTGGTGCTGGTCGCGCTCCTGTACCCGGAGCTGGACGACGTGACGTCCTGGGTGCCGGTGCTGCGGCTCGCCGGCCTGCAGGACGACATCGACCGGGGGGCCGACATCATCACGGCGTCGTCCGTCGGCAACGCCGCGGTGCTGCTCCTCGTCACCGCGACGGTGTGGACGGTCGTGGCGGTGGTCGTCACCCGCCGCCGGACGCGTGAGCGGGCCGCCTAACGGGCCGGCACCCGAACTAGCCCCTGCCGTGCCGTTCTGTCATAACGTCGATTATCGGCTCTCGACCGGCGGTTGCAGCAAAGCCACCCTCATGCAGCCAGACGGCGTGAGGGTGGCTTTGCTGCAACAAGAGATCCGACCTCAGGCGCCCACGTACGCCGCGAGGTGCTCGCCGGTGAGCGTCGACCGGGCCGCGACGAGGTCCGCGGGCGTGCCCTCGAAGACGATCCGGCCGCCGTCGTGGCCGGCACCGGGCCCGAGGTCGATGATCCAGTCGGCGTGCGCCATGACGGCCTGGTGGTGCTCGATGACGATCACCGACTTGCCGGCGTCGACGAGCCGGTCGAGCAGGCCGAGCAGCTGCTCGACGTCCGCGAGGTGCAGGCCGCTGGTCGCTCGTCCAGGACGTAGACGCCGCCCTTCTCCCCCATGTGCGTGGCGAGCTTGAGCCGCTGCCGCTCGCCGCCCGACAGCGTGGTGAGCGGCTGCCCGAGGGTGAGGTAGCCGAGCCCGACGTCGGCGAGCCGGTCGAGGATGGCGTGCGCCGCGGGCGTGCGCGCCTCCCCCGCGCCGAAGAACTCCTCGGCCTCGCCACCGGCATCGCGAGCACCTCGCTGATGTCGCGGCCGCCGAGCTGGTACTCCAGCACCGACGCCTGAAACCGCTTGCCCTCGCACTCCTCGCAGACGGTCGCGACGCCCGCCATCATCGCCAGGTCGGTGTAGATCACGCCGGCCCCGTTGCAGGGAGGGCAGGCGCCCTCGGAGTTGGCGCTGAACAGCGCCGGCTTCACGCCGTTGACCTTGGCGAACGCCTTGCGGATCGGGTCGAGCAGCCCGGTGTAGGTGGCCGGGTTGCTGCGCCGCGAGCCGCGGATCGCGGTCTGGTCGATCGCGACGACCCCGTCGCGCCGGGACACCGAGCCGTGGATGAGGGAGCTCTTGCCCGAGCCCGCCACGCCCGTGACGACGACCAGCACGCCGAGCGGGGATGTCGACGTCGACGCCCTGCAGGTTGTGGCTGGTCGCGCCGCGCACCTCCAGCGCACCGGACGGCGTGCGCACGGACGGCTTGAGCGACGCCCGGTCGTCGAGGTGCCGCCCGGTGAGCGTGCCGCTCGCGCGCAGCCCCTCGACGGTGCCCTCGAAGACGACCTGGCCGCCGGCGGTGCCGGCGCGCGGCCCGAGGTCGACGACGTGGTCGGCGATCGCGATGGCCTCCGGCTTGTGCTCCACGACGAGGACGGTGTTGCCCTTGTCGCGCAGCTGCCGGAGCAGGTCGTTCATGCGCTGGATGTCGTGCGGGTGCAGGCCGATCGTCGGCTCGTCGAAGACGTAGGTGACGTCGGTGAGCGACGACCCGAGGTGGCGGATCATCTTGGTGCGCTGCGCCTCGCCGCCGGACAGCGTGCCGGACGGCCGGTCGAGCGACAGGTAGCCCAGCCCGATCTCGACGAACGAGTCCGAGGGTCTCCCCCAGCGCCGTCAGCAGCGGCGCCACGGTCGGCTCGTCGAGACCGCGCACCCACCCGGCGAGGTCGTTGATCTGCATCGCGCAGGCGTCGGCGATGCTGATCCCGGCGATCTTCGACGAGCGGGCGGCCGCGGACAGGCGGGTGCCGCCGCACTCCGGGCACGTGGCGAACGTGATGGCGCGGTCGACGAAGGCCCGGATGTGCGGCTGCATCGCCTCCCGGTCCTTCGAGAGGAACGACTTCTGGATCTGCGGGATCAGGCCCGCGTAGGTGAGGTTGATGCCCTCGACCTTGATCTTGGTGGGCTCCTTGTGGAGCAGGTCGGCGAGCTGGCGCTTGCTGAACTGCTTGATCGGCTTGTCCGGGTCGAAGAAGCCGCAGCCGCGGTAGATGCGGCCGTACCAGCCGTCCATCGAGTAGCCCGGGACGGTGACCGCGCCTCGTTGAGGGACTTGTTCTCGTCGTAGAGCGCGGTGAGGTCGAAGTCGGAGACCGAGCCCATGCCCTCGCAGCGCGGGCACATGCCGCCGGTGATGCTGAACTCGCGGCGTTCCTTCATCTTCTGGCCGGCCTTCTCGATGGTGACCGCACCGGCGCCGCTGATCGAGGCGACGTGAAGGAGAACGCTGCGGCGAGCCGATGTGCGGCTGCCCCAGGCGGCTGAAGAGGATGCGCAGCATCGCGTTGGCGTCGGTGACGGTGCCGACCGTGGAGCGGACGTTGGCGCCCATCCGCTCCTGGTCGACGATGATCGCGGTGGTCAGGCCGTCGAGCACGTCGACGTCGGGCCGCGCGAGCGTCGGCATGAAGCCCTGCACGAACGCGCTGTAGGTCTCGTTGATCAGGCGCTGCGACTCCGCGGCGATCGTGCCGAACACCAGCGAGCTCTTGCCGGAGCCGGACACCCCGGTGAACACCGTCAGCCTGCGCTTCGGGATCTCGACGCTGACGTCCTTGAGGTTGTTCTCGCGTGCGCCGTGCACGCGGATCATCTCGTGGCTGTCGGCGGCGTGCGGCGCAGGCGACCGCGTGTCCGTCCGGGTGGCCGTGCTCATCGTGTCTCCATCCTGTGGGGCCGGGCCGGTCCAGGCCCGCAGCCGCGACGGCGGCCGCGAACCTCGGACCCGCCGTGCCGCGAAGATTCAGCGCACCTCGAAGATGCGGATCATGTTGCCGGCGGGGTCGCGGAACGCGCAGTCGCGCACGCCCCACGGCTGGTCGGTCGGCTCCTGGACGACCTCGGCGTCCCCGGCCTGGAGGCGCTCGAAGGTGCCGTCGAGGTCCTTGCTGGCCAGGTTGACGCCGGCGTAGGTGCCCTTCGCCATCATCTCCGCGATGGTGCGGCGCTCCTCGTCCGTGATCCCGGGGTCCGCGGCCGGCGGGTGCAGGACGATCGCCGTGTCCGGCTGGTCGGCGGGGCCGACCGTGATCCAGTGCAGCCCCTGGTACTCGACGTCGTTGCGCACCTCGAAGCCGAGGATGTCGCGGTAGAACGCGATGGCCGCCTCGTGGTCGTTCTGCGGGAGGAAGGACTGGTAAATGGTGAGGTCCATGGCGGTCACGCTAGGTGCGGCTCGGGGACGGGTGCTTCTCGATTCCTGACCGGTCTGGTCACCTGTTTGGTGATACATGGCGACATCTCCGCCATCTCCTGCGCCGCCGCCTCGCGCCGGTAGACGCTCGGCGGCACGCCCACGAGCTCGGCGAAGCGCGTGCTGAACGTGCCCAGCGACGAGCAGCCGACCGCGAAGCAGACCTCCGTGACGCTCAGGTCGCCCCGGCGCAGCAGCGACATGGCGCGCTCGATGCGCCGCGTCATCAGGTACGAGTACGGGGACTCGCCGTAGGCGCGCCGGAACTCCCGGCTGAGGTGGCCGGCCGACATGTGCGCGCCGCGGGCCAGCGCCTCGACGTCGAGCGGCTGGGCGTACTCGCGGTCGATCCGGTCGCGGACGCGGCGCAGCCGAGCGAGGTCCCGCAGCTGTTGCGCCTGGTCAGGTCTGCTGCTCACCTGCGCGATGGTGCCACGGTCACGGGGCGAGCGAGTCCGCCAGGCCGGTCAGCACCACCCGGGCCGCGGTCGGGCCCGCGTTGAGGTACCACGGGTCGTCGTCGACGTACACGGCGTGCCCGGCCCCGACGGCGGGAAGCGACTGCCACAGCGGGCTCGCGATCGACGGCGCGGACGCCGCGGCGCCGGGGGTGGCCGCGCCCTGCACGGAGTAGAAGATCCAGTCGCCGTCGGCGAGCCGGAGCTCCTCGCCGGAGAGGTCCTGGGACGTCCTGTCGAACTGCTGGGCCTGCGGGCGGGCGAGCCCGGCGTCCCACGCGATGAAGCCGGCGAACGAGGCGACGCCGAAGATGCGGGTGCGGTCGGCCGTGACCCGCACGAACGAGACGGTCTGGTCGCCCGCCGCGGCGCCGAGCGCGGCCGCGTCGGCGTCGAACCGGTCGATCCAGGTCTGCGCGGTGCCCTCCCGGCCGAGGCTGTCGGCGAGCATGAGGAAGTCCTGCTTCCAGTTCACGCCGGTGCCCTCGACGAGCACGGTGGGCGCGATCCGCGAGAGCGCGGGGTAGATGTCCTGGGCGGCCGCGGCGTTGGCGAGCACGAGGTCGGGCCGCAGCGCCGCGATCGACTCCAGGTTGGGGTTCGTGCGGGCGCCGACGGACGTGATCGTCGCGAGCGCGCCCGCGTACTGCGGGTACGCCTGCTGCAGGTAGCGCGGGACGAGGTCGGCGTCGTCGCCGAAGGCCACCCCGACGGGCACGACGCCGAGCGTGAGCATCGCGTCGGTCTGGCCGGTCGCGATCACGACGACGCGGCGGGGCTCGGCCGGGACGGTTGTGGTGCCGCCGAAGTGGGTCATCGTGCGCGGGAAGACGCCGTCGGCCTCGGGGGCGCCCATCCCGTCCGGGATGGCCGTCGGGCCGGGTGGCGTCCCCCGGGAGGCGGGTGCGGCCGGTGCCGCGGGCGCCGCTGAGGAGCCGGCCGGTGCTGCCGGGCCGCCGGCGCATCCGGCGAGCACGACCATGCCGGCGAGCACCGCCGTCAGCGCCACGCGGGATCGGGCCATTCGTCGCTCCTCAGCTTTGCCTCACCTAAGTCCTGGCGCGAGGACGATAGCCGACGGGCGACGCCGGTCAGCCGGACGTCGGCGGCTGGTCGACCAGCTGGGCCAGGTACAGCTGCTCCCCGAGCCGGTCGATCAGCTCGAGGTTGGTCTCGATGTAGTCGATGTGGTGCTCCTCGTCCTTGAGGATCTCCTCGAAGAGGTTCGCGGTGGTGGCGTCCCCCTTCTCCCGGCACATGATCACGCCGGGGCGCAGGCGCTCGACGACCTCCAGCTCGATGGCGAGGTCGGACTGCAGCTGCTCGCGCACGCTCTGCCCGATCCGGAGCGGGAGGAGTCGCTGGTAGTTCGGCAGGCCCTCCAGGAACAGGATGCGGTCGGTGATCTTCTCCGCGTGCCGCATCTCGTCGATGGACTCGTGCCGGGTGTACTCCGCGAGCTTCGTGAAGCCCCAGTTCTGCTGCATCTTCGCGTGCAGGAAGTACTGGTTGATCGCGGTCAGCTCACTGGTGAGCTGCTCGTTGAGCAGCGCGATGATCTCGTCGTCGCCACGCATGGCTCGGTCCTCGCTTCGTCGGCGGACAGGGTCGCCGCGACGGTAGCTCGCACTCCCGATCGGGTTACCACGCAGTGTCGCCTTTGCGCAGGTCAGCGCACCCTCAGGAAAGGGTTGTCAGACCAGTTCGGCGCGGGGTCAGGCGGTGGCGGGGAGCGTGGCGAGGTCGGCCGGCGCGTTGGCGGTGGCCAGGATGACGTCGATGTGGTCGTGGCAGGAGCCGCAGCCGGTGCCCGCACCGCAGGCGTCGCCGACCTCCTCGACGGAGCGCGCACCGCGTGCGATGCAGGACCGGATCTCGGTGTCCGGCACCGCGTGGCAGATGCAGACGTACACAGGCGCTCCTTCATTGAGGCAAGGCTATGTTCACATCGGCTCCCCTCTGGACGCAAGAACTAGCCTTAACGCGTGCCGCTCGACGAGTACCGCCGCAAACGCGACGCGCGGCGCACGCCCGAGCCCGTCCCGGAGACGGATCCCGCCGCGACGGGCGAGGGGCACCGCTTCGTCATCCAGGAGCACCACGCCCGCCGGCTGCACTGGGACGTCCGTCTCGAACGCGACGGCGTGCTGGCGTCGTGGGCGGTGCCCAAGGGCCTCCCGGTCGACACCGAGACCGTGCGGCTGGCGGTGCGCACCGAGGACCATCCCATCGAGTACCTGGACTTCTCGGGCGACATCCCGGCCGGCGAGTACGGCGGCGGGGCCATGACGATCTGGGACACCGGCACGTACGAGACCGAGAAGTGGAACTCCCGCGAGGTCATCGTGCGGATGCGCGGCGAGCGTGCGTCCGGCCGGTTCGTGTTCATCCGCACCGAGCCGCGCGGCGCCGCGGACCGGGGCAAGGACAACTGGCTGCTGCGCCGCTCCGACCCGGCGCCCGACCGCGAGCCGCTCCCCCAGGACACGCTCCCGATGCTGGCGACGCCGGGCCCGCTCCCCCGCGACGGGCAGTGGTGGCTGCAGGTGGGGTTCGGCGGGCAGCGCGTGGTCGTCCGGGTGGACGGCGCGCGGGCCCGGTTCACCGACGGCGACGGCGCCGAGCTGGACGTCCCGCGGCTGGCGGAGTTCGGCAACGCGTTCGGCGCCACCCCCGCGCTGCTGGACGGCGAGCTGACCGGGCCGCCGCAGCGCGCGGAGCTGTGGGTCGGTGACCTGCTGCACCTCGACGGGCGCGACGCGGGCCGGCTGCCGTTCCGGGAGCGGCGGGCGCTGCTGGAGGGGCTGCCGCTGAACGGGCCGCACTGGAAGCTCGCGCCGGTCTTCCCCGGCGGCGGCGAGGAGGTGGTCGCGGCCGCCGCTCAGCAGAACCTGCCGTACGTGGTGGCGAAGGACCCGGACGCGCCGTACGAGCCGGGCCGGCGCAGCGCGCGCTGGGTGGAGGTGGCGACCGGTGTCGAGCGTCCGCCCGAGCCGTCCCGGCCGCGGCCGGCGGGCGCCCGCGCCGGCTACGGCCGGGCGAGGCTCAGCAACCCGGACAAGGTGCTCTACCCGCTCACCGGCACGACCAAGGCCGACGTGCTCGCCCACTACCTGGCCGTCGCCGAGGTGATGCTCCCGCACCTGCGCGACCGTGCGGTCACGATGGTCCGCTGGCCGGACGGCGTGGAACGCGGCTCGTTCTTCGAGAAGGACGTGTCGCGCCACGCACCGTCGTGGATCCGCACGGCGCGCGTCGGCACCCCGGGCGGGCGCTCGGAGACGGCCGACTTCCCGCTCATCGACGACGCCGAGGGCCTGGCCTGGGCGGCGAACCTGGCGGCGCTGGAGCTGCACGTGCCGCAGTGGCGGGTCGGGCCGGGGGGCGAGCGCACGCTGCCCGACCTGGTGGTCTTCGACCTCGACCCGGGCGAGGGCACCACGGTGGTGGACTGCGCCCGGGTGGCCGAGCGGCTGGCCGACCGGCTCGCCGCCGACGGGCTGCGCGCGTACCCGCGCACGAGCGGCGGCAAGGGCATGCAGCTCTACCTGCCGGTGACGGTGACGGAGCCCGAGCAGACGTCGGAGTTCGCGAAGGCCCTGGCCGAGGAGCTGGAGGCGGAGACGCCGCGGCGGGTCACGGCGACGATGGCCAAGGCGCGCCGACGGGGGAAGGTGTTCGTGGACTGGAGCCAGAACAACCCGTACAAGACCACGATCGCGAGCTACTCGCTGCGCGGGCGCGCCCGCCCGACCGTCGCCACACCTGTCACCTGGGACGAGGTGCGGTCCTGCCGCCGTCCGGAGGAGCTGCGGTTCACGGCGGCGGACCTGCCGGCGCGCCTTGCCGAGCACGGCGACCTGCTCGCCCCGTTGTTCACCGAGCCGCAACGCCTCCCTCGTCGCGGCTGATCCGGCGCTGCTGGCAGGCTCCCGGCGTGTCCCACCCCTATCTGGACGGCCCCTACCCGCGGGCGTACGCGCACCGCGGCTGGCACGTCGGCGACCTCGCCGGCTGCGAGAACACGCTCGCGGCGTTCCGGCGGGCCGTCGACGAGGGGTTCGGCTACCTCGAGCTGGACGTGCACGCGAGCGCCGACGGCGTGCCGGTCGTGCACCACGACGCGACGCTGGACCGCACCACCGACGGCAGCGGCCCGATCGCCCTCGCCCGGGCCGCCGCGCTGGCCGAGGTGCGGGTGGCGGGGCGCGAGCCGATCCCGCTGCTGGAGCAGGTGCTCGCGGAGCTGCCGGACACCCGGATCACGATCGAGCTGAAGTCGGGCGCGTCGTCGAGCCGGTGCTCGCCCTGCTGGAGCGCACCGACAGCTGGCACCGGGTGTGCCTCGGCAGCTACCACGACGGGTGGCTCGGGCGGGCGCGCTCTGGCGGCGGCGCGAAGCTGTGCACGTCGATGGCGCAGGGCTCGGCGTTCGGGCTGCGCAGCCGGGCGTGGCTGGACGCGCTGCCGCGGCCGCTCTCGCTGCTGCCGGCGCCGCCGGTGGCCGGGAACCTCGCGCAGCTCCCCGCCGGTTCGGCGCGCTGACGGTGGTGGACGCGGGGCTCGTGCGCACCGCGCACGCGTCCGGCCGGGAGGTCCACGTGTGGACGGTCGACGACCCGGCCGAGATGACGGCGCTGCTGGACATCGGGGTCGACGGGCTGCTCTCGGACCGGCCCGACCTGCTGCGCGCGTTGCTGCAAGAACGTGACCAGTGGGCAGCGGCGTGACGCCGCCACGGGCCGTTACTGTCCGCGCATGAACACCGCCGCGCCGGAGGTGACCGGCCACTCCGCCGCCGCGGGCCGCCGCGGGCAGGTGGTCGCCTGGGCGTTCTGGGACTGGGGCTCCGCGGCGTACAACGCGGTGATCCTGACGTTCGTCTTCTCCGTCTACCTCGTGGACGGCGTCGGCGCCGACCTGCCCGGCGGGACCAGCGCGAACGCCTGGCTCGGGTACGCGATCGGCGCGGCCGGCCTGGTCATCGCGCTGCTGGCGCCCGTCCTCGGGCAGAACGCCGACGCGGCCGGCCGGCGGAAGTTCGCCACCGGCGCGTGGACCGCGCTCACGATCGCGACGATGGCGGGGCTCTTCCTGGTCCGCGACGACTGGACCTACCTCTGGCTCGGGCTCCTGCTGCTGGCGCTCGGATCGATCTTCTTCGAGCTCGCGTCGGTGTCCTACAACGCGGTGCTCACGCAGGTCTCGCGCCGGCCACGATCGGGCGCGTCTCCGGGTTCGGGTGGGCCATGGGCTACCTGGGCGGGATCGTGCTGCTCCTGGCCGTCTACGTCGGGCTGATCGCGGGCGAGGGCGGGGCGCTCGGCGTCCCGACCGACGACGGGCTCAACATCCGCGTGGTCGCGCTGGTGGCGGCCGCGTGGTTCCTCGTGTTCGCGGTGCCGATGTTCCTCGTGGTGCCGGAGACGCCGGCGCGCCCGGACCGGCCGCCGAGGCTGGGCGTCGTCGCGTCGTACCGCAAGCTCTTCACCGACCTGCGCGACCTCTACCGGGTCAGCCCGCACACCGTCTACTTCCTGGGCGCGAGCGCGCTCTTCCGCGACGGGCTCGCCGCGATCTTCACGTTCGGCGCGGTGCTGGCCGTCACCGTGTACGGCATCGGCGCCGGCGACGTGCTGATCTTCGGGATCGTCGCGAATGTGACGTCAGCGCTCGGGGCGTTGGTGGCGGGCCGGATCGACGACCGGGTCGGGCCCAAGGCGGTGATCGTCGGGTCGCTGGCCGGGATGCTGGTGGTCGGGACCGTGCTGCTCTTCGTGTCCGGGCCCACGATGTTCTGGATCTTCGGGCTGATCCTCACATTGTTCGTGGGGCCCGCGCAGTCGTCGTCGCGGACCTACCTCGCGCGGCTCGCGCCGCGGGGCACGAGGGCCAGCTCTTCGGGCTCTACGCCACCACCGGGCGCGCCGTGTCGTTCCTCGCGCCCACCCTCGTCGGCGTGTTCACGGCGGCGTTCGGCTCGGACCGCGCGGGCATGATCGGCATCCTGATCGTGCTGGCCGTCGGCCTGGTGGCGCTCTGGCCGGTCCGCCCGCCGGCCCGCACCGCCTGACCGGCGACGTGACAACGGCAGGCGAACGGGCGAGTGCCCACGAGCGCACCGGCTGGGTGTTCTACGACTGGGCGAGCCAGGTCTTCCAGACCTCAGTGGTCACGGTCTTCCTCTCGCTCTACCTGACGGGGATCGCCGAGGCGGACGCCCGCGCGTCCGGGCAGGCGTGCCCCGGCGACACCGCGCTCGTCGACTGCGACGTCTCGCTGCTCGGCGTGCCCGTCGCCGCCGGGTCGGTCTACGGCTACCTGGTCTCGATCGCGACGCTGCTGCAGGTGGTCGTGCTGCCGATCGCCGGTGCCGTCGCCGACCGCACCCAGGACAAGCGGCGCATGCTCGCGGTCTTCGCGTTCGCCGGTGCCGCGCCCGGCCGCGCTCGGGCTGATGGCCGGCACGAACTGGCAGCTCGGGTTCTGGCTCTTCGTCGTGGCCAACACCGCCTACGGCGCCTCGATCGTCGTCTACTACGCGTTCCTGCCCGAGCTGTCCGGGCCGGACGAACGGGACGCGCTCTCGGCCCGCGGGTGGGCGTTCGGGTACCTCGGCGGCGGGCTCGCGCTCGTCCTGCACCTGGCGATCTACCTGGGCCGGGACGCGATCGGGCTGTCGGAGAGCGATGCGGTGCGCGTCTGCTTCCTGCTCGCCGGGCTGTGGTGGGCCGGGTTCACGCTGCTGCCGCTGGCCCGGCTGCGCCGCCACCAGCCGCCGCAGGGCAGCGAGCACGGGGCCGCGGTGCTGACCGCCGGGTTCCGCCAGCTCGGCGCGACGCTGCGGGAGGCCCGCGGCTATCCGCTGACGCTCGCGTTCCTCGGCGCGTACCTGCTGTTCGCGGACGGGATCAGCACCGTCGCGCAGATCGCCGGCCTCTACGGCGAGCGCGAGCTGCTGCTGCCCCGGGAGCTGCTGATCGCGACGATCCTCGTCGTGCAGTTCGTGCCTACGGCGGCGCGGTGCTGCACGGGCGGGCCGCCGCGCGGTTCGGGGCGAAGCGCACGGTGCTCGCCAGCCTGGTCGTCTGGACGGTGGTCGTGGCGTGCGCGTTCGCCCTCGCGCCCGGAGACCCCGTCGGGTTCCTGCTGGTCGGGGCCGGGATCGGGCTGGTGCTGGGCGGCACGCTCGCGCTCACCCGGTCGCTGTTCAGCCAGCTCGTCCCGGCCGGCCGGGAGGCCGAGTACTACGCGCTCTACGAGGTCGGCGAGCGCGGCACCTCGTGGCTGGGCCCGCTGCTCTTCGCTGCCGTCGCCGACGCGACCGGCTCGTTCCGGCCCGCGATCATCTCGCTGCTCGTGTTCTTCGTGCTGGGCGGTGCCGGCCTGGCGATCGTGCCGCTGCGGCGTGCGATCCGGGCCGCGGGGAACCCCGAACCAGCTAAGGTCTAGCGCGCACAACCACAGCCGGGTAACGAAGTGCAGCCCGGGTGTAAACAGCACGTCAGAGCCCGGTGACATAAGTCACAACTGGCTGACAGGTCACAACGGCGTGTGTAGCGCGCGGCCATGAGGGACACTCAACTATCGGGACGGCGAACGTCGGGCGTCTGTCGTGTGACGACAGATACCGGAGCCTGGGTCCCGATGGCGGGAATGGACGGCTGTGCTGCAGACGTTACACCCGGTGGCGACGGCCGAGGGAACGAGCCCTCGGCGTAGAAGGGGAGGATGACGCATGGCCGACCGCGTGCTCCGTGGCAGCCGGCTCGGGGCTGTCAGCTACGAGACCGACCGCAACCACGACCTCGCGCCGCGGCAGTCGATGCGCTACGCGTGCCCGCGCGGGCACGACTTCGAGGTGCCTTTCGCCAACGACGCCGAGCCCCCGGCCACCTGGGAGTGCCGGCTGCACGGCAGCATCTCCCGCCTGGTCGACGGCGCCGAGCCGGAGCAGAAGAAGGCGAAGCCCCCGCGCACCCACTGGGACATGCTGCTCGAGCGCCGCTCCATCGCGGAGCTGGAGGTGCTGCTCACCGAGCGCCTGGAGCTGCTCGCCGAGCGCCGCCGCGACATCGCCTGACGCGCGTCACCACCGAGAGCCGGGCCGCCCCCGCAGGGGCGGCCCGGCTCTTTTCATGTCCGTGGTCCGTTGTGATCAGGACGCAGTCGGTTCCCCGCCGTCCGGCCGGGCGGCCAATGTCGGGTCGGCCCACACCAGTCGGGTCGTGACGTCCGGGCAGCCGCGGAACGCCAGTGCCGCACGCTCCGGCTCGTTCAGGCTGATGCGCGTTCGCTCGTCGACACCGACGACCTCGGCGCGCCCCTCGAAGGCGATCCCCCACGCCACGATCCAGCCGTCGAGCTGCTCGCCGTACACCTGCACCACGGCGAACAGGCGCGGCGCCTCCTCGGTGACCATCGCGTCGAGGAACCGGGTCAGCTCTCGTTCGTCGGCCTCCGCCGCGGCTGCCGTCCCGCCCCCAGTAGCATCGCTGCCTCCCACTTCCTGTGCATGCGCTGGCACTACCTGTAGGTGCCTATACTGGATCTGGACGTCCAGATTCAAAAGTGGACGTCCACTTGTTCACCTGAACGGCGTAAGGATCTTCGTGACCCAGGACAACAGCCTCGCCAGCGCGACGGTCCGGCGCTGGCAGCTCACCGAGACGCTCCGCCAGCTGCGCGAACAGGCCGGTCTCACCCACGACCAGGTCATCGCCGAGCTGCGCAAGGGTCAGGGCAAGTGGTCGCGGCCGAAGCTCTCCCGGATCGAGAACCGCGAGCAAGGCGTGAAGCCGCGGGAGGTGGAGCAGCTCCTCGACGTGTACGGGGTGACCGACCGGAATCTCCGTGCTGAGCTGGTTGAGCTCGCCGGCGCTTCGCGGGAGCGTGACTGGATCCATGACATCCAGAAAGGCGTTCCACGAAACCTCCTGAATTTCCTGAGGTGGGAAAGCGCGCTCACCGAGTATCGACAGTTCGAGACTCTTCTCGTACCGGGACTCCTCCAGACCGCCGCGTACACACGGGCGGTGATCACCGGCATTCCACCCCGATCTCGCCGAGGACGAGGTCGAGCGGCGAGTCTCGGCCCGGCTGGCTCGCCAGCGGATTCTCGTTCGCCCAACACCGCCGGACCTGCACGTCGTTCTGGATGCAGGTGTCCTCGAACGACCGATCGGTGGCGCGCTCGTGATGCGCAACCAGCTCCGGCGGCTGGCAGACGAGGCCGAGGCGCCGCACGTTACGATCCAGGTGCTGCCGAAGTCGGTGGGAGCAAGTCCCGCCCTGGAGGGGCCGTTCACGATCTTCACGCTGCCCGACCCGATGCCCGACATCGGGTACACCGATGGGCCCGGGCGCGGGGTCTACTTCGAGGACCGAAATGACGTCCGGCGGTTCACGTTGCGCTTCGGCGTCCTGAGCAGCCAAGCGCTGTCGCAGGCAGCTTCGGTGAAGCTGATCACCGACGCTGCGAACAGTTACGCATGAAGGGGATTGGGTGGGTGGATGAACTGCTGGCGTGCGCGCCGTGGCGTAAGAGCAGCTTCTCCGGTGGAGGAGATGACAATGGCGGCGCCTGCGTTGAGGTCGCGTCCCTGCCGGACGGCCGGGTGGCGGTCCGCGACAGCAAGCACCCCGAGCAGGCCGCGCTCCTGCTCCCCCGCACCGCGATGACGGCGTGGGTCGCCGCCGTCAAGGCCGGCGAGTTCGACACCCCGGCGAGCTAGGCCGCACCCGCAGATGGCAAGTCCGTCGGTGCGGTCCTACGTCGCACGCGATCAGGCTGCGGTGCTCGACCTGATCGCGGCCGACCGGCTGCTCGGTCAGCCCGAGACCACGGCGGCGATGCTCGCCGAAGCTCTGGCCGGCCGCTCACCGGTGGACGGTGGCTGGTGGGCTGAGCTCGACCCATCGACCACCGACGTGATTGTCAGCGGTGACGACCAGGCTGTCGGCGCCGTCTCCTACGCCACTCGCCCTCACGACGGAGCCGGGATCATTCTGTGGCTGCACTGCCGGGAGGACGAGGCCCTCGCGAATGCGCTGGTCAGCCATGCGCTGGACCAGCTCGGACCGCGCACGGTGCACGCCTTCGAGTTCGCCTCAGCCTTGACCCTCGGACTGGAGGGCTTGCCGAGCAAAGCACGTTCGACTACCCGACGAGTACTCGAACAAGCTGGGTTCGTCGGCCGTGATCTGTGGCGTTACATGCATATCAACCTGCCGAGCGCCGGGTTGCCACGCGCTGCCCACGTCACCGTCGAGGAGTCCGACGACCCTCCGGCAACCGACTGGAAGTCCACGAGAACGGAGAACTGGTCGCTGACGCGACCATCGGTCGCCCTGTTGCCGGGATCGGCGTGCTGTGGTGGATCAGCGTCGCCACACCCGCACGGGTCGTGGCTTGGGGCGGGCTGTGCTGGGTTCCGCCCTTGACATACTCACCGACCTGGGTGCCCGCGAGGCCATCCTCTACGTCGACGACGACGCTCCGCCCGGCGACCCTGAACGCGACCGCGGCCCCGCCAACCGCATGTACGACCGCGCCGGGTTCACCCAGGTCGACCGGCTGTTCTCCTTCACCCGTCAATTGTGAACGTGCAGCGTGCCCGATCTCGCAACTTCGCAATCCGACCACGTGCCAGGTCAGCCCAGCAGGTTGGCGCCGGCCTTCTCGCGCCCGCCAGCCACCGCTCCAGCGCAGCTACCACGAGCAGCACGGCTGTACTCGTCTCCGCGGCAAGCGCAGCCGGGTCGAGTAGTCCCATAGCCAGACTGAACCGTCCTGGGTCCGCGAGAGGCTGGCGTTCAGGCCACCGCACCCTGTTGG